>NZ_DASQNP010000154.1:0-89849 GCF_035644915.1 Streptomyces sp.
CGATGTTGCGGAACCAGCCGCCGTCCTTGCCGGCGTGGACGCAGTGGCCGGCGGTGGCGACGAGGTTGGACTTGCCCGGGTTGCGGGGGTCCTTGACCACGGTGCCGGAGCAGACCATGGAGCCCTTGGGGGTGTCCATGAACACCTTGCCCACCGCCGGGGCGTTCTCCCGGTACGGCGCCGCGACCGGCTGGGCCTCCTTCGGCCGGGGCTCGGGGTCGGTGACGCCCTCGTCCGACGCGCCGCCGTCACCGCCGTCACCGCCGTCGATGTCGGAGTCGTCGACCCGGCGGTCGTTCTCCCGGGCGTCCTTCATCCGGTCCGGATCCCACAGGCCCTCGATGATGGGGTTGACGAAGTCCTTGGCCTCGCGCACCCACCGGTCCCTGTCCCAGTTCTTCCACTCCCCGTTCCGCCACTTCTCGGGGTCGAAGTCCTTGAGCGCGTCGGGCAGTTCCTTCGGCAGGCGGAGACCACCGGTGCCGTCGTCGGTGTTGCTCCCGTCCTGCGCGGAGGCGCTGGGTCTGGCGTTGGCGTCGGCCTCCTCGTCCGACGGGCCGCACGCGGTGGCGGTGACGGCCAAGGCCGCGACCACCGCCGCGGCGGTCAGCGCAGACCGCCCTCTGCTCACAGATGACATGGACGAAAATCCCCCTGAGATGGAGCGTTGTGCAGGTTGGTTTGTCATGAACCTCTCGGAACGAGGCGGCCCCCACTATGCCGGTGGTGGTGGGGACGGCACACGGCGGGTCCTCGGTTCCCGGCCCGCGGCGCACCAAGGATCTTGCCCGCGACCGTGATCCGACAGGGGCGGCGTCGTTGGTACGGGCGGAGATACGGCGCGCTCCGCCGTGCCACGGGAACCGGACGACCACGCACCGGTGCGGTGCCCTCACCCCAGGGAGACTTCCGTGAACGCATGCCCCGGTCCGGACGGAAGGACGACGCAGGAGCGGGTCCCCGCCGGTGAGCAGCCCGCCCGGTGGACCGACACGACCGACACGGCCGACACGACTGTCCCCCGGCAGCCGTACCGCGGCGGGACGGGCGCGGAAGACGGGACCGGCGCGAGTAGTGGGAGCGCGCCACCGCGCACCGGCGCCGGAGAGGGCGCCCGCGACCCGCTGGAGCACCCCGATCCGGCGCCGGCCGCCGACGCCGCGGCGAGCGAGAACCTGCTGCGCTGCTGGGTGCGCGAGAACGGCCTGGCCCCGGCCCGCGGCGAGGCCGTCCTCCACCTCGCGCTCACCTCCTGCGGCCTGGTGCTGCGGGTTCCCGTCCGCCACTGGTCCGCCACCGGCTGGCACCGCTTCGGACCGCCCGTCCTGGCCGGCGCCGCACCGGTCGGCGCCCTCCCCGGCGTCCCCTCCGCGGCGGCCCCCGTCGACGCCGTGACCCTCGCCGCCCTGCTGGCCCGCGAGGCCGCGCACCGCGGCGCCGCGGGCCCGGGCACCGGGGAGGCCGCCGACCTGGTCGGCCGGGTCGCCGACTCGGTACGGCGCACCGCCGTCTTCCTCGCCGACCGCCGCTCCCGCCCCGAGTCCCCGCCCGGCACCGACCCGTTCCTGGACGGCGAGCAGTCCCTGGTCCTGGGGCATCCGCTGCACCCCGCGCCCAAGAGCCGCGAGGGGCTCTCCGACGCCGAGGCGCGCGCCTGCTCCCCGGAGCTGCGCGGAGTGCTCCCCCTGCACTGGATGGCCGTCGACCGCTCCGTCCTGGCGGCCGACTCCGCCTGGACCGAACGCGGCCGGGCCGTGCCCGCCGAACGACTCGTCACCGAGCTGGCCGGCCCCGGTCTGCCGCTGCCCGGGGGAACCGTCCCGCTGCCGCTGCACCCCTGGCAGGCGCGCGAGGTGCGGCACCGCCCCGCCGTCGCCGCGCTGCTGGAGGCAGGGCTGCTGCACGACCTCGGCCCGCACGGCGCGCCGTGGCACCCGACCTCCTCCCTGCGCACCGTCTACCGGCCCGGTGCCCCCGCCATGCTCAAGCTGTCGCTGGCCCTGCGGATCACCAACTCCCGCCGTGAGAACCTCCGCAAGGAGCTGTACCGGGGCGTCGAGGTGCACCGGCTGCTCCGCACCGGCCTGGGCGAGCGCTGGCGTGCCGCCTTCCCCGGCCGCCCCGGCTTCGACATCGTCCGCGACCCCGCCTGGCTCGCCGTCACCGACGGCCGGGGAGAACCCGTCGCCGGGCTGGACACCGTCATCCGCCACAACCCGTTCGGGCCCCGCGACGACGCCGTGTGCCTGGCCGGACTCACCTCTCCCCGGCCCTGGCCGGGCGCTCCCGGCGGCGAGCTGCGCTCCCGCCTCGCCGACGTCGTCACCCGCCTGGCGGCCCGCACCGGGCGGCCGGTCGCCGCCGTCGCCGCCGAGTGGTTCCTGCGCTACCTCCACGCCGTGGTGCGCCCCGTGCTGTGGCTGGACGCCGAGGCGGGCGTCGCCCTGGAGGCCCACCAGCAGAACACCCTGGTCCTGCTCGACGGCGACGGCTGGCCGGCGGGCGGACGCTACCGCGACAACCAGGGCTACTACTTCCGCGAGTCCCACCGCGGAGCGCTGGAGTCGAGGCTGCCGGGCATCGGCGCCGACAGCGACACCTTCGTCGCCGACGAGGCCGTCGACGAACGCTTCGCCTACTACCTGGGCGTCAACAACGTGCTGGGGCTGATCGGCGCGTTCGGCTCCCAGCGCCTCGCCGACGAGCGGCTGCTGCTCGCGGCGCTGCGCCACTTCCTCGCCGAGGCCGACCGCCCCACGGACGGCGGCCGCCGGTCACCGCTGCCCGCCCTGCTGCTGCACTCCCCGACGCTGCGCTGCAAGGCCAACCTCCTCACCCGGCTGCACGGACTGGACGAGCTGGCCGGACCGGTGGACACCCAGTCCGTCTACGTCACCGTCGCCAACCCCGTGGTGAAGCCCTGACCCGCACAGGAGACGCCGTCATGCCCACCGGTGGCCCACCGACCGAGCCCGCCGTGCCCGCCGTCCGGCACACGCCCGGAATCCGCGGCGCGTCCGGCACCCGCGCACCCTTCCACACCTCCAAGACCTCCAGCACCCCCGGCACCTTCCGCACCTCCAGCACGGACGACACCCTCGACCTGCACCTGCCCACGCAGTCGGCCGTGCCGTACGACGACGCGGCGGTCTCCCCGGCGCGGCCGGACCTGCTCGACACCGTCGCCGGCTGGGGACCGGTCGACACGGCCGCCGGCGTCTTCCGGCTCGTCCCCGTCCGCCTCGACCGCGACCTGCGGCTGATCACCGCATGGATGAACGACCCCGCCGTGGCGGCCTACTGGGGGCTGTCCGGGCCCAGCGAGGTCACCGCCGCCCACCTACGCGCCCAGCTCGGCGGCGACGGCCGCAGCGTGCCGTGCCTCGGCACGCTCTCCGGCGTCCCCATGAGCTACTGGGAGGTCTACCGTGCCGATCTCGACCCGCTGGCCCGGCACTACCCGGCACGCCCGCACGACACCGGCCTCCACCTGCTGATCGGCGGCGCCACGGACCGCGGGCGCGGCATCGGCACCGTGCTGCTGCGCGCGGTGTCGGACCTCGTCCTGGACAACCGGCCGAGGTGCCACCGCGTCATCGCCGAACCCGACCTGCGCAACGTCCCCTCCGTCGCGGCCTTCCTCGGCGCGGGCTTCCGGCTGGCCGCCGAGGCCGAACTGCCCGGCAAGCGCGCCGCCCTGGTGGTCCGCGACCGGAACCTGCGCGACGTCCTGTGACCAGCCCCTCGGCCACCGGGGCGTTCGCACCGTTCCCGGCACGGCTGTCGGCGGCGCCGCGTAAGGTGGCAGCCCTATGACCAAGCCCGCCCTCACCGATCTCCTCCACGCCGCCGTCACCGCCGTCGGCGGCACCGAACGTCCCGGCCAGGTGGCCATGGCCGAGGCCGTGGCCGAGGCCATCGACAACAACACCCACCTGCTGATCCAGGCGGGCACCGGCACCGGCAAGTCGCTGGGCTACCTGGTGCCCGCCCTGGCGCACGGCGAGCGCACGGTCATCGCGACCGCGACGCTCGCCCTGCAGCGGCAGCTCGTCGAGCGGGACCTGCCGCGCACGGTGGAGGCCCTGCACCCGCTGCTGCGCCGCCGGGCCGAGTTCGCCATGCTCAAGGGCCGCTCCAACTACCTGTGCCTGCACCGCCTGCACGAAGGGGTGCCGCAGGACGACGAGGACGGCCTGTTCGACCCCTTCGAGGCGGCCGCGCCCACCAGCAGGCTGGGCAAGGACCTGCTGCGGCTGCGGGACTGGGCGGACGAGACCGAGACCGGCGACCGCGACGACCTCACCCCGGGCGTCTCGGACCGCGCCTGGTCCCAGGTCTCGGTCTCCTCCCGGGAGTGCCTGGGCGCCACCCGGTGCGCCTACGGCGCCGAGTGCTTCGCGGAGGCGGCGCGCGAGCGGGCCAAGCTCGCCGAGGTGGTCGTCACCAACCACGCGCTGCTGGCCATCGACGCCATCGAGGGCGCGCCGGTGCTCCCCGGCCACGAGGTCCTGATCGTCGACGAGGCGCACGAACTGGTCTCCCGGGTGACCGGGGTGGCCACCGGCGAGCTGACGCCGGGCGGGGTGAACCGGGCGGTGCGCCGCGCGGCCAAATTGGTCGACGAGAAGGCCGCCGACCGGCTCCAGACCGCCGCGGAGACCTTCGAGCGGCTGATGGAGCTGGCCCTGCCGGGCCGTCTGGAGGAGATCCCGGAGGACCTCGGATACGCCCTGACGGCGCTGCGCGACGCGGCCCGCGCGGTGATCACCGCGCTGGGCAACACCCGCGACAGATCCGTGCAGGACGAGGACGCCGTCCGCAAGCAGGCGCTGGCGTCGGTGGAGGGCGTCCACGAGGTCGCCGAACGCATCCTCCAGGGCTCGGAGTACGACGTCGTCTGGTACGAGCGCCACGACCGTTACGGGGCCTCGCTGCGGGTCGCCCCGCTGACGGTCTCCGGGCTGCTGCGGGAGAAGCTGTTCGAGGACCGGTCGGTGATCCTGACCTCCGCCACCCTCAAGCTGGGCGGGGACTTCGACGGGGTGGGCGCCTCCCTGGGGCTGACGGCCGAGGGCCGCATCGCGGACGGGGACGCCGCCGCGTCCGGGGAGGGCGAGGAGGAGGCCGACGAGGCCGTCCCGCGATGGCGGGGGCTGGACGTCGGCTCCCCCTTCGACTACCGCCGGCAGGGCATCCTCTACGTCGCCCAGCACCTCTCCCCGCCCGGCCGGGAGGGCAGTCGCGGCGACATGCTGGAGGAGCTGGCCGAGCTGGTGCAGGCCGCCGGCGGCCGCACCCTGGGACTGTTCTCCTCGATGCGGGCCGCGCAGGCCGCCGCCGAGGAACTGCGCGGGCGGCTGGACTTCCCGATCCTGCTGCAGGGCGAGGAGACCCTGGGCGAGCTGATCCGCCGGTTCGCCGAGGACGCGGAGACCTGCCTGTTCGGGACGCTGTCGCTGTGGCAGGGCGTGGACGTGCCCGGGCCCAGTTGCCAGCTCGTGGTGATGGACCGCATCCCGTTCCCGCGCCCCGACGATCCGCTGATGAGCGCCCGGCAGAAGGCGGTCGAGGAGGCGGGCGGCAACGGTTTCATGGCGGTCGCGGCCACCCACGCGGCGCTGCTGATGGCGCAGGGCGCGGGCCGTCTGGTGCGGGCCACCGGGGACCGGGGCGTGGTGGCGGTGCTGGACTCGCGGCTGGCCCGGGCGCGGTACGGAGGTTTCCTGCGGGCTTCGATGCCCGACTTCTGGTACACCACCGACCGCAACCAGGTGCGCCGCTCGCTGGCCGCCATCGACGCCGCGGCCAAGGCGGCGGACTAGGCCGGAGGAGGGGCGCGGGGAACGTCTTCGGACGCATGTGTAGGCCCCGGGACCGGCGCAGTGGTCCCGGGGCCGGTCTCTGGGCCGTCCTCAGACGCGCCGCAGCACGGCGACGACCTTGCCGAGGATGGTGGCCTCGTCACCGGGGATGGGCTGGTAGGCGGAGTTGTGGGGGAGCAGCCACACGTGCCCGTCCTCGCGCTTGAAGCGCTTGACGGTCGCCTCGCCGTCCAGCATGGCGGCGACGATGTCGCCGTTCTCCGCGACCGGCTGACGGCGCACCGTCACCCAGTCGCCGTCGCAGATCGCCGCCTCCACCATCGAGTCGCCGACGACCTTGAGCACGAACAGTTCGCCGTCACCGACGAGCTGGCGCGGCAGGGGGAAGACGTCCTCCACGGACTCCTCGGCCAGGATCGGGCCGCCGGCCGCGATCCGGCCCACCAGGGGCACGTAGGAGGCGGCGGGCTTGCCGGTGGTGTCGGTGGTCTGGCTGGTGGGCGCGTCCGAGGCGCGCACCTCGTACGCGCGCGGACGGTGCGGGTCGCGCCGTAGGAAGCCCTTGCGCTCCAGCGCCATGAGCTGGTGGGCGACGGAGGAGGTGGAGGACAGACCGACGGCCTGACCGATCTCCCGCATCGACGGAGGGTAACCACGGCGCTGCACGGAGTCCCGGATCACCTCGATCACCCGCCGCTGCCGGTCCGTCAGCCCGGAGCTGTCGGCGCGGATCCCCGGTGGGCGGCCGGGCAGGGCGCGGGTGGGCTTGGGAGCGTCCGGGCCACCCGTGCCATCGGAAACGCCCGGGGCGGTGTTTGCTCCGTGCACATGATCGACCCGGCCCCGGGAACGGTCCCGTGCGGTGATGGCGGCGCTCTCTGCGGTGGTGGTCACGTCGGCCCCTCTCAAGCGGTTCTCCCTAGCTGGACAACGGTAGGTGCTTTCGAAAGGTTGCGCCAAACACACGTTCGAGTGAAATTTCGCAGATTAGCTGACGTGATCGCTGTGGTGGGTGTATGGCCCGGAGGTCGCTGTCGATCACTACGGTACCCTCTCGTACGCTTCTCGCCCCGGTGATTCCGGCCCGTACGGCGTGTTGGCCGTCGGCCCCCAGATGTAGTGGTTAGATAGGCGGCAGCCACCCAGAAGTTGTGGTCCCCCCTCCAGGAGAGCGGAGGGCATCCCCTATGCTGGTGGCCGCTTCGAGGGCCTCTCGCAGGGCACTCGGAGGCGTGTCCAACGCTGCGTTCGCGCTGCGCCGATCGAGGGTGAAGGAGGGTGGGAAGCGATGCACTGCCCCTTCTGCCGGCACCCCGACAGCCGCGTCGTCGACAGCCGCACCACCGACGACGGTGCCGCGATCCGCCGACGCCGCCAGTGCCCGCACTGCTCCCGCCGTTTCACGACGGTGGAGAACGCGTCACTGATGGTGATCAAGCGGAGCGGGGTCACCGAGCCCTTCAGCCGGGACAAGGTGATCGCCGGAGTGCGCAAGGCGTGCCAGGGACGCCCGGTCACCGAGGACGCGCTCGCCCAGCTGGGCCAGCGGGTCGAGGAGGCGGTGCGGGCCACCGGGAGCGCCGAGCTGTCCACGCACGACGTCGGTCTGGCCATACTCGGACCGCTGCGCGAACTGGACCTCGTGGCGTACCTGCGCTTCGCGTCCGTCTACCAGGCGTTCGACTCGCTGGAGGACTTCGAGGCCGCGATCGCCGAGCTGCGCGGAGAACGGGCCGGCGCGCGCGACGACCACGACAGGGGCGCCGGGGGCGACACCAGGACCCCGGACGGAGCCGGGAGCGGAGCCCCGGCCGCACACACCCCCGGAAGCGCCGCCGGAGGCCGGAGCCGCGGCGGCTCCGGTGACGGCAGTCGCACCGGGGACACCGGAGACGGCAGGGGCGCCGGGGGCGACGGAGGCCCCGCCGCGCCCCCTGCCCCACTGGCCGCCAGGGACTGAGCGGCACCACACGGACCCGACCGGAACGCTGCCGCGCTCCGGCCATCAGAACAGACACCACACCCCGGGAAGTCCCGGGCGTGTCAAGGCGTTATGCCTGTACAGGGAGGCGGAATGACAGAGACGACGAGCGACCCGGCACGAGGCTCCCGCTCCAGGGGGAGCAAGGCCGGCAAGGGTCTGCGATTCGAGCGCATCCACACCACTCCGGGTGTGCACCCGTACGACGAGGTGGTCTGGGAGCGCCGTGACGTCGTCATGACCAACTGGCGCGACGGCTCGGTCAACTTCGAGCAGCGCGGCGTGGAGTTCCCCGACTTCTGGTCGGTGAACGCGGTCAACATCGTCACCAGCAAGTACTTCCGCGGAGCCCTGGGCACGCCCCAGCGCGAGTACAGCCTCAAGCAGCTGATCGACCGCGTGGTGAAGACCTACCGCGCCGCGGGGGAGAAGCACGGCTACTTCGCCTCCCCGGCCGACGCCGAGATCTTCGAGCACGAGCTGACCTACGCCGTGCTCCACCAGATCTTCGCGTTCAACTCCCCGGTGTGGTTCAACGTCGGCACCAAGCAGCCCCAGCAGGTCTCGGCCTGCTTCATCCTCTCCGTCGACGACTCCATGGAGTCGATCCTCGACTGGTACAAGGAAGAGGGGATGATCTTCAAGGGCGGCTCCGGCGCCGGACTGAACCTCTCGCGCATCCGCTCCTCCAAGGAGCTGCTCTCCTCCGGCGGCAACGCCTCCGGCCCGGTGTCCTTCATGCGCGGTGCCGACGCCTCCGCCGGGACGATCAAGTCCGGCGGCGCCACCCGCCGCGCGGCCAAGATGGTCGTCCTGGACGTGGACCACCCCGACATCGAGGCGTTCATCGAGACCAAGGTCAAGGAGGAGGAGAAGATCCGCGCCCTGCGCGACGCGGGCTTCGACATGGACCTGGGCGGCGAGGACATCACCTCCGTCCAGTACCAGAACGCCAACAACTCCGTCCGCGTCAACGACGCCTTCATGAAGGCCGTCGAGGCCGGCTCGAAGTTCGGCCTGCGCGCGCGGCTGACCGGCGAGGTCATCGAGGAGGTCGACGCCAAGGGGCTGTTCCGGAAGATGGCCGAGGCCGCCTGGGCCTGCGCCGACCCGGGCATCCAGTACGACGACACCATCAACCACTGGCACACCTCGCCGGAGAGCGGCCGCATCACCGCCTCCAACCCGTGCAGCGAGTACATGCACCTGGACAACTCCTCGTGCAACCTGGCCTCGCTGAACCTGATGAAGTTCCTGCGGGACGACGACCAGGGCAACCAGTCCTTCGACGTCGAGCGCTTCACCAGGATCGTCGAACTGGTCATCACCGCGATGGACATCTCCATCTGCTTCGCGGACTTCCCCACGGAGAAGATCGCCGAGACCACCCGCGCCTTCCGCCAGCTCGGCATCGGCTACGCCAACCTCGGCGCCCTGCTGATGGCCACCGGCCACGCCTACGACTCCGACGGCGGCCGCGCGCTGGCCGGTGCGATCACCTCCCTGATGACCGCCACCTCCTACCGCCGCTCCGCCGAGCTCGCCGCGATCGTCGGCCCGTACGACGGCTACGCCCGCAACGCCGAGGCCCACCAGCGCGTCATGCGCCAGCACGCCGACGCCAACACCGACGCCAAGCGCATGGACGACCTGGACACCCCGGTGTGGGGCGCGGCCACCGAGGCCTGGCAGGACGTGCTGCGGCTGGGCAAGAAGAACGGATTCCGCAACGCCCAGGCGTCCGTGCTCGCCCCCACCGGCACCATCGGCCTGATGATGGACTGCGACACCACCGGCATCGAGCCCGACCTGGCCCTGGTCAAGTTCAAGAAGCTGGTCGGCGGCGGGTCGATGCAGATCGTCAACAACACCGTCCCCAAGGCCCTCAAGCGCCTGGGCTACCAGCCCGAGCAGGTCGAGGCGATCGTCGAGCACATCGCCGAGCACGGCAACGTCATCGACGCCCCGGGCCTGAAGCCCGAGCACTACGAGGTCTTCGACTGCGCCATGGGCGAGCGCTCCATCTCCCCGATGGGGCACGTGCGGATGATGGCCGCCACCCAGCCGTTCCTGTCCGGCGCCATCTCCAAGACCGTCAACATGCCCGAGTCGGCCACCGTCGAGGACGTCGAGGAGATCTACTACCAGGGCTGGAAGCTCGGCCTGAAGGCGCTGGCGATCTACCGCGACAACTGCAAGGTCGGCCAGCCGCTCTCCGCCAAGAAGAAGGAGGAGAAGAAGGCCGCCGCCGAGGAGACCGGGACGGAGAAGGCCGTCGAGTACCGCCCGGTGCGCAAGCGGCTGCCCAAGGGCCGCCCCGGCATCACCACCTCCTTCACCGTCGGCGGTGCCGAGGGCTACATGACCGCCAACTCCTACCCGGACGACGGCCTCGGCGAGGTCTTCCTGAAGATGTCCAAGCAGGGGTCCACCCTCGCGGGCATGATGGACGCCTTCTCGATCGCCGTCTCGGTGGGCCTGCAGTACGGCGTGCCGCTGGAGACGTACGTCTCGAAGTTCACCAACATGCGCTTCGAGCCCGCCGGCATGACGGACGACCCGGACGTGCGGATGGCCCAGTCGATCGTCGACTACATCTTCCGCCGCCTGGCGCTGGACTTCCTGCCCTTCGAGACCCGCTCGGCCCTCGGCATCCACTCCGCCGAGGAGCGCCAGCGCCACCTGGAGACCGGCTCGTACGAGCCGGCCGAGGACGAGGTGGACGTCGAGGGGCTGGCCCAGTCGGCCCCGCGCGAGGTCGAACCGCCCAAGCCGGTCGGCGCTCCCGAGCCGCAGGCTCCGGCCCCGGCCCCGAAGGAGGCCCACAGCTCCACCGAGCTGGTGGAGATGCAGCTCGGCCTCAACGCCGACGCCCCGCTCTGCTTCTCCTGCGGCACCAAGATGCGCCGCGCGGGTAGCTGCTACGTGTGCGAGGGCTGCGGCTCGACCAGCGGCTGCAGCTGACGGCGGGATTGACGGTTTCAGTCAGGCGGGAGACCACCGAGGGTGGTCTCCCGCCTCTTCCGTCACGCCCACGGGCGCTTCCGAGGACTTCTTCCGCGCGGAAATTCAGTTCCCTTGTATGCGGCGCGCAATGCCAGGAGCACATGGACACCTGTCAGCCCAAAGTCATGGACCCCTGCGCCGAATCCCTGGAGCCGCCAGTGCAGCCGAGGCTTGGGATAATCACCTTCTAATTCTTCCGCGGTATGGGAAGCATTTCCGCCTTGGACGTGGTCCGCGGTTTCCGGGCAATCCAGATCTATGACCAGGTTCCTGAGGAAAAGCGCACACTTCTCCGTGTCGAACAGGTGAGCGTGCTCCTCTGTCAGTACGAGTCCGACAAGGCCGCGCTTGCGCTCGTTCAGGAACAGTCGAAGAATTGCAGGAATTCGGCCGCACGTCCATGAGAATTCTGTTGTGCGCAGGTGTGTGCATGGAAACACGGTGTTGAAGAGCTCGCGCATCTCCCAGTTGAGGCCGACTTCGTGCTCGTGGAAGATCGCAACGATCTCTCCCTGATGCGCCAATGCAATGCCGTCCAGCATGCGGGCCCATGCTTCTCCGATGAACCGCCAGACTTCCCGCAGTTGATCGTAGAAATCTTCCGGCGCATCTCGTGCAAAGGCGCGAGATCGCTCTACTTCTTTGTCCGTCAAATGTGCTGTGACGTGTGACGGCTCCTGCCCCGTGGCTACTGCGGCCAGCCAGTTGAGTAAGAAGTGTTGGTTGACGTAACCCCGGGCTCCAAGCCATGAGGTAATACGTCGAGCGCCGCATTCCCTCTCTGTGAAATCCAGGAAAGCTGTGTATCGCTCTTGGTGCCGGCGCGGGGTCTTGCCGCTGAGTACCCATTCCGCGGCCAGCATGACGGGAATCCTGGAGGTCGGATGACATTCCAGTCGGGAGACGAGCGACTCACGCTCTTTCTGGCAGCGGCGCCAGAAGCCCGCAAGAGGACCGTCGGCGGCAGTGGTGAGTTCCTCGGAGCCCCGTCTCGCCTTGTTGAACACGGACAGATCAAGATGCTGGGCCTCAAAAAGCGCCGCAACTTTGCGGGTTGTTGCATCGAAGTGCAGAAGCGACTCGACAGCTTCCTGGTGATCCCGCAATGCGCCAGGAGGGCAGCAGCGGAAGGAGGTCGGCAGGACGCGATCCGCCATCGTTACTTCAACAGGCTGCACATGAACTTCCTGCCTGCTGCGGCTTCGGAGTTGGCTGCGGTCGGGGTCCCCGTGCCAGACACTGCCCGTTTTGCTGGCCCATGTTGTGACGCTCGCGCCCGCCCACGGACCCAGCGGCAAATCATTCAGCCCGAGGCCACTGTGATCCATTTGATCTTCACCGTGAAACGCGTTCCCCAACTGGACGCCCCTCCCCGCCTCAGCGGCACTTGTGGCTGCAGGAGTAGATCGGGGCACTGACAGAGCGGTGCATCGCGGGGAGAGGCATACCGCATGCCAGAAACAAAGTGGTCCCCACCAGTACGGCGGGCACCGCTGAGGCGGAAGGCGCCTGACCGGGGCGGTGGGACCGGAAAGCCGGTCCCACCGCCCCGGTCGTCTCCGGCGGCTGCCCCGCGCGGTGCGGCCCGCGGGCCGCGGTTCAAGAGGAGGCGGCGCCCATCAGCCTGGCGAAGGAGTCCGGGTCGACGTCGAAACCGCGGACGTCCTCGCGGAACTCCCAGACGCCCGAACCGTTCCGGGTGAACTCCGCGACGGTCGCGGCCGTCGCCCCGGAGACGGCGGTGAAGTCGTGCTTGGCCAGCTCCGTGTACCCCTCGCTGATCCGGACGCCGGTGTTCGCTATGTCGCCGAACGTCCTGCGGCCCCCGCTCTGCTGGATGGCCACGCCCACGACCACGCGGGCGTACCCGGGCGTCAGCCGTTCGAGTTCCAGCGTCATGACCTCGTCGTTGCCGAAGCCCTGGCCGGTCCTGCTGTCCCGGTTGAGGGTGATGGTGCCGTCGGGCGAGCGCCTGTCGAAGTGCACGAGGTAGACGGGTTCGCCGTGCGGGTCGTCAGCGGGGTAGACCCCGGCGATGATGTCGAGGTCGTGGGGCGGCGCGCCGGAGGGGCTGGGATCCCACCGGAGTGCCACCTCGACCTTTTCGACCCCCTTGTTGAGACTGCTCACCGGGCTCCCCTTCCTCGGTACCGGGCCGCCGCGGGACGTGTCCGCGCCTGGCCGACGAGCCCGCGGCCGGGTGCCCTTCCCCCGGCGCGGACAGGAGTCGAGCCCCCGGCCGGAGGACGTCCGCCCCGCGGACGCGTCCCCAACTGCCAGGGGCTTCAAGCTGCTTGTCCATGGTGCCACGTGTGCGTCCCGCGCCGGGCGGGAGCGTACGGTCCGCCGCGATCACGGGTGCGCCGGCGGTCGCCGCGGCGGACGCCCCGTCAGCGCGCGCCCGGTCGTGCGGTGTCATGCGGTGTCACGCGGTGGGGCGTGTCGCCGGGTGACGTGCGTCCGGCCGCCCGGGTTCCCACAGCCGGGCGAGCCGTTCGTCCAGGATCTCCAGGGCCGCCCCGGGGGAGAGCCGTCCGATCAGGACATGGGTGGTCAGGCCGTCGGCGAGGGCGAGCAGGGCGTCGGCCTCGCGCCCGGGGTGCGGGCAGGGCGGGTCGGCCGCCTCGGCGATCAGGCGCGCCAGGAGGGCGCGCAATTCGTCGTAGGCGCCGCGCACGACCGTCGCCAGCGCGGGGGTGACGGCGGCCTGCGCCACGAAGGCGAGCCAGACCCGGGCCTCCGCGCGGTGCTCCCCGGCCAGCAGGGAGACCTCGGTGAGGGTGTGGCCGAGGGCGGTCCGCGCGGACTGGGCGGGGGAGGCGGCGAGCCGGGCGCGGACGCGGTCGGTGATGCGTTCGCCCACGTGCGCGAGGGCGAAGACGAGCATCTCCTCCTTGGTGCGGAAGCAGCGCTGCACGGCTCCCATGGAGACCCCGGCCCGGGCGGCCACGTCGCGCAGGGTCACCCCCTCCAGGCCGCGTTCGTCGGCCAGGAGGCAGACGGCGTCGGCGATCCGCCGGCGGCGGTCGTCGTGGTCGATCCTTCGGGGCATGGCCGTGGCCTCACTTTTTCCGATGCGCTCGTATCGATTACAGGATACTTTTGTGATGCAAGCGCATCGGAACAAGCGGGGCCGCGGAAGCGGGGGAGCACCCGCGAAGGAGTGGGAGATGAACGGCGGCAGCGGTACGGACGGACCCCTGTGGCAGTGGGAGGCCGGCGCGATCGCGCGGGCGGTCCGCGCCGGCGAGGTGAGCGCGGTCGAGGTGGTCGACCGCCACCTGGAACGGATCGCCGTGGTGAACCCGCAGGTCAACGCCGTCACCCAGGTGCTCGCCGACACCGCCCGGGCGCGGGCCGCCGAGATCGACCGCCGCCGCGCGGCGGGAGCCGATCTAGGCCCGCTGGCCGGGGTGCCGTTCACCGTCAAGGAGAACATCGCGATCGGCGGGGTGCCGACCACCCACGGCGCCCGGTGGTTCCGGGACGCCACGGCCCGGGCCGACGCCCCGCCGGTGGCCCGGCTCCGCGCGGCCGGGGCCATACCGATCGGCCACGGCAACATGCCCACCCTCACGCTCGCCGGGATGCACTCCCGCAGCGAACTCTTCGGGGACACGGCCAACCCGTGGGACGCCCGCGTCACCCCGGGCGGCACCAGCGGCGGCGACGGCGCGGCCGTGGCCACGGGCATGGCGCCCCTGGGACTGGGCAACGACTCCGGCGGGTCGGTGCGCATCCCCGCCGCCTTCTGCGGCGTGGCCGGCCTCAAACCCACCGAGGGACGCTTCCCCGCCGACCACCGGATCGGGACGGAGGACCCGCCCCTGTGCGCCCAGACGATCCCGGTGGACGGCCCGCTGGCCCGTACGGTCGGCGACCTGTGGGCCGCCTTCGAGGCGCTGGCCGGCCCGGGGGCCGACCCGCGCGACCCGCGCGCCGTACCGGTGCCGCTGGAACGGCCGGAACCCGCCGGCGGGCCCGTGAGGGTCGCGGTGGTCGCCGACCCGGGCGGCCGGGGCGTGCATCCGTGGGCGCGGGAGGCGGTGGAGGCCGCGGCCTCGTACCTGTCGGACGCCGGGTACGCCGTGACGGAGGTGCCCGATGTGCCGATGCACGACGAGGCGCTGGAGGCGTACGGCAGGATGATCATGACCGAGTTCGGCATGACCTGGCCCGCGGTCCGGCGGATCCTCGGGGAGGGCGGACACCGCTACATCGAGATGTCGATGGCGCGCACCCCTCCGGTGGACCTGCCGGAGTACCTGCGGCTGACCGGAGTGCGGTTGACCGTCCGGCGGGCCTGGGCCGGGTTCCTCGCCGAGTACCCGCTGCTGCTCGGTCCCGTGTTCACCCGGCCGCCGGTGGAACCCGGCCTGGAGTCCCGGGACGAGGAGGGGCACCGCACCGTCACCGAGGCGATGCGGCTCTGCACCGTCACCAGCTTCGCCGGGGTGCCCGCCGTGGCCGTCCCCACCGGGATGCGGGACGGCCTTCCGCAGGGCGTGCAGATCGTCGGACGGGCCTTCCGGGAGGACCAGTGCCTGACGGCCGCGGCGGTGGTCGAACAGAGGGCCGGAGTCATCACCCCCATCGATCCCCGTCCGTGAGGAGCCATGCGATCAGCCACCGATATGGCCGTACGATGGCGCGGTGTTGGTCAAGTGGATGCGGTGCACGGTGGTCGACCGACGCGGCTTCGAACGGGGGCAGCGGAAGTGGGCGGGACTGCTCGGCGAGCCGGGTTTCCGCGCGCAGGGCGGCGGCTGGAGCCGGTCCCGGCCGGGTGTGGCGCACCTCTTCGGGTTCTGGGAGAGCCGGGCCTTCTACGACTCGTTCATGGCGCGCTCCCACGACCGGCTGGCGGCGGCGCAGAGCGGTACGTACAAGGACGCCCAGGTCCGCCTCTTCGAGTACCGCTTCGACGTGAAGGTGGGGTTCCAGCCGCAGTTCACGGACGCCGACCTGCTGCGCGTCGCCCACTGCAAGGTGCGCCGGGAGCGCATCGAGCACTACACCCTGATGCAGGAGAAGGTGTGGAACCCGGCGATGGCCGGATCGCCCGGGATGCTGCGGGGGGTCTTCGCCCAGGCGCAGGCCGAGGACGAGTTCCTGGTGCTGTCGATGTGGGACTCGGCCGCCGAACACGGCAAGTACCGCACGGAGCGGATCGAGCGGCTGGCGCTGCGCGCCCAGCTCGGAGCCGATGTCATGGCGGTCGCCGGGGACGTGATCGACCTCGAACCGGCGTGGACCGTCTGACGCGGGCGTCCGTGCCCGCGTGTACGCCCGCGTCCGTGTGCGCGTCCGGGCCCGGCGGTCCGGTCTCGCGGCGGGCCGCCGGGCCCGGACGCGCCTAGGCTGGACGTATGGCACGACCCCGGCGCATCGTCCTGGTCCGGCACGGCGAGTCGGAAGGAAACGTCGACGACTCCGTCTACGAACGGATACCCGACCACGCCCTGAGCCTGACCGAGCGGGGATTCCGGCAGGCGGAGGCGGCGGGGGAGCGGCTGCGGGCCCTCTTCGGCGACGAGCGCGTCTCGGCCTACGTCTCGCCGTACCGCCGCACCCACCAGACCTTCCGGGCCCTGCGCCTGGACCCGACGCGGGTGAGGGTGCGCGAGGAGCCGCGGCTGCGCGAACAGGACTGGGGAAACTGGCAGGACCACGAGGAGGTGCGGCGCCAGAAGGCGGCGCGCGACGCGTACGGGCACTTCTTCTACCGCTTCGCGCAGGGCGAGTCCGGGGCGGACGTCTACGACCGGGTCGGGGCCTTCCTGGAGAGTCTGTGGCGCAGCTTCGCCCTCCCCGACCACCCGCCGAACGTGCTGTTGGTGACGCACGGGCTGACCATGCGGCTGTTCTGCATGCGGTGGCTGCACTGGACGGTCGCGGAGTTCGAGTCGCTGTCCAACCCGGGGAACGGGGAGAGCCGCGCGCTGCTGCTGGGAGCGGACGGGCGCTACCACCTGGACCGGCCCTTCGAGCGCTGGACCACCCCCGAGTCGTACGCGGGACCGTACGAGGGGGAGTCCGCGGAGGCGTACGGCCTGTCCGGCTTCTACCAGCGCCCCGGGCGGCGCTCGCCCCGGTGAGGTCCGCCCCGGCGGGCCACCGCCGCTGCCCGGGCGCGCGCCGGGGGCGCGCTGGGCTCCGCCTTTTCACCGGGCCCTGTCCCGGTTCCTGTCACCGAGCCTCGTCCCCGGGCCTCGTCACCGATGTGTCACAGCGCGGTGCCCAGTGCCTCCGCGCGCCGGGGCGCGCACTACGGTGACGCCCGAGGCACCGCGTGATCACCACGCGGTGGGGGAGGGGAGCCCATGTCCGGCCAGTCGTCCGGCAGGCCCGCGGCGGGGGAACCGAAGGACACCGCAAAGGACACCGCAAAGGCCGGCGCGAAGGACACCGCAACGGGGGACACCGAACCACCGAAGATCCCCGCGTACATGACGCGGCAGGCCGGTGGGGGAGAACCCGGCGGAGGGGAACGGACTCCTGCCCGGACGCACGGACCGTCGTCCTGGTCCGTGCCCGAGCCGTCGCCGTCCGTCTGGCTGGAGGCGGCGGGGCCGGAGGAACCCGCGCCGATCAGGGCCGCCACCGTGTGGAGCGCGCTGGCCACGGGGCTGCTCGCAGCGCTGCTGCTCGGCGACGGACTAGGCCTGAACGTGCTGCTGGTCGCCGTGCCGGCCGCCCTCGGCGCGTACGCGGCCGCCCGCGCGGCGGGCCGCCGGATGCGTCCGTGGACGCTGGTGTGGGCCGTGGGCGGGCTGGTGCTGCTGCTCGTGCCCGCGCTGCGGGACGCGGGCTGGCCGACCTTCCTGGCCCTGGTGGCCGCGCTGGGACTGGGCTCACTGGCGCTGCACGGGACGCGCACCTGGCGCGGGACACTGCTGGGCTGTGCCGGGGTGTTCTGCGGTGCCGTGCCGGGAATCGCCTGGGCCTGGCACGGGCTGCGCGAGCGGGCGGAGGGCTCCCGCGACCGCTGGGGACCAGTGGTCCGTACGGGCGGGACAGCCGTCGGGCTGCTGGTGGTCTTCGGTGCCCTGTTCGCGGGGGCGGACGCCGCCTTCGCCGATCTGCTGGCCCGGATGGTGCCCGAGATGTCGCTGGGGGACGGACCGGTGCGCCTTCCGCTGCTCGTCCTGGGAGTGGTGGGAGCGCTGGCGGCGGCGCACACGGCCGCGGCCCCCTGGCGGTGGGACCGGATCGAGAGCACGCCGGGGCAGCCGCGCGGACGCGTGGAATGGGCACTGCCGCTGATCGCGCTGAACGTGCTGTTCGCCGTCTTCATCGTCATCCAGCTCACCGTCCTCTTCGGAGGCTACGACAAGGTGCTCGACGAGACCGGGCTGTCCTACGCGCAGTACGCCCGCCAGGGCTTCTGGCAGTTGCTGGCGGCCACTCTCCTGACCCTTGTCGTGATCGCACTGGCCCTGCGCTGGGCGCCGCGCGGGGCGGTCCGCGACCGGACCCTGGTCCGGGCCGTGCTGGGCACCCTCTGCGTGCTGACCCTCGTCGTGGTGGCCTCGGCGCTGCGCCGCATGGAGTGGTACGTCGACGCGTACGGCCTCACCCGGCTGCGGGTGTCGGCGGCCGGGATCGAGCTGTGGCTCGGCGTCGTCATCCTGCTGATCATGGCGGCCGGGCTCTTCGGGGGGCGCTGGCTGCCGCGCGCCGTCGTGGCGAGCGCCGGAGCCGCCGTGTTGTGCTTCGGACTGGCCTCACCGGACGCGCTGGTCGCCGAACAGAACGTCAAGCGGTTCGAGCGCACCGGCACGATCGATCTGGAGTACCTCCAGGACCTCTCCGCCGATGCCGTACCGGCCCTGGACGCCCTGCCCGAACCGCAGCGCTCCTGTGCCCTGTGGTACATCGCCGACGACCTCCGGGGCGCGGGCGACCCCTGGTACGCGACCAGCCGTGGCGAGGCACGGGCACGCTCCCTGCTCGCCGAGCGTCCCGTCGATCGGATCGCCCTGCCGTGCGGGCGCCTCGACGGGGAGGGACGGGCCCGCGACGCGTACTGAGCCGGCGAACCCGTCCCGTCCAACTCCCGGCGGTCAGACGGCGGGTCCTCCGGAGGGTGCCGTTCCGTTGAGAGCCTCCAGATCACTCCTGCGCACCCGTATCACCACCAGGGCGACGAGCAGGGCCAGCACGACCAGCGCGGTCGCCGCCACGAATGCGGTGGACATCCCCTGCGCCAGTACCGCATCCCCCCACCGGCCGGGCAACTCGTGCGTCCTGGCGAACTCGGCCTGCTGCTCCGGCGAGGCATCGGCCATGAAGCGGGGTATCTGCCGCTCGGCCTCATCGCGTCCGGCGGTGCCGAAGACGGTCATCAGGATGGACAGACCGAGTGAACCGCCCACCTGCTGGGTGGCGTTGAGCAGGCCGGAAGCCGCCCCCGCCTCGTGCTGTGCGACTCCGGAGACCGCCGTGAGCGTCAAGGTCACGAAGTTCAGCCCCATGCCGAAGCCGAAGAACAGCATCGGCACCAGGACACCGTCCAGATAGCCGCTGTCCTGGTCGGTGAAGGTCAGCCAGCCCATGCCGATGCCGGCCAGGAGGGAGCCGACCACCATGAACGGCTTGGGGCCGAGCGCGGGCAGCAGCCGCTGCGAGGTGCCCGCCCCCACCACGATGGCGACGGTCACCGGAAGGAAGGCGAGCCCCGCGGTGATCGGGGAGTATCCCAGTACGTCCTGCACGAACAGCACGATGAAGAAGAACATCCCGAACATCGCAGCGGCGAGGCTCAGCATGATCAGGTACGTGCCCGAACGGTTCCGGTCGGCGAACATCCGCAGGGGCGTGATCGGATCGGTGACGCGGGACTCGTTCAGGGCGAACACGGCCAGCAGCGCCGCGGCGGCGCCGAAGGCGGCAAGGGTGATCCCGTCGCTCCAGCCCTCCTCGGCAGCCCGGACGAAGCCGTAGACCAGGGAGGCCATGCCGACGGTGGAGGTCAGCGCGCCGGTGATGTCGAAGCGGCCTGGACGGCGCTGCGACTCCGAGACGTACCGGGGCGCGAGCGCCACGATCAGCAGGCCGATGGGAACGTTGACGAACATCACCCAGCGCCAGCTCAGCCACTCGGTGAGCATGCCCCCGGCCAGCAGGCCGACGGCACCGCCGCCCGCCGAGACGGCCGCGAACACCCCGAACGCGCGGTTGCGTTCGGGCCCCTCCGGGAAGGTGGTGGCCACGAGGGCCAGGGCGGTGGGCGAGGCGATCGCGCCGCCCGCGCCCTGCAGGGCCCGCGCCACGAGCAACTGCCAGGGCTCCTGCGCCAGCCCGCCCAGCAGGGAGGCGAGGACGAAGAGCAGGACACCGGTCATGAACACCCGTCGCCGGCCCAGGACGTCACCGGCCCTGCCGCCGAGCAGCAGCAGACCGCCGAAGGTGAGGGTGTAGGAGGTGACCACCCAGGACAGGCCCGTGGTCGAGAAGCCGAGCGCTTCCCTGACATGGGGAAGCGCGATGTTCACGATGGTGGCGTCCAGCACCACCATGAGCTGGCAGGCGGCGATCACGAACAGCGCGACGCCGCGCCGTGTCCGCCGCCCCGGAGCTTGCGTTTCTTTCCGGTCAGTGACCAACTGAGAGGTCGCCACGCGTGAATCCCCCGTTCAAGGAATAGTGAACGCGACCGTTCACTGTTCATCACCCTAGTGAGACCCGGATAGAGAACGCAAGCGTTCACTGGAGATTGCGTCGGCGGGCAGGCCGGCGGACGACGAGCACCAACGGAGAGACGGACATGGCCACTTCGCGCAACACCGGCACGGGCGCACCGGGCGTACGCCGCCGCGGCACCGAACTGGAGCGCGCGATCCTCGACGCGACGCTCGAGCAACTGGGCAGTGTCGGATGGACGGGGCTGACCATGGAGGGGGTCGCCGCCCGGGCCCGCACCGGCAAGGCGGCCGTCTACCGCCGCTGGCCCTCCAAGGCCGATCTGGTGGCCGACGCCCTGCGGAGCGGGCTGCCGACCCCGGAGGAGCCGCCGGACTGCGGCAGCCTGCGCGAGGACCTGATCCAGTTGTGCGAGCGGCTGCGCGCGGCGATGTACTCCTCGTCCGGCTGCGCGCTGCGGGCCGTCATCGACGAGTGCGACCGGACCGAGGCCGAGCGCTTCGTGGAGATCATCGTCGGCAGGGTGGTGGAGCCGGGGAAGCGGATGATCGGCGAGGTGGTGCGGCGCGGCATCGCACGCGGTGAGGTCCGTGCCGACGCCACCGGAGACCTCGTCGTGGACGTGGTGCCGGCCCTGATGATGTACCGGCACAAGGTCACCGGGGCTCCGCTGGAGCGGTCGGACGTCGTCGGGATCGTCGACCAGGTGATGGTGCCGCTGCTCAGGCCGCGCACCGGCTGAGGCGTACCCGGGCCCGTGGAGCGTGCCCGGGACGGGGGGCGTACCCTGGCTGACGCCATGCCGTACGAGCCTCCCACCCACCGCGTCGAACGCTCCCTGCGAGCCACCACCGGAGCGAAGGTCGTAGCCGGAGTCGACGAGGTCGGCCGCGGTGCCTGGGCCGGCCCCGTCACCGTCTGCGCCGCGATCACCGGGCTGCGCCGACCCCCCGAGGGGCTCACGGATTCCAAGCTCATCAACCCCGGGCGACGCGCCGAACTCGCCGAGCGGCTCGCCGACTGGGCCACCGCCCACGCCCTGGGGCACGCCTCCCCCCGGGAGATCGACGAGCTGGGCATGACGGCCGCGCTCCGGCTCGCGGCCGTGCGGGCCCTGGAGGCGCTGCCCGTCCGCCCCGACGCGGTCATCCTCGACGGCAAGCACGACTACCTGGGAGGGCCCTGGCGGGTCCGCACGGTGATCAAGGGCGACCAGTCGTGCGTCGCGGTGGCCGCCGCCTCCGTGATCGCCAAGGTGCACCGCGACGCGCTCATGGCGCGACTGGGCGACGAGCACGCCGACTTCCGCTTCGACCGCAACGCCGGCTACCCCTCGCCCGAGCACCGCGCCGCCCTGGCGGAGCTGGGGCCCACTCCCCACCACCGGCTGTCGTGGTCGTACCTGGACGCGCTTCCGCGCTGGCGCCACCTGAAGCGGACGCGCGTCGAGCGAACCGAGCAAATCGGCCTCTTCTGAACCGAAAACGCATCAAAGTGCCTTAGAAATCGCACCTTTTTCCGAACCCGCTGACGCGTCCCGCGTCGGCATTTGGTAGACATCAGCCCATGCCGCACAGCTCCGAGGAGCCCAAGATCCACCCGAATGTCCCCGGCCCCCGCAACGCGGCGGGTACTGCCCGGGCCCACGAGGTTCCCCGTCCCGCCGCACCCGTTCCCGGCCCCCGGCCCGGCCCCCGGCCGATGCCGCCGCGGGCGGACCACAGCCGTCCCGTTCCCGGCAGGCCCGCACCGGTGCGCGCCGCGACGCCCCCGCAGCAGGCGGCGGGACGGACCGGGGCGCAGGCGAAGCCGACCCCGCAGATCCACCTCGTCGAGGCCGTCGAAGCCGCCGCGGTCGAAGCCGCGGACGAGACCGTCGACAAGCTGCTCGACGAGGGCTGCTCACCCTCCGACGTGCTGGTGCTCACCACCGGCGACCTGCACCCCTGGGCCCAGCACGAAATCTCCTTCGGAGAGGACGCCTACTGGCGCCAGCAGGCCGAGGGGGAGGACGTCTTCTACGCCCACGCGTCGGCCGCCGACCGCACCACCGCCCGCCCGGTCGTGGTGCTCGTCGTCAACGGCGGTACGGACGAGCAGGCCGCCCGGGCACTGCCCGCCGCCCTCTCCAGGGCGGGCTCGCGACTGATCGTCTGCGGGGATCCGCAGCGACTGCGCAACCTGCTCTGACACGCCGCGGCACACCCCGTACGCCGCCGCGCGTCCGGCGGGTCAGCGGGGCGCGGCACGGTGCGGCGCCCCGGGCGCCGCGTCGCCCGCCCGTCCGCTCCGGGCGGTGGAACCGAGGGACGGCCGACGGCCGCCGCGGTCCTCGCCGAACACCTGCCACCCGGTACGGGTCAGGGTGATGTAGGCGCCGCACCGCAGGCCGTGGAGGGTGCAGGCGTCGCGCAGCCCCCACATCCACGCGCCGTCCTCCTCCGTCCAGCCGGGCCCGTCCTCCCGGCAGGACAGCAGGACGGCGGTGCGCACCGGCCTGCGGCGGCGCAGGTCGTGCGGGACGACCCTGCGCAGCAGGGACAGCAGGACGTTGCGGCATTCCCAGCCGTCGGAACCGGAGCCGTTCCGGACGAACGACGCGCTCGCGACGAGCCGTTCGTCCGGGTCGAGCACCGCGACGACGCTGGTGGCCGGGCCGGGCCGGTGACGGGTGTGCAGGCCGGTGACGACCTCGCGGGGGCTGCGGAGCAGGGGGATTCCGGCGGCGGCCCACTCGGCGGGTTCGAGGGCGCGGCCGAGGCGGGACGAGGTGTCGGCGGGCGGCGGCGAGGCGAAGCCGAAGGTCATGGTCCTCCCTGCCGTCCTTCGTCCGTGGGCCGCCCCAATTCTCACCGGCGCGATCGGCCGCGGGCAATGGAAGATCCGATGCCGTGGATCATGCCGGGCCGCCGCCGTCCCGGTTTCCCGGTCCGCCCCGGCTCACCCCCCGCCCGGGACCGCGCCACGGCCCCGGGACGTCCGGCCGGCCGGACCGTCATCCCTGCACCGCGAGAACCAGCGGCAGCACTCCTTCCGCACCGGCACGGCGCAGCAGCCGCGCGGCCACGGCCAGGGTCCAGCCGGTCTCCGTGAAATCGTCCACCAGCAGCACCGGTCCGCCGCGGGCGGCGATCGCCTCCGCCAGCGGTCCGGGCACGGTCAGCGCCCCGTGCAGCGCCCTGAGCCGCTGAGCGCTGTTGCTGCGCGGCGCACGGGCGGCCACCGCTTCGTCGGCGTACCGCACGGTGCCCAGCAGCGGTATCCGGCCGACTGCCGCGATCCGTTCCCCGAGCGACTGGATCAGCTGCGGCCTGGACCGGGAGTCGACCGTCACCACCCCCACCGGCCGGGCCGGGGCTCCCTCACCCCCGAAAGCCCATCCGCCCGGCCCCTTCGCCCAGTCGGCGAGCACCGTGACCACGGCATCGGCCACGTCGTCCGGTACCGGTCCGTCCGCCGACTGCGGTCCGAGCAACTGGCGCAGCCGGTTGCTCCAGCCGATGTCGGAGAGTCGGCCGAGCGCCCTGCCGGGAGCGGCCTGTTCGTCCGGCGGGATGCGGCCCTTGAGGTCCAGCCCGATCGCGGGCAGTCCCGTCGGCCACATCCTGCGGGGTTCCACCTCCACGCCGGGGCGCCCCAGTTCGACCCGGGCGGCCTCCAGGGACGCCGGGTCGACTCCGGTGCCGAAGCGCGGTCCCGCGCAGTTGTCGCAGCGTCCGCAGGAGGCCGCCTCCTCGTCGTCCAACTGCCGCCGCAGGAACTCCATCCGGCACCCGGAGGTGGCGGCGTACTCCCGCATCGCGCGCTGCTCGGCCTCCCGCTGCCGCGCCACCCAGGCGTACCGCTCCGCGTCGTAGGACCACGGCGCGCCGGTGGCGACCCAGCCGCCGCGCACCCGCCGCACCGCCCCGTCCACGTCGAGCACCTTGAGCATCATCTCCAGCCGCGAACGGCGCAGCTCCACCAGGGGCTCCAGGGCGGGCAGCGACATCGGCCGGTCGGCCGCCGCCAGCACCTCCAGCGTGCGGCGCACCTGCTCCTCGGGCGGGAAGGCCAGGGACGCGAAGTACCGCCAGATCGCCTCGTCCTCCGGGCCGGGCATCAGCAGCACCTCGGCGTGCTCCACACCGCGTCCGGCCCGGCCCACCTGCTGGTAGTAGGCGATGGGGGAGGAGGGGGAGCCGAGGTGGACGACGAAGCCGAGATCCGGCTTGTCGAACCCCATGCCCAGCGCGGAGGTGGCCACCAGTGCCTTGACGCGGTTGCCGAGCAGGTCCGCCTCCGCAGCCTCCCGGTCGGCGTTCTCGGTCCTCCCGGTGTAGGAGGAGACCGCGTGGCCGCGCCGGCGCAGGAATCCCGCCACCTCCTCGGCCGCCGACACCGTCAGCGTGTAGACGATCCCCGAGCCCGGCAGTTCGCCGAGGTGACTGTCGAGCCAGGCCAGCCGGTGCGCCGCGTCCGGCAGGTGCAGCACCCCCAGCCGGAGGCTCTCGCGGTCCAGGGGGCCGCGCAGGACGAGTGCGTCCGCCGCCTCTCCGCCCGTGCCCAACTGCTCGGCCACGTCGGCCGTCACCCGGGCGTTGGCCGTCGCGGTGGTGGCGAGCACCGGAACACCCCGCGGCAGCTCGGCGAGCATCGTCCGCAGCCGCCGGTAGTCGGGCCGGAAGTCGTGGCCCCAGTCGGAGATGCAGTGCGCCTCGTCGACCACCAGCAGGCCGGTGGTGGCGGCGAGCTTCGGCAGCACGTGATCGCGGAAGTCGGGGTTGTTGAGCCGTTCCGGGCTCACCAGCAGCACGTCGACCCCGCCCGCGGCCACCTCGGCGTGGACGGCCTCCCACTCCTCGGTGTTCGCGGAGTTGATCGTGCGGGCGTGGATGCCCGCCCGTTCCGCGGCCTCGACCTGGTTGCGCATCAGCGCCAGCAGCGGGGAGACGATCACGGTCGGTCCGCTGCCGCGCTCGCGCAGTAGCGCGGTCGCGACGAAGTACACCGCCGACTTGCCCCAGCCGGTGCGCTGCACCACCAGGGTCCGCCGGCGCTCCACCACCAGGGCCTCGACGGCCCGCCACTGGTCCGCGCGCAGCCGCGCCCCGCCGGTGGCGTCACCGACGAGGCGGGACAGCACGGCATCGGCCTCGGCGCGCAGGTTCTCCTCGCTCATGCGTCCATGCAACCCGATCGCACCGACACCGCGCGAACGGGCTGGGGATAACCCGGCACTCGTATGATCGATATGACTATTGGTGTCGCCTGTGGACAACGACGCGCGGGACCGCGTCCGTCCGCGCCACTGTCGGGGCATGACACAGCACAGCGAACCAGCCCGGCAGCCGTCCACCACCCGGGTCACCCTGCGCGGCCCGGCCGAACTGATCGACTCGCTTCCGTACCTGCTCGGCTACCACCCCGACGACTCCATCGTCCTGGTCGGCCTCCACGGTCCGAACGGCCGCTTCGGCGGCCGGCTCCGGGTGGGCATCCCCGCCCGGGAAGAGGGATGGCCCGACATCGCCGAGCAGCTCGCCGACTGCCTGCGCGGCAGCAGTTCCGCGCGCGGCGACCGCCCCGACGGAGCCCTCGTCTTCCTCTGCCAGGACCCGGCCGACGGCGGGAGCGGCCGAGCCGTCATGGAGCGGCTCAGGCCCCTGGCCCAGCGGCTGCGAACAGCCTGCGGGGCACTGGACATGCCGGTGTACGAGGCACTGTGCGTCTCCGGCGGGCGGTACTGGTCCTACTGCTGCCCCGGCAGCGGCTGCTGCCCGGCCGACGGCACCCCGGTGGGCGTTCCCGGCACCTCGGTCATGGCGGCGGCGGCCACGTACGCAGGGGTGCGGGTGGAGGGCTCCTTGAAGGAATTGACGGCCAGGCTCGCACCGCTCGGTCCGCCGGTCGCGGAACCGCAGGAACTGGCACTCGACCTCGCCGGCACGGCCCTGGTGCCCCGGATGCTCGGTGAGGTGGACCGGCAGACCGTACGCGCCGAGACCCTCGCGCTCGCCCAGCGGCTGCTCGACCGCTACCGCGCCGCACCCACCGCGGACCTGCGGGCGGGCCGGGCCCGGGCCGACGCCCGGGACGACGGCCTCCTCTCCCACGAGGAGGCCGCCACCTTGATCCTCGGTCTCCAGGACCGGGTCGCCCGGGACTGGGCCGCGGAGTGGATGGAGGGCGCGGACGCCGCGCCCGCGCTCCGGCTGTGGCGGGCGCTGGCCCGGCGATGTGTCGGCGCCTACGCCGAACACGCCGCCGCTCCGCTCACCCTGGCCGGATGGGTCGCCTGGGCCAGCGGCGACGAGCCCGGTGCGCGCGTGGCGCTGGGCCGTGCGCTGGACCTCGACCCGGAGTACGTCTTCGCACGACTGCTGCACAGCGCGTGCAACAGCGGACTCGACCCCGAACCGCTGAGGCAGTGCCTGCGTCGGCAGCGGGCCGAACGCACCTCCAGGGCCGCGACGGCCCGCAACTGACGGCGGAGCGACGGATGTCTCCGTTTATCGTCAGGCAGACGACTATGATCACGTCATGCCCTACGACCCGTCGGCCTTTCCGCCTTTCGCCGTCACCGTCGACCTGGTCGTGCTCACGGTGCGCAGGCATGCGCTGTGCGCACTGGTCGTACGCCGGGGCGAGCCGCCGTACCAGGGGCAGTGGGCGCTGCCCGGGGGTTTCGTGCGCGTCGACGAAGGCCTGGAGGCCGCGGCCGCCCGGGAACTCACCGAAGAGACCGGGTTGCGCGTGCAGGATCCGGACGGCCGGCACGCGGGCGCCCACCTCGAACAGCTCGCGACCTACGGCGATCCGCAGCGGGATCCGCGGATGCGGGTGGTCAGCGTCGCCTACCTGGTGCTCGCCCCCGATCTGCCCTCCCCCACCGCCGGCGGTGACGCGCACAGCGTCCGCTGGGCTCCGGTGGACACCCTGCTGGCTCCCGGTGACGGCGCGGACCGGGACGGCGAGCGGACCGTGCCGCTCGCCTTCGATCACGGCCGGATCCTCGCGGACGGGGTGGAGCGCGCACGGTCGAAGATCGAGTACTCCTCGCTCGCCACCGCTTTCTGCCCACCGGAGTTCACGGTGGGGGAACTGCGGCGGGTCTACGAGGCGGTGTGGGGTGTCGCGCTCGATCCGCGGAACTTCCACCGCAAGGTCACCGGCACTCCCGGCTTCCTGGTGCCGACCGGTGGCACGACGACGCGTCAGGGCGGGCGGCCCGCTCAGCTCTTCCGGGCCGGTGGGGCCACCTTGTTGAACCCGCCGATGCTGCGCCCGGAGATCTGAGGAAACCGGAACACCGGGGAACGGGGCCGAGTTCCGGCGTCCCGGTGTCCCGCCTCCGCCGTGCCGCGTGCCTCACCGGCCGGCCGCCCCGCCGCGCGCCTGGTCCGGCGGTCCGCGCCAACTGCCGTGCGTGCCCGGTCGAAAGAGCTCTTCTTTCCGATAAGGCGTCAATTATGCAGAGGTCGCCGATCACCCTTTCGTGTGCTTTTCACCAAAGCCCTCAAGGCCGTCCGGAGCACCGCCGACAAAGGATGCGTGACTACCCTTGCGCACACCATGATGACCTCGGCCCGCTCCACCGGCTCCGGCCTCGCCGGTCCGGGCGAGCCGGACCGTTACGCCTACGCCGAGTCGACCGGCGCGGCCCGTGTCACCAGCGTCCCCGCCTGGGACGGCGGCGAGTCGGACATGGCCCGGGCCGGACGCCGTGCCGCCGGAAACCGGGGGCGCGGGCTGCACGGCCAACTCGTGCAGCAGCTGGGCCAGATGATCGTTTCCGGCGACCTCGGCGCCGACCGTCCCCTCGTCCCGGAGGAGATCGGCCAGCGCTTCGAGGTCTCCCGCACCGTCGTCCGCGAGTCGTTGCGGGTCCTTGAGGCCAAGGGCCTGGTCAGCGCCCGCCCCAACGTCGGTACCCGGGTCCGCCCGGTCAGTGACTGGAACCTGCTCGACCCCGACATCATCGAGTGGCGTGCCTTCGGACCGCAGCGCGAGGACCAGCGTCGTGAGCTGTGCGAACTGCGTTGGGCCATCGAGCCCCTCGCGGCCCGGCTCGCCGCCGAACACGGCCGCGACGAGACCCAGCAGCGCCTCGCCGACATGGTCGAGATCATGGACCACACGCTCGCCCAGGGGGACACCCTGACGTTCTCCCGTGCGGACGCCGAGTTCCACGCCCTGCTGCTGCAGGCCGGGGACAACCGGATGCTGGAGCACCTCTCCGGCATCGTCGCCGCCGCCCTCCAGGTCTCGGGAGCGCCGACCGTCGGCTGCGAGCGTCCCACCGAGGCGTCGGTGGCCCAGCACCGCAGGATCGCCGAGGCCGTCGCCTCCGGCGAGGCCGCCACCGCCGAGAGCGCGGTGCGCCAACTGCTCGCGATCTCCTCCGAGGCGCCCGTTCCCGCGACCTCCGGCGCGCCGACTCCGGCGGGCCCCGCCTCCCCGGCCACCGCCTCCGCCCCGTCCGACGCCCCGGGGACGGGCGGAGCCTCCGACCGTGTGGTGCCCCCTCCGCGCGAGCACTGACCGCCGGCACCGCCCATGCCCCGCGCGCTGTCGCCGGACCCCGCCCCGGGCGGGATCCGGCGACAGCGTCCGGTCCCGTGATCCACTTCTGCCGCACCTGCCGTACCGGGCACACATCCCGGGGATACATCACGTAAAAGGCGATCTGGCCGTGTATGTCCTGTGACTCGGGACACTCGAATTAGGCGTAACGCTTCGCGCGGCAGCGCGATGACTCAAGAGGTGGCAGCCGCTGGGGGAATTGCGACGCCGTGTCCGGCGCTGTACTTCTTCCAGGGCTCCGCCCGAGCCGCCGGTCATCCCCGCCGGGGCTTGCAGGTTCCGGATCCTTCGTGGGCGGGGCCGAAGCCGTTTCCATCGTTCCGAGAGGTTGTTCGTGTCGGCCAGCACATCCCGTACGCTCCCTGCGGAGATCGCCGAGTCCGCGTCTGTGATGGCGCTCATTGAGCGGGGAAAGGCCGAGGGGCAGATCGCCGGCGACGATGTGCGTCGGGCCTTCGAGGCTGACCAGATTCCGCCGACCCAGTGGAAGAGCGTCCTGCGCAGCCTCAACCAGATCCTCGACGAGGAGGGGGTGACGCTGATGGTGAGTGCCGCAGAGGCACCCAAGCGCACCCGCAAGAGCGTCGCAGCGAAGACCTCGGCCAAGCGCACCGCCACCAGGACGGTCACCGCGAAGAAGGCCACCGTCAGGAAGACCGCCGCCACCAAGGCGGAGAGCCCGGCCGGAGACCCGGAGGAGGCCGCGGAGGAGAGCTCGGCGAAGCCCGCCAAGAAGACGGCGGCGAAGAAGGCGGCCGCGAAGAAGACCACCGCCAAGAAGACGGCGGCCAAGAAGACGGCCGCGAAGAAGACCACCGCCAAGAAGTCCGTCGTCGACGATCTGCTCGACGGTGACGAGGAACTCCTCGACGATCCCTCGCTCAAGGACGCCAAGGTCGGTGCCGACGACCCCGTGGCCGACGCCAAGGGCGACGAGGGATTCGTCCTGTCCGACGAGGACGAGGACGACGCCCCCGCCCAGCAGGTCGCCGCCGCGGGCGCCACCGCCGACCCGGTCAAGGACTACCTCAAGCAGATCGGCAAGGTCCCCCTGCTCAACGCCGAGCAGGAGGTGGAGCTGGCCAAGCGCATCGAGGCCGGTCTCTTCGCCGAGGACAAGCTCGCCAACAGCGACAAGCTCGCCCCCAAGCTCAAGCGCGAGCTGGAGATCATCGCCGAGGACGGCCGCCGGGCCAAGAACCACCTCCTGGAGGCCAACCTCCGTCTGGTGGTCTCCCTGGCCAAGCGCTACACCGGCCGCGGCATGCTCTTCCTGGACCTGATCCAGGAGGGCAACCTGGGTCTGATCCGTGCCGTCGAGAAGTTCGACTACACCAAGGGCTACAAGTTCTCGACCTACGCGACCTGGTGGATCCGCCAGGCCATCACCCGCGCCATGGCCGACCAGGCCCGCACCATCCGCATCCCGGTGCACATGGTCGAGGTGATCAACAAGCTCGCGCGCGTCCAGCGCCAGATGCTCCAGGACCTGGGCCGCGAGCCCACCCCGGAGGAACTGGCCAAGGAGCTCGACATGACCCCCGAGAAGGTCGTCGAGGTCCAGAAGTACGGCCGGGAGCCGATCTCCCTGCACACCCCGCTGGGCGAGGACGGCGACAGCGAGTTCGGCGACCTCATCGAGGACTCCGAGGCGGTCGTCCCGGCCGACGCGGTCAGCTTCACACTCCTGCAGGAGCAGCTCCACTCCGTTCTCGACACGCTCAGCGAGCGCGAGGCGGGCGTGGTCTCCATGCGCTTCGGGCTCACCGACGGCCAGCCCAAGACGCTGGACGAGATCGGCAAGGTCTACGGCGTGACCCGTGAGCGGATCCGCCAGATCGAGTCCAAGACGATGTCCAAGCTGCGCCACCCGTCCCGCTCGCAGGTGCTGCGCGACTACCTCGACTGATCGGATCGTCCGGCGGCGCCTCATGGGCGCCGCCCAGACCGAAGGCCGGTGCCCCCGTGCTGGGGGCACCGGCCTTCGGCGATCGCGGGGAAGCACCCTCTTCCGGATGCGGATGCCGCCCTCATGGCCCACGCTGAGTGGGAGAGGACGGGGTAGCGCGGCCGGAAAGAAGTGCCCCGGCGCGGGGCGCGGACGACCGCGGCCTGCGACGAGGAGCGGAGCGGCGGCGGCCGGAGGGCCATCCGCGGGTTCCGGCTGCTCACGGTCGGTGTGCGGCGGCAGGCGGATGCGCACGGTGGTGACGAGGAGTGGTGACGGGGAGGTGTGGGAGTCGCGCGGCAGGGGTGCGGAAGGAAGGGACGAGGGAGGACGGCCCGTAGGCGCCGAAGGACCGGAAGGAAGACGGCGGGACGGAGCCGCCGATGTCCTTGTCCGCTGTTGCCCAAGGGGTCCGAGGGCTCCGAGCGGCAACGGGGACGGGCGGCCACTCCCGGTGGGAGTGACCGCCCGTCGCGTCCGGCCTGAGCCGGTCCGAGCTCGTCGGATGGGGACGCAGTTGCCGCCGGGTCGGCGGGTCAGTCGTCAGCGCTCATTGCCGCCCGCGTTCGCGGGGGTGGCGTTGAGTCGTTCGGTCTCGTCCTGTATCTCCGCGGCGATCTTCTTGAGCTCCGGCTGGAACTTCCGGCCGTGGTGGGCGCAGAACAGCAGCTCTCCACCGCTGAGGAGCACAACACGCAGATACGCCTGGGCGCCGCAGCGATCGCAGCGGTCAGCGGCCGTCAGCGGGCTCGCGGGGGTCAGAACAGTAGTCACGTCGCCTCTTCTCTAGCTCGACGAGCTGTCGTACCAGGGTCAACATCCAACCAGGCCGAAAACGTTCCCGCTCGTGGCTTTTCCTCGAAAAATCTCTCTGTGAGGTGGCTGACTGTTGCCGGGTTGGCGGCGAATGAGCCGTTTGCAGAGATTAGTTGATCTTCGCCGTCTTCATGTTGTCTGTTCGGTTGTCTCCTCCGGCGCCGGCCTCCCGGTCTGTTCCTGAGGACGTGCCCGGAGCCTAGATGGTTCATGCCCGAAAGGGAACGTGATGTACACGTCACCCGGACGAGTTATCGAACACATGGTCGACACTGGGTTACCATAGGCCTTCTCCTGGGTGGCGTCACCTCGGCTCTCCTGGGCCTCGGTACCCTCTGACCCGCAAGACAGCCATCCCCAGCGAAATTCAGCGAGGAGCGAACCGCGTGACCGCCGAGACTCCCCTGGCCTCCGGCAGGGGGACCCCCATGCCGTCCACCGCCCTGTTGACGGGGGCGGACCGCGACGGTTCCAACTACACCGCGCGGCACCTGCTCGTCCTCGAAGGGCTGGAGGCGGTGCGCAAGCGGCCGGGCATGTACATCGGCTCCACCGACAGCCGCGGCCTGATGCACTGCCTCTGGGAGATCATCGACAACTCCGTCGACGAGGCCCTCGGAGGGCACTGCGACCACATCGAGGTGATCCTCCACGAGGACGGCTCGGTCGAGGTGCAGGACAACGGCCGCGGCATCCCCGTCGACGTCGAGCCCAAGACGGGCCTGTCGGGCGTCGAGGTGGTGATGACCAAGCTGCACGCCGGCGGCAAGTTCGGCGGCGGCTCGTACGCGGCATCCGGCGGTCTCCACGGCGTCGGCGCGTCCGTCGTCAACGCGCTGTCCGCCCGGCTCGACGTCGAGGTCGACCGCGACGGCCGCACCCACTCCATCAGCTTCCGGCGCGGTGTTCCCGGCATCTTCACCGAGTCCGGTCCGGACGCCCCCTTCGACCCGGCGAGCGGTCTGCGCAAGGGCAAGAAGATCCCCAAGAGCCGCACCGGCACCAGAGTCCGGTACTGGGCCGACCGGCAGATCTTCCTCAAGGACGCCAAGCTCTCCCTGGAGAACCTGCACGCCCGGGCCCGCCAGACGGCCTTCCTCGTGCCCGGCCTGACGATCGTCGTGCGCGACGAGCGCGGGATCGACGGCGCTCCGCCCGCCAAGGAGGTCTTCCACTACGAGGGCGGCATCAGCGAGTTCTGCGAGTACCTCGCCCAGGACCGGCCGATCTGCGACGTGCTGCGCCTGACGGGCCAGGGCACCTTCAAGGAGACCGTCCCGGTCCTGGACGAGCGCGGCCACATGATCCCCACCGAGGTCACCCGCGAGCTGGGCGTCGACGTCGCGCTGCGGTGGGGGACGGGGTACGACTCCACGGTCAGGTCGTTCGTCAACATCATCGCCACCCCCAAGGGAGGCACCCACGTCGCCGGCTTCGAGCGGGCGGTCACCCGGACCGTGAACGAGGTGCTGCGCTCCACCAAGCTGCTGCGCGTCGCCGAGGACGACATCGTCAAGGACGACGCCCTGGAGGGCCTGACGGCGGTCGTGACCGTACGGCTGGCCGAGCCCCAGTTCGAGGGGCAGACCAAGGAGGTGCTGGGCACCTCGGCGGCCTCCCGGATCGTCGCCCAGGTCGTCTCCAAGGAGCTCAAGGCGTTCCTGACCTCCACCAAGCGCGACGCCAAGCAGCAGGCCCGCGCGGTGCTGGAGAAGGTCGTCGCCGCGGCCCGCACCCGGATCGCCGCCCGCCAGCACAAGGAGGCCCAGCGCCGCAAGACCGCGCTGGAGTCCTCCTCGCTCCCGGCCAAGCTCGCCGACTGCCGCAGCGACGACGTGGAGCGCAGCGAGCTGTTCATCGTCGAGGGCGACTCGGCGCTGGGCACCGCCAAGCTCGCCCGGAACTCGGAGTTCCAGGCGCTGCTGCCGATCCGCGGCAAGATCCTCAACGTCCAGAAGTCGTCCGTCTCCGACATGCTGAAGAACGCCGAGTGCGGCGCGATCATCCAGGTCATAGGAGCGGGCTCCGGACGGACCTTCGACATCGACCAGGCGCGCTACGGCAAGGTGATCTTCCTCGCCGACGCCGACGTCGACGGGGCGCACATCCGCTGCCTGCTGCTGACGCTCTTCCAGCGCTACATGCGGCCGATGGTCGAGCAGGGCCGCGTCTTCTCGGCGGTGCCGCCGCTGCACCGGATCGAGCTGGTCAACCCCAAGCGGGGGCAGAGCAAGTACATCTACACCTACTCCGACAACGAGCTGCGCCAGACCCTGCTGGAACTCCGGCACGCCGGGATCCGCTACAAGGACTCCGTGCAGCGCTACAAGGGCCTGGGCGAGATGGACGCCGACCAGCTCGCGGAGACGACGATGGACCCGCGCCACCGCACGCTGCGACGGATCAACATCAGCGACCTGGAGGCCGCGGAGAAGACGTTCGACCTGCTGATGGGCAACGAGGTCGCGCCGCGCAAGGAGTTCATCACCACCTCGGCGGCGACGCTGGACCGCTCCCGGATCGACGTCTGACCCGCGGCCGGCCTCCGGCCGGTGCCTCGCCGTCCGCGCCTCCGCCCCGGACCGCCCGGGGCGGAGGCCGCTTCCCTCCCCGGGCCTCCCGGGCCCCAGGACCCTCGGGGCTCCGGAGCCCTCCGTGCCGCTCCCGGGACGCCTCCCGGAATCTGCGAATCATCGCCTGAAAGGGTGAAGAGTCCGGATTGGTCCGGCTCGGGTTCCGCGGACCTGCCCATCCTGGGGCATGCGGATCGACGACCCCTGGTACGACACCCTCGCCTCCGGCCGCGGCGGACGGCACGACGAGTGCGCGCCGCCCGCCTCGCCGTCCACCGCAGCGCCGCCTTCCAGGAGGTGCGCCGCCGCCACCGCCGCTTCGTCCTGCCCGCCGGCGCCGTCTTCCTGGCCTGGTACCTGGCATACGTGGTCATCGCCACCGCCGCGCCCGGTCTGATGGGCCGCCCGCTGGGCGGCGGGCCGTTCACGGTGGGGGTGCTCGCCGGACTCACCCAGTTCGCCACGGCCTTCCTGCTGGCCTGGGCGTACGCCCGGCACGCGCGGCTGCACCGGGACAGGACGGCGTTCGAGCTGCGCTGGCACGCCCAGGACCTGGCCCGTACGGCGGACGGAGGCGACGGCGGAGGCCACGAGGACCGTGGGGATCGCAGGGACCGCGGGGGGCCGGTCCGGTGACCGGCGGCCACCGGGCACTGACACTGCTGCTGCTCTGCGCCCTCGTCGTGACCACCCTGATGATCACGCACCGGGCGAGCCGCGGACGCCACGGTTCGCCGGAGGAGTTCTACGCGGGCGGACGGCAGTTCTCCCCGGCGGGGAACGGTTTCGCCATCGCCGGCGACTACCTGTCCGCCGCCTCCTTCCTCGGGGTCGCCGGACTGATCGCCCTGTACGGCTACGACGGAATGCTCCACTCCGTCGGCTTCCTCGCCGCCTGGCCGATCGTCCTCCTCCTCGTCGCCGAGCTCGTCCGCAACTGCGGCCGGTTCACCCTCGCCGACGTGGTCGCCGCCCGGATGAGCGAGCCCCCGGTCCGGATCGCCGTGGGCATCTCGTCCGTCACCGTCTCGGTCCTCTACCTCGTCGCCCAGATGGCCGGCGCGGGCAGTCTGGTCGCGCTCCTCCTCGGCGACACCGGCCCCGCCGTCCGTGCCTGCGCTATCGCCGGGATCGGCGCGCTCATGATCGTCCACGTCGCGCGCGGGGGCATGCGCGCGACCACCTGGATCCAGATCGTCACGGCCGTCCTGCTCCTGGCGGGCGCCGGCGCGCTCACCGTGCTGGTGCTGCTGCGCCACGGCGGCGACCTGGGCGCCCTGGCGGCCACCGCGGCCGAACGCAGCGGCCACGGCTCCGGCTTCCTCGCCCCCGGACTGCGGTACGGCCACGACTGGACGGCGCGGCTGGACCTCCTCAGCCTCGGCCTGGCGCTCGTCCTGGGCACCGCCGGGCTGCCGCACGTCCTGGCCCGCTTCCTCACCGTGCCCACCGCACGCGCCGCACGGCTCTCCGCGGTGTGGGCGATCGGGCTGATCGGCGGGTTCTGCCTGATGACGGTCGTGCTCGGCCTCGGCGCCGCGGCCCTGGTCGGCCCGGACGCCGTACGCGCCGCCGACCCCTCCGGGAACACCGCCCTCCCGCTGCTCGCCCTCGACCTGGGCGGCGGGGCCGGTTCGGCCGGGGGAGCCGTGCTGTTCGCGGTGGTCGCCGCGGTCGCCCTCGCCGCCGTCTTGGCGGTGGTCGCGGGCGTCACCCTGGCCTCCTCGGCCGCCGTCGCCCACGACCTGTACGCCTCGCTCACCCGCCGCCACCGCCGGGGCCGGCCGCCCCGCGGCGAGGTCGCGGTCGCCAGGGTGGCCGCGACGCTCATCGGCGCGGTCGCTATCGCCCTGGGGATCCTCGCCCAGGACCTGAACGTGGCCTTCCTCGCCGGACTCGCCTTCGCGGCCGCCGCCTCCGCCCATCTCCCCGTGCTGCTGTACACCCTCTTCTGGCGCCGCTTCACCGCCCGCGGCGCCCTGTGGTCGGTCTGCGGCGGCCTCGCCCCCGCCGTCGTCCTGGTGGTGCTCTCCCCGGTCGTCTCCGGTGGTCCGCGGGCGCTGTTCCCGGAGTGGGACTTCGCCCTCTTCCCCCTCCAGAACCCGGCTCTGGTCTCCGTCCCGCTGGGCTTCCTGGCGGGCTGGCTGGGCACCCTCCTGTCTCCCGGGGCCCCGGACGGGACCAGGCACGCCGAGACCGAGGTCCGGGCGCTGACGGGCGCGGGCGCGGCGTGAGGCCGAGGGGTTCCGCCGGCCCTCCGCCGGGCCGCCGGGGCTTCCCGGATGCCTCCGCGGGAGCCTTCAGGAGCCCGCTCGGAGCGGGACGACCGCCGTGGCCGCCACCCGGGGCTGGGGCGCGGGGGCGGCGCCGCAACTGGCGGGCAGGGGCGGTGCGGCGGTGTCCTCGGTGACCGTGACGCGCCAGGCACGGCCGTCGCGGTGGGCCACCGTGACGGTCCACACCGGAGCGGCACCGTCCGTCTCCGCGACGGTCAGGGCGTCGGCGCCCGTCTCGCCCGTCAGCTCCCGGACCGCCAGGTCGGCCGCCTGGCCCGGGCGGCTCCAGGCGGAACGGCCCCGGCAGCCGTCGGTGACGATCCGGCCGCGGCGCAGCCCGTCCAGGACGCCCTTGACGGCGTGCCCGCCCAGCCTGCCGTACGCATAGCCGTACGGCAGCGTCAGCAGCGTGGGGGCGAAGCGGTGGCCGCCGAGGTGGGTGGTCTCCCACACCTCCCCGGCGCCGGAGGCGGCGAGTTCGGTGGCCAGCGGACGGCCGAGCAGGGCGCAGCAGCGGTCGCGCCTGCCGTTGGTGCACACCAGCGCCAGGGGATCGCCGTCGTACGGTTCCCACAGTCCGCCGTGGTCCCCCGCGCCGAGGGCGGCCATGTCCAGGTCCCGCAGCTCCTGCGGGTCGGAGAGCAGGCCGGTGCGCACCCAGGAGCGGCCGGGGAGGGTGTGGGCCAGGTAGGCCCGGCGGCGGACGGGGCGGTGGCGGTCCGGGTGCCGGCCGGGGCGGCGGATCAGCGCGACGCGCACACCGGTGCCGTCGGCGGCCCGCTCCAGGGCGCGGCCGAGGGCGGGGCCGAGACGGCTGTGGGTGAGGGCCTTGGCGCCCCACGGCCCCGGCTGTTCGACGAACAGCCAGGTCCGGGCCGTCGCGGCGGTGGCCGCGAGCGGTTCGGACAGCGACCGGGAGGCAGCCGAACAGATGCTCACACAGGCGAGCCTAACCTCTTGCGTCCCGGGAGGTTCCGGGCGGCGCCCGAACGGGGGCGGGCCGTCCACTACGATCGGCAGCCGTCCCGGTACGGCTGCCACCCGCACGATGGAGGCGCGAGCTTGATCAGGAAGCGGATCCCGGTCATCGTCCTGGCGGGTTTCCTGGGATCGGGGAAGACCACCCTGCTCAACCACCTCCTCTCCCACAGCGGAGGGAGCCGCATCGGCGTGATCGTCAACGACTTCGGCAGCATCGAGATCGACGCCATGGCGGTGGCCGGGCAGGTCGACTCGATGGTCTCCCTGGGCAACGGCTGCCTGTGCTGCGCGGTCGACACCAGCGACCTGGACGAGATGCTGGCCAGGCTGGCGCGTCCCTCGGCGCGCATCGACGTCATCGTCGTCGAGGCCAGCGGCCTGGCCGAGCCGGAGACCCTGATCCGGATGATCCTCGCCGGTACCGAGGACCGCGTCGTCTACGGCGGGCTGGTCGAGGTCGTCGACGCCGCCGAGTTCGAGGCCACCCGGGCCAGGCATCCGGAGATCGAACGGCACGTGGCCATGGCGGACCTGGTGGTGCTCAACAAGGCCGACCGCGTCGGGGACGCCGAACGGCAGGCCCTGGCGGACGAGCTGCGGCGGCTGGGCGGAGGCACGCCCGTCGTCTGCGCCACCCACGGGCGGATCGACCCGGAACTGCTCTTCGACCGGCGCTCCGGGGAGGATCGGGAGGAGTCCGTACGGCAACTGTCCTTCGAGGACGTGCGGGCCGAACTCCGCGACGGCGGCCACGACGAGCACGGCGACCATCTGCACGCCGCCTACGAGAGCGTGGAGTTCACCGCCCACGAGCCCGTGGACCCGCGCCGGTTCATGGCCTTCCTCGACGGCAGGCCCGACGGCCTGTACCGCATCAAGGGCTTCGTGTACTTCGGCGTGCCGGGCCACCGGCAGAAGTTCGAACTGCACGCCGTCGGGCGCTTCCTGCGCTTCACGCCCCGGCCGTGGAGGCGCGGCGAGCCGCGCGTGACACAGCTCGTGCTGATCGGCTCCGGCATCGACGCCGGAGCCGTCCGCAAGGAGCTGGCTGCCTGCGCGGGGAACGGCTCCCCGGAGGACGCCGGGCCCGACAGCATGTGGGGCGTCCTGCGCTACGCCCGTCCCTGACGACCCGGGCCCGCAAAGCCCCGGCCTGACGCCCCGGAACGCCTGAGGAGGGGTCAGCGGCACGCGGTCCACGGGGCGGTACGGGCCTTCCGGAGCACGACCGCCACCGCGCCGGAGTCGTCGCGCGGACCGACCCGCCGAGGGCCGCCGTCACGGACGCGGACCCGACGGTTCCGGTGCCCGCCCGGCCCCGGCTGGAACCCCGGCCGGCGGCCGCGGCACCTCGGCGACGGACACCGCCGGGCCGAGGAGATCGTGCGCCCCCGGTCGCCCGCCCCCTTCCCGACGGACGGCTGCGCGACCTGCCGTCCCGTGCCGCGGGTTCCGGGCGCGCCGCTTCCCGCACGAGACGGTCGTCCACCGGGCGGACGCGGTCCTGGCCGTCGGCGCGGAGTTCACCGTGGACGAGCAGGCGGCCGTCGACGCCCTGGACGAGCGGAGGGAACTCGGCTCGCTGCCGCGGATGTCCGAGGTCCGTCCCGGGAGGCGCGAGCTGCTCGGCCCCGGCCGCACCCTCCGCCTCCAGGCCACCGGCACCGCACCGGAGGCGGCGGAGTGGCGGATGGACCCCACCGGCGACGCCCTCGCCCGGTGCCGCGCGGGAGGGGAGGCCGCCGTCACCCCGCGCGGCCCGTTCACCGGCCCGCTGCCGGCCGTCCCCGGCGGCGGCCGGTCCGCGGCGGGGCGCCGGGGACGTCGAGGTCTCCGGGGACGAAGGGCTGCCCGGCCTCCGGCCGGAGGGGCCGGCTCCGGGTGACCGGGGCGTCGCGCGTCCGCCCGGCCGCGGAGCGCGGCCGGGCGGACGGGAAACGGAGCCGGAACCGTCCGGTGCGGCGGGAGGCCGTCACACCGGGCCGGCGACCGCCGAGACCTGCTTGGCCAGCGGGGTGCCCGAGCCGTCGCGGCGCGGATCCACCTCGGGCAGCTCGACCGGCGAGCCCTTGGCGTCCGCCGCGCGGGCGGGGGCGGGACCGGCCCAGGCGAACGCGAGGCAGTCCTCGCCCTTGAGGAAGCGCTGGCAGCGCACCCCGCCCGTCGCCCGGCCCTTGCGCGGGTACTGGTCGAACGGCGTCAGCTTGGCCGTGCCCATCGAGTCCAGCGTGCCGTGCGAGCCCGCGACGGTGAAGACCACCGCGTCGGAGGCCGGGTCGACGGCGGTGAAGGAGATCACCTTCGCGCCCTGGCCCAGCTTGATGCCCGCCACACCGCCCGCCGGGCGGCCCTGCGGGCGTACCTGCCCGGCGGGGAAGCGCAGTAGCTGCGCCTCGTCGGTGATGAAGACCAAGTCCTCCTCGCCCGTGCGCAGTTCCACCGCGCCGACGATCCGGTCGCCCTCCTTGAGGGTGATGACCTCCAGCTCGTCCTTGGTGACGGGGTAGTCCGGCACCACCCGCTTGACCACGCCCTGTTCGGTGCCGAGCGCCAGGCCCGGCGAGGACTCGTCCAGGGTGGTGAGGCAGACCAGTTCCTCGCCCTCCCGCAGGGACAGGAACTCGGTGAACCGCGCGCCGCCCGCCAGGTTGGGCGGGGAGTTCTCCGGAAGCTGGGGCAGGTCGATGACGGACAGTCGCAGCAGGCGCCCGGCCGAGGTCACCGCGCCCACCTCGCCACGGGCCGTCGCGGGGACGGCCGAGACGATCACGTCGTGCTTGCGGCGCTTGGCGTCGGAGTCGAAGACGGGCTCGCCGTTGGCGGTGCGGGCCAGCAGGCCGGTGGAGGACAGCAGCACCCGGCACGGGTCGTCGGCGACCTGGAGCGGGACGGCCGCCGCCGGGACGTCCGCCGACTCCAGCAGCCGGGTGCGGCGCGGGGTGCCGTACTTCTTGGCGACCGCGGCCAGCTCCGAGGAGACCAGCTTCCGCAGGGCCGCGTCCGACTCCAGGATGTCGGTCAGCTCCTGGATCTCGGCGTTCAGCCGGTCGCGCTCGGCCTCCAGCTCCAGCCGGTCGAACTTCGTCAGGCGGCGCAGCGGCGTGTCGAGGATGTACTGCGTCTGGACCTCGGACAGGCCGAAGCGGGCCATCAGCGACTCCTTGGCCTGCGCGGCGTTCTCGCTGGACCGGATGATCCTGATGACCTCGTCGATGTCGGCCAGCGCCACCAGCAGGCCCTCGACCAGGTGCAGCCGGTCCCGCCGCTTGCTGCGCCGGAACTCGCTGCGCCGCCGCACCACGGAGAAGCGGTGGTCGACGTAGACCTCCAGCAGCTCCTTCAGGCCCAGCGTCAGCGGCTGGCCGTCGACCAGGGCCACGTTGTTGATGCCGAAGGACTCCTCCATCGGCGTCAGCTTGTAGAGCTGCTCCAGCACGGCCTCGGGGTTGAAGCCGTTCTTGATCTCGATGACCAGGCGCAGCCCGTGCTGGCGGTCGGTGAGGTCCTTGACGTCGGCGATGCCCTGGATCTTCTTGCCGTTGATCAGGTCCTTGATCTTGGAGACGACCTTCTCCGGGCCGACGTTGAAGGGCAGCTCGGTGATGACCAGGCCCTTGCGCCGCGCGGTCACGTTCTCCACGGAGACCGTGGCGCGGATCTTGAAGGTGCCGCGGCCCTTGGCGTACGCGTCCCTGATGCCCTCCAGCCCGACGATCTGGCCGCCCGTGGGCAGGTCCGGACCGGGCACGAAGCGCATCAGCGTCTCCAGGTCCGCGCCGGGGTGCTTGATCAGGTGCCGGGCGGCGGCGATCACCTCGCCCAGGTTGTGCGGGGGCATGTTGGTGGCCATGCCGACCGCGATCCCCGAGGAGCCGTTGACCAGCAGGTTCGGGTAGGCCGACGGCAGCACGGCGGGCTCGGACTCGCTGCCGTCGTAGTTGGGCGCGAAGTCGACGGTGTCCTCGTCGATCGACTCGACCATCAGCCCGGCCGCCGGGGCGGACCGGCACTCGGTGTACCGCATCGCCGCGGGCGGGTCGTCGTTGCCCAGGGAGCCGAAGTTGCCGTGCCCGTCCACCAGCGGCAGCCGCATCGAGAACGGCTGAGCCATGCGCACCAGCGCGTCGTAGATGGCGGTGTCGCCGTGCGGGTGGAGCTTGCCCATCACCTCGCCGACGACGCGCGCGCACTTGACGTACGGGCGCTCGGGCCGCAGGCCCATCTCGTGCATCTGGTACAGGATCCGCCGGTGCACCGGCTTGAGGCCGTCGCGCGCGTCGGGCAGGGCGCGCGAGTAGATGACCGAGTAGGCGTACTCCAGGAAGGAGCCCTGCATCTCGTCGACGACGTCGATGTCGAGGATGCGCTCCTCGAAGTCTCCCCCGGGGGGCGGGGTCTTCGTGCTGCGGCGGGCCATCGCGGCTGCGACTCCTTCGTGCGTCCTGCTTCTCGGTGGTGCGGGCTGTGTCGCCCCCGCCGGGCGGGGAACGGACGCTGACCATTGTGGACCTCGGCTCTGACAGCCGGATCCCCGCCCCGAACCGTACGGGAACTTCGCGCTTTGTCGGGTCGCTTGCATACAGTGACCACACACGCGTTGTCAGACGCGGTCCGCGATCGCGATCGGAAGGGACTCCCTGCCCATGGGTCACACGTCCACGCCTCCGCCCACCGCCGGCGGCCTGACAGCGACCGAGCACCGGCTGTCCAACGGCCTGCGCGTGGTGCTCTCCGAGGACCACCTGACGCCGGTCGCCGCGGTGTGCCTCTGGTACGACGTCGGTTCCCGCCACGAGGTCGAGGGCCGCACCGGCCTGGCGCACCTCTTCGAGCACCTGATGTTCCAGGGGTCGGCCCAGGTGAAGGGGAACGGCCACTTCGAACTGGTGCAGAACGCGGGCGGGTCGCTGAACGGCACCACCAGCTTCGAGCGCACCAACTACTTCGAGACCATGCCCGCCCACCAGCTGGAACTGGCGCTGTGGCTGGAGGCCGACCGCATGGGGTCGCTGCTGGCCGCCCTGGACGAGGAGTCCATGGAGAACCAGCGCGACGTGGTGAAGAACGAGCGCCGCCAGCGGTACGACAACGTGCCCTACGGCACGGCCTTCGAGAAGCTGACGGCGATGGTCTACCCCGAGGGCCACCCGTACCACCACACCCCGATCGGGTCGATGGCCGACCTGGACGCCGCCTCCCTGGAGGACGCGCGGGACTTCTTCCGCACCTACTACGCGCCGAACAACGCCGTGCTGGCGGTCGTCGGCGACATCGACCCGGAACAGACGCTCGCCTGGATCGAGAAGTACTTCGGGTCCATCCCCGCCCACGACGCCAAGCGGCCGCCGCGCGACGGCACGCTGCCGGACGTCATCGGCGAGGAGCTGAGGCAGGTCGTGCGCGAGGAGGTGCCCTCCCGGGCGCTGATGGCCGCCTACCGGCTGCCGCACGACGGCACCCGCGAGGCGGACGCCGCCGACCTGGCGCTGACCGTGCTCGGCGGCGGCGAGTCCTCCCGCCTCCACAACCGCCTGGTCCGCCGCGACCGCACCGCCGTCACCGCCGGCTTCGGCATGCTGCGGCTCGCGGGCGCGCCCTCGATGGGGTGGCTGGACGTCAAGGCGTCCGGTGACGCCGAGGTCGCCGCCATCGAGGCGGCCGTGGACGAGGAACTGGCCCGCTTCGCCGCCGAGGGGCCGACCCCGGCGGAGATGGAGCGCGCCCAGGCCCTGCTGGAGCGCGAGTGGCTGGACCGGCTGGCCACGGTCGGCGGCCGCGCCGACGAGCTGTGCCGGTACGCCGTGCTGTTCGGCGACCCCCAGCTCGCCCTGACCGCGGTGGACCGCGTGCTGCAGGTCACCGCCGACGAGGTGCGGGAGGTGGCCGCCGCCCGGCTGCGTCCCGACAACCGCGCGGTGCTGGTCTACGAGCCCACCGAGACCACCGCCCCCGACATCGCGGCCGATGTCGCCGACGGCGCCACCGTCTCCGACTCCGCCACCAACGACGACCAGGAGGCCGCTCAGTGAGCGACGCCACTCCCCAGCCCGCGAACGGCGTTTCCATGGAGTTCCACCCCCAGCCCCGCGGCGGGCAGCCCAGGCCGTGGGCGTTCCCGGCCCCCGAGCGCGGCGAGCTGTCCAACGGGCTGACGGTGCTGCGCTGCCACCGTCCCGGCCAGAAGGTCGTCGCCGTCGAGGTCAACCTCCCCGCGCCGCTGGACGCCGAGCCCAGGGAGCAGGAGGGCGTGGCCGCGATCATGGCCCGCGCCTTCAGCGAGGGCACCGACAAGCTGAGCGCCGAGGAGTTCGCCGCCGAACTGGAGCGCTGCGGCGCCACCCTGGACGCGCACGCCGACCACCCCGGCGTGCGGGTCTCGCTGGAGGTCCCCGCCTCCCGGCTGACCAAGGCGCTGGGCCTGCTCGCCGACGCGCTGCGTGCTCCCGCCTTCCCGGACGGTGAGATCGAGCGGCTGGTGCGCAACCGCCTGGACGAGATCCCGCACGAGCTGGCCAACCCCGCCCGCCGGGCGGCCATCGCGCTGTCCGGCGAGCTGTTCCCGGGGCACTCCCGGCTCTCCCGTCCCCGCCAGGGCGTCCAGGAGACCATCGAGCGCATCGACGCCGCGGCGGTGCGCGCCTTCTACGAGGCGCACGTGCGGCCCGCGACCGCCACGGCCGTGGTGGTCGGCGACTTCACCGGCGTGGACCTGGACAAGGCCCTCGCCGAAACCCTGGGCGCCTGGAACGGTTCCGCCGCCGAGCCCCGGCCGGTGCCGCCGATCACCGCGGACGACACCGGCCGGGTGGTCATCGTGGACCGTCCCGGCGCGGTGCAGACGCAACTGCTCATCGGCCGGACCGGCCCCGACCGGCACGACCGCGTGTGGCCCGCCCAGGTGCTCGGCACGTACTGCCTGGGCGGCACGCTGACCTCCCGCCTGGACCGGGTGCTGCGCGAGGAGAAGGGCTACACCTACGGCGTGCGCGCCTTCGCCCAGGTGCTGCGCTCGGCCCCCGACGGCACCGGCGCGTCGCTCCTGGCCATCAACGGCTCGGTGGCCACCGATGTGACGGGGCCCGCACTGGCCGACCTCTGGCAGGTGCTGCGCACCCTGGCCGCGGAGGGGCTCACCGACGCGGAGCGCGACGCCGCCGTGCAGAACCTGGTGGGCGTCGCCCCGCTGCGGTACGAGACGGCGGCGGCCGTGGCCGGCACCCTCGCCGACCAGGTGGAACAGCACCTCCCCGACGACTACCAGGCGCGGCTGTACGCCCGCCTCGCCGAGACCGGGACGGTGGAGGCGACGGCGGCGGTCGTCGCGGCCTTCCCGGCGGACCGGCTGGTGACGGTGCTGGTGGGAGACGCCTCGCAGATCGCCGACCCGGTACGGGAACTGGGGATCGGAGAGGTGACGGTCGTCACGGACTGACGGCTCCGGCGCTTCCCCAACGACGAAGGCCCTTGGTGTGGTTGTCACACCAAGGGCCTTCGTTATGTCCGTTTTTGGAGCCTTCTGGCGGAAGTTTGTGTGGCATGGGCGACAAATAGCCTGATTTGTTTGCCCACTCAAGCGTGTCCGTTTAGCGTCGGTCCGGTCGGCCGTCGGAAGCATCCGCGACCACGGCCGACGGCAGGCGAATCGCCGAGTCCCCCACCAGGGGGAGCCGGGGACCCACCACCCTCCGCCTCCAGTGCGCGAGGGGTCCATCTCACCGGGGTGAATCGAGCCATGCGCTCGTAGGAGACCTTCCTGCTCCGAACCCGTCAGCTAACCCGGTAGGCGACAAGGAAGGAAAGGAGCACGCCGCCCATGGCGTTCACCCGTGCCACCGGGCAGTTCACCGAGAAGCTCGCCGGAAGGATCACCGACCTCACCGGCAGACTCGCCGAGAAGCACCAGCTCTCCGGCCGCGCCGTGCGCACCGGCGCCGGCCTCCTGGGGGTCGCCGCCCTGGCCACCACCGGCGTGGTCGGCAGCCTCGCGACCTCCGCCGCCGCCGCGCCGGACGGGGCGCCCAGGACCTACGCCCTGGGCTTCGTCCAGGCCATGGCCGTCGGCGACACGATCGCCGACGACGTCAGGGCCCAGGCCGAGGAACGGCGGCGCGCGGCCGGCGCCGCCCGGGAGAGGGCCGAGCAGGCCGAGGTGATCGCCGTCGCCCGCGCCGTCAAGGCCCGGCGGGCCGAGCAGGCGGAGCAGGCGGAGAAGGCCGCCAGGGAGCGTGCCGCCGAGCTCGCCGCCGCCCGGGAGCGCGCGGCCGAGAAGCGCCGCGCCGAGCGCGAGGCCGAGCGGCGTGCGCTGAGCGGCTACGTCGCCCCGGTCGAGGGCGCGCACGCCACCACCCCGTACAAGGCGTCCGGCACCTCCTGGTCCTCCGGCAGCCACAGCGGCATCGACTTCCCCGTGGTCACCGGCACGCCCGTCCGCTCCGTGGGTCCGGGCACCGTGGTGACGGCCGGCTGGGGCGGCGCGTACGGCAACCAGGTCGTCATCCGCCACCACGACGGCCGGTACACCCAGTACGCCCACCTGTCCGCGCTGCAGGTCGTGCCCGGCCAGCCCGTCGACGCGGGCGACCGGATCGGGCTCTCCGGCAGCACCGGCAACTCCACCGGCCCGCACCTGCACTTCGAGGCCCGCGTCGGACCCGCCTACGGCTCGGACATCGATCCGATCGCCTACCTGCGCTCCAAGGGCATCGCCGTCTGAGGCGTCCGGGGGCGCGCCGCCGCGCGGACGCAGGTTTTCCGCCTGTCTTCCTTGGGGCATCGGAATTTCCGTGCCGGTGGAATACAGTTCGACTCTGCGGGACACCGGAAACGCGGAGAAGACGGCGGAGGTCGGCGCATGCGCATTTCGGCGCACATGGTGTGCACTGCGGTACGCGACGACATTGTCTCCGGCGCTTTCCCGCCCGGTGCCCGGCTCACCGAGGAACTGCTCGCGAAGCGCTACGGCGTCTCGCGGGTCCCGGTGCGCGAGGCCCTGCGCACCCTGGAGTCGGAGGGCTTCGTGACCAGCCGCCGGCACGCGGGCGCCTGCGTCGCCGAGCCCACCGAGCGGGAGGCCGCCGACCTGCTCGACCTCCGCGCCCTGCTGGAGCCGCTGGGCGCCGCCCGGGCGGCGCAGCGCCGCACCGAGGCGCAGTTGAAGGTGTTGCGCGGCCTGGTCCGCCTCGGTCGACAGCGCGCCGACCACGGCCAGTTGTCCGACCTGCGGGCCCTGGGGGACTGGTACCACGAGACGCTGGCCCAGGCCTCCGGCAGCCCCACGCTGGCCGCGCTGCTCACCCAGCTCCGCCGCAAGATCACCTGGGTGTACGCCGCGGAGCCCCCGCTGCGGGCGGCCGCGGTCTGGCGGGAGCACGGCGCCATCGTGGACGCGGTCGCCCGCGGCGACGCCGAGCGGGCGCGGGACCTGGCGGCCGCCCACGTGGAGCGCTCGGTCGCGGTCCGTCGCGAACAGCGTCCGGTGGCCGTGCGCAACGCCCGCCGGAAAGACGCGGTGAGAAAGACGAAACATGCCGTCAACACGGCGCTCGATAATCCGTAACAGCGGTCGTATACGGCGGACGGAAATACCCGGGGAATTGTCCGTCCGGGACGCGCGGATATGACGAAGGCGGTGGAGTCGCGTGCTCCATCGCCTTCGCCCGTTCCGTCGGCGTCGTTTCCGGAGGGTCCCGGAGTTCCCGTGGCTCCCGGAGTTTTCCGGAGGCTCCCGGACGCGGCCGGTGCCCGGCCGGGCACCGTCTCAGACGGTCTGGGGAAGCTCCCCCAGCCCCTCGGAGACCAGCTTCGCCAGACGCTCCAGGGCGTCCTCGGCACCCTCGGCACCGGAGGCCAGCACGATCTCCTCGCCGCCCTCCACGCCCAGCCCCAGCACCGCGAGCATCGACACCGCGCTGACCGGCTCCTCCCCGGGCCTGCCCACGGTGACGGGCACGCCGGCGGCGGTCGCGGCGCGGACGAAGATCGCGGCGGGGCGGGCGTGCAGGCCCTCGGCCCAGCCGACGGTGACACGGCGCTCGGCCATGGTGGTGTCCTTCGGGTCGGAACGGCTGTCCGGACCAAGGTTGGCACAGGGGGACCGCCCGAAGGAGCAGGGCGGACCCGCGCCCCGCCCCTCCCGCCGGCCCCGCCCGGCGCTCCCGGGTCCCTTTCGTCCGGGGTTCGTCCGGGGCCGCGGACCGGGGCACCGGTGGCTAGGCTGACCCCATGCGGACGCCGACCGAGCCTGCCTACCCCGCCCACTGGGAGGCCGACGTGGTGCTGCGCGACGGCGGCACGGCCCGGATCCGTCCCATCACCCCCGACGACGCCGACCGCCTGGTCAGGTTCTACGAGCAGGTCTCCGACCAGTCGAAGTACTACCGCTTCTTCGCCCCCTACCCCCGCCTCACCGACCGCGACGTGCGCCGCTTCACCCACCACGACTACGTCGACCGGGTCGGCCTGGCCGCCGTCGTGGGCGGCGAGTTCATCGCGACCGTCCGCTACGACCGCATCGACGGCACGGGCCGTCCCGCCTCCCTCCCCGCCGACGAGGCCGAGGTCGCCTTCCTCGTCCGCGACGACCACCAGGGGCGCGGCGTCGGCTCCGCCCTGCTGGAGCACATCGCCGCCTGCGCGCGCGAGCGCGGCGTGCGCCGCTTCTCCGCCGAGGTGCTGCCCGCCAACACGAGGATGGTCAAGGTGTTCACGGACGCGGGCTACTCCCAGAAGCGCAGCTTCGAGGAGGGCACGGTCCACCTCACCCTCGACCTGGAACCGACCGAGCGGTCCCTGGCGGTGATGCGGGCCCGTGAGCAGCGGGCCGAGGCCCGCTCCGTCCAGCGGCTGCTGGCCCCCGGCTCGGTGGCCGTCATCGGCGTCAGCCGCGCCCCGCGCGGCGCCGGGCGCACCGTCCTGGCCGGCCTGCGCGCGGCGGGCTTCACCGGCCGTACGTACGCCGTCAACCGCGCCTTCCCGCCGGAGACGACCGAGGTCGACGCGGTACCCGCGTACCGCTCGGTGCGCGAGATCCCCGAACCCGTCGACCTGGCCGTCGTCGCCGTCCCCGCCGGCCAGGTGCCCGCCGTCGTGGCCGAGTGCGGCCGGCGGGGCGTGCAGGGACTGGTCGTCCTCTCCGCCGACTTCGGACGCGAGGAGCAGCGGGAACTGGTCCGGCAGGCCCGCTCGTACGGGATGCGCATCATCGGCCCCAACGCCTTCGGAGTGATCAACACCGCACCCGGCGTCCGGCTCAACACCACCCTGTCGACCGCGATCCCCGACCGCGGGCGCATCGGCCTGTTCACCCAGTCCGGCGCGATCGGCATCGCCGTGCTCGCCGCCCTCCACCGCCGGGGCCGCGGGCTCGGCGGCGTCTCCACCTTCGTCTCCGCCGGGAACCGCGCCGACGTCTCCGGCAACGACGTGCTCCAGTACTGGGACGACGACCCCGACACGGACGTCGTCCTGATGTACCTGGAGTCCTTCGGCAACCCCCGGAAGTTCAGCCGGCTGGCCCGGCGCACCGCCGCCCGCAAGCCGATCGTCGTGGTCAAGGGCGCCCGGCACAACGCCAGCGCCCCGCCCCCCGGCCACGCCGTCCCCGACAGCCGCACCCCCGACGCCACGGTCTCCTCGCTGCTGCGGCAGGCCGGCGTCATCCGCGTCGACACCGTCACCGAACTCGTCGACGCCGGTGTCCTGCTGGCCACCCAGCCGCTGCCCGCGGGCCCGCGCGTGGGCATCCTCGGCAACGCCGAGTCGCTGTGCCTGCTCACCTACGACGCCTGCCTGGCCCGGGGCCTGCGCCCGCAGCCCGTCACCGACCTGACCACCGAGGCCGCGCCCGAGGACTTCCGGCGCGCCCTGCGCGCCACCCTCGCCGATCCGGCCACCGACGCCGTCGTGGTCACCGCGATCCCCTGGGTCGACGGACCCCCGGACGGCCGGGACGCGGCCGTGCTGGCCGAGGCGCTGCGCGAGGCCGCCGAGGGCGCCGGGGCCGCCGGGGGCACGGCCAAACCGGTGGCCGTCGTCCACCTGGCCATCGAGGGCCTGGACGCCGCCCTCGCCGAACGCGGCCTGCCCGCCTACCCCGCCCCCGAGCGGGCCGTGGGCGCCCTGGCGGAGACCGTCCGCTACGCCCAGTGGCGGCGCGAGGCCGGGACGCCGGGCCGGGTGCCCGAGTACGACGACATCGACGAGGCGTCCGCCGCCGCCCTGCTGACCCGCGTCCGGGAGCGGGAGCGCGACCCGCGCCGCAGCGTGCCGCTGACCGGCGGGGAGGCGGCCGAACTGCTGGGGCACTACGGCATCGCGGTGCAGCCCGTCCTGCCCGCCCCCGACGCGGACGCCGCCGCGGCCGCCGCGCGGCGGCTGGGCTACCCGGTGGCCCTGAAGACCACCGCCCCCCACCTGCGCCACCGGGCCGACCTCGGCGGCGTACGGCTGGACATCGCGGGCGAGGCGGGGCTGCGGCGCGCCTACGCCGAACTGACCGAGCAGCTCGGCAAGCCCGCGGAGCTGCGGCCCGTCGTCCAGGCCATGGCCCCCCGCGGCGTGGACACCGTGGTGAAGGCCACCGTCGACCCCGCCGTCGGCGCGGTGCTCTCCTTCGGGCTGGCCGGCCCGCCCTCGGAGCTGCTGGGCGACACCGCCCACCGGCTCGTCCCCGTCACCGACCGGGACGCCGCGGACCTGGTCCGCTCCATCCGCTCCGCGCCCGTGCTGTTCGGCTGGCGCGGCGCCCAGCCGGTGGACACCGCCGCCCTGGAGGACCTGCTGCTGCGGCTCTCCCGGCTCGTCGACGACCACCCCGAGATCGTCTCCGTCGACCTGGAGCCGGTGGTCGTCGCCGCCCGCGGCCTGACGGTGCTGGGCGCCGCCGTCCGCGTCGCCGACCCGCCCGCCGCGTTCGGCACGGGCAACCCCGCGTGGGCCGACCTGGGACCCCGCCGCCTGCCCGCGTACTGACCGCCCCGCGCCCCGTAGGATGGGCGGCATGGCGAAGACCGGTACGACGACCCAGGGGCTGCGCGCGGCGATCGAGCGCAGCGGCTACTACCCGGCTCTCGTGGCCGAGGCGGTCGAGTCCGCCGTGGGCGGTGAGCCCGTGGCCTCGTACCTGGTGCACCAGGAGACGACGTTCGACTCCAACGAGGTGCGCCGCCACGTCACGGTTCTGGTGCTCACCGACACCCGGTTCATCGTCAGCCACACCGACGAGCAGCCCGCGGACAACACCTCGCCCTCGCCGTACGCCACGACCTCCACCGAGTCGGTGAAGCTGGAGCGGATCTCCTCCGTCGTCCTCAGCAGGGTCGTTGCCAACCCCGAGTCCTACACCCCCGGCACCCTGCCCCGCGAGGTCGTCCTCACCATCGGCTGGGGCGCCGTCTCCCGCCTGGACATGGAGCCCGCCAACTGCGGCGACCCCAACTGCGAGGCGGACCACGGCTACACGGGCTCCCTCACCGCCGACGACCTCTCGCTGCGCGTCAGCGAGGCGGGCGACGGCCCGGACACCGTCCGCCAGGCGCTGGCCTTCGCGCAGGCGCTCTCCGAGGCCATCGCGGCGACCACCGGCGCCCGCTGATGGTCCAGTCCCTCCCGCAGGGCCCGGCCCCGCACGAGCCGGTGCCCCTGGATCCCCGCACCGCGCCCGTGCCGCGCTACGGCGAGGCGTCGCTGGCCGACCTGCTCCCCGCCATCGCCGCCGGGCAGGGCGTGCCCGGGATGAAGTCCGGGCTGGAGCTGGCGCCCGCCGACCGGGCCTGCGTCTTCCTGGTGGACGGCATGGGCTGGGAGCTGCTGCTCTCCCACCCCGACGAGGCCCCGTTCCTGACCTCGCTGCTGCCCACCTCCCGCGGCGGCACCGGGAAGCCGATCACCGCGGGCTTCCCCTCCACCACCGCCACCTCGCTGGCCTCGGTGGGCACCGGCCTGGTCCCCGGCGCCCACGGGCTGCCCGGCTACACCGTGCTGGACCCGGCGACCGGCGAGCTGATGAACCAGCTCCGCTGGCAGCCGTGGACGGACCCGTACGCGTGGCAGCCGTACCCCACCGTCTTCCAGCTCGCCGACGCGGCCGGGATCGCCGCCTGCCAGGTCACGGCGCCGCACTTCGAGCACACCCCGCTCACGCGGATCGCGCTGTCCGGCGGCACCTTCCACGGCAGGCTCTCCGCCGAGGAGCGGATGGACTTCGCCGCCGAGCGGCTGGCCGCGGCCGACCGCACGCTGGTCTACACGTACTACGCCGAACTCGACGGCAACGGCCACCGCTACGGCGTGGACTCCGACGCCTGGCGCGGCCAGTTGATGTACGTCGACCGGCTCGCCCAGCGCCTGGCCGAACAGCTCCCGCCGCGCTCGGTCCTCTACGTCACCGCCGACCACGGCATGGTGGACATCCCGCCCGGCCCCGAGGCCCGGTACGACTTCGACGAGGACTGGGAGCTGCGCGCGGGCGTCGCGCGGCTCGGCGGCGAGGGCCGGGCCCGCCACCTGTACGCCGTGCCGGGCGCGGCCGGGGACGTCCACGCCGTCTGGCGCGAGGTGCTGGGGGACCGGGCCTGGGTGGTGACCCGGGACGAGGCGATCGAACTGGGCTGGTTCGGCCCGCAGGTCGACGACCGGGTGCGCGCCCGGATCGGCGACGTGGTGGTCGCGATGGGCGACGGCGTCGCGGTCGTCGCCACCGAGACCGAGCCCAACGAGTCCGAACTGATCGGCATGCACGGCTCCATGACGCCCGCCGAGCAACTGGTCCCCCTGCTGGAAGTCCGTACCTGACCTGACGGCGGGCCGGCCCCGCCGCCCGGCACCGCCCCTTCGCCCGACCGTCCGCCGACCCCTCGAAAGGTCTCCGACTCCCCATGCCCGAACTGGTTTTCTTCGCCGGAACGATGGACTGCGGGAAGAGCACCCTCGCCCTCCAGATCCAGCACAACCGTTCGGCGCGCGGCCTGTCGGGGATGATCTTCACCCGCAACGACCGGGCGGGGGAGGGGAAGCTGTCCTCCCGGCTCGGCCTGATCACCGAGGCCATCGAGGCGGGCGAGGGCTTCGACTTCCACGCCCATCTGGTGAAGCACCTGACGGCGGGCGGCCGCGCGGACTACGTGATCGCGGACGAGGCGCAGTTCCTCGCGCCCGAGCAGGTGGACCAACTCGCCTGCATCGTGGACGACCTGGGCATCGACGTCTTCGCGTTCGGCATCACCACCGACTTCAGGACACGGCTCTTCCCCGGTTCGCAGCGGCTGATCGAACTGGCCGACCGGATCGAGTCGCTCCAGGTCGAGTCGTTGTGCTGGTGCGGGGCGCGGGCCACGCACAACGCCCGTACGGTCGGCGGGCGGATGGTCGTCGAGGGCGCCCAGGTCGTCGTCGGGGACGTGGGCACCGCCGAGGGCGAGGTCGGCTACGAGGTGCTGTGCCGGCGTCACCACCGGCGCCGCCTCACCGCCGCCGCGGCCCGGGCGGGCGCGCTCTCCCCGGACGTGCTCCCCGTGGACGGTGCGGACACCCCCCTGCCCTCCCGGCCCTGAGGCCCCCGCACCCCCGGCGCCGGTGCCGTGCGGGGCTTGTCGGCCCGGCCGCCGGGCCGACAAGCCCCGCACGGATCACCGGTTCGGGCAGATCACCGCGAAGGGCGCGCCCTCACGGTCGGCGAGCCGCGCCACCCGCCCGCGCGGTGAGTCCTGCGGGGGACGCAGCACGCGTCCGCCCAGCTCGGCCGCCCGGCGCGCCGCCGCGTCGGCGTCCGCCACCTCGACGTACATCAGCCAGTGCGAGCCGCGGTCGCGCGGCAGCGCGGTCCCGACGCCGCGGATGCCCCCGACGATCCGGCCGTGCGCGGTCACGGTGAGGTAGTCCGGTTCCTCCCCGTCCGCCTCCTGTGCATCGGTGCGGTCCAGGGACTCGGTCTCCAGACCGAAGACCGTCTCGTAGAACTTCTCGACCGTCGAGGTCCGGTGGGTGATCAGCTCGTTCCACACCACCGTGCCCGGTCCGCCGTCCATGTGCGCGCCGGGACGCGTGTCCGCCTGCCAGATCCCGAAGGCCGCCCCGGCCGGGTCCGCCGCGACCGCCACGCGTCCCATGCCCTCCGCGGCCAGCGGCCCCACGCCGACCGTTCCGCCGCACATCCGGGTCAACTCCGCCGCCGTGTCGGCGTCCTCGGCCGTCAGGTAGGGCAACCAGGTGGCGAGGCGCTGCATCCCGGGCTGTATCCGGGTGATGCACGCGACCTGGTGCCCGTCCAGCACGGCACGGACGTGCGGCCCGGCCGGCCCTGGCCCCGGCCGGTACTCCCAGCCGAACAACTCGTGGTAGAACTCCTGACTCGCGGCCGAATCACGGACCAGCAGGCTTACCCAGCTGGGAGTCCCCGGAGCGCGTCGGGTCGCTGCCTCGGTCATCTCTTCACTTCTCTCCTCGGGACCGTCGTCGATGCGGTCTTCTCGGTGATGTTCCGTGCACTGTCGGTGCTCATGCTCTCACCCGCCATGCTCGCCGCGCCCGGGTGGTCCCCGAAGAGGTGCTCCCCACGCGGAGGAACGGCCGGCACGTCGCCTCGCGGTCCCTGTCCGCACCCGTGTGCCGCGCGCACCGGCACGCGCCGATGCGGGCCGCGCCGGGGAGAGACGGGGACGTGCGGAAGGCGGCCGCGCGAAGATACGGCCATGGCAGTCATCGTCTCTCCTACCCAACTCGCGCACGAACTCAACGAGGCGTCTACCCCGCCGACGCTCCTCGATGTCCGCTGGGAACTCGGCGGTCCGCCCGGACGCCGGGCGTACGAGGCGGGGCACCTGCCCGGCGCCGTGTACGTCGACCTCGACACCGAACTGGCCGGGCCGGTGGGGGAGGGGACGGGCCGTCACCCGCTCCCCGACCCCGGGGTCTTCGGCGCGGCGATGCGCCGGGCCGGCGTCCGGCGCGGACACCCGGTGGTGGCCTACGACGGCGGCCACGGCTGGGCCGCGGCCCGCGCCTGGTGGCTCCTGCGCTGGGCGGGCCACGACGACGTGCGGGTGCTGGACGGCGGTCTCGCGGCGTGGGACGGACCGCTGACCCGGGAGGTCCCCGACCCGCCCGAGGGCGACTTCGTCCCGGAACCGGGAGGGCTCCCCCTGCTCGACGCCGACGGCGCGGCGGCCCTGGCCCGTTCCGGCGTGCTGCTCGACGCCCGCGCGGCCGAACGCTACCGGGGCGAGGTGGAGCCGGTCGACAAGGTCGCCGGCCACATCCCGGGGGCGCTCTCGGCGCCGACCACCGAGAACACCACCGCCCAGGGGCGCTTCCGGCCCGCCGCCGAACTGGCCGCCCGGTTCGCCGCCCTGGGCATCGACGCGGACACCGAGGTCGGCGTCTACTGCGGTTCGGGCGTCTCCGCGGCCCACGAGGTCCTCGCGCTGGCGGTCGCGGGCATCGACGCGGCCCTGTACGTGGGCTCCTGGTCGCAGTGGTCCGCCGACCCCTCACGCCCGGTGGCGACGGGCCCCGAGCCGGGCTGAGACGCGTTGGGGCACCCGGACCGCACGGCCCGGGTGCCCCAACGCCCCGTTCACTCCTGCTTCTTGCGGCGCGTGCCGAAGACGATCTCGTCCCAACTGGGAACCGCCGCCCGGCGGCCCGGACGGACGCCGTCCGCCTCGGCCTGGCGGTCGGTGCTGCCCGTGAGGCGGTCGCGGTGGCCCTTCACCGAGCGCGGCATGAGCACGTCGGCGTACGCCGACCCCGCGCTCGCCGCGGGCGCCGGGGGCTCCACCGGCTCCGCCTCCTCGGCCGCCTCGTCCGGCTTGCCGCCCGGCGGGGGCGGCTGCTCCGGCACCACGAGGTCGCCACGGAAGCTGGGCACCGCCTCCAGCAGGCTGGTCAGCGAGTCCCGTTCGCCGTCCTGGCCCGCGGCATCCGCCCGTTCGGGCGCGGAGCCGTCGGCGCGGTCCGTCCGGTCGAAGCGGTCGCGCGGCAGCCGGGCGATGCGCGGCACGAAGGGGAAGCTCGGCTCCGGGGTGTCGTCGCTCTCCCCGATGAGCGCCCGCGCCTCGTCGTCCACGGCCTGCACCAGCCGCCGCGGCGGGTCGTACGTCCAGCTCGCGGAGTGCGGCTCACCGGCCACCCGGTAGACGAGCAGCACCTCCCAGGTGCCGTCGTCCCGGCGCCAGGAGTCCCACTGCACCGTCTCCTTCTCGGCGCCGCGCATCATCAGCCGCTCGGAGACGATCTCGCCGAGCTGCGGGCCGGTGCTCTCGCCGGGGCGGCGCACCGGCGTCTTGCGGGCCCGCTCGGCCATGAAGGCGCGCTCGGCGAGCACCGGCCCCTCGAACCGCCGTACGCGGTCCACGGGGATGCCGGCGAGCTGGGCGACCTCCTCGGCGGAGGCGCCGGCCCGTATCCGGGCCTGGATGTCGCGGGGGCGGAGGTGGCTCTCGACCTCGATCTCGATCTGCCCCAGCCGGGCGCGGTCGTTGCGGACGGCGGCGCGCAGCCGCTCGTCGATCGGCAGCGTGTACTCCGTGTTGTCGGCAGCCTTGAGCACCAGCCGTGTGCCGTCGTTGCTGACGGCCACGACACGCAGTTCGGGCATGGGAACCTCCCGGGTGGTGCCTGCCGACGTCACGTGCGTCGCTGCTCCCGCTAGACGAGTGTGGCGTGCCCGGGTGCAGCCTGCCACAACCTTGCCGACTTGCCCGGCGTGTCGGGCCCGCGCCCCGATCCGCCGTTGTGGCACGGTTGCCTGTTGGCCACGCACAGTGACCGACGTGCTCACCGTCCGTGGTACTGGCCGACCAGGACCAGGGCCAGGGCTCGTCACACTACTCCATTGGGGCCATGCCAGTGGATCGGCACGCCGCCCAAGTTCTCACAGGCCGGGCGAGTTGAACACCACAGGGGACGTAAAAAGCGGGTCGTGGATGCGCGGATCCTCCCGGTATCCACCGGAACGCAATCACCACCTTGGCCGGAAAACACCCTTGGAGCGTACTGAGGAAGATATGTGCGATCCAGCCCGGGAGGGGGACGGACGGGACGGGAGGGTGACGGCATCGGAGTGGAAGGCGCCGCCGGAACCGCCGGGCCGGACGGCGCCCGGGATCAGTCCCCCAGCACGCGCCGCAGGTAGTCGTTGCCGAACCTCCGGTCGGGGTCCAGCCGGTCGCGCAGCGCGGTGAACTCCCCGAAGCGGGGGTAGACCTCCGCCAGGTACTCCGCGTCGCGGCTGTGCAGCTTCCCCCAGTGGGGGCGCCCGCCGTGCGCGACCATGATCCGCTCGGCCGCCGTGAAGTACCGCTCGTGCGGGGTGCCCCGGTACAGGTGCACCGCGATGTAGGCCGTCTCGCGGCCCGACGCCGTGGACAGCGTGATGTCGTCGGCGGGAGTGACCCGCACCTCCACGGGGAAGCCCACCCGCAGGTCCGAGCGGTCGATCAGCTCCTTCAGCGCGCGCAGCGCCTCCACCGCGGCCGCCCGGGGGAGGGCGTACTCCATCTCCACGAAGCGGACCCGGCGCGGTGAGGTGAAGACCTTGTAGGGGATGTCGGTGTACGTGCGGGCCGACAGCGCCCGGCCGGCGATCCGGGCGATGCCCGGGACCGTCGCCGGAACGGCCCGGCCAAGCGAGCAGGCCGCCTGGAAGACCCCGTTGGACAGCAGCTCGTCCGTCAGCCAGCCGCCCAGGCGCGGCAGCGGGTCCGCCGGGCCGTCGCTGCGGTTGTTGCGCTTGGTGACGCAGCGGTCGGTGTGGGGGAACCAGTAGAACTCGAAGTGCTCGTTGTCGCGCACCAGGTGGTCGAAGTCCGCCAGCACCGCGCCGAGGGCCATCGGCTCCTCGCGCGCGGTCAGCAGGAACAGCGGCTCCACCGCGAAGGTGATCTCGCTGATCACGCCGAGCGCCCCCAGCCCGGTCCGGGCCGCGGCGAAGACGTCGGCGTTCTCCTCCCGCGAGCACCGCAGCACCGAGCCGTCGGCCAGGACGAGTTCCAGGGCGCGGACCTGGGCGGCGAGCGAGCCGGAGTCGCGGCCGGTGCCGTGGGTGCCGGTGCTGACCGCGCCGGAGACGGTCTGCTCCATGATGTCGCCCATGTTGGTCAGGGACAGCCCCTGGGCCGCCAGCGCCTCGTTGAGCCGCTTCAGCGGAGTCCCGGCGGCGACGGCGACCGTCCCCGCCCCGCGGTCGATCCGGCGCACTCCGGTGAGGCGGTCGGGCCGTATCAGCACCCCGTCGGTGACGGCCGCGGCCGTGAACGAGTGACCGGTCCCGGCCGCCTTGACGGTCAGGCCGTCCTCGGCCGCCCGGCGCACCACCTCGGCGAGGGCCTCGGTGGTGGAGGGGGCCACGGTCCGCAGCGGCCGGGCGGTGGCGTTGCCCGCCCAGTTGCGCCACGTCGGCGGCGCGGGCCGCCGGGCTGTGCGCGTGCTCATCCGTGTCGCCCTCCCCTTGGCCCACGTGCCCCGCGTCCCGCCTCCCGGCGCGGGCGGCGGCCCGGCCGGCCGGTGGGGGGATCATACTCACGGAAGGCCGCCCCGGAACCCGGTACGCGGGTCACGGCGGTGGACGCCGGGGCCGGATGGCAGGATCGAGGCATGCCCGATGTGCTCGACGCCAGCCCCTACGACGCCCTGCTGCTGCTCTCCTTCGGCGGCCCGGAGGGCCCCGACGACGTGGTCCCGTTCCTGGAGAACGTCACCCGCGGACGGGGGATCCCGCGGGAGAGGCTGGAGGAGGTCGGGCAGCACTACTACCTCTTCGGTGGAGTCAGCCCGATCAACGCCCAGAACCGCGAACTGCTCGCCGTCCTGCGCGAGGACTTCGCCGCCCACGGCCTGGACCTGCCCGTCTACTGGGGCAACCGGAACTGGGCGCCGTACCTGACCGACACCCTGCGCGAGATGGTCCGCGACGGCCGGCGCCGCATCCTGGTGCTGGCCACCAGCGCGTACGCCTCGTACTCCGGCTGCCGCCAGTACCGGGAGAACCTCGCCGACGCGCTCGCCGCCCTGGAGGAGGAGGGGCTGGAGCCGCCGCGCGTGGACAAGCTGCGGCACTACTTCAACCACCCCGGCTTCGTCCGCCCCATGGTCGACGGGGTGCTGGCCGCCCTCGCCGAGCTGCCCGAGGAGGTGCGCGACGGGGCGCACCTGGCCTTCACCACCCACTCCATCCCCACCGCGCAGGCCGACACCTCCGGGCCCGGCGGCGGCGCGTACGTCGCCCAGCACCTGGACGTGGCCCGGGTGATCGCCGGGGCGGTGCGCGAGGAGACCGGCGTCGACCGCCCCTGGGAGCTGGTCTACCAGTCCCGCAGCGGCGCCCCGCACGTCCCCTGGCTGGAGCCGGACATCTGCGACCACCTGGAGGCCCTGCACGAGCGGGGGGTGCCGGGCGTGGTGATGGTCCCGGTCGGGTTCGTCTCGGACCACATGGAGGTCCTGTACGACCTGGACACCGAGGCGAGGGCCAGGGCGGAGGAGCTGGGCCTGCCCGTGGCGCGGTCCGCCACCGTCGGCGCGGACCCGCGCTTCGCCGCGGCCGTGCGGGAGCTGGTGGTGGAACGCGCCGCCGCCGAGCGGGGCGAGCGCCCCGAGCGCTGCGCGCTGGGCGCGCTGGGGCCCAGCCACGACGTGTGCCCGGTGGGCTGCTGCCCGGGCCGGACCCCCAGGCCCGCCGCAGCGGGCGCCGACAGCCCGTACTCCTGACCCGGGACCCGCCCGCGGAGGGAACGGGAGTCCCGGAGACCCATGGAGACACGAAGGAGAGACGTGGTGACCGACCCGCTCAGGACCGAACTCCTCGACCTCGCCCTGGAGGCCGCCCGCAGGGCCGGGGAACTGCTGCGCGACGGCCGCCCCGCCGACCTCGGGGTGGCGGCGACCAAGAGCAGCTCCGTCGACGTCGTCACCGAGATGGACCTCGCCTCCGAGAAGCTGATCACCGGCTTCCTGTCCGAGCGCCGTCCCGAGGACGGCTTCCTGGGGGAGGAGGGGGCGTCCACCGAGGGCAGCAGCGGGGTGCGCTGGATCGTCGACCCGATCGACGGCACCGTGAACTACCTCTACGGGCTGCCCGCCTGGGCCGTCTCCATCGCCGCCGAGTACCGGGGCGAGACCGTCGTCGGCGTGGTGGAGATCCCCGCGCGCGGCGAGACGTACCACGCCGTGCTGGGCGGGGGCGCCTGGCGCAACGGGGAGCGCGTGCGCTGCCGCCCCTCGCCGCCGCTGGCCGAGGCGCTGATCGGCACCGGCTTCAACTACGTCGCCGAGCGGCGCACCGCCCAGGCCGAGGTGGCCCGGCGGCTGCTGCCGCAGGTCCGCGACATCCGCCGGTCCGGTTCGGCGGCCATCGACCTGTGCGACGTCGGCGGCGGACGCCTGGACGGCTTCTACGAGCGCGGACTGCACCCGTGGGACGTGGCCGCGGGCGCCCTGGTCGCCCGCGAGGCGGGTGCGCTGACCGGCGGCCGGCCCGGCGAGCCGGCGAACGGCGACCTGACGGTGGCCGCCTCGCCCGGGATCTTCGCCGTGCTGCAGCCGCTGCTCGACGAACTGGGCGCCTGGCACGACTGAACCGGCGGCGGACGGCGGGCGAACGGGAGGTGCGGCCCCCGCACACGCCGTGGCGCCCCGGGAAGGTCCCCGGGGCGCCGTGTGGCTCTGTGTGGCTCTCGGGGGGTCAGGCGCTGGTGGCGCCGACCCCCACCTCCACTCCGTACTCGGCGGCCAGACGGCGCAGATCCTCGAGCTCGGCCTGCTCGACGTCCACCAGGAAGTCGTCGCCCGACTCACGAGCGCGGATCAGGTCGGACTCCGTGTTCCGTATGCGCTGCAGAATGCCTGCGGTGAACGCGTCCATGGTGCGCCCCCTCGTCATGGTCGTTGGCACGGGGGTGTGCCGAGGGTGGGGCGATCACGGTGCGGTCCCCGGAACGGTCGACCGACGGGTCCCTCCGGACTGATGCGGAGAAGGGGGTCGTGACCTGCCGTCTACAGGGCGTGATCGCGGGTGTAATGCCGTCCTCCCCACCTGAATCCTCAAAGAAACCTCAAGCGGGACGAAAATTCGGTGAACGGGCCGGGCCGGACGTCCCTTACGGCCCGTTTACGCACGTCGGAGGCAGGATGGAGGAGGCTCCCCGGTTCCGGCGGTGCGGGGACACGCCCGGGAGGCACCGGAAGCACCCCCGACACCACAGACACACCCCAGGAAGGACACCGTTGTGCGCGTACTCGTCGTCGAGGACGAGCAGCTCCTGGCCGATGCCGTGGCCACCGGACTGCGCCGGGAGGCCATGGCCGTCGACGTGGTCTACGACGGCGCCGCGGCCCTGGAGCGCGTCGGGGTCAACGACTACGACGTGGTGGTCCTCGACCGTGACCTGCCGCTGGTCCACGGCGACGACGTCTGCCGCAGGGTCGTCGAGCTGGGCCTGCCCGCCCGGGTGCTGATGCTCACCGCCTCCGGCGACGTCAGCGACCGCGTGGAGGGCCTGGAACTGGGCGCGGACGACTACCTGCCCAAGCCCTTCGCCTTCAAGGAGCTGATCGCCCGGGTGCGGGCGCTCGGCCGCCGCGCGACCGCCCCCCTGCCGCCCGTGCTGGAGCGGGCCGGGATCCGGCTGGACCCCAACCGCCGCGAGGTGTTCCGGGACGGCCGCCAGATCCAGTTGGCGCCCAAGGAGTTCGCGGTGCTGGAGGTGCTCATGCGCAGCGAGGGGACGGTGGTCTCCGCCGAACAGCTCTTGGAGAAGGCCTGGGACGAGAACACCGACCCGTTCACCAACGTCGTGCGGGTCACCGTGATGACCCTCCGTCGCAAGCTCGGCGAGCCGCCGGTGATCGTCACCGTGCCCGGCTCCGGATACCGCATCTGAGTCCCCATGACACCCAGCACGCCCAGCACCCCCGGTACTCCCGGCGCACCGCCCCCGGCGCCCCCGCCGGCGCCGCCCAAGCCCACCTGGGACCCCTTCCAGCCCCGGCGCTCCCAGCCCTGGCTGCGGCCCACCATCCGGATACGGCTGACCCTGCTGTACGGCGGGATGTTCCTCATCGCCGGGATGGTGCTGCTGACGATCATCTACCTGCTGGCGGCCCAGGCGCTGAAGGACGGCAGCCACCTGCCCTTCCAGATCATCGGCGTCAGGGACCAGACCACCGACACCGTCTGCCAACTGCCCACCCGGGCGGACGGCGGGAACCTGACCACCTCGGAGCTGACCGCGGCCGTCCGGGAGTGCATGGAGCGCCAGCGGCAGATCGCCCTGGACGTCCTGCTGAACCGCTCCCTGCTGGCGCTGCTGGGCCTGGCCGTGGCCGCCTTCGCCTTCGGCTACGTGATGGCGGGCCGGGTGCTCGCTCCGCTGGAGCGCATCACGCGCACCGCCCAGCGGGTGGCGGGCTCCGACCTGCACCGCCGGATCGAGCTGGACGGGCCGGACGACGAGCTGAAGGAGCTGGCCGACACCTTCGACCAGATGCTGGACCGGCTGGACCGGGCGTTCACCGCCCAGCAGCGGTTCGTCGCCAACGCCTCGCACGAGCTGCGCACCCCGCTGGCGATCAACCGCACCCTGCTGGAGGTCCAGCTCTCCGACCCGGACGCCTCGCCGGAACTGGTCCAGCTCGGCAAGACCCTGCTGGCCACGAACGAGCGCAGCGAGCAGCTCGTGGAGGGGCTGCTGCTGCTCGCCCGCAGCGAGAACGAGATCGTCGACCGCAAGCCCGTGGACCTGGCCGAGGTCGCCTCCCAGGCCCTGGACCAGGTGCGCGGTGAGGCCAGGGACAGGGGCGTGGAGCTGCGCGGCGTGCGGCAGCCCGGGTACGTGCAGGGCAACGGGGTGCTCCTGGAGCGCGTCGCGCTCAACCTGGTGCAGAACGCCGTGCGCTACAACCTCCCGGAGGGCGGCTGGGTCTCGGTCGGCACGCGGGCCCAGCCGGGCCAGGTGGTGCTGGAGGTGGAGAACACCGGCCCGATGGTCCCGGCGTACGAGGTCGACAACCTCTTCGAGCCCTTCCGGCGGCTGCGCACCGAGCGCACCGGCAGCGACAAGGGGGTCGGCCTCGGCCTGTCGATCGTGCGGTCCGTGGTGCGCGCCCACGGCGGGACGGTCGTCGCGGCACCGCGTGAGGAGGGCGGTCTGCTGGTGCGGGTCACCCTGCCCGTCTGACCGGGCCCGTTCGACGGCCCGGAGCGGAGCGGACGATCAGGCAGCCGATCAGGGAAACGATCAAGAAAACGATCAAGGAACAGCCCTCCGGCAGAGGGTCGGTACGGGGTGGATTCAGGGAATATGTCCCTGCCCCGAGACTGTTGTGATCGATCACACACGCGATTTTTTGCCTGCGTGTGATCAGCGATCGAGAGCCTGCCGGAAAATGCCGGAAAATCCATGTTTTCGCAGGTCGTGATCGTGGAAGAGAGGGGAGACGGTGTGCGCAAAGCGCACCATTCGGGCCGTCTTCGGCCCTGGTCGGCGACCAGCTCGGTCACCCCATCAGGGGCGCGGTTGGGTGTCGATTGAGTAACAGGGCTTGATGTGAGGCAAAATCTCCGCCTCAGGTCGGGCACAAGTCCGGCCTCTCGCGCGTTACGTGCGCTGGAGACACCACAGACACCCAGAGGGGGAGAGCGACATGGCAACCGACTACGACACCCCACGCAAGACCGACGACGACGTCAACGAGGACAGCATCGAGGAACTGAAGGCCCGGCGGAACGACAAGGCCGCCTCGACCGTCGACGTGGACGAGTTCGAGCAGGCCGAGGGCCTCGAACTGCCCGGCGCGGACCTCTCCAACGAGGAGCTGTCCGTCCGGGTGCTGCCTCGTCAGGCCGACGAGTTCACCTGCATGAGCTGCTTCCTGGTCCACCACCGCTCGCAGCTCGCCGCGGAGAAGAACGGTCAGCCCATCTGCCGCGACTGCGCGGCCTGAGCCGGAGCGCCGGCTGATGGCGGTCGACGACGCACGTGACGACGAGCGGGGCCGGGATCAGGAGGCCTCGCTCGCGCCCGTACCCGCCCCCGCGGACACCCGCCGCGGGATGCTGCGGAGCCTCCGGGGGCGGTGGGTGCGCGAGGAGCACGGGCAGGGGCCGCGCGAGCGTGGCACGGTCAAGGCGTTCCTGGGTGTGGTGGCCGACCGGATCGTCGACATCGCACCCAGGATCCCCGTCCGCGACCTGGCCACGCTCCGCCGGCAGTTCCCCGGACTGGGTCCCGAGGAGTTGGCCGACAGACTGATATCCGGCGCGATGAAGGGCACCGCGGCCGTCGGCGCCGGAGTGGGCGCCTCGGCGATGCTGCCGGTGCCCCCGGCGATGCCCGCCGAACTGGCCGCGGAGGTCGTCGGAGTGGCCGCGGTGGAGCTCAAGCTCATCGCCGAGCTGCACGAGGTCTACGGTCGGCGCCCGCCGGGCAACGCCCGGGAGCGGGCCGCCGCCTACCTCACCGCGTGGACGGACGAGCGCGGCATAGAACTGACCAGGCCCGCGACGTTCAACACCGCGTTCGGCAGCCACATGAGGCGCCAGCTCCGCCAGGCCCTCCTGCGCCGCACCGTGCGCAACCTCCCCAACCTCACGCCGTTCATGATCGGCGCCGCGGTGGGCGCGCTGATGAACCGGCGCGAGACGAAGAAGCTGGCGGAGCGGATCCGCCGGGACCTGCGCAAGCGACGGGTCCCCTGGAGCGCCCTCCCCGCCGGGGAGTTCCCCGGCGACGGTCACCGCGCGCTGGAGGCCGGCGACTGAAGGCACCCGCTCTCCCCCTCCGGCCCCTGGTCGCCCCGGCCCCCTCCGGCGCACGCTCCGCGGAGCGCGCCGCCCCGACCGCCCGGCCCGTGCCGGGCGGCCGCTATGCGCGGGCCTTCTCCAGGGCGTCCACCAGGGCCCCGGGACGGCGGGTGGACAGGTAGAGGTACGGGGTGGGGTCCTCGGGATCGGTGACCTCGACGCGGACGGCGGTGGGCACGTAGCCGCGCAGCAGCATGAACGCGCGGGGATCGGCGCGGTGGGTGCGCCAGGCACGCGCCTCCTCGGCGTCCAGGACGTGCGCCTCGCCCAGGGCCGCCAGCGGGACGCGGGCGTCCCCCGCCACCAGGGAGTCCGCGACCACGCGGATGCGCACCGAGCCGTAGGAGCTGACCGCGACCGAGGCCAGCGCCGTGCCCACCACCAGACCGCCCAGCAGGGGCAGCAGGCCCAGGGGGAGCAGGGTCAGGCCCACGGAGACCCCGGCCAGGGCGGCGATCAGCCACCAGGAGCGGGGTGCGGTCAGCCGCTCGTCGTACAGCACACCGGCAGGAAGCATGGCTCCAGCTTGGCATGCCCGCCGACAGGTCCCCGACCCGGCGGTAAGGTCTGCACCCGTGAGTGACACCACGACACCCCTGACACCGCCCGAGGACGCCGTCGCCCCGGTGCGCCACCCGGACGCCCCCGCGCCGGGGGAGCTGCTGGGGCCGCACTACGCCCGGTGCTTCGGCTGCGGCGCCGAGCAGCCGCACGGACTGCGCCTGGCGGTCCGGGCGGGCGAGGGCGTCAGCGTCACCGCCGAGTTCACCGTCCGGCCCGAGCACCAGGGAGCGCCCGGACTCGCCCACGGCGGGCTGCTGGCCACCGCCCTGGACGAGGCCCTGGGGTCCCTCAACTGGCTGATGCACACCATCTCGGTCACCGGGCGGCTGGAGACCGACTTCCTGCGCCCCGTCCCCGTGGACGCCGTGCTCCACCTCCACGCGCGGGCCACCGCCCGCCACGGGCGCAAGATCTACTGCACCGCCACCGGCCGGATCGGCGGCCCCGACGGACCGGTCGCGGTGCGTGCCGACGCCCTCTTCGTCGAGGTGAAGGTCGACCACTTCACCGACCACGGCCGCCGGCAGGAGATCGAGGCCGCGATGGCCGACCCCGACACCGTCCGCCGTACCCGGGCCTTCGAGGTGAACCCGTGAATCCCGTGCACCGCCGCCCCCTCGACGTGCTGATCCGCCGCCTGGACCCCGAGGTGCCGATCCCCGCCTACGCCCACCCCGGCGACGCCGGCTGCGACCTGGTCACCACCGAGGCGGCCGAACTGGCCCCCGGGGAGCGCGCCGTGCTGCCCACGGGCATCTCCATCGCCCTGCCCGACGGGTACGCCGCCTTCGTGCATCCGCGCTCCGGTCTGGCGGCCCGCTGCGGGGTCTGCCTCGTGAATGCCCCCGGAACCATCGATGCCGGGTACCGTGGGGAGATCAGGGTGATCGTGGCCAACCTGGATCCGCGCGAGAGCGTACGGTTCGAGCGCTTCGACCGCATCGCCCAGCTCGTCGTCCAGCAGGTCGAGAAGGTGCGTTTCCACGAGGTGGAGGAACTGCCGGACTCGGCACGAGCGGCGGGGGGCTTCGGCTCCACGGGCGGCCACGCCGCACAGGACCATGCTGCACAGCACAACCATTACGCTGCGGTCGCGGCCGACGAGGCTGCCGACCTGAAGGGACAGTGACGTGTTCGGACGTCGTCGCAAGAAGAAGGTACAGCCCGAGGGCGCCTCGGACGAGTTCGAGACGGAACGATCCGACGAGGGCACCGACGCGTCGGACGGGTCCGCCGGCGGCCCGCAGGGGCGGGTGAAGCTGCCTCCGGCTCCCCGGCCGGACGGCCCCTGGGACGTGAGCGAGCTGCTCGCGCCGGGCGAGGGCCGGGTCGACCTGGGCGGCCTGTTCGTGCCCGGGGTGCCGGGCATGGAGCTGCGGGTGGAGGTCGCCGGTGACGCCATCGTCGCCGCCACGATCGTGCTGAAGGACAGCGCCATCCAGCTCCAGGCGTTCGCCGCGCCCAAGCGCGAGGGCATCTGGGACGAGGTGCGCGAGGAGATCGCCGCCGGCATCACCAAGCAGGGCGGGATCGTCGACGAGGTCGAGGGCCCGCTGGGCTGGGAGCTGCGCGCCCAGGTGCCGGTCCAGCTCCCGGACGGCAAGAGCGGCATGCAGGTGGTGCGCTTCGTCGGCGTGGACGGCCCGCGCTGGTTCCTGCGCGGTGTCATCTCGGGCCAGGGCGCGGTGCAGCCGCAGGCCGCCGGACTGCTGGAACAGATCTTCCGCGACACGGTCGTGGTGCGCGGCGACGGCCCGATGGCCCCGCGCGACCCGATCGTCCTGCGGCTGCCCAACGACGCCCAGATGGTGCCCGACGGCGTCCAGCAGGAGTCGGCGGAGGAGGGCTCCCGCTTCGCCGGGGGCATCGACAAGCTCCAGCGCGGCCCGGAGATCACCGAGGTCCGCTGATCCGGGCGGACGAGGGCCCTGCCGCCACGGGAGTGGCAGGGCTGCGCCACGCCCGCCCGGGGCCGCCGCACGGGAGGAGCGGCGGCCGTTCACCGCTGTTCGCCGCCGTTCGCCGCTGTTCGCCGACGGTGGCGGCGGACGGAGCGCTAGGCTCGACACCGTCCGGAGTGCTCCGGAAGGGGGAGGCCGCATGGGCGCCGTGGTCGAGGTCGAGGGTCTGCACCACTCCTACGGTCAGGGGCCCGATGCCGCCCCCGTCCTGCGCGGGGTGTCGCTCACCCTCGGGCACGGGGAGTTCGTCGCGGTCACCGGCCGCCCCGGCTCCGGCCGGACCACCCTCCTCGGGCTGGTCGGCGGTCTGGACACCCCCGTCTCCGGCCGGATCACCGTGGACGGCGTGCGGCTGGACGAGCTGGGCGAGCAGGAGCGGCTCCGGCTGCGCCGCGACCGCATCGGGTTCGTCTTCCCCTCCTCGGGCCTGCTGCCCGTCCTCACCGCCGCCGAGAACGTCGGCGTGCCGCTGCGGCTGCGCAACGTACCGCCGCACGAGCGCGACGAGCGGGTCGCCCGGCTGCTGGCCGAGGTCGGCCTCGCCGACCGCGCCGGGCAGCGGCCCGACGAGCTGAGCGGCGAGCAGCGGCAGCGCGTCGCCATCGCCCGCGCCCTGGCCAACCACCCCGCGCTGCTCGTCGCCGACGAGCCCGCCGCGCAGCTCGACGCCGGCGGTGGCGCCGCCGTCCTGGAACTGCTGCACACCCTGGCCCGCGCCCGGGAGCTCACCACCCTGGTCGCCACCCACGACCCCTGGCTGCTCTCCCGCGCCGACCGGGTCATGGAGCTGCGGGACGGCCGGCTGCGGGAGACGGGCCCGGAGCGGGTCCCCACCCGGCCCTGACGGCGGCCCGGGGGCGGGTGCGAAGCGATTCCGGACACATCCGGCATCCGGGCCGCGGATGGAGTTACCCCCGGTGAGGGGCGCGGGTACGCTGGCGGCATGAGTGGTGTTACCCGACTCGAGAAGCAGGGCCGACTGCGCCGTCTCCTCGGGCGGTTGTCGTCCTCGCAGGAGGACCTGCTCTCCGCCGAGCTGCGGCGGGACACCGAGGACAGCGGCTGTACCCGCATCTGCGACTGCGGCGACCGGCAGATCGTCAAGGTGGCCGGTACGCTGCGCACGGTGACGCAGCGCCCACGCGCCGGAGTGCCCGCGCTGGAGGCGGAGCTGTTCGACGGGTCCGCGCCCCTGGACGTGGTGTGGCTGGGGCGCCGGTCCATCGCGGGCATAGAACCGGGCCGGAGGCTGATCGCCTCCGGGCGGATCGCGATGAACCGCGGCCGTCCGGTGCTGTTCAACCCCAGGTACGAGCTGCGCCCCATCGGACAGGACAGCGGACAGGAGTAGTGGGTGACCTCTCTCGACAAGCCGGCCGCCGGCACGGATGAGGCCGGGGCCGGTTCGTCCGGCCCGACGGTGACGGACAAGGCGCTGCTGGAGGCGTTCGGAGGCGTGCGCGGCATGGTGGACACCACCGTGCCGGGACTGGTCTTCGTGCTGATCTACACGATCAAGCGGGACATGCACCTCGCGGCCGTCGCGGCCCTGGGCCTGAGCCTGCTGCTCGCCCTGGCCCGCCTGGTGCGGCGCGAAACCCTCAAGCACGCCTTCAGCGGGGTCTTCGGGGTCGCGTTCGGCGCGGTCTTCGCGATGATGTCGGGCGACGCCAAGAACTTCTACCTGCCGGGCATGCTCTACACCCTGGGCCTGGCGATCGCCTACTGCGTCTCGGCGATGGTGCGCTTCCCGCTGATCGGCGTGCTCCTCGGGCCGATCCTGCGCGAGAACCTCTCCTGGCGCACCCGCAACCCCGGCCGTCTGAAGGCCTACACCAAGGCCACCTGGGCCTGGGGGATCATCCTGCTGGCCAAGTCGGCGATCCTCTTCCCCATCTACCTGTGGGGCGACGTCACCCAGCTCGGCTGGGTGAAGGTGGCGCTGAGCATCCCGCCGCTGCTGCTGTGCGTCTACCTGACCTACGTCTTCCTCGCCAAGGCCCCGCCGCCGATCGACGTGATCGCCGAGATGGAGGCCGAGGAGGCCGCGGAGAAGGAGCGCGAGCGCCTCGCGGCCCGCGGCCGGTCCGGGGACGAGGCGCGCACGGAGTCCTGAGGACCCCGTACGGTCCCGGCCCCGGCCGGGACCGTACGGGGCCGCTTCCCCTTCTCGCCCGCGGACGGAACGGGCGGGCGGGAGGGGAAGCGCCGGCGCACCGGCTAGAGCTCCTCCGGCCCGCCCTCCAGGGCGCGCGGCTCCGTCGTCTCACGCCGTACGGACAGCAGCTCCTCCAACTGCTGCTCGCGGGCCTGGGCGGCGACGAACAGCAGCTCGTCGCCCGCCTCCAGGGAGTCCTCGGCGTTGGGGGTCAGCACCCGGCTGCCCCGGATTATCGTGACCAGCGAGGTGTCCTCGGGCCACCGCACCTCGCCCACCCGCGTCCCGGCCAGCGCCGACTCCGGGGGCAGGGTCAGCTCGACCAGGTTGGCGTCGCCCTGGCTGAACCGCAGCAGCCGCACCAGGTCGCCCACGCTCACCGCCTCCTCGACCAGCGCGGACATCAGCCGCGGGGTCGAGACGGCCACGTCGACGCCCCAGGACTCGTTGAACAGCCACTCGTTCTTGGGGTTGTTCACCCGCGCCACGACCCGCGGCACGCCGTACTCGGTCTTGCCGAGCAGCGAGACCACGAGGTTCACCTTGTCGTCGCCCGTCGCGGCGATCACGACGTTGCAGCGCTGGAGCGCGGCCTCGTCCAGCGAGGTGATCTCGCAGGCGTCGGCCAGCAGCCACTCCGCCTGCGGCACCTGCTCCACCGCGATGGCGGCGGGCGACTTGTCGATGAGCAGGACCTCGTGGCCGTTCTCCAGCAGCTCCGTGGCGATGGAGCGGCCCACCGCGCCCGCTCCGGCGATCGCGACCCTCACAGCGCCTCCTCGTTCACCGCTGTTCTCCTTCCGGCCCCCGGGAGAACGCCGCCTCCACCTCGCCGACCTGGTCGGAACGCATCATCACGTGCACCAGGTCACCCTCCTGGATCACCGTGTCGGAGGTGGGCAGCATCGCCTCGCCCAGGCGGGTGATGAAGGCGACCCGGGTGCCCGTCTCCTGCTGGAGCCTGCTGACCCGGTGCCCGACCCAGGCGGTGGAGGCGTGCACCTCGGCGAGCTGGACGCCGCCGGTGGGGTCCAGCCACAGCGGCTCGGCGCCGGACGGCAGCAGCCGCCGCAGCATCTGGTCCGCCGTCCAGCGGACCGTGGCGACGGTCGGGATGCCCAGGCGCTGGTAGACCTCGGCGCGGCGGGGATCGTAGATGCGGGCCGCCACGTTCTCCACCCCGAACATCTCGCGCGCCACCCGGGCCGCGATGATGTTGGAGTTGTCGCCGCTGCTGACGGCGGCGAACGCCCCGGCCTCCTCTATCCCCGCCTCGCGCAGGACGTCCCGGTCGAAGCCGACCCCCTCCACGCGGCGCCCGCCGAAGGCCGAGCCCAGCCGGCGGAACGCCGTGGGATCCCGGTCGATGATCGCAACCGTGTGACCCTGCCGTTCCAGGGTCTGTGCGAGTGCGGCGCCCACGCGTCCGCACCCCATGATGACGATGTGCATGAGGTCGTTACCCCGTACCTTCTCCTGTCGTGACGACCCTGGCCAGCATCGCGCATCATCCTTTCCGCCCTGTCAGGGGGCACCTGCCGGAGGCGTTCCCAGGCCGTAACGCTACCCGGCATCCGGTGCGGGGAGCCCCTCCCGGTCCCGCCGGGCCGCGCCGGGCCGCGCCGGGCCGTCACGGCGCCACAGCGCGCTCGGCCACCACACGGCGGGGCCGATGTCCCGGGTGAGGGCGGGAACCAGCAGCGACCGCACGACGATGGTGTCCAGCAGGACGCCGAACGCGACGATGAAGGCGATCTGCACCATGAAGGACAGCGGGATCACCACCAGCGCGGCGAAGGTGGCGGCCAGCACCACCCCGGCCGAGGTGATCACCCCGCCGGTGGCGGTCAGCCCCTTGAGCACCCCCAGCCGGGTGCCGTGGCGCAGCGTCTCCTCGCGGACCCGGGTCATCAGGAAGATGTTGTAGTCCACGCCCAGCGCGACCAGGAACACGAAGCCGTAGAGCGGGATGGAGGGGTCCGTCCCGCCGAACCCGAACAGGTGGGTGAAGACCAGGGCGGAGACGCCGAGGGTGGCCAGGAAGTTCAGGGCCACGGTCGCCACCAGGACCAGCGGCAGCACCACCGAGCGCAGCAGGGCCACCAGGATCGCCAGGATGATGGCCAGGACGACGCTGATGATGAGCCCGCGGTCGTGCCGCGCGGTGTCCTGGGTGTCGAGCTGCTGGGCGGTGTAGCCGCCGACCAGGGCGTTCGCGCCGTCCACCGCGTGCACCGACGCCCGCAGCCGCTCGACGGTCCGCAGGGCCGCCTCGGAGTCGCCCTCGGCCGCCAGGGTGGCGTCGATGCCCACCCGGCCGTCGACGGCCAGGGGCTCGCCGCCGGGCCGCCCCGGTGCCGTCACCGGTGCCACCGACTCGACCCCCTCGGTCTCCCGGGCGGCTTCGACGACCGCCCGCGCCCGGTCGGCGTCCGCGATGATCACCGCGGGGTTGCCGGAGCCGCCGGGGAAGTGCTCGTTCAGCCTCTCCTGGGCGGTGACGGACCGGGCCCCGCCCACGAAGACCTCCTCCAGCGGCGTGCTCCGGGAGGACAGCGCCGGGAAGAACGCCGCGGCGGCCACCAGGCACACCAGGCACACGGACCACACCCGGCGCGGCGACCGGTCCACCAGGGAGGCCACCGTGCCCCACACCCCGCGCCCGCCTCCGGGCCCGGCCGGGTCGGCGGGCGGCCTGGGGCGGCCGGGCCAGTACGCGGCCCGGCCGAGCGCGACGAGCACGGCGGGCAGGAAGGTCAGGGAGGCGAGCATCGCGCAGGCGATGCCGATGGCGCCCACGGGCCCGAGGGCGCGGTTGTTGCGCAGGTCGCTCAGGAGCAGCGCCAGCAGGGCCAGGGCGACGGTGGCGCCGCTGGCGGTGATCGCCCCCAGGGAGCGCCGCAGCGCGGCCAGCACCGCGGGGACGCGCTCGCCGCGCAGGGCGAGCTCCTCGCGGAACCGGGCGGACAGCAGCAGCCCGTAGTCCGTGGCGGCGCCGATGACCAGGATGAACAGGATGCCCTGCACCTGGCCGTCCACCCGTACCACGTCCCGCTCGGCGAGGAGGTAGACGATCGCGGAGGCCAGGGACAGGGCGAAGACGGAGCCGAGGATGATCGCCAGGGGCAGCAGCACGCTCCGGTAGACCAGCAGCAGGATCAGCAGCACCACGCCGAGCGCGACGGCCAGCAGCAGCCCGTCGATCCCGGCGAACGCCTCGGAGAGGTCCGCCTGGGTGGCAGCCGGGCCGGCGATGTGGACGCCGGCCCCCTCGACTCGGTCCGCCGCGCCGCGGACGGAGTCGATCACCCCCGGGAGCTCCTCGTCGAGGCCGGAGGCGATCGGCACCACGCTCCGCAGGGCCTGGCCGTCCCGCGAGGGCACCACGGGGGAGGGGCGGCCCTCGACGCCGGGGACGTCGGCCAGCTCCGCCAGGGCGACGGTGGCCTGCTGCCGCTGCCGGGCGTCGAGCGTCCCGCCGTCGGTCTCCCAGACGACGATCGCGGGCACGGTCTCGGCGGTTTGGAAGGCCTTCCGCTCCTCCGCCACCCTCGTGGACTCGGCGTTCCGCGGCAGGAAGGAGGGCTGCTCGTTGGTCGCGACCTCGCTGATCTTCCCGGCGTACGGTCCGAAGGCGCCTCCGACCACCAGCCAGACGGCGATCAGCGCGGCGGGGACCAGCCACCGCAGGGCGCGTGGTGTGGGTTTCATGGGCTCCCCTGAGCTGGAGGACGCGGGCTGTGCCCCGGCGGGCGGCGCTCCCTCCCGTCTCCGTCGGGAGGCTCGGTGATCGGGGGCGTGCGCGGCGCGGACGGCCCGCCGTCCCCCGCGCATGCCGCCGGCGCCGTACGGCGGCGCCTCAGCGCGGCGGGACTCCACGCCGCCGTGTGCCTGCCGACCGCCGTGACCGGGAGGCCGACCGCACCGCGCCGGACCGGCGGGAACGCGCCCGGCTCCCGGCCGCGCGCCGTCGTCCGGCACCGCCGCCGTCCGTCCCGGCGGCCTCGGCCGCCGAGGCGATGTTGCGCGCCATGCCGCCGAATACCACGGCGTGGAACGGCGAAACCCCCCACCAGTACGCGTGCCCGGCCAGACCGCGCGGGTGGAACAGCGCGCGCTGCCGGTAGACCGTCTCCCCGGACCGGCCGCGGTCGACCATCAGCTCCAGCCAGGCCAGCCCCGGCAGCCGCATCTCCGCCCGCAGCCGCAGCAGCCGCCCCGGCTCGATCTCCTCCACCCGCCAGAAGTCCAGCGAGTCGCCCGCCCGCAGCCGCGCCGCGTCCCGCCGCCCCCGGCTCAGTCCCACCCCGCCGACCAGCCGGTCCAGCCAGCCCCGTGCCGCCCAGGCCAGGGGGAAGGAGTACCAGCCGTTCTCGCCGCCGATGCTCTCCACCACGCGCCACAGCGCCTCGGGCGGGGCGGCGACCGTGCGCTGCCGCAGGTCGGTGTAGAGGCTGCCGCCCGCCCAGCCGGGGTCGGTGGGCAGCGGGTCGCTGGGGGCGCCCGGCACGGACGCGGACGACCAGCGGGTGGCGACCTCGGCCTCCCGGACGCGGTGCAGCGCCAGGCGCAGCGCCGGCTCCAGGCCGAGGAGGCCGCCCGGCGGGTCCGGCACGTACCGCGCGATGTCGTGCTCGGCGCAGACCACCTCGTGCCGCAGCGACTCGGTCAGCGGCCGGGCGAGCGCGGCCGGCACCGGGGTGACCAGGCCGATCCAGTGGCTGGACAGGGTGGGGGAGAGCACCGGCACCGGCAGGATGACGCGTCGGCGGAGCCCGGCCACCCGGGCGTAGAGCCGCATCATCGCGTGGTACGTCAGCACGTCCGGGCCGCCGATGTCGAAGGCCCGGTTCACCTCCGGCGGCAGGCCGGCGCAGCCGACCAGGTAGCGCAGCACGTCGCGGACGGCGATCGGCTGGAGCCGGGTGCGCACCCAGCTCGGGGTGACCATCACCGGCAGCCGCTCGGTCAGGTAGCGCAGGATCTCGAACGAGGCCGAACCCGAGCCGATCACCACCGCCGCCCGCAGCACGGCCGTCGGCACGCCGGAGTCCAGCAGCAGGCGCCCCACCTCGGCCCGGGAGCGCAGGTGCGGGGACAGCTCCTCCTCCGGCACCCCCGCCGGGGTCAGCCCGCCGAGGTAGACGATCCGGCGCACGCCGGCGGCCCGCGCCCGTTCGCCGAAGATCCGGGCCGCGCGCCGGTCGGTCTCCTCGAAGCCGGGACCGCCGCCCAGGGAGTGCACCAGGTAGTAGGCGACGTCCACGCCCTCCAGCGCCGCGGCCACCGACGTGGCGTCGGTCACGTCGCCGCGCACGACCTCCACCCGTCCCGCCCAGGGGTGGTCGCGGAGCTTGCCGGGGGTGCGGGCCAGGCAGCGGACCGGGTGGCCCGCCGCCAGCAGCTCGGGCACCAGCCGGCCGCCGAGGTAGCCGGTGGCCCCGGTGACCAGGCAGCGCGGCGGCCGGCCGGCGGCCGGACCGGCGCCGATGGCCGTGGCGTCGTCCATACGGCCATGCTTCGCCCCGCCCGTGCGTCCCGCAACCCGTGCCGGGACCGTACCGTCCCGCGCCCCGTGCGCGCCCGCCGCCCGCACCCCGGGACCTGCGGTTGGGAGGCCCGGACGGACACGGCTTACGATCCTTGCGTGTCCAAGCTGACCGACGTGTCCAAACGGATCCTGATCGGCAACGCGCTGCGGAGCGACCGGCTCGCCGAGACGCTCCTCCCCAAGCGCATCGCCCTCCCGGTCTTCGCCTCCGACCCCCTGTCGTCGGTCGCCTACGCCCCGGGCGAAGTGCTGATGGTGCTGTCCGTGGCCGGGTTCTCCGCCTACCACTTCGGTCCCTGGATCACCCTCGCCATTGTCGTGCTCATGTTCACGGTGGTGGCGTCCTACCGGCAGAACGTCCACGCCTACCCCTCCGGCGGCGGGGACTACGAGGTCGCCACCGTCAACCTCGGCCCCCGCGCCGGCCGCACGGTCGCCAGCGCCCTGCTGGTGGACTACGTGCTGACGGTGGCGGTGTCGGTCTCCGCGGGGGTGGACAACCTCAGCTCGGCGATCCCGTTCGTCTCCGAGAACAAGGTCGGGGTGGCGCTGGCGATCATCGCGCTGCTGACCATGATGAACCTGCGCGGCGTGCGGGAGTCCGGCGCGATATTCGCCATCCCCACCTACGCCTTCGTCATCGGCGTCCTCGGCATGATCGCCTGGGGTGCCTTCCGCTGGTTCGTCCTGGGCGACGCCATGAGGGCGCCCAGCGCCGAGTACGAGGTCCTGGCCGAGCAGGGCGACCTGGCCGGGCTCGCGCTGCTCTTCCTGCTGCTGCGGGCCTTCTCCTCCGGCTGCGCCGCCCTCACCGGCGTCGAGGCCATCAGCAACGGCGTCCCCGCCTTCCGCAAGCCCAAGAGCCGCAACGCCGCCGCCACCCTGGCCCTCATGGGCGGCCTGGCCGTCACCATGTTCTGCGGCATCATCGCCCTGGCCCTGGCCACCGAGGTGAAGATGTCCGAGGCGCCGGCCCGCGACATCCTCATCAATGGCGAGCCCGCCGGCCCCGGCTACCACCAGGACCCGGTCATCGCCCAGGTCTCCGCGGCGGTCTTCGGCGACGGCTCGCTGCCGTTCCTCTTCCTGGCCGCGGTCACCGCGCTCGTGCTGTTCCTGGCCGCCAACACCGCCTACAACGGCTTCCCCGTCCTCGGCTCGATCCTCGCCCAGGACCGCTACCTGCCGCGCCAGCTCCACACCCGCGGCGACCGGCTGGCGTTCTCCAACGGCATCGTGCTGCTCGCGGTCTGCGCGGGCGTGCTGGTCTACGCGTACGACTCGGACTCCACCCGGCTGATCCAGCTCTACATCGTCGGCGTCTTCGTCTCCTTCACCCTCAGCCAGACCGGCATGGTCCGGCACTGGAACCGCCACCTGCGCGAGGAGACCGACCCCGCGGCCCGCCGCCGGATGGTGCGCTCGCGCGCGATCAACGCCTTCGGCGCCTTCTTCACCGGGCTGGTCCTGGTCGTGGTGCTCATCACCAAGTTCAGCCACGGCGCCTACGTCGCCGTCATCGGCATGGCCGTCTTCTACGCGATGATGAGCGGCATCCGCCGGCACTACGACCGGGTGGCCGAGGAGCTGGCGCTGCCGGACGAGCCGGGCGACGAGGCGGTCCGCCCCTCGCGGGTGCACTCCATCGTCCTCGTCTCCAAGATCCACAAGCCCACGCTGCGGGCGCTGGCGTACGCCAAGCTGATGCGCTCCGACGTCCTGGAGGCCCTCAGCGTCAACGTCGACCCGGAGGAGACCCGCGTCCTGCGCGAGGAGTGGAACCGGCGCGGGATCGACGTGCCCCTCAAGACCCTCGACTCCCCGTACCGCGAGATCACCCGCCCGGTGGTGGAGTACGTCAAGGGCCTGCGCCGCACCAGCCCGCGCGACGTGGTCAGCGTCTACATCCCCGAGTACGTCGTCGGCCGCTGGTACGAGCAGTTGCTGCACAACCAGAGCGCCCTGCGGCTCAAGGGCCGGCTGCTGTTCACCCCCGGGGTGATGGTGACGTCCGTGCCCTACCAGCTCGCCTCCTCCGAGCGCGCCCGGCAGCGGGCCAGGAGGCGCGCGGAGTGGAGCGCGCCCGGCGCGGTGCGGCGCGGCGGCCCGGTCGGCCCGGTCGGCACCGCCGGTCCGGAGGCGGAGAGCGGACGCCGGGGTTAACCGGAACGGGCGGGTAGACTGAACGGCTGCCGTCCTTGGCGCCCACCACCTCTGGAGCGACCCCCATGTCCCCCGCAACACCTCCCGCCACGCCGTCCGCCGCCTCCGAGACCGCACCCGCGTCGCTGGTGGGCCGGGAGTACGAGGTCGAGATCGGCCCCGTCGCGCACGGCGGCCACTGCGTCGCCCGCACCGAGGAGGGCCGGGTCCTCTTCGTCCGCCACGCGCTGCCCGGCGAACGGGTCGTGGCCAGGGTGACCGAGGGCCGGGAGGACTCCCGCTTCCTGCGCGCCGACGCCGTGGAGATCCTCGACGCCTCCAAGGACCGCGTCGAGGCCCCCTGCCCCTTCGCCGGCCCCGGCCGGTGCGGCGGCTGCGACTGGCAGCACGCCGCGCCGGGCGCGCAGCGCCGCCTGAAGGCGTCCGTCATCGCCGAGCAGCTCCAGCGGCTGGCCGGGCTGACGCCCGAGGACGTCGGCTGGGACGGCACGGTCGAGCCAGCCCCCGGTGACAAGGTTCCCCGGGGCGAGGTGCCCGCCTGGCGGACGCGCGTGCAGTACGCCGTGGACGCCGAGGGACGGGTCGGGCTGCGCCGCCACCGCTCGCACGAGGTGGAGCCGATCGACCGCTGCCTGATCGCCGCGCCGGGCGTGAGCGAGCTGGGCGTGGAGAAGCGCACCTGGCCGCAGACCGCCTCCGTCGAGGCCGTCGCCGCCGCCGGCTCCAGCGACCGCCAGGTGCTGGTCACCCCCCGCCCCGGCGGGCGGCTGCCCCTGGTGGAGCTGGACCGCCCGGTGTCGGTGCTGCGGGTCGAGGAGCCCCAGCGACGGGGAGGCGAGCGGACCGTGCACCGGGTGCACGGCCGCCCCTACGTGCGGGAGCGCGCGGCGGACCGCACCTGGCGGATCAGCGCGGGCGGTTTCTGGCAGGTCCACCCCAAGGCCGCCGACCTGCTGGTGGAGACCGTGATGACCGGCCTGACCCCGCACAAGGGCGACATGGCGCTCGACCTGTACTGCGGCGCCGGGCTGTTCGCCGGGGCGCTGGCCGAGCGGGTCGGGGAGAAGGGCGCGGTGCTCGGCATCGAGTCCTCCAAGCGCGCGGTGGAGGACGCCCGGCACAACCTCGCCGACCTCGACCGCGTCCGCATCGAGCGCGGCACGGTGGAGAAGGTGCTGCCGCGCACCGGCATCACCGAGGCCGACATCGTCGTCCTGGACCCGCCCCGCGCGGGCGCCGGACGCCGTACCGTCCAGCAGGTGGCCGCCCTCGGGCCGCGCCGCATCGCCTACGTCGCCTGCGACCCGGCGGCGCTCGCCCGCGACCTGGCGTACTTCGGTGCCGAGGGCTACGTCCCGCACTTCACCAGGGCCTTCGACCTGTTCCCGATGACCCACCACGTGGAGTGCGTGGCGATTTTGAAGCCTGCGCAAAAGGACTCCTGACCTGCTGCTTCGCGGGCGAGGTCGATAAGGCGGCCGCCGAGATCACCGCCACCGTCGCCCTCGTTCGGCGAATCCGCGGCCGTGGCGGCCTGCGAGGCCGTGAACCGGGCGGGCGAGACCTCCCTCCGCGAGGGCGTGTTCGTCGAACGCCGCTTCTCCCAGGAGTGGAGCCAGGATCGTCCTGGCTCCACTCCACGGTGCGGGCCTGTTACTGGACGGGCCTGTTACCGGAACTGTGCGAAGAACCTCCAGATCTCTGCTTTGGTCCAGGTGGCGACGCCGCTTTCGGCGGGGGAGCCGTCGACCGGACCGGGTATGTGGCCTCCGTCGAACGCGGCCCATTGGACCGGGTGTCCGGCACGGCAGCCCGAGTAGGTGGTGGTGATGTGCGTCCGGCTGCCCGGCGCGGGCTCGCGCGGGCTCTGGGGGGTGCAGCCGTTGTTGCTGACGAATCTGTCGCGCAGGGACCGTCCTTGCGCGATGTTGAGGACGGAGTCGCTGATGCCGTGGATTCCGAAGTAGGCGATGGGCTGGGTGCCGCCGCTGCACCCGCTGATCTGGGCGCCGGAGATGACCGCGACGGCCCTGAAGACGTCGGCCCGGCTGCACGCGAGTGCGTAGCTCATGCCGCCGCCCCAGCTGAAGCCCGTCGCGAAACGCTGTGCCGGGTTGACGCAGAGGCCGCCCTCGATTCGCCGGATCATGTCGTCGACGAAGGTGATGTCCTCACCACCGGAATTGGCCCAGCCGTTGCCGAGGCCCTGGGGGGCGACGAGGATCGCGGTGTCGTTCGACTGCTCCTGTTGGCCGTAGTAGGACCAGGCGTTCCCGCTCGTTCCGCCCGAGGCGACGTCGGCGGCGGTTCCGCCCCGCCAGTGGAACGCGAAGATCAGCCGGTAGGGGTGGCTGTTGTCGTAGTCGGCGGGAACCCTGAGGATGAAGCTGCGGCTCTTGCCGCCGCTCTGAATCGTGTGCGTACCGCTCGTCAGAGTCGGGGCGCTGCCGCATCCGCCGCCACCGGACGACAGCTTGATCATCTGCCATTGCTGGTTGGCGCCACCCCAGTCGGTGTACTGGACGACGTCGCCGCCGTCGGCGGTGGAGGCGTCCTGCACCTCCACCGCCTTGCCGCTGGTGCGGTTGATCAGCCGGACGTGGCCCGCGTCGGAGTCGGCCAGGCGGAACTGCTGGTTGGCCCCGTTGTGGTCGGCCCACTGCTGGATCGCGGCACCGTCTGCGGTCGAGGCGCCGGCCACGTCGAGAACCTTGCCCGAATGCCGGGCCTTGAGGCGGTAGAAGCCGTCGCCGGAGTCCACGAACTGCCACTGCTGGTTGGCGCCGTCGTTGCGCGTCCACTGGCTGACCAGTGCGCCGTCGGCGGTGGACGCGCCGGAGACGTCCAGCGCCTTGCCGCTGTTGCGATTGACCAGGACGTACCAGGCATCGGTGTCCACCGTCGCCGCCTCGGCGGGCGCCGGCTTCACCGCGGCGAGCATGCCGATCGCGAGGGTCGCCGCCACCACGGCGGCGACCCGGAACCACCAGCGATGTCTTCCTGGAGGGGTGGGAGAAGCCGCACCGTGGGCCGTCATCGATTCGCCCTTTCGTTTGTGGCAGGTCCCATCAGGTGCGGGTCCAGCGTTGGTTGCTGCCGTTCGAGCAGGAGTAGAGCTGGATCAGGGTGCCGTTGGCGGTGCCGCCTGCGACGGCGTCGAGGCAGAACCCGGACTGGACGCCGACGATGGATCCGTCGGAGTTGAGGCGCCATTTCTGGTTGTCGCCGCCCCAGCAGCTGTAGATCTGGACTCTGGCGCCGTTGCCGGTGCCTGCGGCGTCCAGGCATTTGTTGCCGTAGACCCTGAGTTCGCCGGCGTCGGTGTACGTCCACTGCTGGTTGGTGCCGTTGTGGCAGTCCCACAGGTGGAGCTGGGTACCGTCGGTGGTGCCGGCGTTGGGCACGTCCAGGCAACGACCCGAGCCGACGCCCTTGATCGGTCCGGAATCCGAAGGGGGCGTGGTGGAGCCGCCGTTGAGTGCGTTGAGGACGGCGGTGTAGGCGGGCTTCTTGCTGCCGTCGCCGTTGAACAGCAGCGGCGTGTCCCCCGATCGCCAGGAGTCGGTGTCGCGCACACCCCAGACGGTGATGCCGAGGCAGCGCGGGACGGCCAGGCAGTCGTTGGTCACGCTGGCGTAGGTCGAGGCCGGGGCGCCCTGGATGTCGAGTTCGGTGATGGCCACGTCGACGCCGAGGGCGGCGAAGCTCTGCAGGGTGGTGCGGAAGTTGCTGTTGTAGGGGCTGCCGCTGTTGAAGTGGGCCTGGAAGCCGACGCAGTCGATCGGCACGCCGCGCTGCTTGAAGTCGCGGACCATGGCGTACACGGCCTGGGTCTTGGCCCAGGTCCAGTTCTCGATGTTGTAGTCGTTGTAGCAGAGCTTGGCCGCCGGGTCGGCGGCGCGCGCGGTGCGGAAGGCGACCTCGATCCAGTCGTTGCCGGTGCGCTGCAGGTTGGAGTCGCGCCGGGCTCCCGAACTGCCGTCGGCGAAGGCCTCGTTCACGACGTCCCACTGGACGATCTTGCCCTTGTAGTGGGCCATCACGCCGTTGATGTGGTCGATCATCGCCTGGCGCAGTGCGCTGCCGCTGAGGCTCTGCATCCAGCCGGGCTGCTGGGAGTGCCAGGCCAGGGTGTGGCCCCGCACCTGCTTGCCGTTCTGGACCGCCCAGTTGTAGACGCGGTCGGCGGAAGTGAAGTTGAACTGGCCTCGCTGCGGTTCGGTGGCGTCGATCTTCATCTCGTTCTCGGCCGTCACCGAGTTGAACTCACGGGCCGCGATCGTCGTGTACGCCGAGTCGCCCAGCCTGCCCGAGGCGATGGCGGTGCCGAAGTAGCGGCCGCTCTGCGCCGCCGCGGCGCCGAGCGTGCTCTCGGCGGCGTGTGCTCTCGGCGGCGCGGTCAGTGCGGCGGCCGTGGCGAGGACGCCGACGAGCAGCGCCAACAGCAGGCCGCGGATCTTCCGGCGGACAACGGGTCCGGGAAGGGCGTACGAGCCCATGACTGTGCCTCCAAGGTGGACATCACGGAAGGACTGAAGCGCAGGGGATTGCGTCGTCCGTTCCCACTCGGCAGACGGACGGGGCGGACCGGAGCCCGGGCAGCACGGAATCACCGGACACCACGGTCATGGGACCGGGACGATCTCAACCGGCACGGGGCCGCACCCGGCCGGCCGTCGGGTGACGCACGGCGGGTGGCGGCGGTGTTTCGACACGGGCATGGGGGTACTCCATCGCGGCTCAGCCGGGGGACTGCCACGCGGCGTCGCATATCTCTCCAACTGCGCGGAGAGCCAGGATGCGCTGGCGCGAACCTCACCGGAACGAAACGGGGTGACGCAGGTGCTGTGGTGCGCGGATCTGCCGTGTGGCACGGGTTGCCCAGAGTCGGCCTGTTCGAAATGTCGAACTATGGTCGGTTCTTCAGACAGGGATGATTGAGGGGCTGGCGGTGGGCCGTCAATACTCGCCGCAGAAAAAGTTTCGTTCATTCCCCGAAACTTTCGGAATCCCGGTGAGCCGGACGGCGAACCCCCGGCGCCGTCGTCGGCGGATGCGGTACCCGTCCCCGGTCCGCCCGAGTGGGTGTTCTGCCGACGTCTTTCCCGGCCACGGTGCCTTCTCGGCGTACGGAGGGCACCGGCTCCGAACGGCCGTCAGGGCAGGGAGGCGTGTGCGCGAGCGGGGGTGAGCCCAGGCGTCGGCACCGTCCGCGCATCGCTCCGCTCCGGCGCCAGGTGTCGTACGGCCCGGCCATCTGACGGTGTGACCTGCGCTGTTTCACGCATGGGGGCTACAAGACGTTGCGGCGCCGGCAGCGATGCGCGCGAGAGGTGTTGACGCCATTCGCCGGTTCCCTATCATTCAGGTTGCTCGACACTTCGACCATTGTTCGATATCACGAACATGCCGAGTCGCTCCATCGCACAGCAGGGCAACTCCGGGTCGCGCCCCCCGAAGCCAGAGGCAAGGAGCCGTACTGCATGTGCATGCCATGACATCGCCGATCCTTCTCCTGCCGCCCTCTTCGACCACGTCAACCGGGCGCTCGGCCGTTCGGTCCGCGTCAGGCGGTTCGCCGGCCGCGACAGTCCTGACGACGCCCGGGAGAAGGTCGCGAAGGACCGGGACGTCACAAGCGGTCTGCCGTGGTGCTCACAGACCGCTGCACACCGCACCACACCGACAGTCCGGACAGCCTCTGACGAGGTCGGCCGGAACCGCCTACTCAAGGTTGAGGAAGTCCCCATGCACAGAGGAAGTTTCAGCCGCAGGCATCCGTCTGCGGTGCTCGCCGCCGTGGTTGCGGTCCTGGCCGCGTTGGCGGCGATGCTCGTCGCCGCCCCGGCTCAGGCGGCTTCCAGCGGCGCCTTGCGCGGTGTTGGTTCCGGCCGGTGTCTCGATGTGCCGGGCGCCAGCCAGACCAACGGCACGAATCTGCAGATTTACGACTGCTGGGGCGGGACCAACCAGCAGTGGACGCTGACGGACAGCAACCAGCTCACCGTGTACGGCGACAAGTGCCTGGATGTTCCGGACCACGCCACCACGGCCGGTACCCGGGTGCAGATCTGGACCTGTTCCGGCGGTGCGAACCAGCAGTGGCGGGTCAACTCCGACGGCACGGTCGTCGGCGTGGAGTCCGGGCTGTGCCTGGAGGCTGCGGGCGCCGGTACGGCCAACGGCACAGCGGTGCAGATCTGGACGTGCAACGGCGGCAGCAACCAGAAGTGGACCGGCCTGTCCGGGACGCCGACCCCGCCGGACGGCACGTGTTCCCTTCCGTCGACGTACCGGTGGACGTCAACGGGTGTACTGGCGCAGCCGGCGAACGGGTGGGCCTCGCTGAAGGACTTCACCACCGTGACGCACAACGGCAAGCACCTGGTCTACGCGTCCAACTTCTCGGGATCGTCGTACGGCTCGATGATGTTCAGCCCCTTCACGAACTGGTCGGACATGGCGTCGGCCGGCCAGATCGGCATGAACCAGGCCGCGGTGGCGCCCACGCTGTTCTACTTCGCGCCCAAGAACATATGGGTGCTGGCGTACCAGTGGGGTGCGTGGCCCTTCATCTACCGCACGTCGAGCGACCCCACCAACCCCAACGGCTGGTCCGCTCCGCAGCCGCTGTTCACCGGGAGCATCTCCGGCTCCGACACCGGCCCGATCGACCAGACCCTGATCGCCGACGGCCAGAACATGTACCTGTTCTTCGCCGGTGACAACGGCAAGATCTACCGAGCGAGCATGCCGATCGGGAACTTCCCGGGCAACTTCGGCTCGTCGTACACGACGATCATGAGCGACACGAAGGCCAACCTCTTCGAGGGCGTACAGGTCTACAAGGTCAAGGGCCAGAACCAGTACCTCATGATCGTCGAGGCGATGGGCGCGAACGGGCGCTACTTCCGCTCCTTCACGGCCTCCAGCCTGAGCGGCTCGTGGACCCCGCAGGCCGCCACCGAGAGCAACCCCTTCGCGGGCAAGGCCAACAGCGGTGCCACCTGGACCAACGACATCAGCCACGGTGACCTGGTCCGCAACAACCCCGACCAGACCATGACCATCGACCCCTGCAACCTGCAGTTCCTCTACCAGGGCAAGTCCCCCACCGCGGGCGGCGACTACAACCGACTGCCGTGGCGGCCGGGTGTCCTCACCCTGCAGCGCTGACCTCCCCGGTTCACGGTGACCGTGATGTGGTGCGGTCCGCAGGCGTGGGGGCGAGCGGTTCACGGCGTGGACGACTCCACCCGCTGACCGACACTCACCGCCTGAGGAACCCCGGCCGCGCGGCGGCCGGGGTTCCTCTCACCTCCGGTGTCGTTGTCGCGGCCCGTGGACTCCGCCGGCGTCTCGGAGGAGATCGCCGGCGAGGCCACGAAGCACCGCCGCGAGGACGTGTGGCTCGGCACCGACCGCATCGACTTCTGCCAGGTCCACCGCGCCGGCCCGACACCGACGTCGCCGAGACCGTCTGCGCCCTCTCCGATCTCGTGCACCACGGCAGGGTGCTACATCGGCTCGTCGTCATACTCCGGTTTTCCCGTCTTCGAGGCCCAGTGGGTCACGCGGCAGTACACCTGGAGCGGTTCGCGACCGAGCAGCCGCCGTACTCGATCCTGGTCCGCGGCATCGAGGAGGACGTGCTGCCCACCGTGCGCTGCCACGGCACGGGCACCCCACCTGCAGCCCGCTCCCCGGCGGCCGGCCCTCCGGTCGCTACCGCGAGAACGTCACTGAGGGGCCCGCCTCCGCGGCGCGTCCCCAGGCCGCTTCGATCTGAGCGGCCCCGCCGACCAGCGCAAACTCGACGCTGTCGAACAGCTCGCCGTCCTGGCGGAGAAAGTCGGTCTCACCCTGATCGAGCAGGCCGTCGCCTGCGTCATCAACCACCCGGCGTCACTTCGGCGATCATCGGACCGCGCACCATGAAGCAACTGGAAGCTGCGGGTCGACCAGCGGCGGCGACGACGCGAGCCGGATCGGCGGGTCACGGCCGGTCGATTCGCATCCCGGGTTCACGGCGACGGTGCGCCGACGGGGCCGACAAGGCGCAGGTGCGAGGCTCGCGTGGCCGTCCTGGGCGCCCGCCGACCGCACCGCATCGTGGAGGCCCTGGCAGCGGCCGACTCACCCTGACCGAGGCTGACCTCGGCAGGATCGACGAGGCCGTCCCGGCCGGCGACGCGCCGGCCTACGCCGTTGCCCACGCCTACCGGCATTTCCTGGACGACCTGCGCGAGGGTACGTCACGTGTACCCGATTTCGAACACGGCGCCGCCCGGCACCGCAGCATCGCATCCGTCATTACGGCAGCGTGACCGGACGTGTCGGCCTCGGGCGGATGAGCCGAGCCGGTGATGAACAGTTCCCGCAGGTCGAGGCGCCCGGTTACCCGCACGCGACGGCTGCCGGGCAGTTGGTTCGCTGACGCTCGTTTGACGCTCCGGCTCCCGGACGGCTGACAAGAGGAGCTGAAACACGCCTCTCACCAGGCGTTTTGCTTGCTGTGGCGCCAGCCGACTTCTTTTCGGTGACCCACCACGTGGAGTGCGTGGCGATCCTCGAGCCCGCCGAGAAGAGTTCCTGACCTGCGGCTCCGGGACGAAGCGGCCTTCGCGTCGGCAGCGGCACGAGGGCACCGTTCAAGATTCCGGCACTCGCGCGGCGCCCAGCCGGAAGGCCCGTCGCGGCCCCACGGCTCTGGCTGCGGAGCATCCCCGGGCGATCAGGCAGTCGTCGTCATCGCGACGGGGCCGGGCGTCGGCGGAGCGCGGATCCGCGGCCCTCGACGACTCGGCCCGCGTCAGCGCCCGGGCTTCGACCAGGGCCGGCAGTGACCCTCGGTGCCCCGCAGCACGCCCTCGGGGCGGCCCCGGTCAGGACACCGTGCGGCGTGGCGATGGCCGCCGGGTGGACTGAGCAGCCCGCTCGGCGACACTTCCCGGACCCGCTCCCTTCACGACCCCCACCAGTGGGAGCGGCCTTTACTCCGGTAATTATTGGAGCAGCTATGATAAGCGAAGCTATCATAACTGAGGGGGTTATCGCTGGTGATCAAGCCGGAACGGCTGTTCGCGCGGGACGCGGAGTGGCGGGAGCTGGCCGAGTTCGCGGCGTCGGAGCATCAGGGCGCGTCGCTGGGGCTGGTGTACGGGCGGCGGCGGCAGGGGAAGACGCTGATGCTCGAGCTGCTGGTACGCCAGGCGGGAGGCTTTCTGTTTGCGGCGACCCAGCAGAGTGAGGCACAGAACCTGGCGGACCTGGGCGCAGCGTACGCGACGTTCCGGGGGCTGCGGCGGCCGGTGCTGTTCGCCGACTGGCGGGAGGCGCTGGACGAGCTGCTGCGGATCGGCGAGGACGCCTCGGTGCCGGTGGTGATCGACGAATTCCCCTATCTGGTGTCGGCGACCCCCGCGCTGCCTTCCTACTTGCAGCAGGCGCTCAGTCCGCTGAGCCACGCCAAGGAGTACACGCGGACCAGATTGATCTTGTGTGGCAGCGCGCTGACCACGATGGCGCAGTTGTTGGGGGGAGGGGCCCCGCTACGAGGACGGGCGAGCATGGAGCTGGTGGTGCGGCCCTTCCGGTTCCGTGAGGCGGCCGCGTTCTGGGGCGTGGCGGACGATCCCGAGCTGGCGTTCCGGCTGCACGCGCTGGTGGGCGGGACCCCGGCGTACAAGGAGATGTGCGGCGGCGCAGGACCAGAGGACCTGGCGGACTTCGACCGGTGGGTGGCCCGCCGACTGCTCAACCCGGCCTCCGCCATGTTCCGTGAGGGCGGGCTGCTGCTGCGCGAAGAGCCCTCGATTTCGGACCCGACCTCCTATGCGGCGGCCTTGGCGGCGGTCAGCGCCGGGCATCACCGCAGGTCGGAGATCGCCGGCGCGTTGGGGCGGCCGAGCAGCGCACTGGCACACCTGCTCTCCGGGCTCCAGGACATCGGCCTGCTGGAACAGGTCGAGGACGCCCTCCGGGACAAGCGCAGCGTCTTCCGGGTCGCCGAGCCGGTGGTGCGACTGCACCAGCTGCTGATCCAGCGGCACGAGCCGGAGCTGGTGGTGGGCCGGGCCGAGCAGGTGTGGGCGGACAACGCCGACACCGTCGCCGGGAAGATCTACGGCCCGCACTTCGAGGAACTCGCCCGCCAGTGGTGCTTCGAACACGCTGCGCCGGAGACCCTCGGTGGCCGGGCGACCTGGGTGCGCCCGACCGAGATCGCCTGCCGGGAGCACCGGCGCGGACACGAGCTGGATCTCGTGGTGGCGGAGTCCCCCGCGTTCGGACCCGAGCGGATCACCGCGATCGGTGAAGCCAAGGGCACCCTCGCGCCCGTCGGTCTGCCGCAGCTTGAGCGGCTGGAGCACCTGCGCGGACTGCTGCCCAGCGCCCGGGTGGGAGCCTTGCCCAAACTCCTGCTCTTCGCGCGCTCCGGCTTCACCGACGACCTCCGGCGCGAGGCCGACCGGCGCAGTGACATCGAACTCGTCGACCTGCACCGCATGTACTACGGGCAGTGATGCGCAGGAGGCTGCAGCACTCGCAAAGAGGCCCTCGAAACAGCGCTTGACCTGCGGTTTTCTATGTCCTGGTCGCACGAGGCGCCATCTCGATGACCGCACACGCGAGGGAGTGCGTGGCAGTTCTGAAGCCCGTTCAAGGAGCGCTCGACCTACGAACTCCTGTCGGGTGGAGGATGGCCAGGCGGTGCACCGGTATTGCCGGACGCCCGGCGCGCCGCCGCTCCGGGAGCGCACTCCCGGAGCGGCGGGGTGCCGCTCAGCGGTGGATGGTGTTGATGGTGATGTCGCCGGTCCCCGCCACGTTGGCCTGGGAGTTGTCACCGGTGTGCACCGTGAGCGTCATCGAGCCGGGGGCCGAGGGGTCGCTCCGGGGCAGGAGGGGGGCCAGCTCCTGGTCCAGCACGCGCCTGAGTTCCTGTGCCAGCGCGGGGTCGGCTTTCACCAGCCGTTCGAGCCGCCGCCGCCAGTCCACCGCGAGCTCCTCCTCGGCCTCGGCGTCACGGTTCCTCCGGGCCGTCAGCACCTCCTCGCGCACCTCGGCCAGCTCGCCCTCGATGGCCGGGACGCGTTCGGGATGGACCCGCCGCCACAACCCGACCGCCGCGGAACGCGCCTGCTGCCAGGCGTCGGTGGCCATCGCGGCCACCAGGGCGGCCCCTGCCGCCGCTACCAGTTGATCCACGCTTTCCTCCCCATACGTCGCTGCTGCCGGGTGTCGGCGGGGTGCGCGCCTCGGCGCGGGCCGGCCCGGCCGGTCCCGTACGTCCCCCTGTCCGGGGTCAGCCGCCCTGGGAAGCGGAGAGCTCCCAGACGACGACGTCGAACTTCAAGGCGATGACGAAGTCCTGCCGGAACTCCGTCACCCTGAGCCGGGCGATGCGCCCTTCGTTGGTCCGCACGCACAGCACGGCGTCCTGCCTCACGGGCGCCATGTACGAACCGTCGCTCTGCGTCGCCTCGTCGCAGTCGGCGTGGCCGGGTTCCCTCTCCGGGTCCTGCCACAGTGCGATGGTCCCGCCGCTGCTGTTGATGGCCTGCCACCCGCTCAACTGCCCGAGGGCGATGTCACTGGCGAGGAACGAGCCCTTGCCCGGGCGGGGGCTGTCCAGCTCCGCGCCGTCCGTATCGACCGTCAGAGTGCCCCGCCACCGCTCGGCGGGCTCGTCGGGGGTGTGCTGCGGAGGGCTGCTTCGGGGCCCCGGGCCGGGACTGGTTTCCGCTTCGGATCCCCCCGCGGCTCCGTCGCCCGATGCCGGATCATCGACTGCCCCGTCCCCGGGGGAGGCGGAGGAACCGCGGCCGGAATCCCCGCCCACCTCGCGGGCGACGACATACCCGGCCACCGCAACGGTGACGGCGGCGATCATCACGGCGAGGACGATCCATCCCGTGCCGCGGATGTTGTTGACCATGTTGTGGTTGATGTCGCGCCCGGCCACATTGGCCTGGCCCCGGTCACCCGTCGTGCCGTACAGATGTCCGCCGGGCATGGGTGGGTGAGGTGAACCCCACTGAGCCCTGGACTCGTCACCAGACAACGCCGCAATACCCCCCCGGGTCTCACGCCTTGCGCGCTCGCAGCGTACGGGATGGGAAAGCCCGGTAATAGGGCTTTGCCCGAACTCGCCTTCCGTGCCGGATGCGGGCGGGTCCGGGGGCGGAGTCACCGGCCGGGTGGTTCGGCGCCCAGTCCCGCCCGGCTGCGCGCGTTCGTCTCGGCCACGCGGGCGCGGAGCAGCTCCTCGGGGGTGAGCGGCCGGACGTGCTCGGGGTCGGCGTCCCACTCCCGGCCACCGGAGAGGGGACGGAGCTGGAGGTACGGCCCCTCGTGCCCCATGACGACGCCGACGCGGTCGCGGGCGGTGTCCCGGACGGCTGTGCCGGGCGGGGGAGGGGCGGGTTTCGGGTCGGGCATCGGCCGGTCGTCCTTCCGGCTGGAGAGCAAGTCGGCGGTGGAGTGGGCGAATTCATGATTTGGCGGATCTATCCGTCTCTGCCGGGCTACAGTGCGTAGCCGGTGCACTACAAGAATTCCGCCCGGCCGGGCCGGGACGTGCCGTCGGCGCGGTCCCGCTCCCGCCGGGTGGCGCACGTGCCACACCTTCCACGGGGTGGGAGCGGGCGTGCGGACAGTGCGATGGGCGAGTACGGGTACGAGGGGCCTCCGTGACGGTCGGCGACCGGGGCCCTGGAGGGGAGTCACCTTGCCGCAGCGACGCCTCGTCACGAGTCGCAGCCAGGAGCCGCGCCAGCGGTTCGCCGAGGAATTACGGCAGTTGCGGGCCGCGAAGGGGAAGAGCCTGCGGCAGCTCGGTGAACGGCTGGGGTGGGACTGGTCGCTGTTCTCCAAGATGGAGAAGGGGGAGACACTGGGCGGCCCCGAGGTCGTGCAGGCGCTCGACCAGTACTACGGGACGCCGGGGATGCTGGTCGCGCTGTGGGAGCTGGCGCGGGCAGATCGTACGCAGTTCCGCGAGCAGTACCGGCGTTACATGGCGCTGGAGGCGGAGGCG
>NZ_DASQNP010000155.1:0-66663 GCF_035644915.1 Streptomyces sp.
AGCGGGCCGACGGGGCGCGTGCCGCGCGGCTGACGGGGATCCGCGATCCGCTCTCCGCGCTGCACGGTCTCGGCGGTCTGCTGAACGAGGCGTGGGGCGCGCTGGTGCCGGGCCGGTCGGCGGGCGGGACCGCCACCGCACCGGCGCCCGGGGCGGCCGGGGGCGCCAGGCCCACGCGCCGGGACGAGCCGACGAGCCCATGCCCTCCCCCGGCGGTCGTCCAGCAGGACGCGGCCCGGCAGGGCGGCCCGGTCGCGCACCCCGGCGGCCGTCCGCCCCGGGCACCACGGGCGCCGGGCCGCAGCCCCCGCAGGGCCCGTGCCGCGTGCTCGACCAGCGGACGGCCGCGGTGGGGGAGGAGCGCCGTGGGGCGCCCGCCCAGCCGCCGCCCGCCGCCCGCGGCGGGCAGCAGCCCGGCGGCACGGGGCGGTCGCCGGTCGTTTTCCGGGCCGGGAATCGCCATGCCGGTCCTCCGTCGGTTCCGCGGGGACGGTCCCCGCCGGTTCCATCCGCCGCTGCTCCGTCTATGTTTTTGCCCTTGGCATATGCCAGAGACGTGAGGTGGGGGAACACCGATTCGAGTGGCCTGAATTGTGCCCCGGGTTTCGCCCTCCGTGTGGCGCGATGTGCGGAGAGTGGCGTTTACTGTGCGGACCTCTTCCGGACGCCCGGCGTTGGGCCGGTGCCGGAAGCGGGGCCGACGCACGCGCAACGTACAGCGGACACCCGCGCCCGGCAGCGGCGGAACGGCGGGACGACAACGGCACACAGCATCCATGTGGGGGGAGCTGCGTTGCGAAGGGAAGCGGTAGAACAGCGCACGGTCGTGCACGGCCAGGAGGACCCGCGGGTCATCGAACTGCACCGGGCCGTCACCCGCCTGCGCCGCGAGCTGGCCGGTTACCGCGCGGACCTGGCGGACCGCGGGACGGCCGAGGAGGAGCTGGCCGCCGTGGACGCCATGATCCGCGCGGGCGGGCCCGACATCGCCCGGCTGCGCCACTCGCTGCTGCTGATCGCGGGAGCGATCGGTTCGGTGAGCGCGCTGGCGGGGGCGCTGGGAGCGGTGCGCAACGCCGTCGAGCTCTTCGGGCGGCCGTCGGGCTGAACGGCGGCGGGCGGTGCCGGGCGGCGGGCCCCGGCGCGGGCGGCACGGACCGTGCGGGAGGTCAGGCGGAGGCGGGCCGGGTGCCGGCCAGCGCGGCCGAGAGGTCACGGGCCGTCTCCTGCAGCAGCGGGACGAACCTGTCCCGGGCGGCGTCCGTCACCCGGCCCGCCGGGCCCGAGACCGAGATGGCGGCGGCCGTCGGCGCACCGGGCACCGGAACGGCGATGCAGCGCACCCCGACCTCCTGCTCGTTGTCGTCCACGGCGTACCCGCTCTCGCGCACCTGCTCCAGGGCCGCCAGGAAGACCTCCGGCGAGGTGATGGTCCTCTCGGTGACGGCGGGCATGCCGGTGCGGGCCAGCAGCGCCCGCACCTCCCCGTCCGGGAGGTGCGCCAGCAGCGCCTTGCCCACCCCCGTGGAGTGGGGCAGCACCCGGCGGCCGACCTCGGTGAACATCCGCACCGAGTGCCGGGAGGGCGCCTGCGCGACGTACACCACCTCGTCGCCGTCCAGCAGCGCCATGTTCGCGGTCTCGCCGGTCTCCTCGGCCAGCCGCGCCAGGTGCGGCCGCGCCCAGGCGCCCAGCAGCCGCGAGGCGCTCTCGCCGAGCCGGATGAGGCGGGGGCCGAGCGCGTAGCGGCGGTTGGCCTGCTGGCGTACGTAGCCGCAGGCCACCAGGGTGCGCACCAGCCGGTGGATGGTGGGCAGGGGCAGTCCGCTGCTGCCGGCCAGCTCGCTCAGCCCGACCTCGCCCCCGGCGTCGGCCATCCGCTCCAGCAGGTCGAAGGCGCGCTCCAGGGACTGGACGCCGCCGGTGCTCGGGGCGGCGGGCTGGTGCTCGGCGGACGGCGGCACGTCGCGATCCTTTCGGCTCGGGTCAGGCGCAGCCTACCGGCCCCTCCCGGCCCCCACACCGGCCGCGTGACGGCGTTCGGGCCGGTCAGGGGCCCCTCGGCGGGCGGCCGGCGAGGGCCGCCGGTGCAGCGCGGGCGAGGTGGGCGGTCCGGGACACCCGGCCCCGGACACCTGTCCGAAAGACCCCCTTCCGTCCCGCGGAAACCTGCCGGGCGCCCCACGGCGCCGTCCGCGCGCCACCGGGAGCGCCACCGGGCGGCGGAGGGCGGCCACCTGACCGGATAACGACGGCGGCCCGGACCCGCCGCCTGGCATGATCGGTGACGACCCGGTTACGCAGGGGAGGCGCGGATGAGCACACGCGAGCGCACGGTCACGGACGGGTCCACGGTCCCGGCCGGCACCGGCACCATCACCACCACCGGCACCGCCGACGCGGACGCACCGGTGGTCGACCTGGCGCGGATGGGCGGGGACTTCGCCCGCGACCCGTACCCGGTCTACGCCGAGCTGCGCAGGCGCGGCCCGGTGCACCGGGTGCGGACGCCCGAGGGCGCCGAGGTGTGGCTGGTCCTCGGACACGAGGAGGCGCGGGCCGTCCTCGCCGACCCCCGGCTGTCCAAGAGCTGGAAGAACGCCTCGCCCACCCTGGGGGTGGAGCCCCTGGCCACCGGGGTCAGCATGCTCAGCAGCGACCCGCCGGACCACACCCGGCTGCGCAAGCTCGTGGCCCGCGAGTTCACCGCGCGGCGCGTGGAGGGCCTGGAGCCGCGCGTGCGGGAGATCGCCGACGGCCTGCTGGACGAGATGCTGGCCCTCCCGGACCGGCGGGCGGACCTGGTGGACGCCTACGCCTTCCCGCTGCCCATCACGGTGATCTGCGAGCTGCTGGGCGTGCCGTTCCTGGACCGGGACGCCTTCCGCGCCTGGTCGGGCACCGTCGTCGGCAGCGCCCCCGCCCAGGAGAAGGCGGCGGCCAAGGCCGCCGTCACCGACTACCTCGCCGGCCTGCTGGAGGAGAAGCGGAAGCAGCCGGGCGAGGACCTGCTGAGCGCCCTGCTGCACACCGCCGACGAGGACGGCGACCGGCTCTCCGCCGACGAACTGCTCGGCATGGCCTGGCTGTTGCTCATCGCGGGCCACGAGACCACCGTCAACCTGATCGCCAACGGCACCCTCGCCCTGCTCACCCACCCCGACCAGCTCGCGCTGCTGCGCTCGGACCCCTCCCTCACCGGGGGCGCGGTCGAGGAGATGCTGCGCTACGACGGCCCCGTCGAGACGGCCACCTACCGCTTCACCACCGAGCCCGTCGAGATCGGCGGGACCGTCATCCCCGGCGGGGGCGAGGTGGTGCTGGCGGCCATGGCCGACGGCGACCGCGATCCGGACCGCTTCCCGGAGCCGGACCGCTTCGACATCCGCCGCGAGACACGGGGACACCTCGCCTTCGGCCACGGCATCCACTACTGCCTGGGCGCCCCGCTGGCCCGGCTGGAGGGCCGCGTCGCGATCCGGGCGCTGCTGGACCGCTGCCCGGACCTCGCCCTGGACGTCCACCCCGCGGCCGTCACCTGGCGGCAGGGCCTGCTCATCCGCGGTCCGCACCGCCTGCCGGTGCGGTTCTAACGCGATCCCGGGGACCGAGCCGGACGGGGACCGGGCCGGACGGGGAGCGGAGCCCCGCCGCGGGGCGGCCGTCCCCGCACCGTCCCTTAAATGTCCGGACAACCTGACCTCAGGACTTCCCGTCAATGGTCGTCGCGGCTAGGCTCCGCACCGTGGCGAAGAAGGATCCGGTGGACCTCCAGTTCAGCGTGGACCGCAGCAGCCCGGTCCCGCTGTACTTCCAGCTCTCCCAGCAGCTCGAAGCGGCCATCGAGCAGGGCAGGCTCTCCCCCGGAAGCCTGCTGGGCAACGAGATCGAGCTGGCCGGACGGCTCGGCCTGTCCCGGCCCACCGTCCGGCAGGCCATCCAGGCCCTGGTGGACAAGGGCCTGCTGGTCCGCCGCCGGGGCATCGGCACCCAGGTCGTGCACAGCCAGATCAAGCGCCCGCTGGAGCTGAGCAGCCTCTACGACGACCTGGAGGCCGCCGGGCAGCGCCCCGGCACCCGGGTCCTGCGGCTGGACACCGTGGAGGCGACCGCCGAGGTCGCCGCGGCCCTCGGCATCCCCGAGGGCACCGAGGTGCGCCTGGTGGAGCGGCTGCGGTCCACCCACGGCGAACCGATGGCCTACCTGCGCAACCACCTGCCGTCCGACCTGGTCGACCTCGACAGCGCCGGCCTGGAGAGCACCGGCCTGTACCGGCTGCTGCGGTCCGCCGGGGTCACCCTCCACAGCGCCCGGCAGGCGATCGGCGCCCGGTCGGCCACCGCCGAGGAGGCCGAGTTGCTGGGCGAGACGGAGGGCGCTCCGCTGCTGACCATGCACCGCACGGCCTTCGACGACACCGGGCGGGCCGTGGAGTACGGCTCCCACCTCTACCGCGCCTCCCGCTACGCCTTCGAGTTCCAGCTCCTCGTCCGCTCCTGACCGCCGCCCCCGGCGGCCCTCCGCGCTCCTCCCGCGGACCCCACCGGACCCCCGCGGAACCTCCTCCCGTGCCCCCGCTGTCCCCGCGCGCCGCGGTGACGGATACTTGGGCGGCGCCGGGCCGGGCCTCGTCCGTGCCCGGCGGCACGGATCGTCAGCCGGACAGGACGGGACAAGGCGGGACGGAAGGGGCGGAACTCGGTGGTCACGGCGCAGGGAGCCCGTACGGGGGTACGGGTCCGTACAGGGACGGCGGACGCGGGGAACGGGAACGGCTCCGCCACGGATCGGAGCGCACCCCGCCCTCCCGCCGGGACGGCGACCGCACGTAGGGCAGAATCAGGCCGATGAGTACGTACCGTGACCGGGCGCACCGTGGCTCCGCCAGAGCGACGGTGCTGCGGACCGTCGCCACCCGCGAGCGGCGCTCGCACCTGTCCGCGCCGCGCGTACCGACGGTGGGCATCGACATCGGCGGTACGAAGGTGATGGCGGGCGTCGTCGACGCCGACGGCAACATCCTGGAGAAGGTCCGCACCGAGACCCCCGACAAGTCCAAGAGTCCCAAGGTCGTCGAGGACACCATCGCCGAACTGGTCCTCGACCTCTCCGACCGCCACGACGTGCACGCCGTCGGCATCGGCGCGGCCGGCTGGGTGGACGCCGACCGCTCCCGGGTGCTGTTCGCCCCGCACCTGGCCTGGCGCGACGAGCCGCTGCGCGACGCGCTGACCGCCCGGCTGGCCGTCCCCGTCATGGTCGACAACGACGCCAACACCGCCGCCTGGGGCGAGTGGCGCTTCGGCGCGGGACGCGGCGAGGACCACCTCGTGATGATCACCCTCGGCACCGGCATCGGCGGCGCCATACTGGAGAACGGCCAGGTCAAGAGGGGGCGGTACGGCGTGGCCGGAGAGTTCGGCCACATGCAGGTCGTGCCCGGCGGCCACCGCTGCCCCTGCGGCAACCGCGGCTGCTGGGAGCAGTACAGCTCCGGCAACGCCCTGGTCCGCGAGGCCCGCGAGCTGGCGGCGGCCGAGTCCCCCGTCGCGTACGGGCTCATCGAGCGCGTCGGCGGCCGCATCCCCGACATCACCGGTCCGCTGATCACCGAGCTGGCCCGCGAGGGCGACGCGATGTGCACCGAGCTCCTCCACGAGATCGGCGAGTGGCTCGGGGTCGGCATCGCCAACCTGGCCGCCGCGCTGGATCCGTCCTGCTTCGTCGTCGGCGGCGGTGTCAGCGCCGCCGACGAACTCCTCATCGGTCCCGCCCGGGAGGCGTTCCGCCGCCACCTCACCGGCCGCGGCTACCGCCCCGAGGCCCGCATCGTCCGCGCCCAGCTCGGCCCGGAGGCCGGCATGGTCGGCGCCGCGGACCTCGCCCGGCTGGTCGCCCGCCGGTTCCGCCGCGCCAACCGCCGCCGCGTGGAGCGGTACGAGCGCGCCGGGGTCAGCCTGCTGCCGACGCGCGGGTGGGTGACCGGCCGGTGACCGTGACCGTCCTGCCGCAGCCGGACCGCCCGCCGCACCGCCCCAAGCACCGCTGGCTGGCCGCGATCGTGGTGGTGCTGCTGATTGCGGTCCCGGCCGGCTACCTGGTGCTGTCCGCCTTCCAGAGCCGCGAGAGCGGCCGGGACAAGCAGCGGGACGCCGCGGCCCCCGGCCTGGTGTGGCGGTGGCCGAGCAAGGTCGAGCGCCGCATCTACGAGGTGCCCGTGCCGCCCGGGGCGAGCTATGTGGCGCACTACGAGACCAACAGTTGGGAGCGCAGCTCCTTCTACGTCCAGTTCCGCACCTCGCGGGAGAGGCTGCACGCCTTCATGAGGGAGGTGGGCAGCCACCCCTCCGCGCTGCGCGAGGGCCGGGAGGGCGTCGGCGACCGGCAGGCGGACGTGGTGGGCTGGGACCTCGACGTCCCCGGCCACCGGTACGCGGGCGCCCGGGTGGAGCGCCCCGGCGAGCGACCCGACCTGGCGATCACCGTGGACGTCACCCGCGAGGAGCGGCTGCGGGTCTACGTCGTCTCCACGGCCGAGTTCTGACCCTCCGGCACCTCCCCGTGCCGCCGGCCGTGCCGCGCCGCCGCCCCCGCCGCCCGGCGCACCCGCCCGGCCGCGCCGCATCCGGCGGTCGGTAGCGTGGGGCGGCGTGAGCGAGACCAAGACCCTCCAGTACCGGATCGACGGACCGCCCGACGCCCCCCTGGTCGTGCTGGGGCCGGCACTCGGCACCACCTGGCACATGTGGGACCGCCAGGTGCCGGAGCTGAGCCGCCACTGGCGCGTCCTCCGCTTCGACCTGCCCGGCCACGGAGGCGCCCCCGCCCACCCCGCGGCCACCGTCGCCGACCTCGCCGCCCGGCTGCTGGCCACGATCGACTCCCTCGGCGTGGACCGCTTCGCCTATGCGGGCTGCTCCCTGGGCGGGGCCGTCGGCGCCCAGCTCGCGCTGGGAGCGCCCCGGAGGGTGGTCTCCCTCGCGCTGGTCTCCTCCGCGCCCCGCTACGGCACCCCCGACTCCTGGCGGCAGCGCGGGGTCGTCGTCCGCACCAACGGGCTGGACCCCATCGCCCGCTCCACCCCCGAGCGCTGGTTCACCCCCGCCTTCGCCGCCGCCCAGCCCGCCATCGTCGACTGGGCCGTCCAGATGGTCCGCACCACCGACCCCGGCTGCTACATAGCCGCCTGCGAGGCGCTGGTCTCCTTCGACCTGCGCCGGGAGCTGGGCCGGATCGGCGTGCCCACCCTGGTCGTCGCCGGGGCCGAGGACCAGGTCACCCCGCCCGCCGACGCCCGCGCCCTGGTCGCCGGAATCCCCGACGCCCGGCTCGCCCTCGTCCCCGACTCCCGCCACATGACCCCCGTGGAGCGGCCCGGCGAGGTCACCGAGCTGCTGGCGGGCCACTTCTCCGCCGCGCTGCCCGCCGGACGGCAGGACTCCCCGGCCGTCGCCCCCGCCCCGTACGCCCCGCCGCCCGCGAACGCCGTGACCACCGTGAGCCGGGCGGACACGACCGCGGACCCCGCACCCGCCGCCCCGGACCGGGACGCCCCGCCGCAGGGCGCCGTCGCCGCCCTGACGGCCGGCGAACCCCGCCCGACCGGCTCCTTCCCGTCGTACGACATCGGCATGGGCATCCGCCGCGACGTGCTCGGCGACGCCCACGTGGACCGGGTCATGGCGGAGACCGACGCCTTCACCGGCGACTTCCAGGACTTCCTCACCCGCTACGCCTGGGGCGAGGTGTGGGCCCGCACCGGCATCGACCGCCGCACCCGCTCGGTGATCACCCTCACCGCCCTCACCGCCCGCGGCCACCTGGACGAGCTGGCCTCCCACACCCGCGCCGCGCTGCGCAACGGGCTCACCCCGGACGAGATCAAGGAGGTGCTGCTGCACACGGCCGTCTACTGCGGGGTGCCCGCCGCGAACGCCGCCTTCGCCGTCGCCCGGCGCGTCATCCAGGAGGAGACCACGCCCCGGGACTAGGACCGGCCGCGCCGCGGGGACCGCCGCACCGGGGTTCAGCCGCGGGGCAGCAGGGTGCCCAGCGGGCCGAGGTCGAGGTTGAGGTCCTCGGGGTCGAGACCGAAGTGCTCGCGCAGCTCGGTCATCCGCTCCTCCAGGAGCATGAGCGTGACCCCGATCCGCTCCACCTGCTCGTCGCTGAGCGTCCCGCTGTCCACCCGGCGGACGGCCTGGCGTTCGATGAGCTGCCGCAGCAGTTCGACGATCGTGAGGACCAGGGCGGCGAGGTCGCGCCCGACGGTGTCGCGGTCGAGGTCGATGCGGTTGCCGGTCGTCACAGCGGCCCGCTGCCGGTCCAGGGGGCGGGCACCCGCTCGCTGACGGTGGAGAGCAGCGCGTGCAGGGAGAGCCGCACCAGCGGCACCTCCGCGATGGCGATCACCACGTCCCCGCTGATGACGACACCGGTGGCCAGGACCCTGTCCAGCAGGTCCACGAGCGGGACGCCGACCGGACCGAGCGCCTCCGCGGGGGCGTCGCCCCAGGGGGTCTCCGGCAGGGTGGTCATGCGGGGGCGCTCCCTTCGGCGAAGGAGTAGGGGACCCACGGCCCCGAGAGTTCCAGCTCCACGCCCGGGACCCGCCGGTACGGGGCCAGGGCCTCCCGCAGCCGCCGCTCCTGGCCGGCCGGGAGCAGATAGGCCGCGTTCAGCACCTGCCACCGGTGCCCCCCGGTCGCCTCCGGGCCGTGCGCGCGCAGCCGCCGGGCGGCGACGGCGACGGCGCGTGCGGCGGAGTCCACCCGCTCGGCCGTGCGCAGCGCCGCGTCGCGGAACCGGTCCTGCTCCTGCCGGCGGCTCCGGACCCGCTCCAGGTACGCCCGTCCCGCGCCGGGGCCGGGGGACGGGGTGGGGGCGGGGGCGGACGGCGTACGAGGCTGCGCCGGCCGGGCCCGCGGCGCGGCGGCGTAGACCTTCACGCCCCACTCGACACGGCCCGCGATCCGCTCCAGGGCGTCGAGGAACCGCTGCTCGTCGCCGACGAGGGCGGAGCGGGCGCGCTCGTCGTCGAGGTAGAGCGTGGCCAGGGGCAGGGGCACGGTGTCCGCGACGGCCGCCACGGCCGAGACCACCGCGTGGTGGGCCCGTGCGCAGCTCTCCAGCGTCCGCCGGTCGGCCAGCCGCTCCCGCAGGGCCTCCTGCGAGAAGCCGGCCGCCGGGACGTGCTGCACGACGGCGGTGAGACGCCCTGCGGAGAGCGTGCGCAGGGCGCCTCCTCCCGCGTGCCCGGACACGCCTTCGGGCGCCTTTGCACCGCGGGCGCGGCAGACCGCGAAGACGCAGGTGAGGGTGGTGGTGTCGAGGGGGACGGTGCCGGTCATGCGTCGGCCGCCTCCGGTTCCAGCTCGGCCAGCCGCCGGCGCAGCCGCTCGTTCTCGTCGGCGAGGGCGTTGTGCGCGGCGCGCGTGGACAGCGCGGGATCGGTCTCCCACCAGTCGATGCCGGCCTTCCGCGCGGTGTCGACCGAGGCCACGAACAGGCGCAGCCGGATGGTCAGGAGCTCGATGTCGAGGAGGTCGATCTTGATGTCGCCGGCGATGACGATGCCCTTGTCGAGGACGCGTTCGAGGATGTCGGCGAGACTGCTGGTGGACGGCCCGGTGGGCGGGTGGTCGTAGTACGGGGCCGGTTCCGTCACGGTGTTCGTCATCGGCCCCGCCGGTCCTCGTCCTCGTAGTCCTCTTCCTCCTCGTCGTAGTCCTCCGGTTCCTCGTCCTCGTACTCGTCCTCCTCCTCTTCCTCCTCGTCCCTCCCGCGGCGCGGCTCCTCCTCTTCCTCCTCCTCTTCCTCCCCTTCTTCCTCTTCCTCCCTGCCCTCGGCGGCTTTCCGCCGCTCCTGCTCGACGGCGTCCTCGTGGCTGAGGACCACCTCTCCGTTCCGGATCTCACCGCGCCAGCCCTCACCGAGTTCCTCCTTGTCGGTGAGCGTGACGTGGCGCTGGAAGTGCTTGAGGTCGAGCCTCAGCCGGCGTCCCTGGGCCCGCCACAGGTTGCCGGTCTTCTCGAAGAACCCGGACGGGTAGTACTCGACGACCACGACCACCCGGGTGAGGTTCGGCGCCAGCTCGTGGAAGCTGACGGCACCGTGCGTGGTCCCCTTGGGGCCCTCGGAGGTCCACACGATCCGCTGGTCGGGGATCTGCTCCTGGATCGTGGCCTTCCAACTGCGGTTGGAGAAGGCGACCTTCACCCTCCAGTCGGACTCGACCTCGTCGGACATGGAGACGCTCTGGACGCCCTTGGTGAAGGTGTTGAACTCCTCCAACTGGGTCCATGCGTCGTACACCGTGCGGATCGGGAGACCGATGTCGACCGACTCGACGATGTTGGTCACCTTGACGCTTCCGCCCCTCCCCCCTCCTCCGCCGCCGCCACCGCCGCCGAAGATGTTCTTGACGCCGCCCACGGCCTTGTCCTTGAGGCCCTTGACCTTCTCGCTGATGAAGGCCTTGGCGGGTGACTCGCCGCCGAGGACGCGCCGGCCGACCGCCAGCATGCCTCCGCCTCCGCCGCCGTCGCCGCTGCCGATCCGGTCGGTCAGGTGGCCGATGCGGCCACCGACGGAACCGATCAGGTGCTGGGCCTGGGCATGGAGGAAGTTGCCCAGTTCCTCCTTGAGCCGGTCGAGACCGGACTCGTCCTGCGTGGTGCCCTGGTTGTTGTCGACCATGGCTGCCTACCTCCGGTGGCCGGTGCGGGGGGACGGCTTCTTCGCTGCTTCCCGGTCGGAGGAGTCCCTCCGGTCGCCGGGCGGCTTCCGCTCCTCCCGGCGCGGACGGCGGCCGGACTCCTCCCCGGCTTCCTCGCGCCCGGACTCCTCGGGTTCCGGTTCCTTGTCCTCCGCTTCCTTGCCCTCCGCTTCCTTGCGCTCGGGCTCTTCGCGCTCTCCGCGCCCGGGTTCCTCGCGCTCGGGCTCTTCACCCTCTTCGCGCTCGGGCTCCTCGCGCTCCTGCGGTTCCTGCTTGCCCCCGCCGCCCCGGCGCCGCAATTCCTCGGTCCGCTGGCGGAGGGTGTCCGCGTAGGAACTCATCGCACGGTCCGCGGCCGCCCGGGCCGCCGCGCGCCCGGACTGCAGCAGTTCGTTACGCACCTGCTCGGTCAGTTCCCGGAACTGGGGGGTCTCGACGGCCCTCCTCAGCCCCTGGGCGATGAGGTCCTGGGGATTCAGGGGGAGTTTGCGGCCCGCGATGATCGAGGCGAGGAGGAGGGCGAGCTTGCCCTTCCTGGTCCTGCCCAGGAGGTACCCGCCTACGACGGCAGCCGCAAGGGTGGTCTTCTTGGGATCGTTCATTCGGTATGCCTTCGCGTCAGGTGTCCATGCCGTCCGAAGCGCTCACGCGGGGTGCGGGCGCCGTTCGAGCAGGTCCAGCAGCCGGTCTTCTTCTCGTTCGAACTCCTCGGTACTGATCTCGCCGGCTTCCAGGGCTTCGTAGAGCGCCGCGAGCCGGACCCGCAGCGCTGCGGGGTCGTGCAGTTCCCGCTCCGCCGCGTCGGCGACGCGGTCGGCCAGCCACACCACGCCCCGGACCGGCGCCAGGGGGAGGAGCAGGATCCCGGTCACGAGTCCCACGGTCGCCCCCTCTCACACCCCGGCCCGGACGGACCGGAGGGCGGACGCGGTGGCGGTGTCGACGAAGCTGTAGCAGGGGAGCGGCCCGGTCAGCCGCAGTACGGCGCGGCGGCGGTGCCGTACGGCCAGCTCCTCCGCGGCGGCGGTGAAGCGCTCCATCCGCGCGCGGGGGACCAGGAACGACGTGTTCAGCACACAGCCGGGCGTCCGCGAGCCGGGGGCCGTGCCGTCGGCCAGCGCGGACAGCTCGGCCGCCACCAGCCGCGCCGCCTCGCGGGCCCTGCGGTCCAGGCCCGCGGCCACGGCCTCGCCCAGGCGGACGTCGGCCTCGTACCCGGGGACCCGCAGCGCCGCCTGCCGGAGCCTGCGCACCCGTGCGTCCTGTCGGACCAGGTCCTCCAGCGCGTCCTCGGCGGGCATCGCCTTGAGGTTCATCTCGGCCCGGTCCGCCAGGCGCTCCAGCGCGGCCAGGTGGTCCTCCGGCGGCTCCAGCCGGCTCACCAGGGAGTCCTCGTCGGGGGCGACCATGCCGAAGCGCATCGGCAGCACCGGGCCGTGGGCCGCCAGGGCGAGCAGCAGGTCCTGGTGCGCCATCAGGTCGCGGCGGCGGGCCCGCAGCCCCTCGGGCGCGTCGCTGACGACGGCGGCCAGCCCGGAGACCGGCAGCGCGCGCACCGGGCGGGGCGGCAGCCCGACACCGGGGCGGCCGTCCACCCCCGGGTGGCCGGAGCGGACGATGCCGTAGACGTAGACACCGTGTGCGGTCACGGCTCACCCCGTTCCGGCCGGGTGCCCCGCGGGGGTGCGGAAGCGCGCTTGCGCGGGCGGGCCTCCCTCGGCGGACGCCTCTCCGGCCGCTCCGCCTCGCCCTCCGGCTCCTCGTGCTCCTCGGCCTCCTCTTCCTCCCCGCCGCCGGTGACGGCCCTGCGCACCGCGCCGCCCAGGGTCTTCGCGGTCTTCTTGGCGACCGACCTGCCGCCGGCGCCCGCCGCGCCGCCGGCGCCGCCGAACAGCTCGGGGACGGTCCTGCTCCGGTCGGCCTCCAGGTCCAGGCGGTTGCACGCCTCGGCGAAACGGAGGTAGGTGTCCACGCTCGCCACCACGATCCGGGCGTCGATCTTGAGGATCTCGATGCCGACGAGTGAGACTCTCAGGAAGACGTCGATCACCATTCCGCGGTCGAGGATGAGGTCGAGGACGTCGTAGAGGTTTCCCGCGCGGGGGACGCAGACGATGTCGTCGCTGTAGGTCGTCGTGGTGGTGGGCATGGTGGAAGTCCTCTCCGGAGGCGGGCCACCGCCGCGTGCGTCAGTCGTCGGTGGCGCCGCGCCGGTAACGGCGGACCCTGCGGTACTGGAGGAGTTCGCCGTGCTGGTCGATCTCCACCTCGTAGGTGGCCAGCAGGCTGGTGGTGTCGGGGATGCGGGGCACCTCCAGGACGTCGACGCACACGTGCCAGCCGTCCTCGGCACGGCAGACGGCCGACACGCCCTCCAGGTCGTGGCCGATCAGACCGGCGAGCCGCGCACAGGCCTGTTCCGCCGCCTCCTCCGGGCCGCGCACCCGCGCCCCGGTGTCGGTCTCTGTCCGCGTGCGCCGTTCTCGATCCGCCATGGACAGCAGTATTTGCACAGGCGAGGAGCGGGCGCGCTCTGCGTTACGCCAGTGGAGCCCCACCCGATCGGCGGGCTTCACTCCGGTGACGTACCGGCCGCGGTGCCGGTCCGGGGCGGCGGGAACCCGTTCCGCGGGCGGGTCCCCGCCGCCCGCCGCCCGTCACCCCGGGGAGCACAATGACCCCATGGAGCTCACGAAGAAGGGCCACTCCTGTGTCGCCCTGCACCGCGACGGACGCACCCTCGTCATCGACCCGGGCGGCTTCAGCGAGGAGGACGCCGCGGTCGGCGCGGACGCGATCCTGGTCACCCACGAGCACCCCGACCACTTCGACGAGGGGAGGCTGCGCGCCGCCCTGGAGGCCAATCCGGCCACCCGGGTCTGGACCCTGCGCAGCGTCGCCGAGCGGCTCTCGGCCGCCTTCCCCGGACGCGTCCACACCGTCGGCGACGGCGACACCTTCACCGCCGCGGGCTTCGAGGTGGAGGTGCACGGCGAACTGCACGCCGTCATCCACCCGGACATCCCGCGCATCACCAACGTCGGGTACGCCGTCGCCACCGGCGACGGCGTGGTGTTCCACCCCGGTGACGCGCTGACCGTGCCGAACCGCCCGGTGGACACCCTGCTGCTGCCGGTGCAGGCCCCCTGGAGCAAGGTCTCCGAGGTCATCGACTACCTCCGCGAGGTGCGCCCGAGGGTGGCGTACGACATCCACGACGGGCTGCTGTCGGAGTTCGCCCCGCCCGTCTACGGGCGGATGCTCGGCCCGGACGGCCCCGGCGTCGGCGGCGCGGAGCACGTGCGGCTGGTGCCCGGCCAGAGCGTCGCGCTCTGACCGGCCCCGGGAGCCGCCGGACCGCGGGCCGCCCGGCACCGGCCGTGCCCCGCGGTGTCGGTGCCGGGCGGTAGATTCGCTGCCATGCGCATCGCCACCTGGAACGTCAACTCGATCACCTCCCGGCTGCCGCGGCTGCTGGCCTGGCTGGAGAACACCGGCACGGACGTGGTGTGCCTGCAGGAGCTGAAGTGCACGGCGGAGGCGTTCCCGGCCGGGCCGCTGCGCGAGCTCGGCTACGAGGCCGCGGTCAACGCCACCGGCCGCTGGAACGGCGTGGCGATCGTCTCCCGGGTCGGCCTGGAGGAGCCGGTGATCGGCCTGCCCGGCGGGCCGGGGTACGAGGGGGTCCAGGAGCCCCGCGCGGTGGGCGCGACCTGCGGCGGGGTGCGCCTGTGGTCGGTGTACGTGCCCAACGGGCGCGAGGTGGGCCACCCGCACTTCGCCTACAAGCTCCAGTGGTTCGCCGCCCTGCGGGACCTGGCCGAACGGGAGGCGGGGGAGCGGCCCTTCGCCATCCTCGGCGACTACAACGTCGCCCCGACGGACGAGGACGTGTTCGACCCGGCCGTCTTCGAGGGCGCCACCCACGTCACCCCCGCCGAGCGCCAGGCGCTGGCCGAGCTGCGGGCGGTGGGCCTGGCCGACGTCGTGCCGCGTCCGCTGAAGTACGACCGCCCCTACACCTACTGGGACTACCGGCAACTGAGCTTCCCCAAGAACAAGGGCATGCGCATCGACCTGGTCTACGGCAACCCGGCCTTCGAGGCGGCGGTGAAGGACGCGTACGTCGACCGCGAGGAGCGCAAGGGCAAGGGTGCGTCGGACCACGCCCCGGTCGTGGTCGACCTCCAGGTGTGACGGGTGCGGGAGGCGTGACGCCCGGGGCGGCGGACCGCGCCGTCCTCCGCGTGCCTGTGGTGCTCATCACGTCCGCGGTGTCACCCTGAGGCGTATGAACATCCCCTTCCTGGACAACTGGCGCAAGCGGTACGGCGCGTCCCGCGGCGTGGCGGTGATGGAGGACGCCTCCCACGACGCCGAGGGCGTGGCGCAGTTGCTCTCCGAGTGCGAACTGCTGCGCCGGCAGGCCGGAGCGGCGGGCGTCGAACTGGACGACACGGCGGAGTCCCTGTCGGCCCTCGACCAGCTCCTGCCGCTCTGGCGCGACGACTCCGAGGTGCTGCCCTGGCTGGGCAACGACGCCGGCCTGTACCTGGGCACGGTGATCGTCCGCACGGTGCCGGGGGCCCGCTGGCAGGTGTGGCCGAGCGGCCGGCCGGTGGTGCGGCTCGCCTCCGGACGGGAGATCGACGTGGTGGAGGCGGGGCACGACTGGGCGTTCAGCGGCACTCCGGAGCTGTCGCAGATGTACGCGGAGGCGTCCGAGGCGTAGGCCGGGGATGCAGGCCCGAGGCGCAGCGGCCCGGGGCACGGCGGTCCGTGCCGGGCGGTCGGCGGCGAGCAAGGGGAGTACCGGGAAGGGGCGTCAGCCGGGGAAGGCGATGTGGTACTCCAGCCGCCAGCGGTCCGCGCGGACCACGATGTCGGAGGTCTCCACCGCCCGGCCGTCCGCCGCGTGGTGCGTGCGCTCGATGACCGTCACGCACTGCCCCGGTGAGCAGCCCAGGGCCTCCGCCTCCAGGGTGGTGGCCGGGCGCGAGCCGACCAGTTCGGTGGCCCGCACCACCCGCACGCCGATGGCCGCGAACCGCTCGCGCACCCCGCGCCGGGCGTACGGGCCGCGCTCGGGGAAGACCACCTCGGTGCCCTCGGTGAGCGCCAGCGGCTCCCAGCTCGTGGCGAGCTGGAGGGGCCGCCGGTCGGCGAGGTACTCGTACTGCGTGCACATCACGCGGTCGCCCGCGGCGATCCCCAGGCGCTCGGCGATCCGCGGCGGGGCGTCCGCGGTGGTGGACGTGGCCTCCCACAGCAGCGGGGTGGGGGCCCCGCCGGTGTTGATCCGGGCGGCGAACGGGGAGTCCACCTCCTCCGCGGTGCGCAGCAGGCTCCCGGCGGGACGGCGGTCGGTGACGAACACCCCGCGCCCGAACTGCCCCTCGGCGTAGCCCGCGGCCTTGAGCACGCGCACCGCCCGGTCCACGGTCTGGTCGCTGGCGGCGTAGGTGCGTTTCAGCTCGGAGCGCGAGGGGATCCGGGCGCCCACGGCCAGCACCCCCTCGTCGATCTGCTGCCGCAGGTCGTCGGCGATCCGCTGGTAGACCGGTCTGCTGTCGCCCATGCGGGACTCCTCTCCGTGCTGCCGCCTGCACCGGTACGGGGAGTGATCTTCGTACCTAGGTCAACAGGGTAGAAGGACGACTACCCCCGGAAGAGGCGCCGTCGGCAACATCATCGGTACATCGGTGTGCCGGTGGGGGAAAGTCCCGGAGCGCGGCGGGAGTCACCGGCGCGGCCCCCACCGGCCCTTCCGCGCCCTCGTCGCCGGCCTCTCCGCCGGTTTCTCGCCGGTTTTCTCCGGTACCTCCCTCAACTCATCGCCCGGTGCTGGCGCCGGCCGCCGGGCGCGGGTGCGGGTGAGGGCGGCGGGCTGGTGGCGGCCTGGGTGACGTCCGCGACCAGTTCGACGACGTCCGGGCCGTACGCCTGGGAGTTGACCACCTTCAGCAGCAGGCAGAAGTCGCCGTTCAGGCCGTACTTGCGGGCCAGTCGGGCGTGGTGGCGGGCGAGGTGGCGGATGGCGGCCTGGTTGGTGACGGCCCGCTGGCCGCAGGAGAGGAAGACCGGACGGGAGCCCTCGCCCGCGGTGAGCCGGGCGAGCAGGACGTACTCCACCGACCCCCGCTCCATCCGGTAGTGCTCGCCGCCGATGGTGAACGCCCCCCGGTCCGGGCCCGGTTCGGCGCCGGTGTCCACCCGGACCCCCGGCAGCAGCGAATGGAGGTGGGCGGCCGTGCGGGAGTTCGAGGCCGGGCCGCCGATGCAGAACTCGGTGTGCTCGCCGAAGCCCTGGCGGACGGTGTCGTGGGACATCACCTGCGCGTGCGCGCCGCACTCCTTGATCAGCGCGGACAACTCCAGCAGCGCGAAGACGTCGTCGCGGGCCACGGCGCCCTCGCCCGTGGCGGCCTTGCGGCCGACCACCAGCAGGCACTCGGAGTGGTCCGGCAGTCCGAAGAAGCGCTGCCTGCGGCGGAGTCCGCGGCGCCACAGGCAGGTGCGGCCGAACCAGCCGAGCGACGTGGTGACGCCGGCCGCGAGCACGCCCAGCACGATCTCGCGCAGGTTGTCGTTCATGGGGCGGAAGCGTAGCGGCGCCGGCGCACCTTTGTTCGGGACCTGACAGACCGGTTCCGGCCTTCCGGGCGGCCCGGACGCGCCCGGCGGCCCGGGGAGCCGGCCGGTGCCGCGGCGGCCGGGTTGCCGCGGCGCGGGAGCGGACCTACCGTCGCACTCGGGGACCATCCGGACGCTGCCCGGAGGAGATGGGCGCATGAGCCGCACGGTCGTCCGCGGCGGACTCGTCGTCACCGCCGCCGAGGAGCTGTACGCCGACGTCCTGATCGAAGGACCGCGGATCGCCGCCCTGGCCGCGCACGGCAGCGCCTGCGCCGAGGACTGGACGGCGGACCGCGTCATCGACGCCACCGGCCGGTACGTCATCCCGGGCGGGGTCGACGTCCACACCCACCTGGACTTCCCCTTCGACGGGACCTTCTCCGCCGACACCTTCGCCACCGGCACCCGCGCCGCGGCCTGGGGCGGCACCACGACCGTCGTCGACTTCGCCGTCCAGAGCCGCGGCCACACCCTGCGCGAGGGCCTGGACCTGTGGTACGCCAAGGCCGACGGGCAGTGCGCCGTCGACTACGCCTTCCACATGATCCTCTCCGACGTCAACGACGCGACGCTGAAGGAGATGGACCTCCTGGTGGAGGAGGGCATCACCTCCTTCCGGCTGTACATGACGTATCCGGGGACCTACCACAGCGACGACGGGCAGATCCTGCGCGCCCTGCGGCGGGCTGCGGACAACGGCGCCCTGGTCATGGTGCACGCGGAGAACGGCGTCGCCATCGACGTCCTGACCGGGCAGGCCCTCGCCGAGGGCCGTACCGGGCCGCGCCACCACGGCGAGGTCCGCGACCCCCTGCTGGAGGCCGAGGCCACCCACCGCGCGATCCAGCTCGCCCGGGTCGCCGGGGCGCCGCTGTACGTGGTGCACGTCTCGGCGCGGGAGGCCGCGGAGGAGCTGGCGGCGGCCCGCGACCGGGACCTGCCGGTCTTCGGCGAGACCTGCCCGCAGTACCTCTTCCTGTCCGCCGAGAAGCTCGCCGTGCCGGGCTTCGAGGGCGCCAAGTACGTCTGCACCGCCCCGCTGCGCCCCCCGGAGCACCAGGCCGCCCTGTGGCGGGCGCTGCACACCGGCGACCTCCAGGTGGTCTCCACCGACCACTGCCCGTTCAACTTCGCCGGGCAGAAGGAGCAGGGCCGCGGCGACTTCTCGAAGATCCCCGGCGGCCTGCCGGGCATCGAGCACCGGATGGACCTGCTCCACCAGGCCGTGGTCGCCGGCCGCCTCTCCCGCCGCCGCTGGATCGAGCTGGCCTGCGCCGCCCCGGCGCGGATGTTCGGCCTGGCCGGGCGGAAGGGTTCCCTCGCCCCCGGCGCGGACGCCGACGTGGTCGTCTACGACCCGGCCGCCGAGCACACCCTCTCGGCCGCCACCCACCACATGAACGTCGACTACTCCGCCTACGAGGGCATGCGGGTCACCGGCCGGGCCGAGACCGTCCTGGTGCGCGGCGAGCCGGTCCTCGACCGCGGCGCGTACGTCGGGCGGGCCGGGTACGGCCACTTCCTGCCGCGCGGCACCTGCGGCCGGCCGTGACCGTGCCCGTGACCGGCGCCGGCGTCCCGGCGGGGCCGGGGCGTCAGCCCGCCGCCAGCTCCCGGAGCAGCGCCGGCAGCGCCTGCCCGATGGGCTCGCGGACCACCCTCTCGGCGAGGGCGTCGTACGGCGTGGGCTCGGCGTTGACGATCACCAGCCGCGCGCCGTGCCCGGCCGCGATCCCGGCGAGCGAGGCGGCGGGCTGGACCTGGAGGCTGGTGCCGACCGCGACGAAGACCTCGCACGCCCTGGCGATGGCCACCGCCTCGCCGAGCACCCGCGGGTCCAGCGGCTCGCCGAACATCACGGTGGCCGACTTCAGGACGCCGCCGCACTCCTCGCACGCCGGGTCCGGGTCGCCGGCCGCCACCCGCCGCAGCGCCTCCGCCATCTCCGAGCGCGCCGAACACGCCGTGCACACCACGGCCCGCGCGGTGCCGTGCAGCTCCAGCACCTTGCGCTCGGGCATCCCGGCCATCTGGTGCAGCCCGTCCACGTTCTGCGTGATCACCCGCACCGGCACCCCGGACCGCTCCAGCCGCGCCACCGCCTCGTGCGCGGCGTTGGGCCGGGCCCGCAGCGCCGGGCCGTTCAGCCGCATCTGCCAGGAGCGGCGGCGGACCTGCGGATCGGACATGTAGTACGCGTAGGTGACGAGCTTCTCGGCCTCGGGGTCCTTGCGCCACACCCCGTTCGGCCCCCGGTAGTCGGGGATTCCGGAGTCGGTGGAGATCCCCGCGCCGCTGAGGATCGCCACCAGCGGCCTCCGGCCGTCCGCGGTGCCCGCGCCGTCCGTCCCGCCCGTCCCGTCCGTGCTCATGTGCCCGAGCCTACGCAGCCGGACCGTCCGGCCCCGACCGGTTTCCGCGCGGCGGTGGCACACTGCGCCCTTGACGACGAACCCCAGCGCACACCAGCGGGAGCCCGCCGATGACGTTCACCACCCGGCCGACCCTCCAGGGGACCTTCGGCATGGTCTCCAGCACGCACTGGCTCGCGTCGGCCTCCGCCATGGCGGTGCTGGAGGACGGCGGCAACGCCTTCGACGCGGCCGTCGCGGCCGGCTTCGTCCTCCACGTGGTCGAGCCGCACCTCAACGGGCCCGCCGGGGAGGTGCCGATCATCCTGGCGCCCGCCGGCGGGCCGGTGCGGGTGCTGTGCGGGCAGGGGCCCGCGCCGCGCGGCGCCACCGTGGAGCACTACACCTCGCTCGGCCTGGACCTGGTGCCCGGCACCGGACCGCTGGCCGCCGCCGTGCCCGGGGCGTTCGACGCCTGGATGACGCTGCTGCGCGACCACGGGACCAGGGAACTGCGGGACGTCCTGGGACACGCCATCGGCTACGCCGAGCGCGGACACCCGGCCGTCGAGCGGATCGGGGCCACGGTGGCGGCCGTGCGCGAGCTGTTCGAGACCGAGTGGACCACCTCCGCCGAGCTCTACCTGCCCGGCGGACGCCCCCCGGCGCCGGGCGCCCTGCTGCGCAACCCCGCGCTCGCCGCCACCTGGCGGCGCCTGCTGGCCGAGGCGGAGGCGGCCGGCCCCGGGCGCGAACGGCGCATCGAGGCCGCCCGGCGGGTGTGGCGGGAGGGCTTCATCGCCGAGGAGCTGGCCGGCTTCGCCGCCCGTCCCGTCCTGGACACCTCCGGCGAGCGCCACGCGGGCACCCTCACCGGCGACGACCTCGCCGCCTGGTCGGCGGCGTACGAGGAGCCGGTCACCTACGACTGGCACGGCTGGACGGTCTGCAAGGCGGGCCCCTGGTCCCAGGGGCCCGTCCTGCTCCAGCAGCTCGCCCTCCTGGCGGACCTGCCCGAAGGGGGCCCGGCGTACGGCACGGGGGAGTACGTCCACACCCTGATCGAGGCGAGCAAGCTCGCCTTCGCCGACCGGGAGGCGTGGTACGGCGACGCGGAGGGCGCCGGGAGGGTGCCGCTGGAGGACCTGCTCTCCGACGCGTACGCCACCGCGCGCCGGGCGCTCGTCGGCGAGCGGGCCTCCCGCGACCTGCGCCCCGGCGCCCCCGGCGGCCGCACCCCCCGGCTGGGCGCGCGGGCCCTGACCGCCGCCGCCCGGGCGGGGAGCGCCCCGGCGGCGGGCACGGGCGAGCCCACCGTCGCCCGGGACGGCGCGACGGCGGGCGACACCTGCCACCTGGACGTCGTGGACCGCTGGGGCAACATGGTCAGCGCCACGCCCAGCGGCGGCTGGCTCCAGTCCAACCCCGTCGTCCCCGCCCTCGGCTTCCCGCTCGGGACCCGGCTGCAGATGGCCTGGCTGGAGCCGGGACTGCCGAACACCCTCACCCCCGGCCGCCGCCCGCGCACCACCCTCAGCCCCTCGCTCGCGCTGCGCGGCGGCGAGCCGGTGCTGGCGTTCGGCACGCCCGGCGGCGACCAGCAGGACCAGTGGCAGACCCACTTCCTCCTCGCGGTCGCCCTGCGCCCGGCGGTCCGCGGCGGGCCCGACCTCCAGGGCGCCATCGACGCGCCGAACTGGCACCACGAGAGCTTCCCCGGCTCGTTCCACCCGCGCGCCATGCGGCCGGGCGCCGTCACGATCGAGTCCCGCGCCGGCGCGGAGGTGATCGGCGAGCTGCGGCGCCGCGGGCACGCGGTGACCGTCGGCGGCCCCTGGTCGGAGGGGCGGCTGTGCGCCGTGGCCCGCGACCCGGAGACGGGCGTGCTGTCGGCGGCGGCCAATCCGCGCGGGATGCAGGGGTACGCGGCCGGCCGCTGACCGGCGCCCGGGCCGTGCGGAACGGTCCCTTCACCTCGCCGCCACCCGCCGCCCGGCCGGAACACGGCGCGGCGTGCTTCCATGGAGAGATGATCAGTGACGAGTTGGCGGCAGGTGTCGAGGAGGCGGTCCGCGCGGCCGCGGCCGCGGAGATCATGCCGCGCTGGCGGCAGCTTGCCGCGCACGAGGTGACCGAGAAGACCGGCCCGCACGACCTGGTCACCATCGCCGACCACCGCGCGGAGGAGCGCCTGACGGCCGCCCTGACCGCGCTGCTGCCCGGCTCCGTGGTCGTCGGCGAGGAGGCGGTGCACGCCAGTCCGGCGGTGTACCGGGCGCTGGGCGGTGACGCCCCGGTGTGGATCGTGGACCCGGTGGACGGCACCCGGCAGTTCGTCCACGGCGACCCCGGCTTCTGCACCCTGGTGGCCCTCGCCCACGGCGGCGAGGTGCTGGCCTCCTGGACGTACGCCCCCGCCCTGGGGGAGCTGGCCGTCGCCCGGCGCGGCGCGGGGGCGTACCTGAACGGCGAGGTCCTGCGCTCCGGCAGCCCCGCGCCGGGCGCGGCGCTGGAGGTCGCCTGCTCCCACCCGGACTTCACCACCGACGAGCAGAAGCGCGCCCTGCTCGGCCTGTACACCGAGGGCGTCAAGCCGCGGCCGTGCGGCTCGGCGGGGCTGGAGTACCTGGGTGTGGCGCGCGGCGCGCTCGACGCGGTGGCCTTCTCCTGGGAGAACGCCTGGGACCACGCCGCCGGCCTGCTGCTGGTGGCCGAGGCGGGCGGCGGCCACGCCACGCTGACCGGGGAGCCCTTCCGCCTCGCGGGCGGCAACGCCCTGCCCTTCACCGCGGCCCGGGACGAGTTGACGGTGCGTCGTATCCTCTCCCTGCTGGCCTCCGCCGGGCAGGCCACAGACCCCAGCCCCAGCGCCGAGGGGAGAGCCGGAGGTGCCGTCGATGCGTGACGCGGTCGTGGTGGGAGCCGGGCCGAACGGCCTGACCGCCGCCGTCGAGCTGGCCCGGCGGGGCTTCTCCGTGGAGCTGTTCGAGGCGATGGACGCGGTCGGGGGAGGGGCGCGCACCGAGGAGCTGACCCTCCCCGGCTTCCGGCACGACCCCTGCTCGGCCGTCCACCCGCTGGGCGTCGGCTCGCCCGCCTTCACCGCCATGCCGCTCCACCGGTACGGCCTGGAGTGGCTGCACCCCGAGCTGCCCCTGGCCCACCCCTTCCCGGACGGCACGGCCGGGCTGCTGGCCCGCTCGGTCGCCGAGACGGCCGCCTCGTTCGGGCCGCGCGACGCGGGGACGTACCGCCGTCTGGTGACGCCGTTCCTGGGCCGCTGGAAGGCCCTGGCCGCGGACTTCCTCAAGGTGCCGTGGGACGGGCCGCCGCGCGACCCGGTCACCCTGGCCCGCTTCGGGCTGTTGGGCCTCCGCCCCGTGGACTGGCTGGCGCGCCGCTTCCGCGACGACCGGGCCCGCGCGCTGCTGTTCGGGCTGGCCGCCCACGCCATCGGGCCGCCCACCTCGCCCGCCACCGGCGGCATCGCCCTGGTCTTCGCGCTGGCCGCGCACGAGGTCGGCTGGCCGCTGCCGCGCGGCGGCTCGCAGGCGCTCTCCGACGCGCTCGCGGCGTACCTGCGGGACCTGGGCGGTGTGGTCCACACCGGTGTGGAGGTCAGGCGGCTGGACGAGCTGCCGCCCGCGCGCGCCTACGTCTTCGACACCTCGCCCACCGCGCTGGCGAGGATCGCCGGCCTGGGCGACGCCTACCGCCGCTTCCGGTACGGCGCCGCCGTCTTCAAGATCGACTACGCCCTGGACGGGCCGGTCCCGTGGGCCTCCGAGGACGCCCGCCGGGCCGGGACCGTCCACCTCGGCCCGTCCAGCCGCGAGATCGCCGCCGCGCTGCGCGCCGCCGTCGGGGGCGAGCAGCCGCGCACCCCGTTCCTGATCACCGCCCAGCCCACCCTGGTCGATCCCGCGCGGGCGCCGGAGGGCAAGCACGTCTTCTGGGCGTACGGCCATGTGCCGCGCGGCTGGAGCGGGGACGCCACCGAGGCGATCGAGCGGCAGATCGAGCGCTTCGCGCCCGGCTTCCGGGACCTGGTGCTGGCCCGCGCCACCGCCGGCCCGCCCGAACTGGCCACCCGCAACGCCAACTACGTGGGCGGCGACATCGCCTGCGGCGCCTTCACCGGGCTGCAGACGCTGCTGCGCCCCAAGCTGGCCCGCGTCCCGTACGCCACCGCCCACCCGGCCGTCTACCTGTGCTCGTCGGCCACCTGGCCGGGGCCGGGCGTGCACGGCATGTCGGGCCACAACGCGGCGAAGGCGGTCTGGCGCCGCCTGCGCGCCGCGCGCTGACGCGCCCGCGTCAGCGCGCGGCACGCAGGCGCCCGCCGGGCCCGGCCCGGCAGGGCCCTACGCGGCGCGGCGCAGGTCGGCGATGACCTGGGAGCGCACGGCCTCGGGCTCCAGGCCCAGCCGGGCGAACAGGTCGCCGGTGAGCCGGTCCTCGGAGCGCAGCAGCCCCAGCACCACGTGTTCGCAGCCGATGTGACGGTCCTTCAGCGCGAGCGCCTCGCGCAGGGACAGCTCCAGCGCCTTCTTGGCGCGCGGCGCGAAGGGGATGTGGCCCTGGTTGCGCCGCCGGTCCCGGCCGCCGCGCCGGAAGGGCAGGACGGAGCGCAGCCCGCGCCGCTCCCGCGGCGGCTCGGGCGTCCGGTCCAGCGCGCCGGGGCCGAAGGCGTCCTCCGCCCGGCGCCGCACCTCCTCCAGGTCGATGCCCAGCGCCCGCAGCGCCTCCGCGTCCTCCTCGCCGATCCCGTCCCCGCTCCGGTCGGTCAGCCGTTCCACGGCCGCCCGCGCCGCCTCCGCGTCGACGCCCAGCCGGGCCAGTGTCGCCGCGCCCGGCTCGTCGGGCTGCCGCAGCACGGCGATGAGCAGGTGCTCGGTGCCGATCCAGTCGTGCCCGAGCCTGCGGGCCTCCTCAACCGCTCCCACCACCGTGGTGCGGGCCTGCCGGGTGAACCTCTCGAACATCCCCGCCTACCTCCTGGCGTGCTTCTTGTGCACGGCCTGCCTGCTGACTCCGAGGGCGGCCCCGATCTCCTCCCAGGACCAGCCCTGCCTGCGCGCGTTGTCCACCTGCAGCGCTTCCAGTCGTTCCACCAGCCGCCGCAGCGCGGCGACCGCCCGCAGACCCACGCGGGGGTCCCGGTCCATGGCGGCCTCCGCGGTGTCGACCGCTTCCCTTGCCTCTGATCCGGCCATGTCTGTCAACCTAAGATGACACACGGGGAATGTCAACCCTGGTTGACGCGCGAGGGGCGGGCCGCCGCGCCAGGGCGCGGGCGGACGGGGCACGCCGTACCGGCGCGCCGTGGCCCCGTCCGCCCGGCATCGGTAGGGTCAGGACGGCGCGACAGCCTGTTCGAGACCTGAGAGAGACGTCGTGGACGGAACACACACCGAGACGGGCCGCGTGCTGATCGCCGCGGACAAGTTCAAGGGTTCGCTCACCGCCGTGGAGGTCGCCGAGCACGTCGCGGCCGGACTCCGCCGGGCCCGCCCCGGCGTGGCGGTCGAGGCGCTGCCCGTCGCGGACGGCGGGGACGGCACGGTCGCCGCGGCGGTCGCCGGGGGATTCGCGCGCCGCGAGGCGAGGGTCACCGGACCGCTGGGCGAGCCGGTCACCGCCACCTACGCGCTGCGGGACGGCACCGCCGTGGTGGAGATGGCCGAGGCGTCCGGGCTCCAGCGGCTGCCCCGGGGCGTCCGCGCCCCGCTCACGGCCACCACCTACGGCTCGGGCGAGCTGCTGCTCGCGGCCCTCGACGCGGGCGCGCGCACCATCGTCCTCGGCGTCGGCGGCTCGGCGACCACCGACGGCGGGGCCGGCATGCTCACCGCGCTCGGCGCCCGCTTCCTCGACGGGCGCGGCGACCCGGTCGGCCCGGGCGGCGGCGCGCTGCGGGAGCTGGCCACGGCCGACCTGACGGGTCTGGACCCGCGCCTGAAGGACGTCGGGATCGTCCTCGCCTGCGACGTCGACAACCCGCTCACCGGACCGGCGGGCGCCGCGGCCGTCTACGGGCCCCAGAAGGGGGCCGGTGCCGAGGACGTCGCCGTGCTGGACGCCGCGCTCGCCCACTACGCCCGCGTCCTGGAGGCCGCCGTCGGTCCGCGCGCCGCCCGGTGCGCGGACCTGCCCGGCGCGGGCGCCGCCGGCGGCGTCGGCTACGCGGCGCTGGTCGCCCTGGACGCGGTCTTCCGGCCCGGCATCGAGGTGCTGATGGAGGTGCTGGGCTTCGCCGAGGCCCTGGACCGCGCCGACCTGGTGATCACCGGCGAGGGCTCGCTGGACTCCCAGACCCTGCGCGGCAAGGCCCCAGCCGGGGTGGCCGCCGCCGCGCGCCGGGCGGGCCGCCGCACGGTCGCGGTGTGCGGGCGCCTGGGCATCGGGCCCGACGCGCTGCGGGCCGCCGGCATCGAGGCGGCGTACGCGCTCACCGACCTCGAACCGGACCCGGCCGTCTGCATGGCGCAGGCGGGCCCGCTGCTGGAGCGCGCCGCCGAACGGCTGGCGGCCGAACGCCTCTGACCCGCACGGGAGCCGGAACGACCCGGAGGCCCGGACCGCCCGAAAGCGGTCCGGGCCTCCGCGTGTGACCGCCCCCCGCGTCCCTCCGTCCGGCCGCCGCCGTACCGGAGGCGGCCGGTCCGTTGTGCCCGTGCACAGCCCCGTCCCCGCGCCCCTGGTCACGGGCAGCGGATCCGGCCGCCCGCGTGGACGGCCGCCGCGGCCGGTGCTGGGGTGAGCGCCGTGATCCCCGGTGGGCCCGCCGGGCGAGCAGGACGGAAGCAGGACGGACGAGGAGGAGGGCCGATGGCGGCCGCTTCGCTGGAGGTGCGGGAGGTGTCCGTGGGCTACGGCCCGGTACGGGCGCTGAACGCGGTCTCCGTGGACGTACCCGAGGGCGCGGTGGTCGCCGTCCTCGGCGGCAACGGTGCGGGCAAGACGACCCTGCTGCGGGCGATCTCGCGCACCCTGCGCTTCCACGGCGGGACGATCGGCTCCGGCTCGGTCGTCTTCGCCGGGCGGCGCCTGGACGGGCTCACCCCCGACCGGGTGGTGGCCGCCGGGGTGGTGCAGGTCCCCGAGGGCCGGCAGGTGTTCGCCCGGATGACCGTGGCCGACAACCTCCGCGCCGGCGCCCTGGGGGCGGGCGGGGGCCGCCGCGCGGTCGCGGAGGCGCGGTCGCGGGTGCACGACCTGTTCCCGGTGCTGGCCGAGCGGGCCCACCAGCGGGCCGGGCTGCTCTCCGGCGGCGAGCAGCAGATGCTGGCGATGGGCCGTGCCCTGATGGCCCGGCCGAGACTGCTGCTGCTGGACGAGCCCTCGCTCGGCCTGGCCCCGCTGATGGCCGAGCGGATCGCCGAGACCGTACGGGAGATCAACGCCCAGGGCACCTCGGTGCTGCTGGTCGAGCAGAACGCGGCCGTCGCGCTGCGGCTGGCCTCGAAGGCGTTCGTGCTGGAGGTCGGCGAGGTGGCCCTGGCCGGACCGGCGGACGAACTCGCCGCCTCCGACGAGGTGCGCCGCCGCTACCTGGGCATCGCCGACGACCCCGCACCCGGCTCCGCCTCCGCCGCGCCCGCCCCCGTCCCGGCCCTGCGCAGGTGGTCGGCGTGACGGCCCCGGACGTCCCGCCGCTGCGGGTGCGCGACCTGACCGTGCGCTTCGCCGGGCTCACCGCGCTGGAGGGCGTCTCCTTCACCGTCGAGCCCGGCAGCGTGCACGCGGTCATCGGCCCCAACGGCGCGGGGAAGTCCACCACCCTCAACGTGCTCTCCGGCGTCTGCCGCGCCTCCTTTGGCAGCGTCCGCCTCGGCGACGACGAGCTGACCGGCCTGGCCCCGCACCGGATCGCCGCCCTCGGCGTGGCCCGCACCTTCCAGAACATCGCGCTCTCCCCGCACGCCACGGTCGCCGACAACCTGATGCTGGGCCGCCACCGGCTGACCCGGGCCGGCTTCCTGGCCGCCGGGCTCCGGCTGCCCTCCGCCGCCCGCGAGGCGGCCCGGCACCGCGCGCGGGTGCGCGAGATCGCCGCCTTCACCGGCCTGGAGCGGCACCTGGACCGGCCCGCCGGGACGCTGCCGTACGGGCTGCGCAAGCTGGTGGAGTTCGCCCGCGCGCTGTGCGCGGAGCCCCGGCTGCTGCTGCTCGACGAGCCCGTGGCCGGCATGACCGCCGCCGAACGCCGCCGCACCGCCTCGCTCGTCGCGGGCGTGCGCGACGGCCTGGGCATCTCGATCGTCCTGGTGGAACACGACATGGGGCTGGTGATGCGGCTCGCCGACGCGGTGACCGTGCTCGACTTCGGCCGCCGGATCGCCGACGGGCCGCCCGGGCGGGTGCAGCGCGACCCCGCCGTCCTCCGCGCCTATCTGGGGCAGGAGGCGGCGACCGCATGACGACCTTCGCCGAACTGCTGCTGGGCGGACTGTCCATCGGCTCCGTCTACGCCCTGATCGCCCTCGGCTTCGTGATCGTCTTCAGGGCGACCGAGGTGGTGAACTTCGCCCACGCCTCCCTGCTGCTGGCCGGCGGCTACCTCACCGCCGTGCTCGGGGACGACATCGGCTTCTGGCCGGCCCTGGCGGTGGGCGTCGCCGGCGCCGCGGCGCTGGGCGCGCTGATCGAGTTCCTGGTGGTCCGCCGCTACCGGGGACGCGACCACGGCGTGCTGGCCATCGTCACCATCGGCGTCGACATCGTCCTGATCACCGAGCTGACCCGCCGGATCGGCTCCCGCGTCCACCCCATGGGCGACCCGTGGGGCGATGCGGTCCTCACCCTCGGGCCGGTCGCCGTCCCGCAGACCCGGGTGGCCGCCTTCGCCGCCGCCGCCCTGATCATCGGCGCCTTCCTGCTGGCCTTCCGCCTCACCTCCTGGGGCGTGGCGATGCGCGCGGCGGCCGAGCACCCGGAGACGGCGGCGCTGATGGGCATCCGGCTGGGCCGCGTCTCGCTGTCCGCCTGGGCCGTGGCCGGCGCCCTGGCCGCGGTGGCCGCCCTGTTCCTGAGCGTCTTCCCCACCCCGGGCCTGGAGCGCGGCACCTCCCTGGCGGCCCTCAAGGCGTTCCCCGCCGCGATCCTGGGCGGCCTGGACTCCACGACCGGCGCCCTGGCCGGCGGGCTGGTCATCGGCGTCGTCCAGTCCCTGGCCACCGGCTACCAGAGCGAGCTGGCCTTCCTGGGCCGCGGCATCGGCGACCTGGCGCCCTACCTGGTGATGATCCTGGTCCTGCTGGTGCGGCCGACCGGCCTGTTCGGAACGAGGGAGTCCGCCCGTGTCTGAGTCGTCCGGTCCCGCCGTCACCGAGCACCCCGCCCCCGAACGCCCCGGCGCCGGCCGCGACCGCGCCGCGTCCGGCCGCCCGGCCCCGCGCCTGGGCCGGCCGCGCCGCCCCGCGGTGTACGCGGCGGCGGCCGGGGGCGCGGTGCTGCTCGCCCTCCCCTTCTACCTGGACCGCTTCTGGCTCCAGGCCGGGCTGCTGGCCATGGCCGCCGCCATCGGCGCGATCGGCCTGAACCTGCTGACCGGCGCCACCGGCCAGCTCTCCCTCGGCCACGCCTTCTTCCTGGCCGTCGGCGCCTACGGCTACTGCGTGCTGGCCGGGGACGGCGGGGACGGCGCCGGGGAACCGGCCGGCCTGGGGCTGCCGAGTTGGCTGGCGGTGGTCCTCGCGGTGCTGCTGGCGGGCGCGGCGGGCGGGGCGTTCAGCCCGATCGCCGGGCGGCTGCGCGGGGCGTACCTGGGCATCGCCACCCTGGGGCTGATCTTCGTCGGGCAGCACGTGCTGTTCAACGCCCACCACCTGACCGGCGGCTACAACGGCCGCGCCGTGCCGCCGCTGTCGCTGTTCGGCATCACCTTCGACGACAGCGAGACCGTGGTCGCCGCCGTGCCGTTCCAGGCGATGGAGAAGCTCTGGTACGCCGGGCTGGTCCTGCTGGCCCTGTGCGTCCTGTTCGCCCGCGGGGTGCTGCGCGGCCGGCCCGGCCGGGCGATGCACGCCATCCGCGACCACCGGATCGCGGCCGGGGTGATGGGCGTGCCCGTCGCCCGCCACCGGGCGGCGGTCTTCGTGCTGTCCTCGATGTACGCGGGCCTGGCCGGGGTGCTGCTGGCCCTGGTCCTCCAGCAGGCCGTGCCGGAGTACTTCGGGCTCGTCCTCTCCCTGGAGTACCTGGCCATGATCGTCATCGGCGGTCTCGGCTCGGTCGCGGGAGCCGTCGCCGGGGCCGCGTTCGTCACCCTGCTGCCCCAGGTCCTCACCCGCTACAGCGAGGCCCTGCCCCTGGTCTCCGCCCCCGGCACGGGCGGGGTCGCCCCGGGTGAGATGTCCCGCTACCTGTACGGCGCCGCGATCGTCGCCGTCGTGCTGTTCCTGCCCGGCGGCCTGGTGCGGCTCGCCGCCCGCCGCGGACCCCTCATGAAGGACGAGGCATGAAGACCATGAAGACGCGCACACCACGCACGGCGGCGGCGCTCGCCGCGGCCGTCCTCACCCTCCTCGCGGCCGGGTGCAGCGGCAAGGCGGCCGACGGCGGCTCCGGCGGCACGGGCGCCGGGGGAGTGCGGACCGACAAGGGCGTGACGGACGAGGTCATCCGGATCGGCGCCCTCACCGACATGACCGGCGTCTACGCCTCCCTGGGCAAGAGCGTCACCCAGGCCCAGCAGCTCTACGTCGACCGGATCAACGAGGACGGCGGGATCTGCGGACGGAAGCTGGAGCTGACCGTCCGCGACCACGGCTACGACGCGGGCAGGGCCATCCCCGCCTACACCGAGCTCCAGCCCCGGGTGGTGGGCTTCGTGCAGTTCCTCGGCTCGCCGTTCGTCAGCGCCGTCAAGGAGCGGATCGACACCCGGGACAAACTGCTGGTGCTGCCCCAGGCCTGGTCCGCCCACCTGCTGGGCAGCCGGTACGTCCGCACCGTCGGCGCGACGTACGACGTGGAGACGGTCAACGCCGTCGACTTCCTCCTGAAGGAGAAGAGGATCGCCCGGGGCGACAGGATCGGCCACGTCTACTTCGAGGGCGACTACGGGGAGAACGCCCTGGAGGGCTCCCGGTACGTCGCGGAGCGGGCCGGGCTCACCCTCGTCGAGCAGAAGATCAAACCGACCGACGAGGACATGTCGGCGCAGGTGGCGGCGTTCAAACGGGCCGGGGTGAAGGCCGTGGTGATCAGCGCCGGGCCGCGCCAGGCGGCCTCCCTGGCCGGGGTGGCGGCGGCCGGCGGCCTGGACGTGCCGGTCGTCGGCAACAACTCGGCGTTCGCCCCGCAACTGCTGGAGACCCAGGCGGGCCCGGCGCTGCGGAAGGACTACTACGTGGCCGCCTCCACCCTGCCCATCGGCTCGGCGGAGCCCGGCCCCGCCAGGCTCGCCCGGGAGTACGCCAGGGCCTACCCCGGCGACGTCCTGGACAACGGAGTGGCCGCGGGATGGAGCGCCGCCTCCGCCTTCGGCACGGCGCTGAAGAAGGCGTGCGAGGGCAAGGACCTCACCCGGGAGGGCGTCGCGGAGGCCCTGCTGTCCCTGGACGCCTACGACGGCGGCTTCGGCATCAGGCACGACTTCTCGGACCCGGACCTGCCCTCCACACGGCAGAGCTTCATCCTCAAGCCCGACGCGGAGACCGAGGGCGGGCTGAAGGTGCACCGCCCGGCCGCGGCCTCGGAGCACGCCCGGGCCTTCTCCTTCGGGGAGTGACCCGGCACCCGGCGGCCCGCCTCCCGGCCGCCGCCGCCCACCGGGCGGACGTGGCCGTCCTCACACCTCCTCACACCCGCCGGTGACGGGAGTTTCGCCTCCCGCCGACGGGTGTGCCGTCCGCCGGACGGGGCAGTGGGGAAGACGGACGAAAAGCGATCGGGCGCCGGACGGGTCGAAACCCGTCCGGCGCCCGAGGTGGACCGGCCGTCCTCGCGGTCCTCTAGGACTGCGCCGCCGCCCGCGCCTCGCGGCGGTGGTCGCGGAAGGCGTTGACCCGCCGCGCGGTGGCGAACAGCGGGATCACCGCGCCCAGCACGAGCTGGAGCGCGCAGCCGGTCTCCAGCAGCAGCTCACCGCCCGGGGCGTCGAAGGCCCAGGCCGTCAGCAGGCCCATGCTCAGCACGATCCAGCCGAGCATCGCCACCGCCAGCCAGCCGCGCGGCTTGGGGTACTCCACCCGGCTCACCATCAGCCAGGCCACCCCGACGATCGCCAGCAGGCTCGGGACGAAGGGCAGCTCCAGCAGCACGATCGAGACGACCGTCAGCGCCCCGAAGGGGCTCGGCATGCCCTGGAACACCCCGTTGGGCAGGGTCACGCAGGAGAACCTCGCCAGGCGCAGCACCACCGCCAGCAGCACCACGATCGCGGCGAGCGCCGAGAACCGCTGGTGCGCGTCGTTGGCGACCATCCCCCAGACCAGCACGAAGTACGCGGGCGCCAGCCCGAAGCTGATCAGGTCGGAGAGGTTGTCCAGCTCCGCGCCCATCGCCGAGCTGCGCAGCTTGCGCGCCACGAGCCCGTCGAAGAGGTCGAACACCGACGCCAGCAGCATCAGCATCACGGCGGTCGCGGCGCTGTGCCGCGCCATGCCGCCGTCCCCGCTGCCGGTCAGGTGCGGGATCAGCACGCCGGTGGTGGTGAAGTACACCGCCATGAAGCCGCAGGTGGCGTTGCCGAGGGTGAGGGCGTCGGCTATCGACAGCCGCATCGACAGCGGCATGTCGTCCATCTCGTCGGCGCCGTCCCCGACCTCGGCCTCAGGCACCCAGGTCTGGCGTCCGGGGTCAATCACGGTCAAGGCGAGTCACCCCCGCGGTGGTGGGCTGGCCGACCTCGACGGCGACCTCGACACCCTCCGGGAGGTAGAGGTCCACGCGCGAACCGAAGCGGATCAGACCGATCCGCTCACCCTGCTCGACCTTCGTGCCCTGCTCGACGTACGGGACGATCCGCCGGGCCACGGCGCCGGCGATCTGAACCATCTCGATGTCGCCCAGCTCGGTGTCGAAGTGCCAGACGACCCGCTCGTTGTTCTCGCTCTCCTTGTTGAACGCCGGGACGAACCCGCCGGGGACGTGCTCCACGGACGTCACCGTGCCCGCCATCGGGGCGCGGTTGACGTGGACGTTCAGCGGGCTCATGAAGATCGCGACGCGGGTGCGCCCGTCCTTCCACGGCATGATGCTCTGCACCACGCCGTCGGCCGGGGAGAGGACGCGGCCCTGGGCGATCTCGCGCTCGGGGTCGCGGAAGAACCACAGCATGCCCGCCGCCAGGGCGGTGGCGGGCACGGCTGCCACGGCCGCGCGCCGGGAGCGTCTGGCGCGGGCCAGGGCGAGGGCGGCGGTGGCAACGGTCGGGAGGAGCCACGGCGACGCTCCGCGCGCGAGACGGATACGGCCGCGTTGTGCAGAGGATGGGCTGTGGGGCATGGATGACCTTCGTAGCGGAGGGTGCCGCGTATACACGGGGGACGGCGGCTTTCCCGGGATGCTATCGGTTACCGGTGGCAACTGGGCAAGCCAGAGCGCCAGTCCGGACCGGGAACTCCTCGGGACGCCCCCGGTCGGGGTGCGGTCCCATTCCCGGGAAAACACCCCGAAGGAGGCATCTTACCCCTGGAGTCGGTACTCCTCCAGGAGGCGTCGTCCCACGATCATCTTCTGGATCTCGGCAGTGCCTTCACCGATCAGGAGCATCGGGGCCTCGCGGTAGAGCCGCTCGATCTCGTACTCCTTGGAGAAACCGTAACCGCCGTGGATGCGGAACGCGTCCTCCACGACCTCCTTGCAGTACTCCGAGGCGAGGTATTTGGCCATGCCCGCCTCAAGGTCGTTGCGCCGTCCGGAGTCCTTCTTCCGCGCGGCGCCCACCATCAGGGCGTGCGCCGCCTCGACCTTGGTGGCCATTTCGGCCAACTTGAACTGGATCGCCTGGTGCTGGGCGATCGGCTTGCCGAAGGTGTGCCGCTGCTGGGCGTAGGCGATGCCCAGCTCGAAGGCGCGCTGCGCCACGCCGCAGCCGCGGGCGGCCACGTTCACCCGGCCGACCTCGACGCCGTCCATCATCTGGTAGAAGCCGCGGCCGGTCTCGCCCCCCAGGACCCGGTTCGCCGGGACGCGCAGGCCGTCCAGGATCAGCTCGGTGGTGTCGACGCCCTTGTAGCCCATCTTGTCGATCTTGCCGGGAATCGTCAGACCCGGCTTGACCTGCCCGAATCCGGGCTCCTTCTCGATCAGGAAGGTGGTCATCGACTTGTGGGGCGGGGTGCCGTCGGGGTGGCCCTCGTCGGTCCGGCACAGCACCGCGACCAGGGAGGAGGTGCCGCCGTTGGTCAGCCACATCTTCTGGCCGGTCAGGACGTACTCGTCGCCGTCGCGCACGCCCTTGGTGGTGATCGCCGACACGTCCGAGCCCAGGCCCGGCTCGGACATCGAGAAGGCGCCCCGGACCTCGCCGGCCGCCATCCTCGGCAGGAAGTACTCCTTCTGCTCCCGCGTGCCGTGCTGCTTGATCATGTACGCGACGATGAAGTGGGTGTTGATGATGCCCGACACGCTCATCCAGCCGCGGGAGATCTCCTCCACGCACAGGGCGTAGGTGAGCAGCGACTCACCCAGGCCGCCGTACTCCTCGGGGATCATCAGGCCGAAGATCCCCAGCTCCTTCAGGCCCTCCACGATCTGGGCCGGGTACTCGTCCCGGTGCTCCAGCTCGGTGGCCACGGGAAGTATCTCTTTGTCGACGAAGTCACGGACGGTGGAGAGGATCTCCCGCTGGACGTCCGTCAGCCCCTCGGTCTGCGCCAGGCGCCCCATCTCACTCGCTTCCCTTCTCGGCGTTCCGCCCGGCCTCGCGCGGCTCGGGGCGGCCGGGCTGCTCGCCCCCGCGCTTCTCGACGTACTCGGCGGTGGGCACCATCACCTTGCGGCGGAAGACGCACACCAGGGTGCCGTCCTGCTTGTAGCCCCGGGTCTCGACGTGGACGATGCCGCGGTCGGACTTGGAGCGCGACGGGACCTTGTCCAGCACCGTCGTCTCGCCGTAGACCGTGTCGCCGTGGAAGGTCGGCGCCACGTGCCGGAGCGACTCGACCTCCAGGTTGGCGATCGCCTTGCCGGAGACGTCCGGCACGGACATGCCCAGCAGCAGCGAGTAGACGTAGTTGCCGACCACCACGTTCCGGCCGAAGTCCGTCGTCCCCTCGGCGTAGTGGGCGTCCAGGTGGAGCGGGTGGTGGTTCATGGTCAGCAGGCAGAAGAGGTGGTCGTCGTACTCCGTGACCGTCTTGCCGGGCCAGTGCCGGTAGACGTCCCCGACCTCGAACTCCTCGTAGGTGCGGCCGAACTGCATGGTGTGACTCTCCGGTGGTGTGGTGGACGAACGGTGCCCGGCCCGGGGCCGCCCCCTTCCCCGCGGGGGGCGGCCCGCTCCCGGGAGCCTCAGCCGGCGGGCGGCTCGAACTTCGAGGTCCGCCGCATGCCGGCGGCCCGGCCCTTGCCCGCGATGACCAGCGCCATCTTGCGGCTGGCCTCGTCGATCATCTCGTCGCCGAGCATCGCCGAGCCCTTCTTGCCGCCCTCCTCGGAGGTGAAGTACGCGTACGCGTCGAGGATCAGCTCGGCGTGGTCGTAGTCCTCCTGGGACGGGGAGAAGACCTCGTTGGCCGCCTCCACCTGGCCCGGGTGCAGCACCCACTTGCCGTCGAAGCCGAGCGCGGCGGCGCGGCCGGCGACCTCGCGGAAGCCGTCCACGTTCTTGATCTGCAGGTACGGGCCGTCGATCGCCTGGAGATCGTGGGTGCGGGCCGCCATCAGGATGCGCATCAGGATGTAGTGGTAGGCGTCGGCCGGGTAGCCGGGCGGCTGCTCGCCCACGACCAGGGACTTCATGTTGATGGAGGCCATGAAGTCGGCCGGGCCGAAGACGATGGTCTCCAGCCGCGGCGAGGCCGCCGCGATCTCGTCGACGTTGACCAGGCCCCGGGCGTTCTCGATCTGCGCCTCGATGCCGATGCGGCCCACGTCCAGACCCATCGTCTTCTCGATCTGGGTCAGCAGCATGTCCAGCGCCCGGACCTGGGTGGCGTCCTGCACCTTGGGCAGCATGATGCAGTCCAGGTTGGGGCCGGCGCCCTCGACGACCGTGATCACGTCGCGGTACGTCCAGTGCGTCGTCCAGTCGTTGACCCGCACGACCCGGGTCTTGCCCTTCCAGTCGCCGTTGTTGAGCGCGTCCACGATCTGGTGGCGCGCGCCCTCCTTGGCCAGCGGGGCGCAGGCGTCCTCCAGGTCCAGGAAGACCTGGTCCGCGGGGAGCGTCTGGGCCTTCTCCAGGAAGCGCGGGTTGCTGCCGGGCACGGCCAGGCAGGAGCGGCGCGGACGCAGCCGGTCGTAACCGGCTCCGGCGGCTCCGGCGGACGGTGCGGTGGTCATGCGGGGACCTCCAGGGGGTCGAGCTTGTTCGCGGTGCGGATCTCGTCGACGATACGGCCGATGATGTCCGTGATGCCGAAGTCCTTCGGGGTGAAGACCGCGGCGACCCCGGCGGCGCGCAGCGCCTCGGCGTCGGAGCGCGGGATGATGCCGCCGACGACGACCGGCACCTCGCCCGCACCGGCGCGGCGCAGCCGCTCCAGCACGTCGGGCACCAGCTCGGCGTGCGAGCCGGAGAGGATCGACAGCCCCACGCAGTGCACGTCCTCGGCGACGGCCGCCGAGACGATCTGCTCGGGGGTGAGCCGGATGCCCTGGTAGACCACCTCGAAGCCCGCGTCGCGCGCCCGTACGGCGATCTGCTCGGCGCCGTTGCTGTGCCCGTCCAGGCCGGGCTTGCCGACCAGCAGCCGCAGCCTGCCGCAGCCCAGCTCGGCGGCGGTGGCCGCCGCCTTGGCCCGTACGGCGGCGAGCGCGGAGCCCTCCTCGGCGGGGGTCGCCAGGGGCGCGCCGCCCACCCCGGTCGGGGCCCGGTACTCGCCGAAGACGTCCCGCAGCGCCCACGCCCACTCCCCGGTGGTCACCCCGGCCCGGGCGCACTCCAGGGTGGCCGGCACCAGGTTGGCGTCGCCCGCGGCGGCCCTCTTCAGCCCGGCCAGGGCCTGCTGGGCGCGGGCCTCGTCCCGCTCGTCGCGCCAGCGGTGGAGCGCGGCCACCACCGTGGCCTCGACGGCCGGGTCCACGGTCAGCACGGCCGCGTCCAGGTCGGCGGTCAGCGGGCTCGGCTCGGTCTCCCGGAAGCAGTTGACCCCGACGACCTTCTCCTCGCCGGACTCGATCCGGGCCCGGCGCTCGGCGTGCGAGGCGACCAGTTGCGCCTTGAGGTAGCCGGACTCCACCGCGGCCAGGGCACCGCCCATCTCCTGGATGCGCCCGATCTCGGCGAGCGCGCCCTCGGCCAGCTCCGCGGTCCTGGCCTCCACCACGCGCGACCCGGCGAACAGGTCGTCGTACTCCAGCAGGTCGCTCTCCAGGGCGAGGACCTGCTGGATGCGCAGCGACCACTGCTGGTCCCAGGGCCGGGGCAGGCCGAGCGCCTCGTTCCAGGCGGGGAGCTGCACGGCGCGGGCGCGGGCGTCCTTGGAGAGGGTGACGGCCAGCATCTCCAGCACGATCCGCTGGACGTTGTTCTCCGGCTGGACCTCGGTCAAGCCGAGCGAGTTGACCTGGACGCCGTAGCGGAAGCGGCGCTGCCTGGGGTCCTCGATCCCGTACCGCTCGCGGGTGATGCGGTCCCAGATGCGGGTGAAGGCCCGCATCTTGCACATCTCCTCGACGAAGCGGACGCCCGCGTTGACGAAGAAGGAGATCCGGCCGACGACGTCGCCCATCCGCTCCGGCGGCACCTGCCCGGAGTCGCGCACGGCGTCCAGCACCGCGATGGCGGTGGACATGGCGTACGCGATCTCCTGGACGGGGGTGGCCCCGGCCTCCTGGAGGTGGTAGCTGCAGATGTTGATCGGGTTCCACCGGGGCATGTGCGCCACGGTGTAGGCGATGAGGTCGGTGGTCAGGCGCAGCGACGGGCCCGGCGGGAAGACGTGCGTCCCGCGCGAGAGGTACTCCTTGACGATGTCGTTCTGCGTGGTCCCCGAGAGCCGGGAGACGTCCGCGCCCTGCTCCTCGGCGACCACCTGGTACAGCGCCAGCAGCCACATGGCGGTGGCGTTGATGGTCATGGAGGTGTTCATCCGCTCCAGGGGGATGTCCTTCAACAGCCGCCGCATGTCGCCGAGGTGGCAGACCGGCACCCCGACCCGGCCGACCTCGCCGCGGGCGAGGACGTGGTCGGGGTCGTAGCCGGTCTGCGTCGGCAGGTCGAACGCGACCGACAGACCGGTCTGACCCTTGGCCAGGTTGCGCCGGTACAGCTCGTTGGACGCCTCGGCGGTGGAGTGTCCGGCGTACGTCCGCATCAGCCACGGACGGTCCTTGGGCCTGCGCTGGTGCTTCTCGTGCTCGCCCACGGGAGACCTCAGACGTTCCGGAAGCGGTTGATGGCCGGGAGGTGCTCGGCGCGGGTCTCGGGGTCGCGGACGCCCAGGCCCTCCCGCGGCGCCAGGCACAGCACGCCGACCTTGCCCTGGTGGACGTTGCGGTGCACGTCGTGGGCGGCCTGGCCGGTCTCCTCCAGGGGGTACGTCCTCGACAGCGTGGGGTGGATCTTCCCCTTGGCGATGAGGCGGTTGGCCTCCCACGCCTCGCGGTAGTTGGCGAAGTGCGAGCCGATGATCCGCTTGAGGTTCATCCACAGGTAGCGGTTGTCGTAGCTGTGCATGTAGCCGGAGGTCGAGGCGCAGGTGACGATCGTGCCGCCCTTGCGGGTGACGTAGACGCTCGCGCCGAAGGTCTCCCGTCCCGGGTGCTCGAAGACGATGTCCACGTCCTCGCCGCCGGTCAGTTCGCGGATGCGCGCCCCGAAGCGCTTCCACTCCTTCGGGTCCTGGGTGTGCTCGTCCTTCCAGAACCGGTAGCCCTCGGCGGTGCGGTCGATGATCGCCTCGGCGCCCATGGAGCGGCAGATCTCGGCCTTCTGCGGGCTGGAGACCACGCAGATCGGGGTGGCGCCGCCGGCGAGGGCGAACTGGGTGGCGTAGGAGCCCAGTCCGCCGCTGGCGCCCCAGATCAGCACGTTGTCGCCCTGCTTCATCGCGGCGCCGTTGCGGGAGACGAGCTGCCGGTAGGCGGTGGAGTTCACCAGGCCCGGGGCGGCGGCCTCCTCCCAGGTCAGGTGGGCGGGCTTGGGCATGAGCTGATTGGACTTCACCAGGGCGATCTCGGCGAGGCCGCCGAAGTTGGTCTCGAAGCCCCAGATGCGCTGCTCGGGGTCGAGCATGGTGTCGTCGTGGCCGTCGGCCGACTCCAGTTCCACCGACAGGCAGTGCGCGACGACCTCGTCGCCGGGCCGCCAGGCGTTGACGCCGGGGCCGGTGCGCAGCACCACGCCCGCCAGGTCGGAACCGATGATGTGGTACGGCAGGTCGTGGCGGGCGGCCAGCGGGGAGAGCTTGCCGTAGCGCTCCAGGAAGGCGAAGGTCGGCACCGGCTCGAAGATCGAGGTCCACACCGAGTTGTAGTTCACCGAGCTGGCCATCACGGCCACCAGCGCCTCGCCGGGGCCCAGTTCCGGCAGCGGCACCTCGTCCAGGTGCAGCGACTTGCGGGGGTCCTTCTCGGGGGTGGACAGCCCGGCGAACATCTCCACCTCGTCCTTGTGCACGGTCACCGCGCGGTAGGACTCGGGCAGGGGAAGGTGGGCGAAGTCCGCGGGCGTGCTGTCCGACGCGAGGATCGCGTCCAGGATTTCCTTCACGTGTGGCCTCCGGCGAGCGTTCGGGACGCTTGAGGGGTCGCTGGGGTCTTGTCCGGTCGTGCTGATGAGCTGCTGGTGCCGTCGGTTCGGCGGGGGAGTGCGGCTCGGCGCGGTAGCGCTGGAAGTGCCGGTGACGCGGGCGTCCGGACGCACGGACCGGCCGTGGGGACAGTGCCCGGACACGGCTCACGTTATGGCACTGCGTGCCAGCACACAAGACACTGGGTGCCAGGAATTTCTCTCATCCGTTGAGCGCGGTGCACGCATGAGCGCCTGTGGCCGCCTCCGGGGGGAGGCGGCCACAGGCGTTCGTCCGGATCTGTGCTGTTGTACGGAGGGGCGCGGGGCGGTGCGGGGACGCCGCGGGGCCCGGGGCGCTCAGCCGCGGCGCAGGGCCTGCTCGATCGTGCGCATGACCTGGTCCAGCGGGGCGTCCGTGCGCGCCACCGTCACCAGCACCTCGTTCTCGGCCCTGGCGGTGGCGGCGGGGGGCGCCCCGGCGGCGGCCCGGCCGGCGACGAAGCCGGTGCCGAAGGTCCGCCGCACGATCGCGAAGGCGCGGTCGAGCTGGGCCTCCACATCGCCCTTGCCGCCCGCGCGCAGCCAGCGCCGCAGCACGTGGTTGTGCGCGGTGACCACCGCCGACGCGGCGACCTCGGCGAGCAGCGGCTCGTCGAGCCCGTCGTCCTCCCCGTCCCGGTGGGAGACGGCGGTCTCGTCGAAGTGGCCCAGCAGATAGCGCGTGAACAGGCGCTCGTAGCGCGCCACGGACGCGATCTCCCGCTCCCGCAGGGTGGGCACCTTGCGGGTGAGCTTGTAGCGCTCGACCGAGACGGCCGGGGAGGCCGCGTACATCTTCAGGACCTCCTTGATGCCCCGGCACACGGTGTCCAGCGGGTTCTCGTGGGCGGGGGCCGCGTCCAGCACCGCCTTGGCGCGCTCCAGGGTGTCGTCGTGGTCCGGGAAGATCGCCTCTTCCTTGGAGCGGAAGTGCCGGAAGAAGGTGCGCCGGGCCACCCCCGCCGCCGCCGCGATCTCGTCGACCGTGGTCTCCTCGTAGCCCTTGGTGGCGAAGAGCTCCATCGCGGCGGCGGCCAGCTCGCGGCGCATCTTCAGACGCTGGTTCGGCACGTGCGGACGGGCGGATTCAACGGGCTGGGACATGTGTGGAACGTTACACGCCGCGTTGCAAACCGCGGGTGAGCAGCCACGTTCCAGCAGCCCGCCCCACCCGGGGTCCGCGTGGGGCGGGTGCGCCGGGCGCGCCGGGATCACCGCCTCGCGTACTCGCGGAAGCCCCGCCCGCTCTTGCGGCCCAGGCAGCCCGCGGCCACCAGGTGCTCCAGCAGCGGCGCGGGGGCCAGGCCCGGCTCGCGGAACTCCTGGTGCAGCACCCGCTCGATCGCCAGGGACACGTCCAGCCCCACCACGTCGAGCAGCTCGAACGGGCCCATCGGGTAGCCGCCGCCGAGCCTCATCGCCGCGTCGATGTCGTCCATGCTCGCGTAGTGCGCCTGCACCATCTTCACCGCGTTGTTCAGGTACGGGAACAGCAGCGCGTTGACGATGAAGCCCGCCCGGTCGCCGCAGTCCACCGGATGCTTGCCGATCCGCCCGCACACCTCGCGCACGGTGGCGTGCACGTCGTCGTCCGTCAGCACGGTGCGGACCACCTCCACCAGCTTCATCGCGGGCGCGGGGTTGAAGAAGTGCATCCCGATCACGTCCCGCGGGCGCGAGGTGGCCCGGGCGCACGCGACCACGGGCAGCGAGGAGGTGGTGGTGGCCAGCACGGCGCCCGGCCTGCACACCCCGTCCAGCGCCGTGAACAGCTCCTTCTTGACCCGCAGGTCCTCGGCCACCGCCTCGACCGCCAGGTCGACGCCGGACAGCGCGGCCGGCTCACCGGCCGGGGTGATCCGGGCGAGCGTCTCCTCCCGTTCCCCGGCCGTCATCCGCCCCTTGCGCACCGACCGCTCCAGCGAGGAGGCGATGCGGGCCCTGGCCCTCTCCGCCTTCTCCTCGCTCCGGGCGGCCAGCACCACCGGGTAGCCCGCCCCGGCGAACACCTCGGCGATGCCGGCGGCCATGGTGCCCGAGCCCACCACGCCGACGGAGCGCACCTCGCGCGGCGTCCCGGCCCGCCCGTCCGCGCGCGGGGTCAGCGCGTCCGGCACCACGGCGGAGGAGCCCGGACCGTCGTAGGTGTAGAAGCCGCGCCCGGCCTTGCGCCCCGTCAGACCGGCCGCGGTGAGCTGCCCCAGGACCGGGGCGGGCGCGTGCAGCCGGTCGCGGGACTCGGCGTACATCGCCTCCAGCACGGTGCGGGCGGTGTCGATGCCGATCAGGTCCAGCAGGGCGAGCGGGCCCATCGGCAGGCCGCAGCCCAGCCGCATCGCGGCGTCGATGTCCTCGCGGGTGGCGTACCGCGACTCGTACATCGCCGCGGCCTGGTTGAGGTAGCCGAACAGCAGTCCGTCGGCGACGAAGCCGGGCCGGTCGCCGACCGCGATCGGCTCCTTGCCCAGGTCGAGGGCGAGGTCGGTGACCGCGGCGACCGCCTCGGGGGCGGTCAGCACGCTGGAGACGATCTCCACCAGCTTCATCGCGGGCGCGGGGTTGAAGAAGTGCATCCCCAGCACGCGCTCGGGGCGCGCGGAGTCGGCGGCCAGCCGGGTGACCGAGAGCGCGTTGGTGCCGGTGGCGATGACGGCCGACGGCTTGACGATGCCGTCCAGTTCGGTGATCACCCGGTGCTTGAGCCCGTAGTCCTCCGGCACGACCTCGATGACCAGATCGGCCTCCGCGGCGGCCTGGAGGTCGCCGAAGGTGCGGAAGCGGGCGAGGACGTCGCGCCGCTCCCGCTCGGTGAGGCGCTCGCGCTCCACGGCGCGGGCGGTGGACGCCTCCAGCGCGGCGGCGGCCCGGCGGGCGGCGTCCTGGTCGGTGTCGATGCCGATGACCTCGCGGCCCGCGCGGGCCAGGACCTCGGCGATGCCGGTGCCCATGGTGCCGAGGCCGACCACGGCGACGGTGGAGAGGGTGGGACGGTCCATCACGGGACTCCAGGGAGGAGAAGAGACGGTGACGACGGGAAGAGCTGGAAGAAAGGAGAGAAGAGGAGTGGACGCGGGCGCGCGCGACCGCGCCGACCCGCGTCGTACGGCAGGGGGAGAAGCGGGCGAGACCGGCCCTGTCCCGGGGCCGTGTGCCCGTCCTGCGTACGCGTGCTGAACCGACTGCTCATCAGGCGGCCGCGTCACCAGGCCGCCTGAGCGGGGGTACCGCTCCGTCGGGCAGGCTAACTTGTGGGTAACAAGAACACCAGTGGGTAGACCGCTTCCGGGGATGTGGTGCGGGCCACAGGGAGGGAGCGGGGTGGTGGACGTGCACGACACGGCCGGCACGGTGGACGAGGCGCTGGTGGCGCGGCTGCGGGCCGAGGCGGAACCGGAGGAGTTCAAGCGGCTGCTCGCCCTGGCGCGGCGGGACACCCCCGCCGCCCGCGACGCGCTGGCCGCCGAACTCACCGCCCCCGCGCGCCCGTTGTGGGCCAGGGAACTGGCCGCCTGCACCCTCGGCCGGGCCGGCGACCGCCGCGCCTTCGAGACCCTGGTGTTCCTGCTCAACCACCGCGACCCGCCCCGCGGCGCCGCCGCCGCCCGGGCCCTGCTGCGCCTGGGCGACCCGCGCACCGCCCGGGCCGCGGTGGCACTGGCCGAGAACGAACTGCGCACCTCCTACGCCCTCCACCCCGTGCGGCTGCTGGCCGCCCTGCGCGCGCCCTCCTCCGTACCGACGCTGATCCGCGTCCTGGACCGGCTCCTGGCGGGGCCCGCCCACCACTGGCCGGTGGCCCGGGCCTGCGTGGAGGGGCTGGGGGCGCTCGGCGACCGGCGGGCCCGGCTGGTGCTGCTCGCCGCCCGGGAACGCCCGGAGCTGCGCGCCGCGGCGAACGAGGCGCTGCTCCGGCTGTGACCCGCCGCGGCGCGGAAACCTCCGATCGGCCCGGCGGCACGTCCGGCACCGGCGAGGTGACCGCTCCTGCCGTTGCCGGAGGTCAGGCGTCCGGGCGGGTGCTCCGTGTGGCACCCGCCGATGCGGCCACCACGCACAGCACCGCGAGCCACTGCGACCAGTGCAGCGACTCCCGGAGCACGACGAGACCGACGAGGGCCGCCATCGCCGGTTCGAGGCTCATCAGGATGCCGAACACGCGCGGTGGGATCTTGCGCAGCGCTTCCAGGTCCAGCGAGTACGGGATCACCGACGACAACAGCGCCACGCCGAGCCCCGCGACCAGGACCCACGGCTGAACCAGCGCCGTCCCGCCGTCGGCCACGCCGAACGGTACGACCACCAGTGCCGCGACGGCCATTCCCAGGGCCAGGCCGTTGCCTTCCGTGGTGTGGCGGCCCAACGCCGCGCCGACCAGGATGTACAGGCCCCAGCACACCCCCGCGGCGAGGGCGAACAGGAAACCGACGAGGTCGAGGTCGCCGCGTCCCTCCATCAGCAGGACCACACCGCCTGCCGCGAGCACGGCCCAGAAGGCGTCCAGCCACCGTCTCGACCCGGCCAGGGCCACCGCCAGCGGCCCGAGGAACTCGACGGTCACCGCGATCCCCAGCGGAATCCGGGCCAGTGCCAGGTAGAAGCACAGGTTCATCAGGCCGAGCGTCACGCCGTAGCCGAGCACCACCGTCCACGTGCGGCGGTTCACGCGCAGCGACGGCCGCCACACCAGCACCAGCACCGCTGCCGCGAAGAACAGCCGCAACGCGACCGTCCCGAAGCTGCCCACCGCGCCGAACAGGTGCTTGGCCACTGCCGCGCCCACCTGAACGCTGACGATGCCGAGCAGCACCAGTGCCGGCGGCGGGATCGCGCCGAAGGCGCGTCCGGCCAGCGCGGTCAGGGACGATCGGGGGAACGGGCCGCGGTCGGCCTTGTCGACGCTCATGATGACCACGCGTGGATTGTCGACGATCGGGCGCCGCGCGGCACGTGAATTCCCGGGGCTCCGGACGCGGCCCGCCTGCGCGCTCGGCTGCGGCTCAGAGCAGGCGCCGCACGACGGTGCCCAGGACCGCCACCGCCTCGCCGATCTCGTCCGGCGTCCGGGCCGCGTACCCCAGGACGAGCCCGGGCCGGTGCGGGAGCCGGGCGTGCCAGGACAGCGGATGGACCTTCACGCCCCGCTCCAGCGCGGCGGCCGCGAGGTCGGTGTCGGCGAAACCGGCGTCGAAGGTGACCATCAGGTGCAGGCCCGCCGCCGCCCCGTAGACCACCGCCCCCGGAAGGTGCCTCCCGATCGCCCCGACCATGGCGTCCCGGCGGCGGCGGTGGCGTCCGCGCAGCAGGCGCAGGTGGCGCTCCAGCTCGCCCGACTCCATCAGCCGTGCCAGGGTGAGCTGCGGCAGCACGGCGTTGCCCAGGTCGGCGTACCGCTTGGCGTCCACCAGGGCGTCCCGGTACGCCGGGGGCGCCAGGACCCAGCCCACCCGCAGCGCGGGCGCCAGCAGCTTGGAGACGCTGCCGGCGTAGACGACGCGGTCCGGGAGCATCGACCGCAGGGCGGGGACGGGCGGCCGGTCGTAGCGGTGCTCGGCGTCGTAGTCGTCCTCGAAGACCAGCCCGCCCCCGGCCGCCCACCGCATCAGCTCGCGGCGCCGGTCCCCGCTGAGCACCACGCCGGTGGGGAACTGGTGGGCCGGGGTGAGCAGCACCACCGGGGCGCCCGTGGCGCGCAGGTCGCCGACGCGCACCCCCTCGGCGTCGACCGGGACCGGCGGGGTGGCGAGCCGGCGGGCGTTCAGGTGCATCCGGGCGCCGAGCGAACCGGGGTCCTCCACCGCCATCGCGCGCACCCCCTCGTCGTGGAGCACCTGCGCGAACAGGGTGAGGGCCTGGGCGGTGCCGGAGACGACCAGCACCTCGCCGGGGTCCACCCGGACCCCGCGGTTGCGGGCCAGCCAGCCGGCGACGGCCAGCCGCAGCGCGGGCGCCCCGCGGGGATCGCCGTAGCCCAGGTCCGGGGAGGCGAGGTCGCCGAGGACCTGGCGTTCGGCGCGCTGCCAGGCCGCCCGGGGGAAGGCGGCCAGGTCCGGTGTGCCGGGGGTCAGGTCGATCCGCGCCGGCGCCGCCCGCAGCAGGTCGAAGACGTCCGGGCCGGGCGCGGCGGCGAAGACCGCCTCCGGGGACGGCGGACCGGCGGGCGCGGGAGGCGTCGGCGGCGCGGGCGCCCGGACGGGCGCGGCGACGACGACCGTCCCGCCCCGGCCGCGCCCGGCGACGTGCCCGTCCTCGCCCAGCCGTCGGTAGGCGTCGGTGACCACGCCCCGGGACACGCGCAGCTCCGCCGCCAGGACGCGGGTGGCGGGCAGGCGGCTGCCCACCGGCAGCCGGCCGTCGGCGATCGCCAGCCGCAGCCGCCCCGCCAGCCAGTCGGCCAGCCCGCCGGCCGGTGCCTCGCCGATGTCGAGCTGGAGGAAGTCGGCCCCGGCGGCCGGGGGCCGGACCGCCTGGAGCCCGGCCTCTTTGGACCGGTCGGCAGGACTGTCTTTGGCTCTGTCCACCGGGCCATTGTGCGGCCAGGGTGGAGCCGTGAACACCGGATCGGGAACAACGACGGGAGAGCGGGGCGCGATGACGGTCGACTACGTGCACGGGTACTCGGAGCAGGAGACCCGACGGCTGGGCGACCAGGCGGACATCCTGGCGGCACTGCTGCACCAGGGCACCGCCTACCCCGCGGGCAGCCGGGTGCTGGAGGCCGGCTGCGGGGTGGGTGCCCAGACGGTGCACCTGGTCACGGGCAGCCCCGGGGCGCACATCACCGCCGTCGACGTCGACGGGGACTCCCTGGAACGGGCCCGCGCCAGGGTGGCGGCCCACTGCCCCGGGGCGGCGGTCGAGTGGCACCGCGCCGACCTGTTCGACCTGCCGTTCCCCGACGCGTCCTTCGACCACCTCTTCGTCTGCTTCGTGCTGGAGCACCTGTGGGACCCGGAGCGGGCACTGCGCGACCTGCGCCGCCTGCTGCGGCCGGGCGGCAGCATCACCGTGGTCGAGGGCGACCACGGGTCGGCGCTCCTCCACCCCGACGGCGCCCGCGCCCGCGCGGTGATCGACTGCCAGGTCCGGTTGCAGGCCGCCGCCGGCGGCGACGCGCTGATCGGCCGCAGGCTGCAACCGCTGCTGACCGGCGCCGGATACGGCGACGTCGTGGTGCGCCCGCGGACGGTCTACGCCGACCGGACCCGGCCGGAGCTGGTCGAGGGCTTCACCCGCAACACCTTCATCGCCCTGTTCGAGGGCGTCCGGGACGACGCGCTGGCCCTCGGCCTGACCACCCCGGACGACTGGGACCGGGGGATCGCCGAACTGCGCCGGATCGCCGACGACGACGGCACCCTCCACTACACGTTCTTCAAGGCCGTCGCCGTCAACCCGCCCTGCGGCGCGCCCCGTTGAGGCGGCGGGGGCTTCAGGCCCGGAGCACGGCCGGGGCCACCGCCCTGGCCCGCTCGTGGAGTTCGCGGGCGGCGCGGTTCCGCAGGTGCGGGCGGATGCTCGCGTACATGGTGGAGATGCGCTCGTCGCACTGCCCTGACTGCACCTGGGGGTAGATATCCAGTGCTTTGCCCCAGGTGGAGCACGCGGCTTCGAGGTGACCCAGTTGCAACTGCCGTTCGGCGAGCATGGACAGGTACCGCACACGGTTCCGGCGGAACGAATGGTGGCGCAGCTTGTCGGACTCCCGCATCGCAGCGATGGAGCCGGGTACGTCGCCCAGTTCGTACCGGACTTGGCCAACGTGGTACATCAGCGACGAAGGGTTGTAGGAACCGAAGGTCTTTGCGCGTGACTCGGCCTTCTCCATCGCCACCTCCGCCTCCCTCAGGTACGCCAGCGCACCGCGGCGGTCGCCGGTCTGGGCCGCCGCGTGGGCCTGCTGACCGGCGAGGAAGGCCCGCATCCGCGGCCCGGCCTGCGGGGAGGCCGCCGCGGCGGCGTCGGCCAGGCGCAGGGCCTCCGGGCCGTGGCCCAGGTCGACGGCCTGGACGCTCATCCCGCGCAGCGTCGTGCAGTACGTCAGGTGGTCCTCCGCCGCGCCGGCCAGTTCCAGGGCCTTGAGGTAGTACTGCTGGGCCAGCCCCTGGAGCCCTTCGTCCACGGCCATGTAGCCGGTGAGGTAGCACAGGTCGGAGGCGGCGGAGAGCATGCCCTTGCGCACGTCCTCGGGGGCGTCGGCGCGCAGGTAGGCCGCGACGGTGTTCACCATGAACGACGCGGCCATGGGGCGGGCGTGACGGCCGCCGAACTGGTCGTCCAGTTCGCTGATGCGCTCGGTCATGGCGATCACCATGTCGACCTCCGGCCAGCCGATGCGCGTGCCGCGGCCCGTCCGGACGGCCTCCATGCGGCCCACCACGTCCTGCCAGCCGGGGACGGTCAGTGCGACGGAGAACAGCCCGACCCCGAGGACGCTCCTGCGCGAAGGGTCCATGTCGGTCCTCCCGAGGTTCATCAGTCCTTCCACGGTATCCGTGTCGGGAGCTGTTTCCTCGGGCTCCAGTTCGATCTCGGCCAGCGTGACCGGCCTGCGGAGCCTTCGGGAGAGGGCCTCGCGGATGAGGGGCCGTACGGCCTTCCTCGGCCTGGTGCCGCTCAGCCAGTGGCTCACGGCGGACTCGTCGTACCGCAGGGGCAGCCCGGCCTCCGCCCCGACGCGGTTGACGGCCATGGCGAGTTGGGCCTGTGACCAGCGGCTCTCGGCCAGGACCCGCCGCAGGCCCTCGTTCGGCGTCTTGGCTCCCATGCGACTCCCCGCGTTCTTGCGAGCTTTCAGGGGTTTCACGTTCCGCAGGCATGAACACCGTACCGCTCTGTGTGATCGCGCGGTTACGTTCCATGAACAAGGGGTCCGGGGAATCCGGGCTCACGGACAGCGACTCGGCGTCGGAGGCCGACATGGAGCACATGAAGCCGCACCTGCCCGACGAGGCGGTTCACCAGCGGGCGAAGCGGGCCGCCGAGAGACTGGGAGCGGCGATGCGCGCGGCGACGGGCATCACCCTCCCCTCCCTGCGGGCCGGACACTGCTTCGCCGATTTCCCCCACGTCGAACTGGGCGGCTGCCACGCGGATCTCGCGGACCGTCTGGCCGACTTCTTCGAGCGGTGCACCGAGCGGTGCGCCGGGCGGTGCGTGGAACCGGAGGAGCGGCGGTGAAGGGGCGGGACGCGAGCGGCGCCCTGCCGTCCTTGGGGGAGCGGGTCGTGGACGTCCGCAGCGGAAGGGCCGGCGTCGTGATGGACGTGATGGGGTCCTACGTCCACCTTAGGCCCCTGGAGGGCGGCCGGGAGTGGGAGGTGCCGCCGCGGTTCGTCCGCCCCCTCGGCCGCGCGAAGGACGGAGAGGGGGAGGCGGCTCCTCCTGCGGGCGCGTCCCCCGGACGTGTGCCGTGAGAGACTCGGCGGATGATCGTCGAACGCGCGTACGCACACGTGGCCTCGTACGACGAGGGGGAGTGGCCCTGGTCCGTGCCCTGTGTGCGTGAGCTCCTGGCGGACGGACTGCGCTTCACCGCTCCGGTGACCTTCCTCGTCGGGGAGAACGGCTCGGGCAAGTCGACGCTGGTCGAGGCCCTCGCGGAGGGCTTCGGCCTGGACTCCTGGGGCGGCTCGCACGACTGGCGCTACGCCAGCCACCGGACCAAGTCGGTGCTGGGCGAGCGGATCCGCTTCGACGCGGCACCGCGCGGACGGCGCATGCTGGGCAGTTGGTCCGCCCGCAAGGGGTTCTTCCTGCGCGCCGAGACGGCGCTGGACGCGCTGTACCGGGAGGGCTTCGCGCCGGATTCGGTCAGCCACGGCGAGGGCTTCCTCGCGGCGTTCCGGCAGAAGTTCCTCCAGCCCGGGCTGTACGTGATGGACGAGCCGGAGGCGGCGCTGTCGTTCTCCTCCTGCCTCGAACTGCTCGGCTACCTCGACCAGTTGGTGCGGAACGGCAGCCAGGTCATCTGCGCCACCCACTCGCCGCTGCTGACCGCGCTGCCCGGCGCGGACATCGTCGAGGTCGGCGAGCACGGCATGCGCCGGGTGGCCTGGAGCGACCTCGCCCTGGTCGACCACTGGCGCCGCTACCTCGCCGATCCCCGGTCCTACCTGCGGCACGTCCTCGACTGAGGGGGCCGGTGCGAGGGGTTCCGAGGGTGCGGGGCGCCCGGCCGGACGCCCCGCACCCCGTGGTCCTCAGGCCGGCGCCCCGTCGCGCTCCGGCTCCACGCGCGGCGGCTCGTCGCCGTTGCCGCGCCGGATCGTGCGCGGCGGGTGCCCCGGGCGCCAGGTGCGCAGCACCAGTTCCTCGCCCTCCACCGAGATGCGCACCACCTCGGTCAGATCGGCCCGGAACAGGTGGAAGGGCTCCGGCGGCGCGACGGCCTCGGCGTAGCGGGCGATCACCGCCGGGTCGGTCACCTCCACGGCCCGGCCGCTGATCCGCACGTCGCCGTCGGACATGGAGTCGTCCGGCCCGGGGTTGGCGTACAGCGCGAACCGGGGGTCGCGCCGCAGGTCCAGCGCCTTGCGGGAGTTCGGCATCATGCCGAGCCACAGCTCGCCGTGCCGGAAGTCCGCCTCCAGCCCGGTGAGGCGCGGGGACCCGTCCGCACGGAGCGTGGCCAGGACGTGGTGCTTGTACTGCTCGAAACGTGCCCGGACCGTCGAGGCGAACCGGGGGTCGGTCCGCTCGAAGTCCGCCCAACTGGTCGTCATGCCGCCATGGTCGCGGAGATACCTGACACCTTCTGTCGTGTTTTCCGTGGTGAACGCGGACGGGTGCGGCATTCCACCCCATCGGCTCCGCCGTCTTCATGAAATTGACGTGGTCAGGTCATTGACGCCCCGCGTGAGTGCACTTATAAGACGTGAGAGCGCTCTCAACCCCCCTTCGCGCGGCGTGTCCCCCCACCCCCGCACCCCCCGGTGCGGGCCGTCCGCGCCGCCCTCCCACCAGGCAGGAGGTGCTCCCATGAGCACGTACGACACCGCTCCACCCCTGTCCCGCCGCAGACCCGGGCGCGGGGCCGGGGCCCTTCTCGCCGCGCTGGTCACCGGCGCCCTCGCCCTGGCCCTGCTCACCTCGGGCCTGCTGGCGCCGCCCGCGCGCGGCGCCGTACCCCCCGTTCCCGGCTGGAACCTCGTGTGGAGCGACGACTTCGACGGTCCCGCCCGCTCGCTGCCGTCCTCCACCAACTGGCAGATCGACACCGGCCACAACTACCCCGGCGGGCCCGCCAACTGGGGCACCGGCGAGCGGCAGCGCTACACCGACTCGCCCGACAACCTCTCCCTGGACGGCAACGGCAACCTGCGCATCACGCCGCTGCGCGACAGCGCGGGCAACTGGACCTCCGGCCGCATCGAGACCCGCCGCGCCGACTTCAAGGCGCCCGCGGGCGGGGTGCTGCGGATCGAGAGCCGCCTCCAGATGCCGAACGTCACCGGCGACGCCGCCCTCGGCTACTGGCCCGCCTTCTGGGCCCTGGGCTCCCCCTACCGGGGCAACTACTGGAACTGGCCGGCCATCGGCGAGTTCGACATCATGGAGAACGTCAACGGCATCAACGCCGTCTGGGGCGTCCTGCACTGCGGCGTCAACCCCGGCGGCGACTGCAACGAGACCCAGGGCCTGGGCGCCAGCCGCGCCTGCCCGGGGTCCACCTGCCAGTCGGCGTTCCACACCTACCGCTTCGAGTGGGACCGCAGCGTCACGCCCAACGAACTGCGCTGGTACGTGGACGACCAGCTCTTCCACCGGCTCACCCAGAGCCAGTTCACCGCCACCACCTGGTCGAACATGACCGAGCACGCGGGCTACTTCATCCTGCTGAACGTCGCCATGGGCGGCGCCTTCCCCGACGGCGTGGCCGGGTTCGCCACCCCGACCTCCGCCACCGTCCCCGGCCGCTCGATGCTGGTGGACTACGTCGCCGTCTGGACCCGCGGCGGGTCCGGCGGCCCCACCGACCCGCCCACGTCCAGCACGCTCTACCTGAACTCCGGCGGCACGCTCGGCAGCGCGGGCTCCCCGGGCACGGTCACCCTGGCCTCGGCCGGCGGCGTCAACCGCGACGGGACGCCGTACCAGCCGCAGACCTTCACGGTCTCGGGCGTGAACGGCAGGTACAACGGCGGCGCCACCCGCTTCGACCTCCAGGTGGACGCGGGGACGACGGTCGCCAACGGGCAGCAGGTGCGCGTCTCCTACGACCGCACCGGCGACGGGAGCTGGGACCGCGTGGAGACCTACCAGTACTTCGCCACCGACCCGGTCCCCGGCTTCGAGCACTACACCGAGGCCCGTGGACTGAAGTCCGCCACCGGCAGCCTGGGCGACATGGCGAACGGCAGGGTCCGCGTCGAGGTCTGGAACGCCATCGGCAACGGGCCCAGCACCCTCGGCACCGGTGACCGGTCCGTCGTGCGCATCCCGTTCGGCTGATCCGGCGCCCCCGCGGGCCGTGGAGCACACCGGCCGCCCGGACCCCTCGGAGGGGACCGGGCGGCCGGCGCGTTCCGGCGCGCGTTCCTCAGTGCCCGGCGTTCAGCCGCCCGGCGAGCCTGCCGCGCATGGCGGCGCTGGGCCGGTTGAGACCGACGACGGTGACCTTCTTGCCGCGGGCGGCGTACTTGGTCTCGATCGCGTCCAGGGCGGCGACGGAGGAGGCGTCCCAGATGTGGGCGCCGGAGAGGTCGATTACGACGTCGTCCGGGTCGCCGGCGTAGTCGAACCGGTGGACCAGGTCGTCGGAGGAGGCGAAGAACAGCTCGCCGGTGACGGCGTAGACGACGCTGGTGCCGTCGGGATCGACCACGGCGGAGACCTCCACCAGGCGGGCCACGCGCCGGGCGAAGACCACCATCGCGGCGATCACGCCGGTGACCACGCCGGCGGCGAGGTTGTGGGTGGCCACGGTGACGGCCACCGTGACGGCCATGACGAGGGTCTCGCCCGGCGGCATCCGCTTCAGGGTCCTGGGGTGGACCGAGTGCCAGTCGAAGGTGGCGAAGGAGACCAGGACCATCACCGCGACCAGGGCGGCCATCGGAATGGTGGAGACCACCGGGCCCAGGGTGACGACCAGGAGCAGCAGGAAGACGCCGGCGAGGAAGGTCGACAACCGGGTGCGGGCGCCGGAGGTCTTGACGTTGATCATGGTCTGGCCGATCATCGCGCAGCCGCCCATGCCGCCGAAGAGGCCGGTGACGACGTTGGCGATGCCCTGGCCGACGGCCTCGCGCGTCCTGCCCGAACGGGTGTCGGTGATGTCGTCCACCAGTCTGGCCGTCATCAGCGACTCCATCAGACCCACCAGCGCCAGGGCGAGGGCGTAGGGGGCGACCGTGGTCAGGGTCTGCACGGTGAACGGCACGTCGGGCAGGCCGGGAGTCGGCAGCGCCGAGGGCAGTTCGCCCCGGTCGCCGACGGTGGGGACGGCGATTCCGGCGGCCACGGTGATCGAGGTCAGGACGACGATGGACACCAGCGGGGCGGGCACCGTCCTGGTGACCTTCGGGAACAGGACCATCAGCGCCAGGCCGCCGGCGACCAGCGGATAGACCGGCCAGGGCACGTCGGTGAGTTCCGGGACCTGGGCCAGGAAGATCAGGACGGCGAGGGCGTTGACGAAGCCGACCATCACCGAGCGCGGCACGAAGCGCATCAGCTTCGCCACCCCGAGCGCGCCCAGCGCGATCTGGATCAGTCCGCCGAGGATGACGGCGGCCACCAGGTGGCCGAGGCCGTGCTCGTGGTTGAGGGGGGCGACGACCAGCGCGACGGCGCCGGTGGCCGCGGAGATCATCGCCGGGCGGCCCCCGGCGAAGGCGATCACCACGGCCATGGTGAAGGAGGAGAACAGCCCCACCGCCGGATCGACCCCGGCGATGACCGAGAACGAGATCGCCTCGGGAATGAGGGCCAGGGCCACCACCAGACCGGCCAGCACCTCCGTGCGGAGGACCTTCGCCGAGGACAGCCAGTCGGGACGGGACGGGCGCAGCCGGCGGGCTGCCGTCGTTGTGTTGGCGGACATGCATCCGTTTCTGTTCGGGCGCGGCAGGCGGGGACGTGCGCGCGGCGTGCGCGGCTCCGTGGGGAGTGGGGAGGGGCCGCGGGCCCGCCGTGCCGGACGGCGGGTGAGGACCGGGGAGATCCCGGCGGCCGGTGTCCGGAGCCGGTCGGGCATCATGGCCCGGAAGATCCGCGGGAGGGCGTCGTTCCGCCCGCGGACAAGCCGACTCTACCCTAACGTTAGAGGAGAGTCCGGTCGCTGAGTTGTGAATCACAGGCAAGCGCCGCCCGGGAACTTATGATTCATGCCGCGCGCGGTTTCCGCTCACCATTTCGAAAGGCGATGGCACATGGCCAGGAAACGAGCGCGGCGATGACCGAACGGTGGATGCAGATCGGCGAGGTGGCCGAGCGCACGGGCCTGTCGCTGCGCACCATCCGGCACTACGAGGAGGTCGGACTCGTCGTCCCCTCTGCCCGCAGCAAGGGCGGGTTCCGCCTCTACACCGAGGCCGACGTCGACCGTCTGATGGTCATCCGCCGGATGAAGCCGCTGGACTTCTCCCTGGAGGAGATGCGGGACCTGCTGCGGATCACCGACCGGCTCTCCTCCGACGAGCCGCTGCCGGACGCCGAGCGCGAGCGCCTGCGGGAGCGCCTGGACGCCTACCGGAAGGTGGCCGACGCCCGCTGCGAGACGCTGCGCGCCCAGCTCATGGCGGCCGAGGACTTCGCCGCCGCCCTCCGGCGGCAGCTCGGTACCCGGAAGTGAACCGTGGAACGGGTCGTGGGACGAGCCGTGGCGTGAGCCGTCAGTAGCTCCACCAGCGGCCCTCGACGGGCTGCGGAATCCAGGTGTAGATGCCGCTCTCGGCGGGACCGCGCCGGTAGACGGCCGCCACGTCGTCGGCCGGGTACTCCTCCAGGCAGTCCCACACGCCCAGGGAGTCGGTGTCCTCGATCACGATGTGGCCGTCGGCGGTGCGCCCGGCCCGCCCGGCCTCGATCAGCCTCTCCCGGCCATCTTTGAGTTGCAGCTTGAAGACGGCCATCGTGCGCCTTTCTCCCGGCGGCCCCCGCCCCGTGGCGGAGACCGGATGGTCACTGGGGTCCGCGGACGTTCTCGGGGCCACCCCCGAGGCTCCGGACGACGACGGAGCGGTGGCCCCGGAGGTGGCGTGGAAGCAGGCCGACCATGTCGGCGAGCAGGTTTACTCTAACGCAGGGGGAGAGTTGTCACCGGTCTTCGCCCGCGGATGGACGCACCCGTGAGAGGGAGGGGATCGGAGTGTCGGTGGGCGAACGGGGCGCGGTGCGCGTACGGGAGGCGACCGAGGCGGACCTGGAGGCCGTCGCGGCCCTGCGGGTGCGGGGATGGCGGTACGCCTACCGGGGGCTGATGCCGCCGGAGTACCTGGCGGGCCTGGACGCCGCGGCGCACGCCGCCCGGCGCCGGGAGACCTTCGCGGCGACGCGCGGGACGACCACCGACCTGGTCGCGGTGGAGGACGACGGGCGCATCGTGGGCTGGGCCGCCCTCGGCCCGTGCCGCGACGACGACGCGTCGCCCGGCGACGGCGAGGTGTACGCCCTCTACGCCGAGCCCGAGCGCATCGGCACCGGCATCGGCCGCGCGCTGCTGGAGGAGGTGGGCGCGCGGCTGGCCCGGCAGGGCCGGCCCCGGCTGCTGCTGTGGGTGGCCAAGGGCAACGAGCGGGCCCGCCGCTTCTACGAGCGGGCGGGTTTCGCCCCGGACGGGGCCGAGGAGTCCTTCGACGCCGGGGGCGTACCCGTGCCCGAGGTCCGCTACGTGCGCGAGCCGCGCTGAACGGGCCGGGCGGGCGCGCCCCCTTCGCGGCGGTCCTCCACGGCGGACCGTTACAGCAGCGTCAGTTGGGTCGGGCCCGGCTCGGGCTCGGAGGCGCAGCGCGGGGGCGGGACGACGCGGCGGTGCGCGCCCGCCCGGGACGGCCCGATGCCGTACTCCTCCGCCAGCTCGTGCACCTGCCGGGTGATCCGGCGCTGGTACCACTTCGGGGCGTAGGCGCCGTCGGCGTAGAGCGCCTCGTAGTGGCGCACCAGGCCCGGGTGGTGCCGGGCCAGCCAGGCCATGAACCACTCGCGGGCGCCCGGCCGCAGGTGGAGGGCGAGCGGGGTGACGGAGGTGGCGCCCGCCGCCGCGATCGCCCGCACGGTGGCGCGCAACTGGGCGGGGCTGTCGGAGAGGAAGGGGATCACCGGGGCCATCAGCACCCCGCAGCCGATGCCGTGCTCGGTGAGGGTCCGCACGACGTCCAGCCGCCGCTCGGGAGCGGGCGCGCCGGGCTCGACGGTGCGCCACAGCTCCTCGTCCAAGAAGGCCACCGACACCGATATCCCCACCTCCGCCACGGCGCAGGCGGAGCGGAGCAGGTCCAGGTCGCGCAGGATCAGCGTGCCCTTGGTGAGGAGGGAGAAGGGGTTGGCGAAGTCGCGCAGGGCGGCCAGGATGCCCGGCATCAGCCGGTAGCGGCCCTCGGCGCGCTGGTAGCAGTCGACGTTGGTGCCCATCGCGATGTGCTGGCCGTGCCAGCGGGGCGAGGCCAGCTCGCGGCGCAGCAACTGCGCGGCGTTGGTCTTCACCACGATCTGGGTGTCGAAACCGATCCCGGTGTCGAGGTCCAGGTAGCCGTGGCTCCTGCGCGCGAAGCAGTACACGCAGGCGTGGGAGCAGCCGCGGTACGGATTGACCGTCCACTCGAACGGCAGCCGGGAGGCGCCGGGCACCCGGTTGACGATCGAACGGGCCCGTACCTCGTGGAAGGTGATGCCCCGGAACTCGGGGGTGTCGAACGTGCGGGTCACCACGTCGGTGCCGAAGAGGGCGGCCGTGGTGCCGCTCGCGTCCGGTCCGTCGTGGCTCAGGTTGTCCCAGCGCATGCGGCCTCCTCGCTCTGCCGTCCAAGAATAGAACACTTGTTCCCGCGAAGGGTGTCAACCCGATTTGGGCGGGCGCGGCAACGGTGGTTGGCTTGCCGGGAGGACAGAACGACGCCCGTGGCCGTCCGCCGGTGTGACGGGCGGTCAGCCCACCCCCAGGAGGAGTCATGGCGCAGGTCGAGGCCACCACGCGGCGCGAGATCGCGGCCCGTCCGGACGACGTCTTCGACGCGCTCGCCGACTACACCGGCACCCGCGGCAGGGTGCTGCCCGCGCAGTACAGCGAGTACGAGGTCCGCGAGGGCGGCGACGGCAAGGGCACGCTCGTGCACTGGAAGCTCCAGGCGACGTCCAAGCGCGTGCGCGACTGCCTGCTGGAGGTGGACGAGCCGATGGAGGGGCAGCTCGTCGAGCGCGACCGCAACTCCTCCATGGTCACCACCTGGACCGTCACTCCGGCCTCGGACGGGAACAGCGCGCGGGTCACCGTCACCACCACCTGGCAGGGCGCCGGCGGCATCGGCGGGTTCTTCGAGCGGATCTTCGCCCCCAAGGGGCTCGCCCGCATCCACGACGAACTGCTCGCCAACCTCGCGGCCGAACTGGAGAAGTGATCGCGCCGCGCCCCCGCGCCGGACGCGCCGCACCGGACCGGGCGGTCATCCCGCCCCGTCCGGCGGGGCGGGACGGGGCGGGACGGGGCGCGGCGTCCCGGCGGGAAAGCGTGCACGAACCGAGCGGAACGGGGTAGGAGGCCTGTCCCGGCGGCCGCGACCGGCGGCCCCACGACAGGGGGAGGAAGACACCCGTGAACGCCACGTCCCGAGACTCCCGAGACGGTGACTCCTGGGACGGCAACTGGAGCACCGATCCCGCGATCACGGCCGCCGTCCACCTGCCGATCTTCGAGAAGTACTTCGACCACGACCTGCCGCTGGTGGACGCCGACTGCGGCAACGGCGCCCAGACGGTCTTCCTGGCCGGCCGCTTCCACCCCTGCGTGGGGATAGACCGGTCGGCCGAGGCCCTGGAACGCGCCCGGACCGCGGTGGGGGAGGGCGAGGGGCACCGCTCCGCGCCCGACTTCCGGCAGCTCGACGCCGCCGACCCCGAGGCCATGCGGCGGCTGCACGAGGAGCTGGGCGACGCCAACGTCTACCTGCGCGGCGTCCTCCAGCGCAGCGAGCCCGACCACCGCCCGCGCGTCGCGGAGTCCGTCGCCCTCCTCGTCGGCGGGCGCGGACGCGCCTTCGTGGTGGAGGCCGCCCCGGCGGCCCGGGCGGCCCTGGCGCGGAGTGCCGAGGCCGCCGATCCGACCGAACTGCCCGGGCCGCTGGACGCGCCCGGCCTGTCGGACCTGTCGCACCTCTCCGAACCGCCCGGCACCGTCCACGGCCCCGAAGGCGGCCTGCCGGAGCTGGCCGAGCCGTTCGAGGCGGCCGGGCTGAGCGTGCTCGCCGGGGGCTCGCTGCCGCTGTCCACGACGGAGTTCGAACCGGACGGCTCACGGCTGGACCTGCCGTCGAACTGGCTGGTGGTGGGCCGTGAGGGCTGACGTCCGGCCGGCGCCACCGGTGTAGACCCGTAGCACTTTTCCACAGGGGTTTGATCGTGCCCGGGCGGCGCGTAACGTGGCGTGTCATGACGAAGATCTTGATCAGCGCGGACATGGAGGGCGCCACCGGTGTGACCTGGCCCGCCGACGTGCTGCCGGGCACTGCGCAGTGGGAGCGCTGCCGTCCGATGTTCACCTCCGACGTCAACGCGGCGATCGCCGGGTTCTTCGACGGCGGGGCGGACGAGGTGCTGGTCAACGAGGCGCACTGGACCATGCGCAACCTGCTGCTGGAGCAACTGGACGACCGCGCCCGGATGCTCACCGGCCGCCACAAGGCGCTCAGCATGGTCGAGGGCGTCCAGCACGGCGACGTGGACGGCATCGCCTTCGTCGGCTACCACACCGGCGCGGGCACCGAGGGCGTCCTCGCCCACACCTACCTCGCCAACACCATCACCGGCGTGTGGGTGGACGGCGAGCGGGCGAGCGAGGGGCGGCTCAACGCGCTGGTGGTGGCCGAGTACGGCGTCCCCGTCGTGCTCGTCACCGGCGACGACCGCACCTGCGCCGACGCCCGCGCCTACGCGCCGCGGGCGCGCGGGGTCGCCGTCAAGGACTACGTCTCCCGCTACGCGGCGATCTGCCGCACCCCCGCCCGCACCGCCGCCGACATCCGCGCGGCGGCCAAGGAGGCGGCGGCCCTGGCCGTCCGCCACGAACCCGCCGAGCCGCGGCCCCGCACCGTCGAGGTGGAGTTCGACGCCGAGCACCTGGTCGGCGCGGCGACGGTCGTACCCGGTGTCGAGCGGGTGGGTGAGCGCCGCGTGGCGTACACATCGCCGACCATGTACGAGGGCATCCGCACCTTCAAGGCGGTCACCACCGTCGTCTCGTCCGCCGTGGAGGAGCAGTATGGCTGAGCGCATCGACCGGCAGGCACTCGACGAGGCGGTCACGTTCACCTCCGAGCTGATCCGCATCGACTCCGTCAACCTCGGCAACGGCGACGGATCGGAGCGCCGGGCCGCCGAGTACGTCGCGGAGCGGCTGGCCGACGCCGGGATCGAACCGGTCCTGCTGGAGAAGGTCCCCGACCGCACCAACGTCGTCGCCCGCATCGAGGGCACCGACCCCGGCGCCGACGCGCTGCTCGTCCACGGGCACCTGGACGTGGTGCCCGCCGAGCCCGCCGACTGGACCGTGCACCCCTTCTCCGGGGAGGTCCGCGACGGCGTGGTCTGGGGCCGCGGCGCGGTCGACATGAAGAACGCCGACGCGATGGTCCTGGCCACCGTCCGCGCCTGGGCGCGGGCCGGGGCGCGCCCCCGCCGCGACATCGTCCTCGCCTTCACCGCCGACGAGGAGGACACCGGCCAGTACGGCGCCGACTTCCTCGCCCGGGAGCACCCCGAGCTCTTCGAGGGCTGCACGGAGGGCATCGGCGAGTCCGGCGCCTACACCTTCCACGCCGGCGGCGGCCTGCGGCTCTACCCGATCGCCGCGGGCGAGCGCGGCACGGCCTGGATGGAGCTCACCGCCACCGGCCGCGCCGGGCACGGCTCCAAGGTCAACCGCGCCAACGCGGTCAGCCGCCTGGCCGCCGCGATCCACCGGATCGGCGAGCACACCTGGCCGGTGCGGCTCTCCCCGACGGTGCGGGCCGCCCTCACCGAGCTGGCCCGGCTCAACGGCCTGGGCACCCCCGACCTCGACGCCCCCGACTTCGACGTGGACGCCCTGCTGGACAAGCTCGGCCCGTCCGCCAAGCTGGTCGAGTCGACCGTGCGCAACAGCGCCGCACCCACCGGCCTCAGGGCCGGCTACAAGATCAACGTGATCCCCGGCAGCGCCACGGCGTACGTGGACGGGCGGGTGCTCCCCGGCACCGAGGAGGAGTTCACCGCCACCATCGACGAGCTGACCGGCCCGGACGTGGACTGGGAGTTCTACCACCGGGGCAGCGCCCTCCAGGCGCCGGTCGACACGCGCACCTTCGCCGTGCTGCGCGAGTCCCTGGAGCACTTCGACCCCGACGCCCACGTCGTGCCGTTCTGCATGACGGGCGGCACCGACGCCAAGCAGTTCGCCCAGCTCGGCATCGCGGGCTACGGCTTCTCGCCGCTGCGGCTCCCGGAGGACATCAACTACCAGGCGATGTTCCACGGCGTCGACGAGCGCGTCCCCGTCGAGGCCCTGCACTTCGGCGTACGGGTCCTCGACCGCGCCCTGTTCGCCCTCTGACCCGCCCGCCCACCCCCGGTTCAGCCCACCCCCGGGCCGGCTCACCCTCCGACCCCGCCCATCCCCGACGAGCCGGCCCGCACCGCCGACGAGCGAGCCCGCAAGGAGGAGCAGTCCGATGAGTCCCGCCCCCGCCCCGTACGGCACCTGGCCGTCCCCGATCGACGCCCGCCTGGTGGCCGCGCACGACGGCCACCCGGAGTACGTGGGCACCGTCGGCCAGGAGGTGTGGTGGACCGAGCCCCGCCCGGCCGAGGGCGGGCGCCGGGCGCTGATGCGGCTGCGCCCCTACGGCGGCGGCTCGGCCGATCCCGTACGGCCCGAGTCGGTGCTGCCCGAGCCGTGGAACGTCCGCAGCCGGGTGATCGAGTACGGCGGCCGGCCGTGGGCCGGGGCCGAGCGCGAGACGGGCGGGCCGCTGGTGGTCTTCGTCCACCACGCCGACCAGCGGATGTACGCCGTCGAACCGGACCTCCCCGGCGCCGGGCCGCGCCCGCTCACCCCCCTCTCCCCGGTCGGCGGGGGCCTGCGCTGGGCCGACCCGGTGGTGCTGCCGGAGCGGGGCGAGGTGTGGTGCGTGCTGGAGGAGTTCACCGGCGAGCGCCCCACCGACGTACGGCGGGTGCTGGCCGCCGTCCCCCTGGACGGCTCGGCCGCCGGGGACCGCTCCCGGGTGCGGGAGCTGACCGACGGCACCGACCGCTTCGTCACCGGCCCCAGGCTCTCCCCGGACGGGCGGCGGGCGGCGTGGCTGGCCTGGGACCACCCGCGGATGCCGTGGGAGGGCACGGTGGTCCGCCTCGCCGACGTCACCGACGGCGGCACCCTGGCGGCGGTGCGGCCCGTCGCCGGCGGCCCCGGCGAGTCGGTGGCCCAGGTCGGCTGGGGCACCGACGGCTCGCTGCTGTACACCGGCGACGCCGGCGGCTGGTGGAACCTCCGGCGGCTCGACCCGGCCACCGGCGAGAGCGCCGACCTGTGCCCGCGCCAGGAGGAGTTCGGCGGCCCGCTGTGGAAGATCGGCCACCAGTGGTTCGAGCCGCTGGAGGACGGCACGATCGCCGTCCTGCACGGCCGCGGCGCGCTCCGCCTGGGCATCCTGGACCCGCGCACCGGCGAACTGGCGGACGCCCCCGGACCGTGGACGGAGTGGGCCCCGGCCCTGGCCGCCGCGGGCACCCGCGTCGTCGGCGTCGCCGCCGGCCCGCACCGCGCGTACGAGGTCGTGGAGCTGGACACCCGCACCGGCCACGCCCTGGTCGTCGGCGCCGAGCACACCGACCCGGTGGACCCGGCGTACTACCCCGAGCCCGAGGTGCGCACCTTCCACGGCCCCGACGGGCGCGAGATCCACGCCCAGGTCTACCCGCCGCGCCACCCCGGGGCCACCGCCCCGGACGGCGAGCTGCCGCCGTACGTCATCTGGGCCCACGGCGGCCCCACCGGGCGGGCGGCGCTCGTGCTGGACCTGGAGATCGCCTACTTCACCTCGCGCGGCATCGGCGTCGCCGAGGTGAACTACGGCGGCTCGGCGGGCTACGGCCGCGCCTACCGCGAGCGGCTGCGGGAGCAGTGGGGCGTGGTCGACGTCGAGGACTGCGCGGCCGTCGCGCGGGCCCTGGCCGCCGAGGGCACCGCCGACCCCGCCCGGCTCGCCATACGCGGCGGCAGCGCGGGCGGCTGGACGGCCGCGGTCTCCCTCACCTCGCCCCTCGCCGAGGGCCTGTACGCCTGCGGGACGATCAGCTACCCCATCCTGGACCTGGAGGGCTGGGCCACCGGCGAGACCCACGACTTCGAGTCGCAGTACCTGGTCTCCCTGATCGGCCGCCTCCAGGAGCACCCCGACCGCTACCGCGACCGCTCGCCCGTCCACCACGCCGACCGCGTCACCGTGCCGTTCCTGCTGCTCCAGGGCCTGGACGACGTGATCTGCCCGCCCGCGCAGTGCGACCGCTTCCTGGCCGCGGTCGCCGGGCGCGGAGTGCCGCACGCGTACCTCGCCTTCGAGGGCGAGAGCCACGGCTTCCGCAGGGCGGAGACCATCGTCAGGGCCGTCGAGGCCGAACTCTCCCTGTACGCCCAGGTGTTCGGCTTCGAACGCCCGGACGTCCCGAAACTGGAGCTGACCGCATGACCCCCGCCGCGCCCGCCCCCCTCACCAGACCCCGGCGGCTGCGCCCCGGCGACCGGGTGGCGATCGTGGCGCCCAGCGGGCCGGTGCCCCGCGAGCGGCTGGACGCCGGCGTGGACGTCCTGCGCGGCTGGGACCTGGACCCGGTGGTCATGCCGCACGTCCTCGACGTCCACCCGCGCCTGGACTACCTCGCGGGCACCGACGCCGACCGCGCCCGCGACCTGACCGACGCCTGGTGCGACCCCACCGTCGCCGCGGTCCTCGCCGCGCGCGGCGGCTACGGCGTCCAGCGGATGGTGGACCTGGTGGACTGGGCGGCGCTGCGGGCGGCCGGCCCCAAGCCCTTCGTCGGCTACAGCGACCTGACCGTGCTCCACGAGGCGTTCGCCACCCGGCTGGGCCTGGCCACCCTGCACGGCCCGATGCCCGCCACCGTCTCCTTCCTCAAGGACGCCGCCACCCAGGACCACCTGCGCCGCACCCTCTTCGAGCCGGAGACGGTCACCGAGATCACCTCGCCCGGCGCCCGCACCCTGGTGCCCGGCCGCGCCCACGGCACCACCTTCGGCGGCTGCCTGTCCCTGCTGGCCACCGAACTCGGCGTCACCGGGCGGGAGTCCGCGGTCCCGGCCGGGGGCGGCATCCTGCTGCTGGAGGACGTCGGGGAGGAGCCGTACCGCCTCGACCGCTGGTTCACCCAACTGCTGCGCTCGGGGGCGCTGGAGGGCGTGACGGGCATCGCGCTGGGCTCCTGGCAGGGCTGCGGCCCCTACGAGGAGGTCCGCGCGCTGCTGCTGGACCGGCTCGCCCCGCTCGGCGTCCCCGTGGTGGAGGAGCTGGGCTTCGGACACGGCCCCACGACCCTGACCGTCCCGCTGGGCGTGCCGGCCACCCTGGACGCCGACGCGCGCACCCTCACCCTCCACCAGACGGCCCTGACATGACCTCTGGCATGGACTCTGGCATGACCTCCGGCATGACCGGTGCCCCCGCCGGCGGCCCTCCGCTGCCCGAGCCCCCGCCCACCGCTCCGCCCGACCCGCACCACCTGCTGTCGGCCTACCTCGACCACTACCGCGACACCGTCCTGCGGAAGCTCGACGGGCTCGGCGAGGAGGAGCTGCGCCGCAGCCGGCTGCCCTCGGGCTGGACGCCGCTGGAGCTGATCCACCACCTGGCCTGCGTCGAACGCCGCTGGTTCAGGTGGGGCTTCCTGGCCGAACCGGTCGAGGACCCCTGGGCGGACCAGGACGCGGACGGCCGCTGGCACGTCCCCGACGGCACGACGGCGGAGGAGGTGGTGGCGCGCTTCCGCGCCGAGTGCGCCCGCTCCCGCGAGATCACCGCCTCCGCCTCCCTCACCGACCGCGCCGCCCCCGGGGGCCGCTTCGCCACCGGGGAGGAGGCCCCGGCCCTGGCCTGGATCCTCTTCCACGTCCTCCAGGAGTACGCCCGCCACGCCGGTCACCTCGACGTCGTCCGCGAACTGGCGGACGGCACCACGGGGGAGTGAGCCGGGCCGCGGACGGGCCCGGGGCTCACAGGCCCGCGAGGTCCGCCAGGACGCGCACCTGACGCATCATCGCGGCGCCGGCCTCCGCATCCCCCGGCACGGCCACCGCCCACAGCGCCGACTCCACGCGCCGCGCCACCGCCCACGCCTGGAGCCGCCGCACGTCCTCCCCGAGCGCGTCGGCGACCAGCGCGCAGCGCGCGGCGACCACCGGCCGCGGACCGGGGCGGCCGAAGGGGGCGTCGATCTGCTCGATGAGCGGCCAGGGGTCGTACAGCGGGTCGCCCACCATCGGCTTGGCGTCGATCGCCAGCCACTCCCGCCGCTGTGCCGCCAGGACGTTGCCGGGATTGAGGTCGCCGTGCACCACGACCTCGCGGGCGGCCGTGCCCGGCAGCTCGCGCAGCAGCCGGACGCCCAGTGCCACCAGGGCCGGGTCGAAGCCGGGCGGGGCCAGGCGCGCCATCCGCTCCTCGGCGGTGTCCGCCCACCCGGCCGTCACCTCCGCCATCCGGTCCAGCGCGGCGTCCGGCGGCACGGGCACCTCCCACAGCTCGCGCAGCACGCCGGCCCCCGCCACCAGCCGCTCCTCGGCGGAGAGCCGGCCGTCGTCCCCCAGTCCGGTGCCGGGCAGGCAGCGCTCCAGCAGCAGGGCGTACCGCTCGGGGTCGTGCTCGTACAGCCGTACGCAGCCCCGCCCGTCCCACAGCCGCAGCGCCTCGCCCTCCCCGGCCGCCTCCCGGTGCGGCCAGCTCACCTTGAGCACGAACCCGGAGCCGTCCGCCCGCCGCGCCGGCGCCACCCACGAGCAGCTTCCGCCGGCGAACGGCGCCCCGACCGTCAGCCCCCAGCGCTCGGCCGACTCCCCGATCAGGCGCGGCAGCCGGTCCAGCCACGCGCGTCCGCCCGGATGTCCGGCGACGGTCCGGACGACGGGCAGCGTGGGCGGTACCGGCTCGGCGGACGTCATGGGCCCCGAGGATACGGACCCGGAGCGGGCCGCCGAACGCGACGTCCGAATGCCGCCGGACCTCCGGCCCGCGCCGCACGACCATCGAGTCATGTCCTCCGAGAACACGAACACGACCGAGACGACCAGCACGGCCGACACGGCCGGCATGGGCGACCTGTACGGCAAGGTGGCGCTGGTGACCGGCGGCAGCCGCGGCATCGGCGAGGCCGTGGCGCTCCGGCTCGCACAGGACGGCGCCGACGTGGCGCTGACCTACCGGGACTCCGCGGAGCGCGCGGCGCGAGTGGTGGAGGAGATCAAGTCCATCGGCCGCCGGGCCCGCGCGGTGCGCGCCGACAGCGCCGACCCGGACGCCGTGCGCGCCGCCGTGGCGGGGACCGCCGCGGAGTTCGGCCGGCTCGACATCCTGGTCAACAACGCCGGGACCGGCGTCATCGCCCCGATCGAGGAGATCGCGGCCGAGGACGTCGACCGGGTGCTGCACATCAACGTCCGCGCCCCCTACCTGGCGTGCCAGGCCGCCGTCGCCCACCTGGCGGAGGGCGGGCGGATCATCACCATCGGCAGTTGCGTGGCCGAGCGCGTCGCCTTCCCCGGCGCCTCCCTCTACGCCGCCAGCAAGGCCGCCCTGACCGGCCTGACCAAGGCGCTGGCCCGGGAACTCGGCCCGCGCGGCATCACGGTCAACCTCGTCCACCCCGGCCCGACCGACACCGAGATGAACCCCGCGGACGCGCCGGAGGCGGAGTACCAGAGCGGCCTCACGGCGCTCGGGCGCTACGGCAGGCCCGAGGAGATCGCCGCGACGGTGGCGCACCTGGCCGGTGCGGGAGGGCGGTACGTCACCGGCGCGTCCATCGCCGTGGACGGCGGCCTCACCGCCTGAGGCCGGCGCCCGCCGGACGACTGTGGAGCCGGGGCCGTGTGGATCCATTCTCGCGGCTCCGGCCCCTCCCTGTCACCGTTCCCCGGAACGATCTTTCCGCCGTCCGCGGCTCCTACCGTTGACGTCGAACGGCGCGACCGGCCGGAGGAGCCGGCCGGGGAAGCCGGTGGGAAACCGGTGGGAAAGGGGAACGACATGACGACGGCACCCGGCGGGAACGGCGGCGGGAACGGCGGCGGGAACGGCCGTGGAAACGGCGGGGAGGACCGGGAGGCACTGGAGGCGCTGGCGGCGGAGCTGCGCGCCATGGGCGAGGAGCAGACCCGCGCCGCCCACACCGCCCACAGCGAGGACTTCGCCGAGCAACTGGCCTGGCGCAGACTGACCGCCGAGCACGGCGACCGCCTGGCGGAGATCATGGACGAGTACGGCTGGCCGACCGCCGCCCGGGTCGGCGAGGACGCCGCCACCAGCGCCTGGCGCGTCGCCCAGCACGCCGACCGCGACCTGAGCCTCCAGCGCCGCGCCCTGCGCCTGCTGGAGGAGGCCGTCTCCCGGGGCGAGGCCCACCCCCGCCAACTGGCGTTCCTCCGCGACCGCGTCCTGGTCAACGAGGGCCGCCCGCAGATCTACGGCACCCAGATCGCGGGCATCCGCGACGGCGCACCCGTCCCCTGGCCGTGCGCCGATCCCGACCCCGGGCGCGTGGACGCCCTGCGCGCCGAGGTGGGCATCGCGCCCTTCGCCGAGCACGTCGCCCGGCACGCGCCCGCCCGGCCGGACGCCGCCGCGCGGACACCGTGACCGCGCGGACACCG
>NZ_DASQNP010000156.1:0-21546 GCF_035644915.1 Streptomyces sp.
CGCCGCGGCGCTGTAGCTGCTGGCCCGGGCGTGGTCGCCGTCCTTGACCAGCCTGCCGTGCAGGGTGAAGGCCGCGTCGCCGATCGCGGCCAGGTCCTTCTGCTTTACCGTCAGGTCGCCCTGCGGAGCGCCTCCGCCGCCTCCGCCGCCGTCGGCCTGGTTCAGCCGCATCTGGGTGGACTTCCGCTCAGCGGCGGCGCTCACCAGTCGGCTCCACTCGTCGTCGAACGACACACAACCTCCCCCGTGCCGATAACTTCCGTACCATGCGCGGGCACACGCTATAGAAGCGGAGGGCGGCGGTGCCAGCGCGGGGCGGGCGGCGGCCGCGCGGGGCGCGGCGGTTCCCCGGTTCCGGCGCGGCGCGGGATGACCGGTTCGCGCCGGTACGCCCCGGCGGCATGTCCGGAAGGGGAAGACATGGACTTCCCTGTCCGCACGGAAACCGGGGGCGTGTGGCGATTGTGTGGAGATCCGGCCCGGTCGACCTCAGCCGGCGGCCTCCGGCTCCACCGCCCGCGCCGCACGGGACGGCCGGTGCCTGCGGTGTTCGGTGGCGATCACCACGCCGACCAGGGTGACGGCGGTCAGCTCCAGGGGCACGGGCGTGAAGGGCGTGAGCAGCACCAGGACCGCGCCGAGGAGACAGGCGGCCTCGGTGCGGCGGTCCGAACCGTGCGGCCTGAGGTGGAAGAACCAGACCGTGATCAGGAACGCGGCGGTCGGCACCGCGACGGCGGCACCCGCCCCGGCCGTCGTCAGCCCCTCCGCGTGGTGGGTCACCTGGTCGATCATGACGGCGATGCCCGCGCCCGCGGCGGCGATGGAGCAGAAGATCCCGTAGTGGCCGTAGCTCCAGGAGAAGGCCAGGCTCCGCTGCCGCAGGAAGAGGTGCGCGGGGCGCAGGGTGTAGAGCCACCACATGGCGCAGACGAGGGCGAATCCGGACAGTGCCAGCTTCACCAGGACCCCGACCGGCCCCTCGTCGTCCAGTGCGGACTTCACGGCCAGCGTCGCCGACAGCACCGACTCGCCCAGCACGATGATGGTGAAGAGCACGTAGCGCTCCGAGATGTGGCCGCGGTGCCAGGGGGTGTTCCGGTGTTGCTCGGCCCACCACGGGATCGCCAGCTCCACGAGGAACAGGACCACGAAGGAGGGCACGCCGATGGGTTCGGCGACCGCCAGGCGGGCGACCCAGGCCACCTGGATCACGGTGATGCCCAGGGCGAAGCGCAGCGCGGCGGGCCGCATCCGGGGGAGGGCCACCGCCACCCGCAGCCACTGGCCGACCAGGGCGAGCCGCATGATCACGTACCCCGTGACACCGATCGCGAAGTTGCCGTCGAACGCCCGGCCGATGCCCGCCGCGAGCACCAGGACGCCGAACATCTGGACGAAGGCGCCGAAGCGGAAGATCAGGTCGTCGGAGTCGAAGGCGGAGGCGAACCAGGTCCAGTTCACCCAGGCCCACCAGATGGCGGCGAACACCAGGGCGAACCCGAGGGCCCCGTCGGCGGCGTGTCCGTCCACCACCGCGTGGTGGAGCCGTTCCGACACCTGTGTCACCGCGACCACGAAGACGAGGTCGAAGAGGAGTTCCAGCGGAGTGGCCTGGCGGTGCGCCTCCTCCGGGTCGCGGGCGGGCATGGTCACGAAGCGGTCGTGGAACCGGGCGATAACACCGCGCATGAGGCGAGACTAGGGCATATGGCTACGGCCCTCCATCGAAGGGCCCGCGCCCGGGCGGCCTCCGCCGTCCCGGCCTCCATCGATCGCTCCGGCTCCCGTCCCTCGCGGTGCGTGCTCCTCGTACCGCTCCCGGCACGCGGGGTGTGCGGGTGGTGGCACCGGGTGCCGGTGGTCGGCCGGCCGTGCGCACGGTCCTGTCCGGTGCGGCCCCGTGGTGCGGGCCGGAGGGGCGGGGTGTGCTGTACTTCGCCTGACATGAGGTGCCGCGACCGGGACGGGCGCGGCGCCGGGAGCACCACCCGCGCAGAGAACAGAGAAGCGACCCACCCGCAGTGCGACTGAACCAGCTCGACGAACGCATCGTCCACGCCCTCGCCGAGGATGCCCGCCGCTCCTACGCCGACATCGGGGCCGAGGTGGGCCTGTCCGCCCCGGCCGTCAAGCGCCGGGTCGACCGGCTGCGCGAGCAGGGCGCCATCACCGGCTTCACCGTACGGGTGGACCCGGTGGCGCTCGGCTGGGAGACCGAGGGCTTCATCGAGATGTACTGCCGCAGCAAGACCTCCCCCGAGGACATCCGCCGCGGCCTGGAGCGCTATCCGGAGGTGGCGGCCGCCTCGACCGTGACCGGTGACGCGGACGCCATCGTGCAGGTCTTCGCCTCCGACATGCGCCACTTCGAGAGGGTGCTGGAGCGGATCGCGGGCGAGCCGTTCGTCGAGCGCACCAGGTCGGTGCTGGTCCTCTCCCCGCTGCTGCGCCGCTACGGCTCGGGTTCGCCCGCCTGACGGACGGGCCTGGACGCGGACCCGGACGCGGCCCGCGGCGAGCCGTGCAACGAATCGACGGATGCCGCCCGGAAGACGCAACGAATCGATGCATGGTGCGCAATGGGTGCGCCTTGTGGGGCGTGAGGGGCTGATCGTACCGTCGAAACGTTCCTGCTGAGACGTCCGGATCCTCCGGGACGTCCACGCCCAGCACGGCCGTACGACACGACAGAAGAAGAGGTTCCATGACGCCGCTGCGCACCGCGCTGCTCCAGGGCCCCGGCGGTGTCCCCGGCTCCACCGCGGACAGCCTCGCCGCCCTCGACCGCGCCGCCGGCCGGGCCGCCGCCGCGGGGGCCCGGCTGCTGGTGGCCTCCGAGCTGTACCTGACCGGGTACGCCCTCGGCGAGAGGGTGGCGGAGCTGGCCGAGCCCGCCGACGGCCCCGGCGCCCGGGCGGTGGCCGGCATCGCCGCCGCGCACGGGCTCGCCGTCGCCTACGGCTACCCCGAGCGCGCCGGGCGCGAGGACGGCGGGGTGTACAACTCCGTCCAGCTCATCGGCCCCGACGGCACCCGGCTCGCCAACTACCGCAAGACCCACCTGTACGGCGAGTTCGAGAACGCCCGCTTCGTCCCGGGCGACACCCCGGTCGTCCAGGCCGACCTCGACGGCGTCCGCGTCGGGCTGCTGGTCTGCTACGACGTGGAGTTCCCCGAGGCCGTCCGCGCCCACGCCCTGGCGGGGACCGAGCTGCTGCTGGTGCCGACCGCCCTGATGCGCCCCTACGAGATCGTCGCCGAGACGGTCCTCCCCGCCCGCGCCTTCGAGAACCAGCTCTACATCGCCTACGCCAACCGCTGCGGCACCGAGGGCGAGGGCGCGGGGGAACTCTCCTTCACGGGGCTGAGCTGTCTGGCCGCCCCCGACGGCACGGTCCGCGCCCGCGCCGGAACGGGGGAGGACCTGATCACCGCCGACGTCGATCCGGCGCTGCTGAGGGCGTCGCGCGCGGCCAACCCGTACCTGCGCGACCGCCGCCCCGAGCTGTACGCGTCCCTCGTCTGAGCCCGGCCCGGGCCGATCCCCGGGCCCACGCACCACCCAGGAGAACCCCCTCATGACCTCCACCGTGCCCACCGCCGTCCACGACGAGCAGCACGCCGAAGCCCGGACCGAGCCGCCCATCACCATGTTCGGCCCGGACTTCCCGTTCGCCTACGACGACTACCTCGCCCACCCGGCCGGCATCGGCTCGGTGCCCGCGACCGAGCACGGCACCGAGGTCGCGGTGATCGGCGGCGGCCTGTCGGGGATCGTCGCCGCGTACGAGCTGATGAAGATGGGGCTGAAGCCGGTGGTCTACGAGGCCGACCAGATCGGCGGACGGCTGCGCACGGCCGGCTTCGAGGGCTGCGACCCCGAGCTGACCGCCGAGATGGGCGCGATGCGCTTCCCGCCGTCGTCCACCACCTTCTGGCACTACGCGAACCTGGTGGGCCTGGAGACGACGCCGTTCCCCAACCCGCTGGCCCCCGACACCCCCTCCACCGTCGTCGACCTCAAGGGCGAGACCCACTACGCCCGCACCCTGGACGACCTGCCGGACGTCTACCGCCAGGTGATGGACGCCTGGAACGCCTGCCTGGAGGAGGGCGCCGACTTCTCCGACATGCAGAAGGCCATCCGCACGCGCGACGTGCGGCGCATCCGCGAGATCTGGGCGCCCCTGGTGGAGAAGCTGGACAACCAGACGTTCTACGGCTTCCTGTGCGACTCCCCGGCGTTCTCCTCCTTCCGCCACCGCGAGATATTCGGCCAGGTCGGCTTCGGCACCGGCGGCTGGGACACCGACTTCCCCAACTCCATCCTGGAGATCCTGCGGGTGGTCTACACCGGCGCCGACGACGACCACCGCGGCATCGTCGGCGGCAGCCAGCAGCTCCCGCTGCGGCTGTGGGAGCGCGAGCCCGCCAAGCTGGTGCACTGGCCCGTCGGCACCTCGCTGAAGTCCCTGCACGACGGCGCGCCGCGCCCGGCCGTGACCCGGCTGCACCGCACGGCGGGCAACCGGATCACCGTCACCGACGCCACCGGGGACGTCCGCACCTACCGGGCCGCGGTCTTCACCGCCCAGTCGTGGATGCTGCTGTCGAAGATCGACTGCGACGACGACCTGTTCCCCATCGACCACTGGACGGCGATCGAGCGCACCCACTACATGGAGTCCTCCAAGCTGTTCGTGCCGGTGGACCGGCCGTTCTGGCTGGACAAGGACGAGCGCACCGGCCGGGACGTGATGAGCATGACGCTCACCGACCGGATGACCCGCGGCACCTACCTGCTGGACAACGGCCCGGACAAGCCGGCCGTGATCTGCCTCTCCTACACCTGGTGCGACGACTCCCTGAAGTGGCTGCCGCTGAGCCCGCGGGAGCGGATGGAGGTCATGCTCAAGTCGCTGCGGGAGATCTATCCGAACGTCGACATCCGCAAGCACATCATCGGCAACCCGGTCACCGTCTCCTGGGAGAACGAGCCGTACTTCATGGGCGCCTTCAAGGCGAACCTGCCGGGCCACTACCGCTACCAGCGGCGGCTGTTCACCCACTTCATGCAGGACCGGCTGCCCGAGGACAAGCGGGGCCTGTTCCTGGCCGGCGACGACATCTCCTGGACGGCCGGCTGGGCCGAGGGCGCGGTGCAGACGGCGCTCAACGCGGTGTGGGGCGTGATGCGCCACCTCGGCGGCTCCACCGACCCCTCCAACCCCGGCCCGGGCGACGTCTACGACGAGATCGCCCCGGTCGAGCTCCCCGAGGACTGAGCGGCGCCGTGGGGCGTGACGCGGGCAGGATCCGCGTCACGCCCCGGCCGCTCCGGCCCTGCCGACCGTGCTCTCCCGGACGACCAGGCGGTAGTCCGCCTCCACCTCCCGCACCTGGAGCACGCCGCCCCCGCCCCGCCGCCCGGCGCGGCCGGGGCCACTGATCCGGGCGTCCAGCAGCTCCACGGCGGTACGGGCGATCTGGCCCTTGTCGGGGGAGACGGTGGTCAGCGTCGGGGTGCTGTACCGGCCGTCCTCGATGTCGTCGAAGCCCGCCAGCGCCAGGTCCTGCGGCACCCGCAGGCCGGCGGCGAGCGCGGTGCGCAGCGCGCCGAGCGCCAGCAGGTCGTTGAAGCAGAAGACCGCCTGCGGCGGCTCGTCCAGCTCCAGCAGCCTGCGCATCAGCGCGGCGCCGTCGGCGCGGTGGTACGCCCCGGTCGGCGGGACCAGCCGCTCGTCATAGGGCAGTCCGGCGGCCTGGAGGGCCTGCCGGTACCCGGCCAGCCGCAGGTGGGCGGTGTTGGCGCTGGGGTTCTCCTGGGCGCCGATGGCGCCGATGCGGGTGTGGCCGAGGGAGATCAGGTGCTCGGTCATCTCGCGCGCGGCCCGCTGGTTGTCGATGGCCACGTGGTGGGTGGGGCCGTCCAGGATGCGCTCGCCGAGCAGCACCAGCGGGGTGTCGTCGGTGCGGGCGGCCAGCTCCTCGCGGCCGACGGTGATGGGGCTGAAGATGAGCCCGTCGATGAGCTGTTCCCGGATGCCCTGGAGGACCTGGCGCTCGCGGTCGGCCAGGCCGTCGGTCTGGTCGATCAGCACGGTCCAGCCGCGCTCGGCGGCGGCGTCGATGACGAACCGGGCCAGCTCGGCGAAGTAGGGGGCGTCCAGCTCGGGCAGGGCCAGGGCGATCACGCCGGTGCGCCCGCGGCGCAGGTTGCGGGCGGACAGGTTCGGGCGGTAGTCCAGCTCGGCCAGGGCCTTCTCGACCTTCTCCCGGGTGTGCGGGGCCACATAGGTGTAGCCGTTGACCACGTTGGAGACGGTCTTGACCGACACCCCGGCCCGCGCGGCCACGTCCTTGAGGCTGGCGCCCACATGCATCACCTCCACCGGCACCCGGGGGTGCCCCTTCGCGAAGCGGTCCGACCACCCTGACACACCCCTGACACACCGTCGGGGGCGGTGCGGGCGGGCTCGGCACCCAGTGCCACCCGGGATGCGCCCGCGCGGTTCCCCCGGTGTGGAACAACGGGGACCGCGCCTATTTACAACGCTGTTTCAACGATGTAATCGTATCAGCGCACGGCAGCCTCCCGGCTCGGTGACAGCACCCGGACACCGGAAGAACACCTGGTCGGCGGCCCGTGACAGCGGACTCGTACGCGGTGAGCGTGCCCCGCGGGCGGGGGCCCGCCTCCCCGCCCCCGCCCGCGGCGCCCCTCACCCCCTCCAGCTCCAGGGAGTTCCCCCATGCCCACGGCCCGTCTCACCCTCGACCCCGGCTTCCGCATCGGCGCCGTCGACCGGCGCCTGTTCGGCTCCTTCGTCGAGCACATGGGCCGGTCGGTCTACACCGGCGTCTTCGAACCGGGGCATCCGGCGGCCGACCCCGACGGCTTCCGCACCGACGTCCTGGACCTGGTCCGCGAACTCGGCGTCACCCTCGTGCGCTACCCCGGCGGCAACTTCGTCTCCAACTACCGCTGGGAGGACGGGGTCGGGCCCGTCGAGGAGCGCCCCACCCGCCTGGACCTGGCCTGGCGCAGCGTGGAGAGCAACGCCTTCGGCCTCAACGAGTTCATGGCCTGGGCCGCCAAGGCCGGCGTGGAGCCGATGATGGCGCTCAACCTCGGCACCCGCGGCACCGCCGAGGCCCTGGCCCTGCTGGAGTACGCCAACCACCCCGGCGGCACCGCCCACTCCGAGCTGCGCCGCTCCCACGGCGTGCCCGACCCGCACGGCATCCGGCTGTGGTGCCTGGGCAACGAGCTGGACGGCCCCTGGCAGATGGGCCACAAGACCGCCCACGAGTACGGTCGGCTGGCCGCCGAGACCGCCCGCGCCATGAAGCGCTTCGACCCCTCCCTGGAACTGGTCGCCTGCGGCAGCTCCAACGCCGACATCGACACCTTCGCCTCCTGGGAGGCGACCGTCCTGGAGCACACCTACGAGTTCGTCGACTACGTCTCGCTGCACGCCTACTACGACCCCGCCGCCGACGACCCCGACTCCTTCCTGGCCAGCGGCGCCGGGATGGACCGGATGATCGACGCGATCACGGCCACCGCCGACCACGTGGGCGCCAGGGTGCGCAGCCGGAAGAAGATCAAACTCTCCTTCGACGAGTGGAACGTGTGGTACCAGAGCCGCTTCGGCGGCGAGGACTCCCTGCAGTGGCAGGCCGCCCCCCGGCTCATCGAGGACGTCTACGACGTCACCGACGCCGTCGTCGTCGGCAGCCTGCTGATCACCCTGCTGCGCCACGCCGACCGGGTCGGCGCCGCCTGCCAGGCGCAGCTCGCCAACGTCATCGCCCCGATCATGACCGAGCCCGGCGGCCCGGCCTGGCGGCAGACGATCTTCCACCCCTTCGCGCGGACCGCCCGCCACGCCCGCGGCACGGTGCTGCGGGTGGAGCCGGACTCGCCGGTGATCGAGACCGCGAAGTACGGCGAGGTCCCGGCGCTGTGGGCCACCGCCACCCACGACGAGGAGAGCGGCGAGATCGCCCTGTTCGCCGTCAACCGCGACCGCACCGCCCCCCTCACCCTCACCGCCTGCCTGCGGCCCTTCCCCGGCGCCCGGGTGGTCGAGCACCTGGTGCTCGCCGACGACGACCCGACGGCCGCCAACACCGCCGACCACCCCGACCGCGTCCGGCCGCGCCCGGTGGACGGCACCGGGACCGACGGCGACACCCTCACGGTGGAGCTGCCGCCGGTCTCCTGGACCATGATCCGGCTCGCCACGCGCTGACCCTTCCACCGGACCCTCCCGCCGGACCCTCCCGCCGGACCCCGCGCCGACCCCCCACGCCTCCCCTCCCTCCGCCGCCCCGGGCGGCCCGACGCCCCTCACGAGGAGCACGACATGAGCGCCACACCCACCCACGGCACCCCCCTCCAGCGCAGAGCCTTCCTCGGCATCGCCGGCGGCCTGGCCGGCACCGGCCTGCTCACCGCCTGCGGCGGGGGCACCAAGCTGGGCGACGACGGCGGCGAGCCCGACGACGCGCCGAGCTTCTCCGGCGGCGAGTACGACGGGCCCAAGGTGACCCTGCAGTACTGGAACGGCTTCACCGGCGGCGACGGCCCGCACATGCGCGCCATGGTCGAGGCGTTCAACAAGGAGTACGCCGGCCGGATCGAGGTCAGGAACACCACCCGCCGCTGGGAGGACCTCTACCCGGCCATGCCCACCGCCATCACCGCGGGCAAGGGCCCCGACGTCGCCGTCATCCACAACGACTGGGTCGCCACCTTCGCCGCGCGCAGCACCCTCGTCCCCCTGGACGACGTGGTCTCCGCGCTGGGCACCAAGGAGTCGGACTTCATCCCGGCCGTGTGGCGGGCGGGGATCTACCAGGGCAAGCGCTACAGCGTCCCGCTCGACGTGCACTGCCTGGCCGACTACGCCAACACCCGGCACCTGACCCGCGCCGGACTGGACAAGCCCCCGACGGACCGCGCCGGCTACGAGGACGCGCTCGCCGAACTGAAATCCGCCGGGATCAGGAACCCGTTCTGGATGCCCAACAAGTGGCCCGCGCACCTGATGTTCATGTCCCTGCTGTGGCAGTTCGGCGGTGAGCTGTACAGCGAGGACGGCACACGGGCGCTGTGGGGCTCGGAGGCGGGCGTCGAGGCGCTGGCCTGGATGCGCGAGCAGATCACCAAGGGCCACAGCCCCGCCCAGGTCGCGCAGGACGCCCAGTACAACGCCTTCAAGAACAACAAGGTCAGCTTCACCTGGGACGGGATCTGGCAGATCAACGACCTCAAGGCCAACGCCCGGGACCTGACGTGGCAGATGGCGCCGCTCCCCGTCATCGGCGACCGGGCCGCGGTGTGGAGCGCCTCGCACAACTTCGTGCTCACCTCGCAGGCGGCCAGGGACGACAACAAGGTGCAGGCCGCCAAGTTCTTCATCGACTACATGAGCAAGCAGTCCACCCAGTGGGCCAAGGCCGGGATGATCCCCGCGCGCAACTCCGTGCGCGAGCAGGCCGAGGTGGCGAAGCTGCCGCAGACCGCCCTGGCCAAGGACATGGAGGTCTTCCACTTCCTGCCCGCCCTGCCCGGCGTCGGCGACGTCCAGTCCAAGGCGCTGGAACTGGCCGTCCAGAAGGCGGTGCTGGGCCGGGCCAAGCCCGCCGAGGCGCTGGCCGAGGGCGTGCGGACGGCCGACAAGCTCCTGGCGGAGAACAAGCAGAAGTACGCGAAGTGAGGCACCCGAAGTGGCACTGCGGCTGACCGCACGGCCGACCACCGGGCAGGCGGGGGCGGACGGGGCCGGGCGGGCGGGGGCGGACAGAGCCCCCGCCCGGGGCCCGTCCCGCGTGACCACCCGCCCCTACCGGTGGTGGACGCCGTACGTCTTCATGGCGCCCTACCTGGCGCTGTTCGCCACGTTCGTGCTGGCCCCGATCGGCTACGGCCTGTGGATCAGCCTCCACGAATGGGACATCAACGTCTCCGCCAAGCCCTTCACCGGGCTGGACAACTACCGCGAGCTGTTCGACCCGGAGAGCGTGGAGGGGCCGCGCTTCTGGGCGGCGATGCGGGCGACCGGCGTCTTCACCGCGCTGTCGCTGCCGTTCCTGCTCGTGGTGCCGCTGTTCGTGGCGCTGCTGATGAACGGCCGCTTCCGCGGGCGGAACCTGTACCGGGCGGTGTACTTCGCCCCGTACGTGCTCGGGGTCGCCGTCGTCGGCCTGCTGTGGCGCTTCCTGCTCGACGGCAACATCGGCACGGTCAACCACTACCTCGGGGTGCTCGGGCTGCCCGACGACGTCCAGTGGACGACCGACACCCCCGCCGCCTGGTGGGGCCTGGTGGGCGTCACCGTCTGGTGGACGCTCGGCTTCAACGCCGTCATCTACCTCGCCGGCCTCCAGGACATCCCGGCGGAGCTGTACGAGGCCGCCCGGGTGGACGGTGCGGGCCCCTGGCAGCGGTTCGTGCACGTCACCCTGCCCGGGCTGCGGCCGGTGCTGCTGTTCGTGGTCAACGCCACGCTGCTGGCGTCGGCCAACATGTTCGGCCAGTCCTACCTGATCACGGGCGGCGCCCCGGCGGACGAGACCAAGACCGCGATCTTCCTGATCGCCGAGACCGGCCTGCGCCGCTTCGAGATGGGCACCGCCTCGGCGATGAGCTTCGTGCTCGCCCTGGCGCTGATGGCCGCCAGCGCGGTGCTCTTCCGCATCTTCCGCGACCGGCAGGAGGACCGATGACCCCCACCCGCACCCCGACCGGACCGGCTCCCGCGGTGCCGGCGGACCCCGGCGGTCCGGCCGCCGGCGGGCGGCGTCCGGCGCCCCGGTCCGGCCCGGTGGCCCGGCGGCGGCTGCGCCGGTCCCTGCTCCACCTGGTGCTGGCCGTCGTCGCGGCGCTCTACCTCAGCCCGCTGCTGTACATGCTGGTCACCTCGTTCAAGACCCGGGGCGAGGCCGGGGCCACCGAACCGCGGTGGATCCCCGACCCGTTCACCCTGGACGCGTACCGGCACGTGCTGGGCTCCACCGACAGCCCGGTGATGCAGTGGTTCCTCAACAGCCTGCTGGCGGCGTCCGCCCACGCCCTGCTGGTGCTGGCCACCGCGGCCCCGGCGGCGTACGCGCTGGCCCGGATGGACTTCCGAGGCCGGGGCGTGGTCTTCGCCGGGATCGTGGCCACCCTCTTCGTGCCCCCGGTGATCCTGCTGGTCCCCAACTTCCTGATCGTCAACGAGCTGGCCTGGGTGGACAGCCTGCCCGCGGTGATCGTCCCGGCGGCGGCCGGCGCGTTCGGCGTCTTCTTCCTGCGGCAGTTCTTCCTCACCCTGCCCGCGGAGCTGGAGGAGGCCGCCGAGATCGACGGCTGCAACCGGTGGCAGATCTTCGTGCGGGTGATCCTCCCGCTCTCCCGCCCCGCCCTGGTCACCCTCGCGCTGCTGTCCTTCCTGTCCAACTGGAACGACTTCCTGTGGCCGCTGTACGTGCTGCTCAGCCCCGAGTCGCTGACGCTGCCGGCGGGGCTGGCCAACTTCCAGGGCGCCAACAACATCCGCTACGACCTGCTGATGGCCGGTGCCGTCATCGCCAGCGTCCCCGTGCTGCTGCTCTACGTGGTGGCGCAGCGCTGGGTGATCGAGGGGGTGTCCCGCTCGGGCCTGAAGGGATGAGGCGTTCTCGGGGGCGGGCCGTCAGGCCGGGTGCGCCGTGCGCTCCGCGTGCGTCCCCGGGCAGCGCTCCAGCGGCGTGAGCAGGCAGCGGCCGACCAGGCCCACCCCCGCGTCCAGGCGGCGGGTGAACTCCTCGGCCAGCTCCGGCAGCCGCCGCATGCCCCACAGCAGGCGCGCCGCCGACCAGGCCGCGTCCCGGGCCCGCTCCATGCTCCAACTGGCCACCAGGTGGGTGAGCGGATCGGCCACGTCCAGCGGGTCGGGGCCGGGCATCAGGTCCTCGCGCACCCGCTCCTCCAGCCCGACCAGGACGTCCCCGATCCGGTCGAAGGCGCCCTGGAGGGCGGCCGGTTCGCAGCCGTGGGCGCGGGCGGTGTCCACCACCGCCAGCGGCAGGTCGTGCCCGATGTGCGCGTTGATCCCCGCCAGCGCGAACTGCACCGGGTGCACCCCGGGGTGGTGGCGCGCCCGGAACAGCGGGCGCCAGCAGGCGGGGACGCGCGCGCCGGCGGCCTCCCGGTCGACGGCGGCCAGGTAGCGGTGGGCGAAGACCGCCGCCAGGCCCTCCGCGGTCCGCGGGCGGGGGAGGAGTCCGTCGGCCAGGTGCCGCCGCACCGCCAGGGTCACGGTCAGGTAGACCCGGTTGAAGACCGCCACCCCGTCGTGCCGCGGCAGCGCCTCCCGCAGCGCGCGCATCCGCGCGACCACCGCGTCGAGCCCGCCGGTCCCGCCCGCCCCGCCCGCTCCGCCCGAGGGGCCCGTCCCGGCGGCGGCCCCCGTTCCGTACTGTGTCATCGCCATGTACGTACGGTGACAGGCGTGTGCTCTCCGTGAGGGTCCCAGCGGGATCTCCCCCCTGATCGGGCGTCCTCCGAACGGGGGGCGGTCGGCGGCCGCACGCTCCGGTCCTCCTTGACGTACGTCGGGACGGTACCGTACCGTCCGTGATAATGGACGGTACGGTACCGTCCCGACGAAATCAGGGGAAGACGATGACCGCACCCGACGACGCCCGGCGGCGGCGCGCCCACGCACTGGTGGACCGCCTCCAGGACCGCCTGCTCGCCCACGACATGGACGGCTTCGCCGACCTGTGGGCGCCCGACGGCACCATGGACTTCCCGTTCGCCCCGCCCGGCTGGCCCCGGCCACGCGGCCGGGAGGAGGTGCGCGCCTACCTGCGCGACTACACCGACCACGTCGACCTGCGCGCGATCACCCACCAGAAGCGCCACGAGACCGGCGACCCCGACACACTGGTCCTGGAGTGGGGCGTGGACGGCACGGCCCTGGCCACCGGCAGGCCGTACCGCATCGACTACGTGGCGGTGATCACGGTCGGCGAGCAGGGCGTGGTGTCCTACCGGGACTACTGGAGTCCGCTGGCCGCCGGCCACGCGCTGGGCCGGCTGCCGGAACTGGTGGCCGCCACCACCGGTGAGGAGCGCCCCGCATGAGCGCCGTACGGCGGACCGGGGACGGGAGGATCCTGGTGCTCGGCGCCTCCGGCAACACCGGCGCCCCCCTCACCGCGCTCCTGGCGGACCGGGGCGCGGCGGTGCGCACGGCGACCCGGCGCACCGTCCCCCCGGACGGGGGCGAGCACGTGCGCTTCGACTGGGGCGACCCCGCCACCCACGCCCCGGCCCTGGCGGGCGTCGGGCGCGTCTACCTCGTGGCGCCGGTGGGAGTGGCCGATCCCGTGCCGCTGGTCGAACCGTTCCTGGACCGGGCGCTGCGCGCGGGGGTGCGCAGGGTGGTGCTGCTCGGCTCCTCGGCGGTGGCGGCCGGCGACCCGGGGCTCGGCGAGGTCGAGGCCCTGGTGCGCTCGGCCGTGCCGGAGTGGGCGGTGCTCAAACCGTCGTGGTTCATGCAGAACTTCACCGGTGTCCATCCCCTCGCCGAGGGCATCCGGAGATCCGGGGAGATCGTCACCGCCACCGGCGACGGACGGCTGGCCTTCGTCGACGCCCGGGACATCGCCGCGACGGCGGCGGCCCTGCTCCTGGAGGAGGAGTGGACGAACGCCGAACACCTCGTCACCGGCCCCGAGGCCCTCGGCTACGCGGACGCGGCGGCCCTGCTGACCGAGGTGACCGGCAGACCGGTCCGGCACGTGGACGTCAGCCCCGAGACCCTGGCCGGACGGCTGGTCGCGGCGGGGTACGAGGCCGGCTTCGCCGCCGCCCTGGCCGCGCTGGACACCCTGGTCCGGGAGGGCGGCCAGGACGCCGTCGCCGACACGGTCCAGCGGCTCACCGGGCGCCCGCCCCGCTCCCTGCGCGCATTCCTCACCGAGCACCGCGACCGCCTCGCCGTACCGGCGGACCGCCCGGAACGGCCGACCCGGCGCGACGGTGCCGCACCGTCCGGTGGCTAGGGTGAGCGCCATGGACAGCGGAGCACGCAGGAAACCCAGCGGAGCGGCCGTCCTCAGGCCCGAGCTCACCGACGCCATCGTGGAGATCACCCTCGACGAGCTCGCGGAGAAGGGCTTCGGCCGGATGTCCATGGAGGCGGTGGCCAGGCGCGCGGGCGTGGGGAAGAGCGCGCTCTACCGCCGCTGGCCGTCCAAGCAGGAACTGGCCGTCGACGCCATGTCCCGCCTCAGCGTCCCGCTCGCCGAGGCCCCCGACACCGGTTCCCTGCGGGGGGACGTGCGGGCCGTGCTGGAGGCGACCCTGTCCTGGCTGGACGACCCCCGGCTGGGGCGGATCCTCACCGACCTGGTGGCCGAGGCCCGGCGCAACGAGACGCTGGCCCGGGCACTGGCCGCCGCCGTCGGCGAGCCCCGGCGCGCCCGGGGCGAGGTGGTCCTGGACCGCGCGATCGCCCGGGGCGAGCTGCCCGCCGGGGTCGACCGGGAGATCGCGCTCGACCTGTTCGCCGCGCCGCTGTTCTGGCACCTGGGGGTGCGCCTGCTGCCCGTCACCCCGGAGTACCTGGACCGCCTCACCGACGTGCTGACGGCCGCCCTGACCGCGGGGAGGACCGGGCCGTGACCGGCGGCGCACCGCCGCGTGCCGTACCGGCGGCCCGGCGGCGCACCGCCGCGCCTACCGCTTCCCGGCGCCGGCGGCCGGGCCGGTGCCGGCGTCGTCGTTCCCGGTGTCGTAGGTGGAGGTGCCCTCGTCCAGCAGCGGTTCCTGCTCGCGCAGGTGCGCCGGGGCCAGCGCCCGCAGTACGTGGTAGCCGCTGAGGACGACGATGGTGCCCAGGGCGATGCCGTTCAGCTCGAAGTTGTCGGTGATCTTCAGGGTGACGCCGCCGACGCCGATGATGACGCCCGCCGCCACCGGCACCAGGTTCAGCGGGTTGCGCAGGTCCACGTTGCCCGCGAGCCAGATCTGCGCGCCCAGCAGGCCGATCATGCCGTAGAGGATCACGGTGATCCCGCCGAGCACCCCGCCGGGGATCGCGGCGATCACCGCGCCGAACTTCGGGCACAGCCCGAACAGCACCGCGAAGCAGGCGGCGGCCCAGTAGGCGGCCGTGGAGTAGACGCGGGTCGCGGCCATCACGCCGATGTTCTCGGAGTACGTGGTGGTGGCCGGGCCGCCGACCGCGGTGGACAGCACCGTGGCCGCGCCGTCGGCGCCGATCGCGGTGCCCAGCGCGTCGTCCAGCCGGTCGCCGGTCATCTCGCCCACGGCCTTGACGTGGCCGGCGTTCTCGGCGATCAGCGCGATCACCACCGGCAGCGCCACCAGGATCGCCGACCACCGGAACTCGGGGGCGTGGAGGGAGGGCAGGCCGATCCAGTCCGCCTCGGCCACCGCCGAGAGGTCCAGCCGCCAGTGGTCGACGGCCTCCCCGCCGCCCGCCGGAGAGTGGATCTTGCCGAAGAGGAGGTCGAAGAGCCAGGAGACGGCGTAGCCGAAGACCAGGCCCAGGAAGATCGCGACCCGTGACCAGAAGCCGCGCAGGGCCACCACGGCGAGCCCGGTGAACAGCATGGTCAGCAGCGCCGTCCACTGGTCCTGCGGCCAGTACGTCGAGGCCGTCACCGGCGCCAGGTTGAAGCCGATCAGCATCACGACCGCGCCGGTGACCACGGGCGGCATCACGGCGTGGATGACCCGCGCGCCGAACCGCTGCACCACCAGGCCGGCCAGCACCAGCACCACGCCGACCACCAGCAGCGCCCCGGTGATCGTCCCGCTGTCGCCGCCCGACGCCCGGATCGCCGCGGCGACCCCGACGAAGGAGAGGCTGGAGCCCAGGTAGCTCGGCACCCGGCCGCGCGTCAGCAGCAGGAACACCATGGTGGCGACGCCGGACATCATGATGGCGAGGTTGGGGTCCAGGCCCATGAGGACGGGGGCCACGAAGGTGGCGCCGAACATGGCCACCACGTGCTGTGCGCCCAGCCCGGCCGTCCGCGGCCACGACAGCCGCTCGTCGGGTCGTACGACGGCTCCGGGCGCGGGCGTCCGCCCGTCGCCGTGCAGGGTCCAGCGCAGGCCGAGGCCCATGGGTGCTCCGTTCCGTGCGGGGAAGCGCTCAGGTGTACGAGCGGAATTGACCGGTCCACATGCTACGGGCCGCTCCCGGGGTTGTCAGGCGCCGGTCCCGCCGGGGACGCGCCCCTCCTGACCAGCGGCGGAACCCCGCGCCGCGGACGGCGGTCCGTCCGCACCGGCCGTCCCGTGCCGGGGCCGCTACGCCCCCGGTCCGCGGCGCTCCGGCTCGCCGTCGCCGTCCGGGGAGGCGTAGGTGTAGGGGCCGGTGACCGGCTCGGCGTCCGGGAGTCCGGGTTCGCGGGCGGCCCGCCACTCCTCCTCGCCCATCGCGCCGCGGAAGTGCTCGACGGTCCCGGCGGCAGCGGCGGCGGCCGCGCGGGCGGCGACCGGGGCGTCGCCGAGCAGTTCGTGCCCGTACTTGACCACCGTGCCGTCGACCATGACGGTGTGGACGTCGCCGCGGCCCGCCTGGAAGACGACGTGCCCGTAGGGGTGGACGACCGGGTGCATCACCGGCGACCGGTCGTTCTTGACCAGGACGAGGTCCGCCTTCTTGCCGGGCGTGATGCTGCCCGTCACGGAGTCGAGGCCGAGGGCCCGCGCACCGCCCAGGGTGGCCCACCGCACGACGTCCTCGGCGCGCAGGCGGTTGTGGACCACGGTCTTGCCGGCGCTGTGGGCGGCCATGTGCTCCCTGGCCCGGTCGGCGCTCAGGGTGGAACGCATGGCCGAGAACAGATCGGCGCTCCACCACATGCCGGAGTCCACCGACAGGGAGACCGGTATGCCGTACCTGCGCAGCCGCCAGGTGGGCGGATAGCCCTGCCCGGCGTTGAGCTCGCTCTCGGCGGAGACCGAGACGGTGCCGCCGGTGGCCGCGATCCGGTGGTAGGAGTCCGGGGACAGGGACGCGGCGTGCACGTAGGTCACCTCGGGGGTCATGAAGCCGTGGTCCCACATCAGCCGGATGCCGTCGTCGTTCGTGGCGCCCCACACCCCGGCGTGGGTGGTGACACGCAGCCCCATGTCGCGCGCCGCCTCGAACGCGGCCCGTTCGGGGAAGGCCGGGTCGCCGGTGACGTCGAAGGCCAGTTGGAGGCCGAGCATGTCGTCGCCGGGGGTGAACCGGCGCGCCGCGAAGGACCGGAAATCGGCGCCGCCGGCCCACTCCCAGGGGGCGCCGAGCAGATTGCCGTAGGCCAGCACGTAGCGGCCGGGCGTGGCCCGCAGGGCGTCCACGGCGGCGTCGGCGTGCTCCGGGGTCCGCAGGCCGTGCGACCAGTCCAGGGTGGTGGTCACCCCCGCGTCGAGCGCCTCGACGGCCGCCAGGAGGTTCCCGGCGTGGATGTCCTGCGGCCGGAAGAGCCTGCCCCAGTTGAGGTAGCAGAAGGCGAAGTACTGGCTGAGGGTCCAGTCGGCGCCGATGCCGCGCAGCGCCGTCTGGTACATGTGGCGGTGGGTGTCGACCATGCCGGGCATCAGGATGCCGCCGGAGGCGTCGATCTCGGCCGTTCCCCCGGGAACGGCCAGGTCCCGGCCGACCGCCTCGATGCGCTCCCCGGCGACCAGCACGTCCCCGTCCTCGACGAAACCCCCGGTGTCCACGGTCAGCACCGTGGCCCGGCGGAAGACGACGGGGCGGCCGGGGACGAGGTCCCCCGGGCCCGTGGCCGGACGCGGGGAAGGTCCGGCGGAGGCGGTGTCCATGGTCATGGTCGGGCGCTCCTGGAGGGGGAGAGGGGCGGAAGGCGTCGTCGGGCGGGGCGGCAGGGCACCGGTGCCCTTGAGGATGCTCCGGCCCGGGCGGCCCCACACCACGCCCGCACGAGATCGCGCCATTCCCGGGCGGGGCGCCGGGTGATCGCCGGCGCCCCCGGCCCTCTAGCCCTCCGGCGACAGCCGCTCGCCGGCCGTGTCCGCCGGAGAGCCCGCCACCGGACCCGCCGGGGCCGGCCGCAGCACCCCGGCCCCCGCCACCAGACCCAGCAGCAGGACGGTGATCATGCCGAAGGAGACCGACAGGGAGGTGAACTCCGCGATCCACCCCACCGCCGCCGGGGCCGCCAGCCCCGAGGCGTACGCCAGGGTCGCCACGCCCGCGATGGCCTGGCCGGGCGCGCCGGGGGCGCGGCCCGCCGCCGCGAAGCACAGCGGCACCACGACCGCGATGCCCACGCCGACCAGTGCGAAGCCCGCCACCGCCACCGGCGGCGTGCTCGCGGCCACCACCAGGGCGCCGCCGGCGGTGGCCAGCACGCCGCTGATCCGCACGGTGCGCACCGGGCCGAGGTGGCGGACGACGGCGTCGCCGGCCAGCCGGGCGGCGGCCATGGTGCAGGCGAACGCGGTGTACGCACCGGCCGCCAGGCCCGGCGAGGCGCCCGTCTCGTCCCGCAGGTAGATCCCCGCCCAGTCCATCGAGGCGCCCTCGGCGAAGACCGCGAAGAAGCCGATCGCCCCGATGGCCAGCACCCCGCGGCCGGGCAGCGCGAAGTGCGGCGGCTCCTGGAGGCCCGGCTCGGCCCGCACGTCCAGCGTCCGGCGCGCGGCCGCCACCGAGACCGCGGCGAGCACCGGGGCGGCCAGGGCGAGGTGGATCCGGGCGTCCAGACCGGCGTGCGCGGCCAGCGCGCCCGTCGCCCCGCCGAGCAGCGCGCCGACGCTCCACATCCCGTGCAGGCCCGACATCACCGACCGGCCCATGCGTTCCTCGACCTGCACCGCGTGGGCGTTCATCGCCACGTCCGCGATGCCCAGACCCGCCCCGTAGAGGAACAGGGCGCCGCACAGCCAGCCGAACCCGGGGGCCGGGGCGGGCAGCGCCACCCCCGCGCAGCACAGCGCGATCAGCACCCGCAGCGCGGCGCGCGGCCCGTGGCGGTGGGACAGCCGCGCCGCCAGGGGCATCGAGGCGGCGGCCCCCACCGTGGCGAAGACCAGGGCGACCCCCAGCCAGCCGGTGCTCAGTCCCAGGTGCTCCTGGATCCAGGGGATGCGGGTGGCGAAGCTGCCGCTGACCGCCCCGTGGGCGGTGAAGACCACGGCGACGGCGCGCCGCGCGCGCACCACCCGTTCCCGTTCGCTGTCCCGCCCGGTGTTCCTCCGGTCGTGCACGGACCCGTCCCCTCCCATGTGTCCCACCCGTCCTGCCGCTCCGTCCGCTCCGGTTTCTCGCGCGTTCTGTCCGTTCCGTCCTTCCCGCTCCGCTCAGTCTTCCCGCACGCCGGTCCACGCACCTCCGGTGCCCCGGACCGGCCCCGCCGCCCCGGCCGGGGAGATCGTCAACTTCCTTTTGCCGATGGGCGGTTGGTCCTTCGATCGGGGCGGGCGGGGCGCGATGTTCCCGGCGACCGCGCCGTGCGGGGCGACGGCCGCGGCGATGGAGCGCCGGGCCCACCGCAGGGGGGAAGTCGGCATGGGCGCAAACTATCAGGAAGCCTGCCTGATAGAAACAGGACGTCTGCGAGGATTCCGGCATGACCCCTGCGCGTACCGCATCGCCCCGCACGGCCCGGGCCATCAACGACCGGATCGCGCTGGAACTGCTGGTGGAGCACGGCCCCCTGACGGCCGCCCAGCTCAAGGAGCTGACCGGGCTGTCCCGGCCCAGCGTCGCCGACCTGCTGCAGCGGCTCGGCGACGACGGCCTGGTCCGGGTCGTCGGCGAGGCGGGCGCGGCCCGGCGCGGCCCCAACGCGCGGCTGTACGGCCTGGTCGCCGACCGCGCCCATGTCGCGGCCGTCGACGTCCGCACCGGCAGCGTCTCCTTCGCCCTGGCCGACCTGGCGGGCGCCACGGTCGGCCACGCCGAACTCCCCGTCGCGGGCGGCGAGGGCGGCGAGGACGGCAAAGGGGCCGGGGACCCCGTGGCGCGTACGGTGGCCGCCCTGGACGAGGCGCTGCGCGGGGCCGGCGTGACCGCGCTGCACACCGTCGTCGTCGGCGCCCCCGGCATGATCGACCCCGCCACCGGCGCCCTCGGCCGCAACACCGCCCTGCCCGCCTGGCACGCCCGCGTCCCGGCCGCGCTCCAGCGGCACCTGGGCGTGCCGGTGCTGCTGGAGAACGAGGTGAACCTCGCGGGCATCGCCGAACACCGGCTCGGCGCGGCCCGCGGCCGCGACACCTTCGTCCTGCTGTGGCTGGGCCACGGCGTGGGCGCCGCGGTCGTCCTGGACGGCAGGCTCCGCCGCGGAGCCTCCGGCGGCACGGGGGAGATCGGCTTCCTGCCGGTCCACGGCACCGCCGGGCTGCCGTCGGCGACCGCCTGCGACCACGGCTTCCACTCCCTGGCGGGCGGCGCGGCGGTGTGCGCGCTGGCCCGCGAACACGGCCTCCAGGCACCGCCGTACGACCCCGCCGACGGCGCCCGCGCCGCGGAGACGGTGGTGCGGACCGCGGCGGCGGGCGAGGCGGGGGCCGGGGGAGAGGCGTTCCTGGACGAGTTGGCCGGCCGGATCGCCGTGGGCGTCGCCGCGATCGCCTCCGTGCTCGACCCCGGCTGCGTGGTCCTCGGCGGCGAGGTGGGCCGGGCCGGGGGACGCGCCCTCGCGGACCGGGTCGCCGGGCGGCTGGCCGGGATCTCCCCGCTGGCCACCGAGGTGCTGTGCGGCACGGTCGAGGGCAGTCCGGTGCTCGGCGGCGGCCTGCTCACGGCCCTGGACGCGGCCCGCCGGGAGCTGTTCGCGCCGGAGCCGGACGCCCGCGACCGGGCCCTGTGATCCAGCCCACAGTCTGTGGCCCGTGCCGGACATGGCACACTGGTCGGGTACCAACGTCAAGCGCACTCCGGGGTCGGTGAAACTCCGAACCGGCGGTTACAGTCCGCGACCCGACCGCTGCCAGCGGCCGGTTGACCAGGTGAAATTCCTGGACCGACGGTCAAAGTCCGGATGGGAGGCAGTGCGCGGCGGGCCGCGAGCCGGCCGGTACGCCGTCGTCGGCGGACGTCCACGCGCCCCTGTCGGGCGCCGTGGGACCTGCCGGCCCCGGCGTTCCCGACCGTCCCGCGGGGCCGCCCGGTCGTTTCCGCACCGAAGCCCCGGAGTCCGTGCCCGAAGAGGCAGGAGGACCCGGTGGCCGCCCCCGCAGCCGCAGAGCACACCGCGCGAGAGCGCGAACGCGCCGCCATGCGCCGAGCCGTCGCCCTCGCCGCCCGCGGCCTGGGCTCCACCAGCCCCAACCCCGTCGTCGGCTGCGTCGTCCTCGACGCGTCCGGCCGGGTGGCCGGCGAGGGCTGGCACCAGCGCGCGGGAGGCCCCCACGCCGAGGTCCACGCCCTCGCCGAGGCCGGCGGTGCCGCCCGGGGCGGCACCGCCGTCGTCACCCTGGAACCCTGCGACCACACCGGCCGCACCGGCCCGTGCACCCGGGCCCTCATCGACGCCGGCGTCGCCCGGGTGCTCTACGCCGTC
>NZ_DASQNP010000157.1:0-39391 GCF_035644915.1 Streptomyces sp.
ACTACGGCGACTCCATGGAGCCGGTCGGCGACGAGGAGCGCGAGGCCCTCGCCGGCATGGAGCAGAAGTCCAGGGAGTTCGCGGAGGCGGGCAACCGCGTCTACCTCCCGATCGCCGACTGACCCGGCTGCCTGCCGTGCACCTTCCGCCGCCTCCGGCCCGCACTCCCACGGGCCGGAGGCGGTGCGCTCCCGCCCGGACTCCGCAGCACCGGGGAGAGGGTCAGCGCGGTTCCGCGCTTCCCCGGGTGAGGGCGCGGGCGTAGTGGCTCAGTGAGCGGCCGTACTCCGGCAGGTGGGAAGAGAGCGCGGCGAGGGCGAGGGCCGCCGCCTCCCGCTCCCGTCCGGCGTCGACGAGGGACAGGGCGAGGAACGCGGTGACGGCACCGTCCAACTCGTCGGAGACGGCGTCCCGTTCGGCCGTCAGCATGGCGACGCTCTCCTCGGACCGGCCGAGGTTGCGCAGGGTGCTGGCCAACTGGATCACGGCCCGGCGCCGTCGTTTCCCGGGCAGACCGGCGGCGAGGGCCCGGCGGTAGAGCGCGGCGGCCTCCTCCTCGTGGTCGAGGGCGTCATGGGCCGAGGCCAGTTCGTACAGGGCGACCGCGTCACCCGGCGGACGCTCGGCGGCCAGTGCCTCGATCCGTCCGAGGAAGGCGTCGGGTTCGTGGTCGTCGAAGGCGTCCCACAGCTCCCCGACCCGCTGTTCCCACCGTGCTTCCGTCGTCGTCATCGCCCCAGCATTCCAGGCCGGACCGCCGGCGTCGGGGACCGTCCACGACATCCGGAGAACCGACGAGCCCCCACCTCCGCTCGGGGAGGTGGGGGCCTGCGCACATCCGACTCAGTTGTGGAAGGTGATGTAGCCGTTGCCGTCGGGGTCGGATCCGCTCCTGGTGTAGGAGTGGACGTCCGCGCGGCTGCCCGAGGGCTTGTACAGGTAGATCGTGTCGCGGTCGTTGTTCCAGAGGAAGTTGCAGTTGTTGCGGTAGACCACGTTGTTCGCGTCGGAGTCGGTGCCGCGACCACCGCGGAGCCTCACGTAGTCACCGGGCTGGAGGTAGTGGCTCGCGGTGAAGGTGAAGCGGTTCCCGGCGGCGTCCTTGACGACGTAGCCCTTGAGGTTGACGGTCGACGAGGACGAGTAGTTCTTGATCGTCAGGTACTCCTCGCGGGTGTTGCCCGAGGAGCAGCTGTTGGAGTCGCGGCCGGGCGCGTCGTACTGGACTCCGCGGACCTTCAGCGCCGAGCTGTACTCGGCGGCCTGGGCCGGGGCGGCGATGAGGGCGGCCAGCGCACCGGCGGTGATGGCTGCGGCTATGACGGGGTGCTTGCGCACGAAAGATCCCCCCTGGGATGTGATGGAACGACAGGAGCATACATAGGCTGACGAGGTGTTGGTTCCGGTTCGAAATCACACCTCGGACCCCGGCCGTGGGGCGGGGCCACCGAGGTGGATCTTCGGTGCGAGCCTTCGGCATGGCTGATCTGTGGCTTCGCCGTGACGGGAACACTTCCCGAAGTGGGCGGAAACCTCGGGAAGGTGAGGACATGTCGCGAACGACACATCGCCATGAGGCGATGAAGCGGCCGTGAACGAGGGGATCGCCTGTACGCACTGCGGACAGGACCGGTTGCGTCCGTTCCGGCGCAGGGACAGGGGAGAGGAATTCCAGCTCTGCTCCGAGTGCGAGGCCGTGTGGCGGGAAGGGGACGACCCGAACCCCGAGACGGAGATCTATCTGAGCGAGTTCCTCGCCGTGGACAGTCCGGGCGAGGAGTGGGAGATGATCGAGCCCGTGGTCCGGCACCGGTGAGTCGGGTATGGGGGCGAGGGCGGCGGCTTCCCGCCGGTACGGGACCTGTGGTTGGTTGGAGCGGTGACGGCTGCGGAGGGGTTGCTGGCGGGGCGGCTGAGGGACGCCGGGTACGCCGTGGAGGCGTTGAGCGCGGCGAGCGGCGGAGTCGTGGCCGTGGCCGGGGTGGCGGTGCTGCGGGACGGTTCGCGGGTGTTCGCCAAGACGCTCGACGGGCCCGGCCCGGACGCGCTCGACGTGTTCGAGATCGAGGCCGAGGGGCTGCGCGCCCTGGACGGGGTCGACGGCGTCACCGTGCCCGGGGTGCTGTACGCCGGGCCGAACCTGCTGGTGCTCACGCCGCTGCACCCGCGCCGTGACACCTGCGGGTACTGGGAGCGGCTCGCGCACGTGCTCGCCGCCCTGCACACCACCACCGTCTCCGGCCGCTTCGGCTGGCACCGTGACGGCCGGCTGGGGCGGATGCGACAGGAGAACGCCTGGGACGAGGACGGGCACGCGTTCTTCGCCCGGCGGCGCGTGCTGCGGTGGCTGTCCGAGCCGCTGGTGGAGCAGGCGTTCGGCCGGGAGGAACGGCGCGCGCTGGAGCGGCTGTGCGAACGCCTGCCGGAACTGGTCCCGGAGCAGCCGCCGTGCCTGACCCACGGCGACCTGTGGAGCGGCAACCTCCTGGCCGACGCGGACGGACGCCCGGCACTGGTGGATCCGGCCGTGTCGTACGCCTGGCCCGAGGTGGACCTCAGCATGCTGTGGTGCTCGCCCCGCCCGCCGGAGTCCGAGCGCTTCTTCGCGGTGTACGAGGAGCTCGCCGGGCCGGAGGACGGCTGGCGGGACCGGATGCGGCTGCTCCACCTGCGGGAGCTGCTGAGCATCGTCGCGCACGGGGACGACGACTGGGGCGCCGCCGACGCCGTGCGCGAGATCGTCGCCCCGTTCCGCGTGCGCCGTCCCCCCGCACGGTGACGAGGGGCGGGCCGGAACTCCTCAGAACCGCCAGCGGGTCTGGCCGTACGTGCCCTTGGCGAAGCCGAAGGCCACCGCCGGGGCGACCCGGTGCACGTGTGCCTCGCCGCCCTCCGCGCTGTGGAAGGCGCCGTCGCGCACGGTGAAGCGCCAGTCGGGGCCGTACTTGTCCTCGTAGCGGTCGGCGAGGCGCCGGAGCACGGCGTCGTCGTACAGCCGTACGGCCTCGCCCTCGACCACCAGGTCCAGGCCCTCGCGGAGGGTGTTGGTCCCGGTGGTGAGGGCGCAGTGCGCGTTCCGCGCGAGGTTGCGGGCCTTCCGCTCGTCCGGGCCCGTGCAGAAGTGCAGTGCGCCGTCCAGCCAGACGGCCAGCAGCGGGGTGACGTGGGGGCGTCCGTCGGGCCGTACGGTCGACAACCAGAACACCTCCGCCGCCTCCAGTGCCGCGAGCGCCTCCGCCCAGGGGACCGGGGCCGCGTCCTCGGCGCTGAACCGGGGATCCAGTTCGGCCACCGGTCCGGGGCCCGCCGTGCCTGCCGTGCTCACCATGCCCGTCGTCTCCTCCTGCTCGTGCCCGCGCTCCGGGCCGTGGATCTCCGCGGGAACCCCGCGGACTCCTGCGACGGTGGAGACGTCCGCCGGTGGCCGGACTCATCGCTGCCCGTGGAGGTCAGCCGTTGGAGGAGGACTTGCCGCTCGCCTGGACGAGCTTGTCGGTGACGTCCTCGGTCTGGCCGGCGGGGGGCGGGGAGACCTTGACGGGGGTGCCGAAGTCGCTGAACTCGATCACGGTGCGGACCGTGGCGTTCTGCGTCCGCTCCGACGGCTCCGGCTCCGGACCCTGCGACTTCCGCGCGGGGGCCGACGCGTCGCCGGGGCCCTTGACGTTGATCTCGAACTGCTGGCGGCGGATGCGGTCCTGGCCGTCGACCCACAGGTGCATCGGCAGGGACTCCCCGAGCTGCTGGCGGAGGCGCTCGCCCTGGGCCGTGTCGTCGCCGGCGAGTTCCTCGACGTCCACGACCACGCGGTAGTGGGTGGTGTCGACGCCGTTGACCTTCTCCTTGCCGAGCAGGGCGGCCTCGTCGTCCGACAGGGCCCTGGCGTAGTCGACGGACTGGGCGGGGTCGGTGATCTGCAAGCCGCTGACGCCGTCGATCCGTCCGGTGGCCTCGCGCAGGTCGACCTTGATCCACGGCTTGCCGTCCGACACCCGGCTCCGCAGGGACTCCGGCAGCTTCTGGTAGAGGGCCTGGTCCACCACGCGCTGCCGGATCGTCTCGCCGCCGAGCCGGATCGTCAGGTCGCTCGTCCCGTCGGCCAGGTCGATGGCGCCGTCGCCGGTGACCGCCTGCTGCCGGCCGTCCGAGCCGGCCTGCACCTTCAGCGTCATCTTCGCGGTCCCGGCCGCCACGGTCTTCTCGTGGGCGGTCCGTACGACCTCGGCGGCGTCCTCCCGGCCGTCGGCCGCCGGCTCGGCGGTGCTGCCGCCCTCCTCGTTGCCGCACCCGGTCAGCGCCGTGCCGGCCAGCAGTCCGGCGGCCATCACCACGCCGGTCCTGGTCCTGCGTGACACGCGTGTCATCCGCTCTCCCTCGGTATCGCGAAGTGGTATTCGTCCGATACCGCTCCGCGTTTCCCGGCGGATACCGCTCAACCCTCCAGAACCGGACAATGCGTCAAATGGGCTGCCTGGCAGGGGAGGGGGGCGGAGTGCGCGTCACGCGGTGAACGTCTCGCCGTTCCCCGGTACGCCGACGCCGCGCCAGGTGAACGGCAGTCCGCGGGCCGTGTGCAGGTCCGCGGCGTCCATGAGCTGGAAGTGCAGGTGCGGTTCGGTGGAGTTGCCGGTGTTGCCGACCCGGGCCACCACCTGGCCCGCGCGCACCCGCTCGCCCTCCCGGACGGTTATGGAGCCGCGCTTCAGGTGGGCGTAGAGGGCGTACGTCCCGTCGCCGAGGTCGAGCACCAGGTGGTTGCCGACGATGGCGCCGGGCCCGGCCAGGTCGCGGGCCGACGCCTCGGCGAAGAAGGGCAGCAGGGCCGGGTAGGAGTTGCGGCTGAGGTGGTCGCGGCGGCCGTCCCGGGCCCGTACGACGGTGGCGTCGGCCACGGCCAGCACCGGTTCCCCGAAGGCCGGGAAGTCCCCGTTGCGGCGCACGAGCGGCCACCAGCCGAACGCCGGGCGGGGCCGGTCCTCCGGCTCGTGGACGATGTCGATCGCGTACGCCTGCCCGTAGGCCCGGGTGCCGTGGCTGGGCACCTTGTCGGCCGGGCTGTTGAGCGCGTGCCAGCGGCCGGTGACCGGCGGCGCGACCTCGGTCGGCGCGGGCTCGGGGCCCCGGTGCCCCTCCCGGCCGAGGTACCACCGCAGCGCCTCGGCGGACAGCGCGAGCACGGCCGCCGCGAGCAGCACCCCGCCGGGGACGCCGGCGGCGGGACCGGCTGTGGAGTCGAGCAGGTCGACGGCGGTGTCGACCAGCACGAGCAGCACGACCAGGCCGTAGAGGCCGGGGCGCAGCCGTCCCACCAGGGCGGCCGTGCGGACTCGGCGGTTCACGGGCATCGGGTGTCCTCCTCGTGTCCTGCTCGCCGGGCCTGCCGGTTCGCCGGGGCGTCCGCCACCGGCCCGGGCCAGCCTGGACGAGGTCTCCCGGCGGTGTCCACACCTTCCGGGTCACGGTCTGCCGGCGGACTCCTTCGCCAGTTCGCGGCGGAGGCCGTACGAGCCGATGACACCCCCGGCCAGGGCGCCGGCGGCCGTACCGGCCAGCACGGTGGGATCGAGCGGGGACACGTCGGTGACCAGGAGGACGACGGCCGCCACCGTCCACAGGGCCAGGCACACCACGAGCAGGCGCCGGTACTTCGGGCCGAGGAACACCTGGCGGGCCGGGACCTCGGGAACGGCGGGGAGTTCGGCGGCGGGACCGGACGTGACGGCGCGCGGGCGCTTGAAGTACGCGATGTACAGCCACCGGCCGCACGGCTCCCAGCCGTCCGGGGCGAGGCGGGTGGCGATCTCGTCGCGCTCCCCGCGTCCCACGATCTCGCGGCGGTACTCCCAGCGCATCGCGCGGCCGGGGTCGCGGCGGCAGACGAAGCGGCCCAGCCGGTCGACGCGTTCGACCTCCCAGCCCTGGTCGCCGTAGCGGTCCAGCAGTTCCCGGTCGGTGTAGACGTCGCAGAGCCAGCGCCACTCCTCGGCACGGGGGCCGGGCTCCCCGGCGGCCTCGCCGGGGGAGGCGCCCGTGGTGCCGCGGGCGAGTTGTTCGGCGAACTCCTCCACCGGGCCGAACTCCGTCTCCGGGGTGGTGTCGGCGTCCAGCAGGTAGTCGTGCAGGTCCGTGAGGACGGCGGTCACCCTCTCCTCGGCGACGCCCCGCGCGCGGAGCCGGTCCGCCAGGGCCGTGAAGTACGCGTCCATGTTCTCCCCCGTCATCCTTCCGTCGGGCCTTCCACGCCGCCCCTGGCCAGCAGGGCGCTCACCGACCGGTGGAACGCCAGCCACGCACCGCCCTGTTCGGCCAGGCTCCGGCGCCCGTCGCCGGTCAGCCGGTAGTAGCGGCGGCCGGGGCCGCGTCCGGCGGCACGGAACTCGGCCTCCACCAGCCCGGCCTCCTCCAGGCGGTTGAGCACCGGATAGAGCGTGCCGCCCCGGATCGTGCCGAGCCCGGCCTCGTCCAGCCGCTTCGCGATCTCGTAGCCGTAGCTCTCGCCGTCGGTCAGACAGCACAGGACCAGCAGGTCGAGAACGCCCTTGAGCCAGCTGGCTCTTCGGTCTGTCGCCATACCTAGATGACACCATGAGATAGGTAGCTGTGCAAGCTATGTGGCCGAGCAGAACAGGGGAGGGCGTGGGAGGAGGGGCGGACGGCGGCGGGGAACGGGGAGGCGTACGACCGATGAGTTCCGCCGCGCCGGGCGGTCCACCCTGGCGCAGGGCCCGGCCCGCCCGTCCCCGGGGGCCGGGGCGGCGGCGGGAAGAGGCAGGGAAGGGCAGGAGGAGACAGCCATGGGAACAGTGACCTCGCGCGACGGCACCACCATCGCCTACGAGCGCGCCGGGGACGGCCCGCCGGTCGTCCTGGTCAGCGGCGCGCTCTGCGACCGCAAGGTCAACGCGCCGCTGGCGGCCCTCCTGGCCCGGCGCTTCACCGTCTACACCTACGACCGCCGGGGGCGCGGCGCGAGCGGCGACGTCGCCGGGGGCACCCCCACGCAGCACGCGGTGGACCGCGAGGTCGAGGACATCGCGGCGCTCGTCGCCGAGGCGGGCGGATCGGCGGCGGTGTGCGGCTTCTCCTCCGGCGCCGCCCTGGCCCTCGCGGCGGCGGCGGACGGCGGCGCCGGCGTCTCGCACCTGGTGATGTACGAGCCGCCGTACTCGCTGGAGGAGGACAACCGGAAGGCGAAGGCGGAGTACACCGCGCGCCTGGCCGAGGTGCTGGCGGCCGGGCGCCGGGGGGACGCGGTCGAGCTGTTCGTCAGGATGACCGGCGCGCCGTCCGAGGTCGTCGCCGGGCTGCGGAACTCCCCGGTGTGGCCGGAGTTCGAGGCGCTGGCCCACACCCTCGCCTACGACGACGCGGCCATGGGGGACGGCTCGCCGCCGCACGGGCGGCTGGCCTCCGTCACGGTGCCCACCCTCGTCCTCGCCGGCGGCGAGACCTGGGAGTGGATGCGGCAGACGGCGCGGGCGGTCGCGGACGCCGTGCCCGGCGCGGAGTACCGCACGCTGGAGGGCCAGACCCACGAGGTGGAGGCCGGGGCGCTGGCGCCGGTGCTGGAGGAGTTCCTCCTGCGCGCCCCGCGCACCTGACCCGGTGGCCGGCCCGGCAGCCGGGCCGGCCGGCGCCGGCGGGTCAGGGCGCGGCGTGCGGCGTGGTGGTGCGCTCGGCCTCCGCCACCAGCGCCTCCAGCCGGTCCCCGTGCGCCCCGCGCCAGTAGACGTGCCCGCAGTCGCGGCAGCGGGCGAAGGTGTCGTAGGAGCGGCGGGTGCCCGGGCGGAGCAGGTGCTCGACCTCGGCCTTGGCGACGTCGGCGAGCGTGCCGTTGCACGCCGTGCACCGCGTCCACGGCGCCAGGGGCGGCGCGAAGCGGTCCAGGACGTCGGCGAGCTGGTCGTCCGGGCGCGAGCCGCGCACGTAGGCGCCCATCCACAACTGCCGGCGCATCAGCAGCCCGCGGTCCTGGGTGAGCAGCACGCGCCGTTCGGCGTTGGCCTGTTCGACCAGGGCGGCGTCGTCCATGTCGTTGTGGTAGGCGGTGTCCGCGCCCGCCACCAGCCGCAGCCGCCGGGCCAGGGTGCCCAGGTGCACGTCCAGCAGGAAGCGCGGCGGCCCGTCCGGCACCGGCTGGGGCCGCGGCACGGGCTCGACCCGGACCGTCTCGCCCGCCGCCGGACGGTAGGAGGGCTCCACCGGCCGTCCGCCGTCCCCTTCCTCCAGGAGGAGCGCGCCCACCTCCGTCAGCGGGACGCCCGCGGACTGCACGACGTGGACGAGGGAGGAGGTGCCGTCGTGGGGCACGGCGAGGAGTTCGGTGCCGCGGTGGCGTGCGGGCAGGAACATCCGCAGCTCGGGGGAGATCCTCAGGGTCAGTCCGCGCGGCTCCGGCGGCCCCGGTGGTCGGTGATCCATGTCACCCAGCATGCCAGTTGCCGCCCGCCCGCATCAGTGGGTTTTCAGCGGGCGGGGAGGTCGCCGGCGAACACGATCATCCGGTCGATCCGCCCGTTCCGCAGGTGCACCACGTCGGTGCCCGTGAGGGCGGGCCCGCCGTCGGCGGTGCGGTAGGTCCACCGGTAGCGCGCCCACTCCCCGGGCGCGTCCACCGCCGAGGAGCGGGCCATGGTGCCCGGTCCCGCCGGATGCCCGCGCAGCTCGATGATGAACCGCTCCACGGCCTCGATCCCGCCGCTCCGTCCCAGCGGTCCCCAGAAGACCACGTCCGGGGTGAGCGCCTGGGAGAGCAGCTCGGTGACGTACGCGTCGCTGGAGGCGTTGAAGGCGGAGATGAAGGTGTCGATGGCCTCCCGGCCCGCTTCTTCCTGCATCCTCCTGTCCTACCAGAGCGGAGCCCCCTTGGCGCGGGGCGCCTCGTCCCCTAGTCCGGGGCGTGCTCGGGGCCGCCGAAGTCGGGGCTGGTGAAGTCCGGGCTGGTGAAGCGGGGTCCGGTGGCCGCCTGGTGGGAGGTGTCCGCGCCCGGGCTGGAGAAGCCCGGATGCGTGTAGCCCAGCCGGGGGTGGCGGCCCTCCCCCGGGGGCTTCGGGGCTTCCCGGGAGGCGGGGGCGCCTCCCGGGGCGGCCAGCGCCTCGCGCAGGAAGGGCACCATCCCGCGCTCCAGCAGTGCCGTGCGCCAGGCCGTGCGGGCCCGGGCGACCTCCTCGGCGAGGGTGTCCTGCCCGCCGGGGCCGCCCTCCCGGACCGAACCGGCGCCGTGGCGCAGGGCGGTGACCAGCAGGCCGGCGCACGCGGCCAGGAGCGTGACGGCGGTCAGGGCGGCGAAGGCCCAGCCCGCGCCGCGCATCGGTGCGGCGATGGAGGGTTCGGGCGTCATCATGCGCAGGACGTGGCCGACCAGGAGGAAGATCACGGCGGCGGTCCCGGCGAGCAGGGGCGCCAGGACGGAGAGCATCGGGAGCAGCCCGGGCCCGCCGGAGCCGGAAGCCCCGGCGGGGGACTGGACCGTGCCCTGCGCCGAGGGGGCGTGGTCGGGCCGGCGCAGCTCCTCGCGGAGCCGGACGAAGTGGTCGTACTCCTCGGCCGCGCAGGCGGCGATCGCCGCGGCGGCGCCGAGCGCCATGATGCGCAACTGCTCGGTGGTCAGCCGCCGTCCGGCGGCCGGATCAGGACGGTGGCGTACGGTGCGCAGGGCCTCGTCGAGGACCCGTTCGAACTCGGGGCGGTCCTCAAGGCGCAGGTGCGGAGCGCTGTTCATGTGCATCCCCCGGTGCTCCGTAAGGCCGTGAGGGCGAAAAACGGAGGAGAGAGCTCGCTGAAGGCAGGGAGCCCGATGGTAGAGCGGTTCCATCGGGCCGTGACAGGGTGTTTCCGGAAAATACGCACCGCCGGATGAGGGCGTTCACCCCCCGGCCTGCCCGTGCGCGGCCGACCCGGCCGCCAACTCTCACTCCGGCAGGGGGAGTTGGGCCACCAGCAGCTTTCCGGCCATGGTCACTCCGCCGTCCATCGCGACCGCGAGGGAGTCGGCGTAGACGTGCGGGCCGTGCACCTGCGGCGTGCCGTCGCCGCCGTCCTCGGAGCCGACCTCGCCCAGCAGGTACGGGATCGGGCTGTGGCCGTGGACGATCCGCCGGCCGCCGTAGGTGTCCAGCAGCTCGCGCGCGGCGGCCGCCCCGGTGGCCTCGTCGCGGAAGGCGAAGCGCTTGGTGAACTTGCGGAACAGGTCCCAGGTCTCGTCGGCGTCGTGGTGGGTGAGGGTCTCGGTGATCGCGTCGTTGACGTCGGTGATGGTGCTGCCGTACTCCAGGTAGGCGGTGGTGTCGGAGTGCACCAGCAGGTGGTCGTCGGCCAGGGCCATGGCGTCCAGCCGGGACATCCACTGGACGTGGTGGTCCTGGAGCCGCTCCATGTCGGAGTGCTGGCCGCCGTTGAGCAGCCAGGCGGCCTTGAAGGAGGCGGTGCCCGCGCCGGAGCTGACGGGGGTGTCGCCGAAGCGCTTGGCGCCGATCAGCAGCAGTTCGTGGTTGCCCATCAGCGCCTTGCAGTAGCCCCCGGCGGCGGCGGCCTCGGCGGAGAGCTGCATCACCAGGTCGATGACGCCGACGCCGTCCGGGCCGCGGTCGGTGAAGTCGCCCAGGAACCACAGCCGGGCGTTGCCCGCGATCCAGTGGTCCTCGGTGTCGATCAGCCCCTGGTTGAGCAGGGCCGCGCGCAGCTCGTCGAGGTAGCCGTGGACGTCGCCGACGACGTACAGCGGGCCCTCGCCGCCCTGGGAGGACGGACCGGGGGAGGCGAGGGGGGAGGGGGCGTCGATCAGGGTGGGGGTGGGGACCGGCCCGGCGGCGCCGATGACGGGCAGGTCCCGCTGGGTGGGGGTGTATCCGTCAGGGAGCGGGGTGGCCGCGCCCATCGCGCTCGCGTCGTGCCACACGTCGGCTCCCCGACCGGCCCCCTGAGTCATCGGCCCCTCCACCATCGCGCGCGCCTGCACCTGCCGGACCCTTTCTCCGCCTCCGCGGGGTCGCCCCCTGGTGGAAGCCGGTCCTGGTGTCGTGCGCCCATCATAGGAACGCAGGTCGCGCCTTGTGACGCACCCGGGGACGACAATTCGGGCCGTGGCCGGGCGGAAGCCGGACGGTGTTCGGTTTTGTCCCGTTATGGTCGGTTCGCTCGCTCAACTGTGCTGTTCGGGGGAGCGCGGGGCGTTCACCGTCGTCCGCGGCCGGCGGCGCTGCGAGGACGTGCGGACGATCAGGTCGGTGGGCATGATCTGCTGGACGGGCAGGCCGCTGTCGTTGCCCTCGATGGCGTCGATCAGGAGCTGGACGACCGTCGTGCCGATGCGCCCGGGTTTGAGGGACAGGGTGGTGATGGGCGGCTCGGTGCTGGCGTAGACGGCGGACTCGCTGCAGCACACCAGCAGCAGGTCGTCGGGGACGCGCAGGCCGTAGCGGCGGGCGGCGGCGAGCAGGTCGGTGCCGTTGGGGTCGAACAGGCCGTAGACGGCGTCGGGGCGGTCGGGCCGGGCCAGCAGCCGGTCGGCGGCGACGGCGCCCGCGCAGGGGTCGTGGGCGGGGTACGCCTCGTACACCGGGTCCTGTCCGGCGCGCTCGCACCACCGGAGGTACGCGCTGGTGGACAGCCGGGTGTAGGTGTCGGTGCTGGTGCCGGTGAGCAGGCCGATGCGGCGGGCGCCGGCGGCGGCCAGGTGGTCCAGCAGGCCGGTCACGGCGGCCTCGTGGTCGTTGTCGACCCAGGCGGTGACGGGCAGGTCGCCGCAGGGGCGGCCGTCGGAGACCACGGGGATGCCCTGGCGGACCAGCTCGGTGACCACCGGGTCGCGGTCGGAGGGGTCGATGACGACGGTGCCGTCGAGGGCGACGTTCGACCAGACGTCGTAGGGGCTCTGCCGGGTGCTGCCGGGCAGGATCACCAGGGCGTAGCCGCGGGCCAGGGCGGCGGAGGAGGCGGCGCGGGCCATCTCGGCGAAGTAGGCGAACTCGGTGAAGGTGAAGGGTTCCTCACCGTAGGTGGTGACCGTGAGGCCGATCAGTCCCGACTTGCCGGTGCGGAGCGTGCGGGCCGCCGCGGAGGGGCGGTAGCCGAGCCGGTCGGCGACTTCGCGGACGTGGCGGCGGGTGGCCTCGGGCAGGCGGCCCTTGCCGTTGAGCGCGTCCGAGACGGTCGTGATCGAGACGCCGGCCGCGGCGGCCACGTCCCGGATGCCCGCGCGCCCCAGCCGCCGGCCGTGTGACCGGCTCGTCTGGTGCTTCCCTGCTGCTGTCATGGCGTGCTGATAGTAGGGCTGTGGTCCGCCGTTCGCGGGGGTGTACGGAAGAGAGTCTGAAGGGACGATTCTGCAAACCGGATCAGCGGTAACGACCATGGAAGAGGCGGGAGTTGGCAGGTCGGTCCATCGTTTCTGCTGTTTCTTCGCCGCTTGCTCCGGCAGAACCGCGAAGGTTTCGAAGCCGTCTCAACTCACCTCCACGGGTGACGCGCGCCACGGCGCACGCCACCCGCGCGCGCATATGGTTATGCGCCCCTGGGTCCGGGCCCTACGCGGGTTCCGGGAATCCTTCTAGGGTGTGCGGTACGAGCGGTACGAGCTGTGGTACGACCGCTCCACGACTGGCCCGGAGGGTCGAGGAGGACCTGCCATGACGGAGACGGCCCCGAAGCTGCGCGCGGCGCTGGAGGGAATCCCCACCTACAAGCCCGGACGTCCCCCGGCGGCCGGCGGTCCGGCGGCGTACAAGCTGTCCTCCAACGAGAACCCCTATCCGCCCCTGCCCGGCGTGCTGGAGGCCGCCACCGCCGCGGCCGGGTCCTTCAACCGCTACCCGGACATGGCCTGCGGCGCCCTGATGAGCGAGCTGGCGAGCCGCTTCGACGTGCCCGTGACCCACCTGGCGACCGGCACCGGCTCGGTGGGCGTCGCCCAGCAGCTCCTCCAGGCCACGGCGGGCCCCGGCGACGAGGTGGTCTACGCCTGGCGGTCCTTCGAGGCGTACCCGATCATCACCCAGATCTCCGGGGCCGCCTCCGTCCGGGTGCCGCTGACCGAGGGCGAGGACCACGACCTGGACGCGATGGCCGACGCCGTCACCGACCGCACCCGGCTGATCTTCGTCTGCAACCCCAACAACCCCACCGGCAACGCCCTGCGCCGCGCCGAGCTGGAGCGCTTCCTGGACCGGGTGCCGCGGGACGTCCTGGTGGTGCTGGACGAGGCGTACCGCGAGTTCGTCCGCGACGAGGAGGTGCCGGACGGGATCGAGCTGTACCGCGACCGCCCGAACGTGTGCGTGCTGCGCACCTTCTCCAAGGCGTACGGCCTGGCCGGGCTGAGAGTCGGGTTCGCGATCGCCCACGAGCCGGTGGCGGCGGCGCTGCGCAAGACGGCCGTGCCCTTCGGGGTGAGCCAGATCGCCCAGGACGCGGCCGTCGCCTCGCTGCGCAGCGAGGCGGAGCTGCTGGAGCGGGTGGAGGCGCTGGTCGGGGAGCGCCGGCGGGTCCGCGACGAGCTGCTCGCGCAGGGCTGGACGGTGCCCGAGACGCAGGCGAACTTCGTCTGGCTGCGGCTGGGCGAGCGCACCTCCGACTTCGCCGCGGTCTGTGAGCGGGCCGGCGTGATGGTGCGGCCGTTCCCGGGCGAGGGGGTGCGCGTCACGATCGGCGAGGTGGAGGCCAACGACCTCTTCCTCAAGACCGCGCAGGACTTCCGCAAGGAGCTGTGAGACAGCCCACACCGGCGCCTCCACCCCTCTGACCAGGGATTTCATTCCCTCCCACCCCCGGTGGGAGGGAATGAACATAGGTGCGTCATACTTCTTGTGAATGTGAACGCATTCACGAGCGCGTGTGGTACGTCACACCGTGTCCGCTTTGGAGAGTGTCGTGGACCTAGCTCTGGCGCCGGAGACCCTGGCGCGGTGGCAGTTCGGGATCACCACCGTCTACCACTTCCTGTTCGTCCCCCTGACCATCTCGCTCGCCGCCCTCACCGCGGGCCTGCAGACCGCCTGGGTGCGCACGGGACGGGAGGTCTACCTCAGGGCGACGAAGTTCTGGGGGAAGCTCTTCCTGATCAACATCGCGATGGGCGTGGTCACCGGCATCGTGCAGGAGTTCCAGTTCGGCATGAACTGGTCCGACTACTCCCGCTTCGTCGGTGACGTCTTCGGAGCGCCCCTCGCCTTCGAGGCGCTGATCGCGTTCTTCTTCGAGTCCACCTTCATCGGCCTGTGGATCTTCGGCTGGGACAAGCTGCCGAAGAGGATCCACCTGGCCACCATCTGGATGGTGGCCATCGGCACCGTGCTGTCGGCGTACTTCATCCTGGCCGCCAACTCCTGGATGCAGCACCCGGTCGGCTACCGCATCAACCCCGACACCGGCCGCGCCGAGCTCACCGACTTCCTCGCGGTGCTCACCCAGAACACCGCCGTGGCGCAGTTCTTCCACACCATCACCGCGGCCTTCCTCACCGGCGGCGCCTTCATGGTCGGCATCGCCGCCTACCACCTGGCCCGCCGCCGCCACGTGCCCGTGATGCGCACCTCGCTCCGCGTCGGCCTGGTCACCCTGGTGGCGGCCGGAGCGCTCACCGCCGTCAGCGGCGACCACCTCGCCAAGATCATGTACGAGCAGCAGCCGATGAAGATGGCCGCCGCCGAGGCCCTGTGGGAGACCGAGGGCCCCGCGCCGTTCTCCGTCTTCGCCTACGGCGACGTGGACGAGGGGCACAACAAGGTCGCCGTCGAGATCCCCGGCCTGCTCTCCTTCCTCGCCCACAGCGACTTCTCCACCCCCGTCCCCGGCATCAACGACACCAACGAGGCCCTCCAGGAGCGCTACGGCCCCGGCGACTACAAGCCCAACATCCCCGTCGCCTACTGGGGCTTCCGCTGGATGATCGGCTTCGGCATGGCCTCCCTCGCCCTGGGGGCCGCCGGCCTGTGGCTCACCCGCCGCCGGTTCTGGCTGGCCGAACGCCACCGCACCACCGCCGACGAGGTCCCGCGCCTGGCCCTCACCCGCGACCGGCTGCTCGGCCCCACCCTCACCCGCTGGTACTGGCGGCTGGCCTTCCTCACCCTGGGCTTCCCGCTCATCGCCAACGCCTGGGGCTGGATCTTCACCGAGATGGGCCGCCAGCCCTGGGTCGTCTACGGCGTGCTGCGCACCTCCGCCGCCGTCTCCCCCGGCGTCTCCCAACTGGAGGTGCTGGTCTCCATGACCGTCTTCACCCTCCTGTACGCCGTCCTCGCCGTCGTCGAGGTCCGGCTGCTGGCCAAGTACGTCCAGGCCGGGCCGCCCGAGCTGACCGCGGCCGACCTCGACCCGCCCACCCGCATCGGCGGCCACGACAGGGACGGCGCCGACCGCCCCATGGCCTTCTCCTACTGAGGTGCCCGCGATGGAACTCCACGACGTCTGGTTCGTCCTCATCGCCGTCCTGTGGACCGGCTACTTCTTCCTGGAGGGCTTCGACTTCGGGGTCGGCGTCCTCACCCGCCTGCTGGCCCGCGACCGCGCCGAGCGCCGCGTGCTGATCAACACCATCGGGCCCGTCTGGGACGGCAACGAGGTCTGGCTGCTGACGGCCGGGGGCGCGACCTTCGCCGCCTTCCCCGACTGGTACGCCACCCTCTTCTCCGGCTTCTACCTGCCCCTCCTGCTGATCCTGGTCTGCCTGATCGTCCGGGGCGTCGCCTTCGAGTACCGGGCCAAGCGCCCCGAGGAGCGCTGGCAGACCAACTGGGAACGCGCCATCTTCTGGTGCTCCCTGCTCCCCTCCTTCCTGTGGGGGGTGGTCTTCGCCAACATCGTGCGCGGCGTCGCCATCAACGCGGACAAGGAGTACACCGGCGGTCTGCCGGACCTCCTCAACCCGTACGCGCTCCTCGGCGGCCTGGCCACCCTGGCCCTGTTCACCTTCCACGGCGCGGTCTTCACCGCCCTGAAGACCGTCGGCGACGTCCGTACCCGCGCCCGCGCCCTGGCCGTCCCCCTCGGCTGGGCCACGGCCGCCCTCGCGTTCGCCTTCCTCGCCTGGACCCAGGCCGACCGGGGCGACGCCACCAGCCTGGCCGCCCTGGCCGTGGCCGCCCTCGCCCTGCCCACCGCCGTCCGCGCGATCGCGGCCGGACGCGAGGGCTGGTCCTTCGCCCTGTCCGGGGTGACCGTGGCGGCCACCGTGGCCACGCTGTTCCTCGCCCTCTACCCGAACGTCATGCCCTCCACCACCGATCCGGCCTGGAGCCTGACGGTCACCAACTCCTCCTCCAGCCACTACACCCTGACGATCATGACCTGGCTGGCCGCCCTGGCCACTCCGCTCGTGCTCCTCTACCAGGGCTGGACATACTGGGTCTTCCGCAAGCGCATCGGCACCCAGCACATCGCCGACGCCCCCCACCAGGAACCGGAATCCAGCCGCCCATGAAACCCGTCGACCCACGCCTGCTCCGGTACGCCCGCACCACCCGCGTCTTCCTCGCCGCGGCGGTGGTGCTCGGCCTGGCCGGAGCGGGCCTGGTCATCGCCCAGGCCGTGCTGATCGCCGAAGTGGTCGTACGGGCCTTCCAGCAGGAGGCGGCCCCCGCCGAGCTCCGCACCCCCCTGCTCCTCCTCGCGGCCACCGCGCTCGGCCGCGGCCTGGTCTCCTGGCTCACCGAACTGGCCGCCCACCGCTCCTCGGCCGCGGTCAAGTCCGAGCTCCGCCTCCGCCTCCTGGACCACGCCACCGCCCTCGGCCCCGCCTGGCTGGGGAACCGGCGCACCGGCGAACTGGCCGCCCTCGCCACCCGCGGCATCGACGCGCTCGACGACTACTTCGCCCGCTACCTGCCCCAGCTCGCCCTCGCCGTCGTCGTCCCCGCCGCCCTGGTGGCCCGCATCCTCACCGACGACTGGATCTCCGCGGCGACCATCGTCGTCACCCTCCCGCTCATCCCGGTCTTCATGGTCCTGATCGGCTGGGCGACCCAGGCCCGCATGGACCGCCAGTGGCGCCTGCTGGCCCGGCTCTCCGGGCACTTCCTCGACGTCGTCGCGGGCCTGCCCACCCTCAAGGTCTTCGGCCGGGCCAAGGCCCAGGCCGAGAACATCCGCGCCATCACCGCCGACCACCGCCGCGCCACCCTGCGCACCCTGCGGATCGCCTTCCTCTCCTCCTTCGTCCTGGAACTCCTGGCCACCATCTCCGTGGCGCTCGTCGCGGTCGGCATCGGCATGCGCCTGGTCCACGGCGAACTCGACCTCCACACCGGCCTGGTCGTGCTGGTCCTCGCCCCCGAGGCGTACCTCCCCCTGCGCCAGGTCGGCGTCCACTACCACGCGGCGGCCGAGGGACTCGCCGCCGCCGGGGAGGTCTTCGACGTCCTGGAGACCGCACCGGCCCCCGCCGGCACCACCCCCGCGCCCGACGTCCGTACCGCCACCATCACCCTCGACGGCCTCACCGTCCGCCACGAGGGCCGCACCACCGACTCGCTGCCCCCCACCACCCTCTCCGTCGCACCCGGCGAGACGGTCGCCATCACCGGCCCCTCCGGCTCCGGCAAGACGACCCTCCTGGGCGCCCTCCTCGGCTTCGTCCGCCCCGCCTCCGGCCGCATCAGCGTCGGCGGCGCGGACCTCTCGACCCTCGACCCCGCCACCTGGCGCTCCCAGATCGCCTGGGTCCCCCAGCACCCGCACCTGTTCGCCGGGACGATCGCCGAGAACGTCCGCCTCGCCCGTCCCGACGCCACCGACGCCGAGGTCGCCCAGGCCCTCCGCGACGCGGGCGCCCCCGACCTCTCCCCGGACACCCTCCTCGGCGAGCTGGGCGCCGGGCTCTCCGCGGGTCAGCGCCGGCGCGTCGCCCTGGCCCGCGCCTTCCTCGCCGACCGCCCGCTGCTCCTGCTGGACGAGCCGACGGCCGCCCTCGACGGCGCCACCGAGGCCGCCGTCGTCGACGCGGTCGCGCGCCTGGCCCGCGGCCGTACCGTCCTGCTGGTCGTCCACCGCCCCGCGCTCCTCGCGGTCGCGGACCGCGTCGTCCGCCTGGCGCCGGACGGCGCCCAACAGGGGACGGGTGCCGCCGCGCCCGTCGACGCGGCGTCCCGCGACGGCGGGGCGGACGGAGAGGTGGGCAGCGGCACGGACGGCGGCGGGCCGGTGCCGGTCCCGGAGCCGGCGTACCCCGCGTCCGGGGCCGCGCCCGCGCCGCACCCCCTGGCCCGGGTGCGCCGGATCGCGCGCCCCCTGCGCGGACGCCTCGCCCTCGCCCTGTTCCTGGGAGCGCTCGCGCTCCTCAGCGCGATCGGCCTCATGGCCGTGTCCGGCTGGCTGATCTCCCGCGCCTCCCAGCAGCCCCCCGTCCTCCACCTGATGGTCGCCGTCACCGCGACCCGCGCCTTCGGCATCGGCCGCGCCGTCTTCCGCTACGCCGAGCGCCTGGTCTCCCACGACGCCGTGTTCCGCGTCCTGGCGGACCTGCGCGTCACCGTCTACCGCCGCCTGGAACGCCTCGCCCCCGCCGGGCTGCACCACACCCGGCGCGGCGACCTGCTGGCCCGGCTGGTCGCCGACGTCGACGCGCTCCAGGACTACTTCCTGCGCTGGCTGCTCCCGGCCGCCGTCGCCGTCACCGTCTCCGCGGCGGCCGCCGGCTTCACCGCGTGGCTGCTCCCCGAGGCGGGGGCCGCCCTCGCCGCCGGCCTCCTCACCGCCGGCGTGGTCGTCCCCGCGCTCGCCGCCGCCGTCGCCCGCCGCACCGAGCGGCAGCTCGCGCCCGCCCGCGGCGACCTCACCGCCCGCACCGTCGACCTGCTCACCGGCACCGCCGAGCTGACCGTCGCCGGCGCGCTGCCTCGCCGCGCCGAGGCCGTACGCGCCGCCGACGCCGCCCTGACCCGGCTGGCCGCCCGCAGCTCCGCGGTCACCGCGCTCGGCGGCGGGCTGTCCGCGCTGGCCACCGGGCTCACCGTGGCCGTCGCCGCCTGGGCCGGTGCCGCCGCCGTCCACGACGGGCGGCTGGACGGACTGCTGATGGCGGTGGTCGTCCTGACCCCGCTCGCCGCGTTCGAGGCGGTCGTCGGGATGCCGTCGGCCGTCCAGTACCGGCAGCGCAGCCGCCGTTCGGCCGAGCGCGTGTGGGAGGTCGCCGACGCCCCCGCGCCCGTGCGCGAGCCGGAGCGCCCCCTCCCGGCACCCGGCTCCCCGTTCCCCGTCGTCCTCACCGGCGTCACCGCCCGCCACCCGGGCCAGGACCGCCCGGCCCTGGCGGGGGTGGACCTGCGCCTGACCCCCGGCCACCGCGTCGCGGTCGTCGGGCCCTCCGGATCGGGCAAGACCACCCTCGCCCACGTGCTGCTGCGCTTCCTCGACCCCGAGGAGGGCGGCTACGCCCTGGGGAGCGACGGGGTGGACGCCACCCGCCTCGACGGCGACGCCGTACGCCGCCACGTCGGCCTGTGCGCCCAGGACGCGCACATCTTCGACAGCTCCCTGCGCGAGAACCTCCGCCTCGCCCGGCCCTCCGCCACCGACGGCGAACTGCGCGCGGCCCTGGCCGCCGCCCGCCTCGACTCCTGGGTCGACACCCTCCCCGAGGGACTGGACACCCTCGTCGGCGAGTACGGCGCCCGGCTCTCCGGCGGCCAGCGGCAGCGCCTGGCGCTGGCCCGCGCGCTGCTGGCCGACTTCCCCGTCCTGGTGCTGGACGAGCCCGCCGAGCACCTCGACCTGGCCACCGCCGACGCCCTGACCGCCGACCTGCTGGCCGCCACCGAGGGCCGCACCACCGTGCTGATCACCCACCGCCTGGCCCGCCTGGAGGCCGTGGACGAGGTGGTCGTGCTCGACGGCGGCCGGGTGGTCCAGCGCGGGACGTACCGGGAACTGGCCGCGGCGGACGGCCCCTTCCGGCGGATGCTGGAGCGGGAGCGGATCGCCGGGGAGCCGGCGGGCGCGGGCGCCGGGCGGGGCTGAGCCCCGCCCGGCACCGGCCGCCCGGGCCGGCGCCTCTGGTCCGGGGATTCCTCAGGCCGGTTCGTCCAGCCGCCGCCGCTGCTCGTCGGTCAGCCGCAGCTCCATCGCGTCGAACGCCTCGTCGAGCTGTTCGGCGCGGCTCACCCCGACGATCGGGACGACGGATGGGTCCCCGCCGGTCAGCCACGCCAGGACGACCTGGTTGGCGGTGGCGCCGGTCTCGGCCGCCACCTCGGCCAGCGCGGCCAGGCGCCGTGTCGTGCCGGGGTGGTCGTAGTGCTCGGGCAGCGGCCGGTCGGGGCGGGTGTAGGAGCCCCACAGCAGCGAGGAGTAGGCCCACAGCTCCATGCCTGGCTCGCTGCGCACGTAGTCCAGCGACTCGGCGGTCGCCAGTCGGTGTCCGCTCTCGGGGAGGACGACCCCCGGCCGCGGCTGGAGGTAGGAGTGGCGCAGTTGCAGGGCCGTCCAGCCCGTCACGCCCAGCTCGCGGGCGATGGCGCGACCGCGTTCGACGCGCCAGGCGGCGTGGTTGGACGCGCCCAGCCGGAGTGCGAGCCCGTCCGAGACCGCCTCGCCGAAGGCGGCGACCGTCTCCTCCAGGGGCACCTCGCGGTCCTCGGCGTGCGCCCAGTACAGGTCGATGCGGTCGGTGCGCAGCCGCTCCAGGCTCTCCCGCACCGCCCGGCGGATGACGGGGGCCGACAGCCCCTCGGCGGACTCCGGCCACCTGCCGGGCACGGTCGGCTGATGGCGCACCTTGGTGCTGATCAGCACCCGGTCGCGGACGCCGGGCCGGGCGGCCAGCCAGTCGCCGATCACGGTCTCGCTCTGGCCGCCGACGCCGGAGGGGTCGAGCCAGAAGCTGTAGCAGTTGGCGGTGTCGATCCACCGCCCGCCCCGGTCGGCGAACCGGTCCAGCAGCTCCATCGACGTCCTCGCGTCCACGCGCGTGCCGAAGTCCATGGCTCCCAGGGCGAAACGCGGTGCGTTCGCGGGTGTGCCCACAGCGGTCCCCTCGCCTTCTCGCTCGCTCCGCGGGCCGTCGCCGCGGGCTCGGGGCACTCATGCTGGCGCTTGGAGAGCGCTCCAAGGCAAGCGGGGACGGGCGGACACCGGGCGAACACTGTGATGGAAGGCGTGACGGAAGGGGCGCGGGAACGTTCCTGCGCGGCTTTGCGGACGTCAGGCGGCCGGCGGCAGGCCCAGCAGCCGCTCGATGACGGCCGCCACGCCGTCCTCCTCGTTGCTGGCCGTGCGGTGCGTGGTGGCGGCCAGCACGTCGGGATGGGCGTTGGCCATGGCGTACGAGGTGCCGGCCCAGGTCAGCATCTCCAGGTCGTTGGGCATGTCGCCGAAGGCGACGACCTCCCCGGGCGCGATGCCGCGCCGCTCGCAGCACAGCGCCAGGGTGCTGGCCTTGCTGACCCCGGGGCCGCTGATCTCCAGCAGGGCGCTGGGGCTGGACCGGGTGAACTCCGCGTGGTGGCCCGCGACCGTGCGGGCCAGCTCCAGGAAGGCGTCCGGCGCCAGTTCGGCGTGGTGGGCCAGCAGCTTCAGGACCGGCTCGTCCGCGTACTCGGAGTCCTCCGACAGCAGCTCCTCGACCGGCGCCACCATCGCCCCGGGGTCGAGGTGGAACTGCGGGTACAGCGGCTCGTAGTGGATGCCGCCGGTCCGCTCGACGGCGAAGTTCACCTCCGGCGTCGCCGTCCGCAGCTCCTTCACCACGGCCAGGGCGGTGGCGGTCGGCAGCTCCCGCACGGACACCACCCGCCGTCCGCGGTGCAGGTCGACGACGGCCGCGCCGTTGGCGCAGATCGCCAGCCCGTGCCCGTGGACGTGGTCGCTGACCACGCCCATCCAGCGCGCCGGCCGACCGGTGACGAAGAAGACCTCGATCCCGGCCTCCTCGGCGGCGGCGAGCGCCGCCACCGTGCGGTCGGAGACGGACTTGTCGTCGCGCAGCAGCGTGCCGTCCAGGTCGGTGGCGATGAGCCGCGGACGCGTCGTCGGAAGCACAGGGGCAAGAGTCACGGTCCCCATCCTCGCGCATATGCCCGCACAGCCGTGCGTTCAGGTGCCCGAATGAGCCACGGAACGAATGCTTCCGAAACCGGATGGACACGGACAGTCAACGACCCGGCCCCCGCCCCGCCCGGCGCACCCACCCGAACCGGCCCGCGCGCCCTCCCGGGCCCGCCGTTCCGGGGCCCCGGCCCGGTGCCCGTCGGCCCCCGCGGGCCGGAAGGCGCCGGGCCGTCCCGCGAGCGCCGCAGGTCAGCGCCGGTGGGACCGGGCGGCGCCGTACCGCACGCGGCGCCACCGCGGCCCGGGGGTGCGGGGAGCGGACCCGGTGCCGGACGCGCGGCGCCCCGCCGCTCCCGCCGCCGTTCGTACGGTTGTCCGCATCTGGTCGGGACGCCCCTACCGGAAGGCGCCGGACGGCCGCGCCCCCGGCACCGGCCCGCCGCCCGGGCCCGCACACCCGTCCGCATACGCTCGGGGAATGCGACTGAGCACCGTGATCCTCCCCGTCCTGCGCTGGGCCGAGGGCGGGCGCGAGAGGTGGCGGCGGGCCGAGGAACTGGGCTTCCACACCGCGTACACCTACGACCACCTCTCCTGGCGCGAGCCCTTCCGCGACGGCACCTGGTTCGGCGCGCTGCCCACCCTCACCGCCGCCGCGACGGCCACCGGGCGCATACGGCTCGGCACCCTGGTGACCTCGCCGAACTTCCGGCACCCGGTCACCCTGGCCAAGGAACTGATCACCCTCGACGACGTCTCCGGCGGCCGGATCACGCTGGGCATCGGCGCGGGCGGCACGGGCTACGACGCCACAGTGCTGCTGGGGCCCGGCGAGCGGCCGTGGACGCCGCGCGAGCGGGCCGACCGCTTCGGTGAGTTCCTGCCCCTGCTGGACCGGCTGCTGACCGAGGGCGCCGTCACGCACCGGGGGGAGTACTACTCCGCCCACGAGGCGCGCACCGTTCCCGGCTGCGTGCAGCGGCCCCGCGTCCCCTTCGCGGTGGCCGCCACCGGACCGCGCGGCATGCGGCTGGCGGCGCGGTACGGGCAGGCGTGGGTGACCACCGGCGACCCGAAGGTGGTCGCCGCGGGCGGGACGGCCGAGGACTCGCGCGCCGCGATCCGCGCGCAGCTCGAACGCCTGGAGCGGATCTGCGCGGAGGAGGGGCGGGACGCCGCCGGGCTGCCGAAGATCCTGCTCACCGGCTTCACCCCCGACCGCCCCCTGGCGTCCCTCGGCGCCTTCGTGGACTTCGCCGGGACGTACCGGGAGCTGGGCATCGACGAGATCGTGCTGCACTGGCCGATCGACGGCACGATGTTCGAGGCCGATCCGGAGGTCTTCGAGGAGATCGCCACCGAGGCGCCCGGACAGCTCTCCTGACCGCCGGCCCGGGGCCGGGCCCGCCGGACCCGGTGCGTCAGCCGGGGAAGCGGAGGTACTCCGGCGGTACGTGCCCCACCAGCCACACCCCGTTCTCGCTCACCCTGAACTCGTGCCCGTCCCGGTGCATCGCCCCGGAGTCGACCACCAGCACCACCGGCCTCCCGCGTCGCGCCCCCACGGCGGTGGCGGTCTCCCGGTCGGGGGAGAGGTGGACGTCGTGGCGTTCCATGGGCCGCAGGCCGTCCCGCCGGATGGCGGCCAGGTTCCGGCCGACCGTGCCGTGGTAGAGGTGCGGGGGCGGCTCGGCGGGCGGCAGGCCCAGGTCCACCGCGACGGTGTGGCCCTGGTTGGCCCGGATGCGGTCCCGGCGGGCGTCGATGGAGAACCGCCGCTTGTCGCTGCCGGCGACGACCTCCTCCAGCTCCCCGCGGGTGAGGCGGAGGCCGTCGCGCGCGGCGGCCTCCAGCAGCCGCGGGATCTCCACCCAGCCGTGCGCGTCCAGGGTGAGGCCGATCCGCCCGGGGTCGTGCCGCAGGTGGCGCGAGAGGTACTTCGAGATGCGCGTGGCGCGCCGGTCGTCCATACCGGACCAGGGTGCCCCGGCGGCCGGTGCGGGGCACCCGGTTTTCCGCGACCCCTTCCGCCCGTACGTCCGCGCGCCCGCAGGTGCCCGCACCGCCCGTGCGGTCACGCCCGGACGTTGATGCGCGCCGCCGCCCGCAGCAGGCCCGGCGCCAGCCGGGACAGCAGCAGGCCCGCCCGCGCCTCCAGGTTCACCGGCACCACCGCCCGGTCCTTCACCACCGCGCGCAGCACCGCGTCGGCGACCTTCTCCGGCGGGAACCGGCGGATGCGGTAGACCTGGCGGGCCCGTTTGCGGCGGCCCTCGCGGTCCGCCTCGTCGGTGCCCCGGAAGCGCGTGTCGTCCAGGATCGCGGTGCTGACGACGCCGGGGCAGACCGCCGAGACCCCGATGCCCTCTCCGGCCAGGTCGGCGCGGAGGACCTGACTGAGCATCAGCACCGCCGCCTTGGAGGTGCAGTACGCCGGCAGGGCGCGGGTGGGCTCGTAGGCGGCGCAGGAGGAGACGTTGACGATGTGGCCGCCCTGCCCCCGCTCGGCCATCTGCCGCCCGAAGAGGCGGCAGCCGTGGATGACGCCCCACAGGTTGGTGCCGAGGACGGCCTCCCAGTCGTCGACGGTGTGCTCCAGGAACGGCCCGGCCGCCGCGATCCCGGCATTGTTGACCAGTACGTCCACCACGCCGTACCGGGCGGCCACCCGCTCGGCGAGCGCCTCCATCGCCCGTCCGTCGGCGACGTCGGCGGTCTCCGCCCAGGCCCGTTCCGCGCCGCTGCGCCGTGCCAGCTCGGCCGTGCGCTCCGCGCCCCGGCCGTCGATGTCCACGGCGACGACCCGGGCGCCCGCCCGGGCGAAGGCCAGCGCCGTCTCCCGGCCGATGCCCCGGGCCGCGCCGGTGACCAGGACGAGCCGGCCGCCGAAGTACTCGGCGTACGCGCCGCGCCGCCCGCCGCGCACCACGGCCGCCGCGCCCCCTCCGCTCTCTCCACCTCCGCCGCCTCCCCGTCCGTCTCCCCGGTCCCGCCGCCCCTCGCACGCGTCGGCGAACGCGCCGATCCAGGCGGCGAGCCGGTCGGGCCGGGTGAGCGGCGCCCAGTGGCCCGCGCGGAGCGTGCGGCGCGTCAGCCGCGGCGCCCACCGCTCCAGGTCGTCGTGGACCGCCGGGGAGAGGAAGGGGTCCCCGGTCGGCGTGATGAGCTGGACGGGCACGTGGGCGTAGGCGTCCTGGCGCGGGTGGCGCAGCCGGGCCCGGACGTTGTCGCGGTACAGCCAGGCCCCGTGCGCGGCGTCGGAGGGCGCCGAGGCGGTGGGGTAGGCGGCGCCGTCCGGCAGCCCCCCGGCGCGGCGCACGGTGCGCCGCAGGACGGCGGGCCACAGCGTGCCGAACACCAGCCCCGGCACGGCGGGCGCGTGCATCAGGTACACGTGCGAGGACCGGACGCCCTGGCCGAGCGCCTGGACGACCCGGCGCGGGGTCGGCCTGGTCAGCCGCCTGCCGAACCAGTGCCCCAGGTGGTCCAGGGACGGCCCGCACAGCGAGGTGAAGGAGGCGATCCGGCCCCGGGTCCGGTCGGCCGTGGCGAACTCCCACCCCTGGACGGACCCCCAGTCGTGCCCGACCAGGTGCACCGGGGCGTCGGGGCTCACCGCGTCCGCGACCGCCAGGAAGTCGCCGGTCAGCTTCTCCAGCGTGAAGCCCCCGCGCAGCGGCTCCGGCGCCGACGACCTCCCGAAACCGCGCACGTCGTACAGCACCACGTGGAAGCGGTCCGCGAGCCGCGCGGCGACCCGCGCCCAGACCTCCTTGGTGTCCGGGTAGCCGTGCAGCAGGACCACCGTCGGGCGGCGGCCGCCGCCCGGGGCCGCCGTCCCGCCCAGCTCGGCGACGCACAGTTCGACGCCGCCGGTGCGGACCCACCGCTCCCGCGCCCCCGCGATCGTCCCCGCGGTCGCCGCCCGTCCGGTGGTGGTCTCCCCGGCGTCCATGTGGCCCTCCTTCCGCCGCGCCACGGCACCGCGCGGTCCCGGGGTACCGGGTAGCCGATCCCCGCGCCGTGACACCGGATGCGACACCGCTCGCGGCACCGGACGCGACACCCATCGCGACACCGCATCGCGACCCTGCTGGAGACCCCCTGCCCCTAGGGGCATGTACACCTCCAGTACGAGGGACATCCACGCCCCCGGAGTGACGCGTTCCGTGACCGCCGCCACTACGGTCGGTCGCGTGACTGTCATCGCGACCGAAAACCTCAGCAAGAGGTTCCCCAGGGTTACCGCGCTCGACCGGCTCACCATGGAGATCACACCGGGCGTGACCGGCCTGGTGGGTGCCAACGGTGCGGGCAAGTCGACCCTGATCAAGATCCTGCTCGGCCTCTCCCCGGCCAGCGAGGGAACCGCCTCCGTGCTCGGCATGGACGTCGCCACCCAGGGCGCCGGAATCCGCGAACGCGTCGGATACATGCCCGAGCACGACTGCCTGCCGCCCGACGTCTCGGCGACGGAGTTCGTCGTCCACATGGCGCGGATGTCCGGCCTGCCCGCCACCGCCGCCCGCGAGCGCACCGCCGACACCTTGCGCCACGTCGGCCTGTACGAGGAGCGCTACCGGCCCATCGGCGGCTACTCGACCGGCATGAAGCAGCGGGTCAAACTGGCCCAGGCCCTGGTCCACGACCCGCAACTGGTCCTGCTGGACGAGCCGACCAACGGCCTGGACCCGGTCGGCCGCGACGACATGCTCGGCCTGATCCGCCGCATCCACACCGACTTCGGCATCTCGGTCCTGGTCACCTCCCACCTGCTGGGCGAGCTGGAGCGCACCTGCGACCACGTGGTCGTCATCGACGGCGGCCGGCTGCTGCGCTCCTCCTCCACCGCCGACTTCACCCAGCGGACCACCACCCTCGCGGTCGAGGTCACCGACACCGAGGCCCACCCCGACGGCACCGCCGCCCTGCGCGCGGCCCTCACCGGGTCCGGGCTCACCGTGTCCCCCGCCGGCGCGGGCGACGGACTGCCCGGTGCCGGGCGCGTCCTGCTGGTCGAGGTGGCCGCGGGCGCCGGCACCGACGCCGCCGGGGCCGCGTACGACACCGTCCGGGACGCGGTCGCGGAGCTGGGCCTCGGCCTGGTGCGGATGGAACAGCGCAGGCACCGCATCGCGGAGGTCTTCCAGACCGCCGACACCGCCGCCGCCGGAACCGCCGGAACCGCCGGAACCGCTGAAAGGGGCAGCACCGATGCGGCCTGAACCGAGCACGAGCACCGCCGGGACCACCACCCCGGGCACCGCCGCCACCGCCGCTCCGCGCGGCGAGGACGCCAGCATCCACAACATCGGCTACCGCCACTACGACGGCCCCCGCCTGGGCCGCTCCTACGCCCGCCGCTCGCTGTTCTCCCAGTCCCTGCGCGGCGCGTACGGCCTCGGCCGCTCGGCGAAGTCCAAGGTGCTGCCGTTCGTGCTGCTGGCCGTGATGTGCCTGCCCGCGGGCATCCTGGTCACGGTCGCCGTGGTCGCCGGCGCCAAGCAACTGGAGGTGGATTACACCGAGTACTGGCTGATGATGCAGCCGGTCATCGGCCTCTACCTCGCCTCCCAGGCGCCGCAGTCGGTCTCCCGCGACCTGCGCTTCCGGACCGTGCCGCTGTACTTCTCGCGTCCGATCGAGCGCGTCGACTACGTGGCGGCCAAGTACCTCGCCATGGCCGCGGCCCTCTTCCTGTTCACCGCGGCCCCGCTGGTGGTCATGTACGCGGGCGCGCTGCTGGCCAAGCTCGACTTCGGCGACCAGACCACCGGCTTCCTCCAGGGCCTGGTGGCGGTCGCGCTGCTCTCCGTCGTCTACGCGGGCGTCGGTCTGGTCGTCGCCGCCCTCACCCCCCGCCGGGGCTTCGGCGTCGCCGCGGTCATCGCCGTGCTGACCATCCCGTACTTCGCCGTCACCACCGTCCAGGCCATCGCCTACGAGCAGGGCAACGGCGGTGTCGTCCCCTGGCTGGGGCTCGGGTCCCCGTCCTCGCTCGTCGACGGCTTCCAGTCGGCGTTCCTCGGCGCCCCCTCCGGCTTCCCCGGCGGGTACGAGCCCGGCACCGCCGCCTCGGTCGTCTACGTCCTGGCCATCCTCGGCCTGGTCGCGCTCTGCTGGGGCGCGCTGATGGGGCGCTACCGCAGGGCGGGGCTGTGACACCTGTGAACGACGCGGAAACGAAGAAGAGGGCGGCGTAACCCATGACCACGATCCACATCGACCACGTGTCCCGCTGGTTCGGCAACGTGGTCGCCGTCAACGACGTCACGATGGACATAGGCCCCGGTGTCACCGGCCTGCTCGGCCCCAACGGAGCGGGCAAGTCCACGCTGATCAACATGATGGGCGGCTTCCTGGCCCCCTCCGCCGGCACCGTCACCCTCGACGGAACGACCATCTGGCGCAACGAGCAGGTCTACAAGGAGATCGGCATCGTCCCCGAGCGCGAGGCGATGTACGACTTCCTCACCGGCCGCGAGTTCGTCCTCGCCAACGCCGAGCTGCACGGCCTGCCCGACCCGGGCGCCGCCGCCCGCCGGGCCCTGGCCACCGTGGAGATGGAGTACGCCGAGGACCGGAAGATCTCCACGTACAGCAAGGGCATGCGCCAGCGCGTGAAGATGGCCTCCGCGCTCGTCCACGACCCCTCCGTCCTGCTGCTGGACGAGCCGTTCAACGGCATGGACCCGCGCCAGCGGATGCAGTTGATGGAGCTGCTGCGGCGGATGGGCGCCGAGGGCCGCACGGTGCTGTTCTCCTCCCACATCCTGGAGGAGGTCGAGCAGCTCGCCTCCCACATCGAGGTGATCGTCGCCGGGCGGCACGCGGCCTCCGGCGACTTCCGGCGCATCCGCCGGCTGATGACCGACCGGCCCCACCGCTACCTGGTGCGCTCCAGCGACGACCGCGCGCTGGCCGCGGCGCTGATCGCCGACCCCTGCACCGCGGGCATCGAACTCGACCCGGCCGAGCGCGCCCTGCGCGTCCAGGCCGTCGACTTCGCGCGCTTCACCGAGCAGCTTCCGCGCATCGCCCGCGAGCACGGCATCCGGCTCCTCACGGTCTCGCCCTCGGACGAGTCCCTGGAGAGCGTCTTCTCCTACCTCGTCACGGCCTAGCAACCAGTCCAAGGAGCCTCACCGCGATGTACGACCCCACGGTCGCCCGGCTCACCTACCGGGCCCTGCTCGGCCGTCGCCGGGCACTGATCCTGTTCGCCCTGCCCGCCCTGCTCCTGCTGATCTCCGTCGCGATCCGCCTGCTGACCGGCGCCGACGACGAGGTCGCCACCGAGGTGCTCGGCGGCTTCGCGCTGGCCACCATGGTCCCGCTGATCGGCGTGATCGCCGGGACGGGCGCGATCGGCCCGGAGATCGACGACGGCTCGATCGTCTACCTGCTGGCCAAGCCGCTGAAGCGGCCCACGATCATCCTCACCAAACTGACCGTCGCGATCGCCGTCACCATGGTGTTCTCGGCGGTCCCCATGCTGGCCGCGGGCTTCATCCTCAACGGCAACAGCGGGCAGATCGCCGTCGCCTACGCCGTCGCCGCGGTCGCCGCCTCCGTCGCCTACAGCGCCGTCTTCCTGCTGCTGGGCACGGTCAGCCGGCACGCCGTCGTCTTCGGCCTGATCTACGCCCTGATCTGGGAGGCGCTCTTCGGCAGCCTGGTCGCCGGCGCCCGCACGCTCAGCGTCCAGCAGTGGGCGCTGGCCCTGGCCGAGCGGACCGCGCCCGACGCGGGCATCACCTCCGACGTCGGTCTGACCACCGCCGCCGTGCTGCTGGCGGTGGTGACCGTCGCGGGCACCTGGTACGCCGGGCGGAAGCTGCGCACCCTCACCCTCGCCGGCGAGGAGTGAGCGGGCCGGGCCGCCGCCCGCCGGCGGCGGCCCGGCCGGTACCGCGCCCGGGGCTCGTAGGCTGGAAACATGGGCACGACGCGGTGGCTGGACGACGACGAACAGCGGACCTGGCGGGCTTTCCTGGGCGCCACCCAGCGCATACGCGAGGAGCTGGACCGGCAGTTGCAGCGCGACGCCGGGATGCCCCTGGCGTACTACCAGATCCTGGCCATGCTCTCCGAGGCGCCCGACCGCACCCTCACCATGAGCCAGTTGGCGAGGATCACCCGCTCCTCGGCCAGCCGGCTCTCCCACGCCGTCGCCAAGCTGGAGGGCAGGGGCTGGGTCCGGCGGTCCCAGCACCCCGCCGACCACCGCACCACCCTGGCCACGCTGACCGACGAGGGGTTCGCCGCGCTGGAGAAGTCCGCCCCCGGCCATGTGGAGCAGGTGCGCCGCTCCCTGTTCGACCACCTCACCCCCGAGCAGACCGGGCAGCTCCACGCCATGTGCCGGGCGGTCCTGGAGGGGACGAGGGAGGGCCCGGCCCCGGAGTAGCGGCCGGGGCGGACCGGTCCGTCAGTGCCCGTCGGCGCCCGGTCGGCGTCCGCCGTGTCCGTCGACGCCCGTCCTCCGCGCCGCCGTTGACCTGCGCCACCGGTGAGGCCGGCCGGTGCGGCGGCCCCGTCCCGGGGAGTGCCCGCGCGGCCGTCGAGGATCTCGCCGGTCCGCAGCCGCCGCTCCTCGGGGAGTCCGCCGGGGCCGAAGAACCCGGTGTCCCCGACGTGGCCCGGCGCGACCGGGTCCGCCGCGATCCCGCGCCCGGCCGGCCGCCGCGCCAGGTCGTGCGCGTACGGGTGCGGTGTCGCCTTGCCCGCCGCGTACGCGGGCGAGCCCGGGCCCCGGTAGGCCGCGATCGAGCCGTCGCGAGCCCGATGCCCGTGCCGTCGCCGCTGATCACCGCTGCGCGTGCCGTGCGTGTCATGGCGGGAGGACAGGCGGCGGGGCGGGGCGCCCCGCGGTTCCCACGGGGCGTCAGGCGGCGAGCAGCCGCTCCAGGACGACCGCGATGCCGTCCTCGTCGTTCGACGCCGTCACCTCGTCGGCCACCGCCAGCACGTCGGGGTGCGCGTCGGCCATGGCGACCCCGTGGGCGGCCCAGGCGAGCATGGGGACGTCGTTAGGCATGTCGCCGAAGGCGATCGTCCGCTCCGCCGGGCGGCCCAGGCGGCGCGCGGCGATCGACAGCCCCCTGGCCTTGGACAGGCCCAGCGGCAGCATCTCGACGATGCCCTCGCCCGAGACCGTCACGGTCACCAGGTCACCCGCGACCCGCCGGGCGACCTCGGCCAGGGCGTCGTCCTCCAGCCCGGAGTGCTGGAGGTAGAGCTTGTTCAGGGGCGCCGCCCACAGTTCGGCCGGATCGGCGACGGACGTCACGGGCAGTTCCTCCCCCAGCAGCCGGTAGCCCGGTCCGAACAGCACGTCGCCGTCCAGCCCGTCCCGGGAGACGGCGACGGCCAGCGGCCCGGTCTCCGCCTCGATCCGGTCCAGCGCCAGCCGGGCCTGCTCCCGGTCGAGCGTCACCGAGGCCAGCAGCCGGTGCTCGCCGGCGTGGTAGACCTGGGCGCCCTGGCCGCAGACCGCCAGGCCCCCATAACCCAGGTCCTCCAGGATGTGCCGGGTCCACCGCACGGAGCGGCCCGTGACCACGATGTGCGCGGCGCCCGCCGCCGTGGCGGCGGCGAGCGCGTCGCGCGTGCGGGCCGAGACGGTGTGGTCGCTGCGCAGCAGTGTGCCGTCGAGGTCGGTGGCGACCAGCCGGTAGGGGAAGCCCGAAGGTCCGGTACTCACCTGGCGACGGGTTCCAGCACCTCGCGCCCGCCCAGGTACGGCCGCAGGACCTCGGGGACCCGCACCGAGCCGTCGGCCTGCTGGTGGTTCTCCAGCAGGGCCACGATGGTGCGGGGCACCGCGCACAGCGTGCCGTTCAGCGTCGCCAGCGGGCGCACCTTCTTGCCCTCGCGCATCCGGATGGACAGCCGCCGCGCCTGGAACTCGTTGCAGTTCGAGGCGGACGTCAGCTCGCGGTACTTGCCCTGGGTCGGGATCCACGCCTCGCAGTCGAACTTCCGGGACGCGGAGGCGCCCAGGTCACCGGTGGCGACGTCGATCACCCGGAACGGCAGCTCCAGCGCGGTCAGCCACTGCTTCTCCCACTCCAGCAGCCGCTCGTGCTCGGCCTCGGAGTCCTCGGGGGCGACGTAGGAGAACATCTCCACCTTGTCGAACTGGTGGACGCGGAAGATGCCGCGGGTGTCCTTGCCGTACGAGCCCGCCTCGCGGCGGAAGCACGGGGAGAAGCCGGCGTACCGCAGCGGCAGCTTCTCCGCGTCGAGGATCTCGTCCATGTGGTACCCGGCGAGCGGGACCTCGGAGGTGCCGACCAGGTAGTAGTCGTCCTTCTCCAGGTGGTAGACGTTCTCGGCGGCCTGGCCGAGGAAGCCGGTGCCCTCCATGGCGCGCGGCTTGACCAGCGCCGGGGTCAGCATCGGGGTGAAGCCCGCCTCGGTGGCCCGGGCGATCGCGGCGTTGACCAGGGCCAGCTCCAGCAGGGCGCCGATGCCGGTGAGGTAGTAGAAGCGCGAGCCGGAGACCTTGGCGCCGCGCTCGACGTCGATCGCGCCGAGCGCCTGGCCGAGCTCCAGGTGGTCCCTGGGCGCGAAGCCCTCGGCGGCGAAGTCGCGCGGGGTGCCGTGCGTCTCGCGGACGGTGAAGTCGTCCTCGCCGCCCACGGGGACGTCGGGGTGGACGAGGTTGCCGAGTTGGAGGAGCAGCCGCTGGGTCTCGGCGTCGGCCTCGTCCCGTTCGGCGTCGGCGGCCTTGACGGCGGCGGACAGCTCGCCCGCGCGCCTGAGCAGCTCGGCCTTCTCCTCGCCGGTGGCCTTGGGGATCAGCTTGCCGAGCTGCTTCTGCTCGGCGCGCAGCTCGTCGAAGCGGACGCCGGAGGACCTGCGCCGCTCGTCGGCGGAGAGCAGGGCGTCGACGAGGCCGACGTCCTCTCCACGGGCGCGCTGGGAGGCGCGCACACGGTCTGGGTCCTCACGGAGCAGGCGAAGGTCAATCACGCGGCCAGGGTACCGGGGGTCGGCGGCGCGCTCGACCCGATATGGCGGTACGTACCGTGATGTGGCTTCTGTTAATTCCTGTCGGAAAAGAGGAAGGGGAGCGTCAAAGGAATTCCCGGTGTCACCGCGCCGGGGGGTGCCGGAGCGCGGAGTGGACGGGAATCCTGCCGTCCCGGGCGGGGCGGAGGCGGCCTGCCGCCGGGCCGGGGGCCGGGTTATCCACAGGAGCGGGGGGCGAGACCGAGGTTTTCCACAGGAGTTCTGGAAATCCTGTGGAAGGCGGGGGAGGGGCGATCCGCCGGGGCGCGTGCTCGGCCATCGATTCCCCTTCTCCCCCTTGTATACACGCTCTTTCGGGCGGAAATGCCGCCCTTCTGTGCGCCGATCAAGGTAATTGCCGGAAGGGGAGGAGGTCTGTACCGGTATGTGCACTACGGAAACAGAGGAGGGATTTGTCTCAAATGTCCGTTTACCGTGTTGCGTTGTGCACAGGCCGTGAAACCGCCCTGTGGATAACCCTGTGGAATTCCACCGCCCTGCCGACCGCCGCCCCGGCCGTCCCCTCAGGCCCGTCCGTCGACGCAGCGCGCCAGCCAGTCCGACGCGTCCGCGAACTCCTCGTCCGTCGTCCCCCGCCGCAGCGGGGTGATCTGGGACGGGTCGATGCCCGCCCGCGGATACGACCCCAGGAAGCGCACCCGCGGACAGATCCGCCGCAGCCCCATCAGGGCCTCGCCCACCCGCCGGTCGGTGATGTGCCCCTCGGCGTCCACCGAGAAGCAGTACCGGCCGATGCCCTCGCCGGTCGGCCGTGATTCGATGCGCACCAGGTTGACGCCCCGCACCGCGAACTCCTGGAGCAGTTCCAGCAGCGCGCCCGGGTGGTCGTCGCCGAGCCAGAGGACCACCGAGGTCTTGTCCGCGCCCGTCCGCGCCGCCGGCCGCCCCGGCCGGCCGACCAGCACGAAGCGCGTCTCCGCGTTCTCCGCGTCGTGGATGCCGGTGACCAGCGGCACCAGGCCGTACGTCGCCGCCGCGAACTCGCCCGCGAACGCCGCGTCGTACCGCCCCTCCTGCACCAGCCGGGCGCCGTCCGCGTTGGAGGCCGCCGACTCCCACTGGGCGTGCGGCAGGTGCTCCGCCAGCCAGCGGCGCACCTGCGGCTGGGCGACCGGGTGCCCGGTCACCGTCTTCACCGAGTCCAGCGTGGTGCCCGGCCGCACCAGCAGCGCGAACGCGATCGGCAGCAGCACCTCGCGGTAGATCATCAGCGGTTCGCCGGTGGCCAGCTCGTCCACGGTGGCGGTGACCCCGCCCTCCACCGAGTTCTCGATCGGCACCAGGGAGCCGCCCGCCTCCCCGGACCGCACCGCGTCCAGCGCGGCGGGCACCGACACCATCGGCACCAGCTCGCGGGTGGCCGCCTCCGGAAGCGTGCGGAGCGCGGCCTCGGTGAAGGTGCCCTCGGGGCCCAGGTAGGTGTAGCGGCTCGCTGGCGACATACGGCCACAGTAACGGCGCGGCCGGGTGACCAGCGGCCGGTCTCGGCCTTCGGGCATCACCCCTCCAGCAGCCGCTGCCCCACGTACTCGCCCTCGCCGGCGCCGCCCGGCACCGCGAACAGCGCGCTCGCCTCGTGCCGGATGAAGCGGGAGAGCGCGTCGCCCCGGTCGAGCTTGCGCTGCACGGGCACGAAGCCCCTCAGCGGATCGGCCTGCCAGGCGATGAACAGCAGCCCGGCGTCCGGGGAGCCGTCGTCGCGGAAGCCGTCGTGGTACGAGAAGGAGCGCCGCAGCATCGCGGCGCCGCCGTTGGTCTCCGGCGCCGAGACCCGTACGTGGGCGTCGGCGGCGACGGCCAGGTCGCCCCCGGCGGTCCGCTTCTCCAGGTCCACCGGGGTGGTCTCGGAGCCGCCCGACAGCGGGGCGCCGTCCGACTTGCGGCGTCCGATGACCCTCTCCTGCTCGGCGAGCGGTATCCGCTCCCAGTCGTCCAGCAGCATCCGGATGCGCCGCACCACCGCGTACGAGCCGCCCGCCATCCACGCCGGGTCGCCGTCGGCGGGCACGAACACCCGCCGCTCGAAGTCCTCGTCCGTCTCCCTGGGGTTGTTGGTGCCGTCGATCTGGCCCATCAGGTTGCGGGCGGTGCGGGGGGCGGGGGTGGCGCCGGGGGAGCGGTTGAAGCCGTTCATCTGCCAGCGCACCCGGGCCGTGCCGGCCGCCTCGCGCTGGAGGGCGCGCAGCGCGTGGAAGGCCACCAGGGCGTCGTCGGCGCCGATCTGGATCCACAGGTCGCCGTCGGAGCGCTTCGGGTCCAGCGCGTCGGAGGAGAACGGGGGCAGCGGGGCGAGCGCGGCGGGGCGGCGCGCCGCCAGGCCCGTGCGGTCGAAGAAGCTCCGGCCGAAGCCGAAGGTGACGGTGAGGGAGGACGGCCCGGCGTCCAGGGCGATGCCGGTGTCGTGCAGCCGGGAGGGGGGCGCCTCGCCCGCCATGAGCGCCTCGGCCGCCCGTGACCAGCGGCGCAGCAGGGCGGCGGCCTCCTTGCGGCCCGCGTCCGCCACCAGGTCGAAGGCGATGAGGTGGCCGTGCGCCTGGAGCGGGGTGGCGATGCCCGGCTGGTGGGTGCCGTGGAAGGGGACGCGGCTTCGCCCGACCGTGGCCAGGGCGGTGGGCCGCTCGGTCGCGGCGGCCGTGCCCAGGGCGCCGCCGGCCGCGCCGAGCGCCAGTCCGGCGGCGCCCGCCGCCCCCGCGGTGCCGAGCAGCCGGCGGCGGGAGAGGCGGGGACGGTCGTCGGGGCGGCGCTCGGCGCGGCCGTCGGGGTGGTGCTCTGTCATCGCTGCTCTGTTCCGGTTCTCTGGGTGGTGCCGTTGTGGTGCGGGACGGTGCGGGGGTGGCGCCGTGCGGTGCTGCGCGGCGCCGGGTCAGGGGAGGAGGAAGGTCATGTGCTCGGTCACCTGGTCGATGTCCGAGGTCCGTACGGTCACGGAGGCCTTCCAGGTGCCGGGCATGGGCAGTTGGAGGCCGGAGGCCGTCCAGTGGCCCGCGACGACCTCCTTCAAGGATGCCTGCAACGGGCCGATGTCCTGGGCTTCGAGGGTGAAGGAGACCTTCACCTCCGGCACGTCCATGGCACGGCCCCCCGGGTCGGTGAGACGCAGGTGGAGGGTGTTGCCGCCGCTGCGGCCGGGGTCGAGGTCGAGCTGGGCCGACCCCTTGCCCCCGGGGCCGCCGGTGTCGAAGGGGGCGACGAGGGAGACGGGCCTGCCGCCGACGGACGGCTGCCCGGTCGCCGCCGCGTCCGCGCGGGCGGCGGCCTCCGCGGTACGGGCCGGCTCGGTGCCGGTGAGCAGGGTCGTCGCGGCGAGGACGGCGACCGCGACGGCCGTCTCGGCGAGCACCGAACGCCGCAGTCCGGCCCGTACGGGATCGGCGTCGCGCTCCCGCCTGCGGCGCGCGGCGTCGGCGGCGGCGCGCTGGCGCGCGAGCTGCGCGGCGCGCTCGGGGGTGAGGGCCGGGGCGGAGTCGTCGGTTCCGGCCCGCCCGTCCCCTCCGTCCCGGCCGTCCCGCCCCACGGGGGCGCCGACCGGCACGGGCTCCTTCCGGTCCCGTACGGCCTCCTCCACCGCCCCGGCCTCCGTCGCCTCCGCTGTTCCCTCCGTCCCCTCCGCCGGCTCCGCCGTCTCCGCCGCCGCGTCCGCCAGCAGGGCGGTCCAGCGGCGGGAGGACCGGGCGGCGACCAGCAGCAGCGCCACCAGCCCGGCCTTGAGCAGCAGCAGCCGCCCGTACGGGGTGGAGGTGAGCGCCGACCAACTGCCGACCTGCCGCCAGGACTGGTAGAGGCCGGTGGCGGCGAGGACGGCCACGCCGCCCAGGGCCAGCCGCGAGAAGCGGGTCACCGCCTCGCGGGGAACGGCGGGCCCCCACCGCAGGGCGGTCAGCAGGGCCGCCAGGCCGCCCAGCCAGACGGCGGCGGCGAGCAGGTGCGCGATGTCGGCCGGGATCGCCACACCGGTCTGGATGCCGGTCGAGGCGTGCTCGGCCATGGCCCAGGTGGCGCCGATCCCGGTGGCCACGACCGTGCCGCCGACGGCCAGCCCGAAGGCCAGGTCGCGTCGGTCGCGCCGCTCCCGCTCGCCGTCGTCGCCACTCGTGCTCCGCCGGGCGTACATCCCGAAGAGCACCGAGACGAACAGCGCCGCCGCCGCGAGCAGCAGCAGCCTGGAGACCAGCGCCGTGCCCGGCCTGGTCTCCAGGACCGCCCGGATGCCGTCGGTGTCGAAGGCGTCGCCGAGGTCGCCCGAGCCGGTGTACGGGCCGCGCAGCAGCAGCGCCGCGATGGTGGCGGCGGTCAGCGTGGTCCAGCCGGCCACCACCAGGCGCTGCACCGGGCGGATTCCGGCGGCGCCGGGCCAGCAGGCCAGGACGAAGGCCGCCCCGCCGACCAGCAGCAGGTAGCCCGCGTAGGCGGCGTAGCGGGCGAGGTCGTACAGCACGCCGACCGGGCCGCCGCCCGGCTCCTCCCCGGACACGGCGACGGAGGTCTTCGAGGGCGCGCCGACGGAGAAGGTGAAGCCGCCGGCGATCGGATGGCTGTCGGCCGAGACCGCCCGCCAGGCGACGGTGTACGTGCCGTCGGACAGGCCGCCGCGCAGCCCCACCCCGTAGCGGAAACCCTTCCCGTCCCCGCCGCCGGACCGCTCCCCGGGGGCGCCGGTGTCCACGCGTTCGCCGTCCGGCGCCAGGACGCGGATGGAGTCGTCCGCCAGCGAGACGCTCTCGGTGAAGGTGAGCGTCACCTCGCGGGGCGCCTCCCGCACCACCTCCCCCTGCGCCGGGGTGCTGCCGGTCAGCACGGCGTGCGCGCCGGCCGGGGCCGCGCCGAGCGGGCCGAGCACGCCGAGCACGGCGAGCAGGACGGCCAGCAGGACGGCGCGGAGACGCGGGGGCACGCGGGCGGGGGACCGGGGCGCGGTGTGGGGGGCGGCGCTGGTCATGGTGGTGGCCTCACTGTTCGGAGGGCTGCCGGGGGACGTGGTTGGTCGCTTCGACCGGGATCTCGACCGTGATCGGATCGGACTTCTCGAAGTGCAGCTCCACCGAGACCTTCTCGCCCCGTACGGGCCTGCGGTCGAGGTCCATGAACATCAGGTGGTCGCCGCCGCGGCGGAGTTCCAGGGCGCCGCCCGCGGGCACGGGCAGCGAGGAGACCCGGCGCATCTGCCCGCCGGCGGTCCGGTGGAGCTGTACGTCGTCGGAGATGTCGCTGCTCACCGAGGTGAGCGCGTCGTCGGTGTCGCCGTCGTTGCGGATGGTCAGGAAGCCGCCCGCGGTGTCGGCGGTCACCGGCTGGGGCACGTACGCGCCCTCGACCTCCAGCTCGGGGCCGGAGGAGCCGCAGGCGGCGGCGCCCGCGGCGAGCAGCACCGCGGCGAGGACGGGGAACGGGGCGCGGCGGGCGCGCGGGCGGTTCACGGGAGCTGCCCCCTGACCAGCTTGGGGAGGTCCTTCTCGTACGTCTCGACGGGGACGTCGGAGGTGTACAGGACGTGCCCCTTGTCGTCCTTCGGCAGGAAGGCGAGGACCTGGGTGCCGTGGGTGGAGACGATGTCGCCGTCCTTCTCCTTCACCGGCGGCTCCAGGCTGACGCCCACGCTGCGGGCGCCGGCCCGGATGGTGTCGAAGTCGCCGGTGAGCCCGATGAAGTCGGGGTCCTGGGCGCGCAGCCACTTCCCCAGCGAGGCGGGGGTGTCGCGCTCGGGGTCGGAGGTGACGAAGACGACGCGCAGCTTCTCCTGGTCCGCCTCGGGCAGCTTGGACTTGGCGACGGCGATGTTGCTCATCGTCAGGGGGCAGACGTCGGGGCAGTGGGTGTAGCCGAAGTAGAGCAGGGTCGGGTGGCCCTCGGTCTCCGCGCGGAGGTCGTAGGTCCTGCCGTCGGTGTCGGTGAGGACCAGGTCGGGCTTGTCGAAGGGGTTGCTCAGGACGGTGCCCCGCTTCGCGGAGTCGGTGGACTCGACGGCGGCCGGGGAGGTGCCGGAGCCGCCGTCGCCGGAGGAGCCGCAGGCGGTGGCGCCCGCGGCGAGGAGTGCGGTGGCGAGGGCGAGCCCGAGGGCGCGGCGGGTGCGCCGGGGGTGGCGGCGCGGGATGTGGTGCATGGGTCCGTTCTTCCGTGCGGTTCTTCGGCGGTGGTGGGTGGTGGACGGTGGACTGACGGCGCGGGGGCCCGGGAAGGGCCCGCGCTCCCCCGCACGGGCCGGGCCCTTCCCGGGACCCCGCACCGGCAACCCACCACCCACGACCCACCACCGCCGGAAGAACCGCACGGAAGATACGGATCCATGCACCACATCCCGCGCCGCCACCCCCGGCGCACCCGTCGCGCACTCGGGCTCGCCCTCGCCACCGCGCCCCTCGCCGCGGGCGCCACCGCC
>NZ_DASQNP010000158.1:0-13806 GCF_035644915.1 Streptomyces sp.
AGCCGTTCCGGAAACCGGGAGCGGGCGTCCCTGCCACTTCCCGCCGTCAGCCGCACCCGGCGGTCGCGCGGCACCGCCGCCCCGCCGGAACCAGGGGTCCCGGAGCACGGGGCGGCGGCGCCGCGGCGGCCCTGGTCAGGGCCTGGGCACCCAGGCCCCGTCGTCCCAGTACCGAAGCTGCTCGGTCTTGCCGGGCTCACCGATCCGGGCGACCTCGGGACCGCCCACGATCATCGTCGTGGGACGGCCGGGGGAGAAGACGGGCCAGCTCGGCGCGTGCGCGCTGCCGGGCGTGCCGTTCCGGGCGAAGGAGGCCACGAGGTCGATCAGGGTGTCGGAGACGGTGCGCTCCAGCGGACCGTCCCCATACGCGGGCGCGTTGACGGAACGGGTGTAGGAGCCGAAGAGGAACTTGGACGTGGCCTCGTGCGGGGTGCCGGAGTAGGGGGGCCGCACCGGGTGTGCGAACTCCATCAGGTACAGCGGACTGCGGCCCCGGCGGGCGTGCTTCTCCGCCAGCCGCAGGATCTGGTAGCGGAAGAGCCCGTCGCCCCAGACCTCGGTCCACACCGACACCGGGTCCTGCGGGCGGCCCTCCGCCGCGGCCGCCGCGCGGTAGACCCGGATGCAGTCCTCCACCTGCGCGTCCGACACCTTCACCGCGCCCTTGAGCAGGACGGCGCGGACGGCCTCGCGCAGTTCCGCGTCGGTGCCGGGCAGCGGACCGGGGAAGGGGTAGCCGGGGCCGGTGGTGAAGAAGGAACCCTCGGTCCGGCAGTACACGGCCATCAGCGGCACCCCGGGCGTGGGCAGCGCGTAGTCGTAGCCGCGCATCCAGCGCCCGTCCGGCACCGGGCCGCGGTACTCGCGCCAGCCCTGGACGGGCCGGCCGGCCGGGTCACCGGAGAACAGCTCCTCCCAGGCGTCCTTGAGCGCGGTGGCCGGCACCTCGCGCAGTCCGTCCACCGTCGTGCCGAGCCGCCGGGCGAGGAGTTCGTACACCGCGCGGGACTCCGCGGGACTGGTGGAGCTGGCCGGGCTCCACACGTGCTTGGCGCTGATCGGCACGGCCCGCCGTATGACCCCGCGCAGCGCGGGCAGGAGGCTGAGCTGCCAGGTGCTGGAGCCGCCCGCCGAGGTCCCCGCGAGGGTGATGTTGGCCGGGTCGCCGCCGAAGGCGGCCGCGTTCCGCTGGGCCCAGCGCAGCAGCGCCGCCTGGTCCTGCAACCCCCAGTTGGCGAAGGAGCCGGTCCGGGTGTCGGTGAACGCCTCGTGCAGCCCCCAGCCGAGCAGCCCGAGGCGGTAGTTGAAGGTGATCACCACCATGTCGCCGTGTGCCGCCAGACGCGCGCCGTCGTAGTCCGGCTCGCTGCCCGCGCCGAGGAACCAGCCACCGCCGTGGATGTAGACCAGGACCGGCCGCCGGCCGTTCACGTCCGGCGTCCAGACGTTGGCGTACAGGCAGTCCTCACTGCTGCCGGGCAGGTAGTCGGTCTGCAGCGCGGGCGGGCCGAAGACGGTGGCGTCGCGCACGCCGCGCCACGGCTCGCAGGGCCGGGGGGAGGCGAACCGCAGCCCGCCCACCGGCGGTGCCGCATAGGGGACGCCCCGGAAGACGGCCAGTCCACCGGTGCGTTCTCCCGCGACGCGTCCCGCCGTGGTGCGCACGACCACGGAGTCGCTCCCTCCCGCGGCCGGGTACACCGGCCGCGCCACGGCCGGGCGGGGGAGTGCCGCGGCCCCGGCCACGGCGGTGGCGGCGGCCACGAAGGAGCGTCTGCGCAGCTTTCCGGCGTCTCGTCCATCCCGTCGGGACATGGGGCATCCTCACTTCGGCTGTGCCTGCTGTGCCTGCTGTGCCTGTTGGCCCTGCTGAGCCTGCTGGGACTACGGGGGCGGCGGCCGGGTCGGCGGCCCGCGCTGCGTGATCCGGCCGGTGGCGGGTGCCGACCGCGTCGGTCACCGCCACCGCGATCGTGCCGCCCGGGGCGGGCACCGGCCCAGCGAGCCGCTTCTACTCCGTCAAGTCCACGCGCGCCGCGCCCTGTTGGCCGGGCGTGCCGGGACATGCGGGCCGCAGAGGCGCGGCCGGCGGCTCCGTACGGCTCCGCCCGTCGGCGGCCGGGGCGGGCAGCCCCGGTCCCGGGCCCAGCTCACCGCCTGGTCACAGGCCCGGTACAGGCACCGGACCCCGGGACCGGCGGGCGCCGGCCGATCCCGGTGACGGCCGCGGCGAACCCCTCCGGCCGATCGGCGAGGAGGTCGTTGACGCGGGCCGGGGCACCCCGGTCCGGACGTCGTAGCACCGGTGGCCGGAGGCGTTGCAGTCGGGCTCGGCCGGCAGGCCGATGGTGACCACCGGCGCTCCCTTCTTCGGCGCACCCGCCGCCACAGGTCGCGGACGGCCTGCGCGTGGTCACCGACCGCCGAGCACCGGGCCGGCCAGGGTCGGGCCTGCCCGATGCGGCACACGCCGCCCGGTGCGCACCCGGGCCTTCGAATCCGGCCCGCTGATCGGAACTCCGGCTCCGGCGGTGAGGCCGCCAAGCCGCTCCCGCTCCCCGCCGCGGTCCCGGACGACCTGGACGAGGGGCTGCCCACCGGGGCTCGCGCCGTCGCCGGGACCGCCCGAAGAAGCACCGAGTCGCGAGGCGCCTCTCTCCGCCTCGCTTCCGATGCCCTGCCCCCGTCGCTCGGGGCGATTTGCCGGGGGTTTACCGCAAACCGCGCGAGGGCACGCACCAAGAGGCCACCGAGCGAAAGGCCGCCTCTATGCCGATATCACCCAGATCAATGCGCCTCGACTGCCTCGACGGCTTCCCGAGCGGTGGTCCGTTCCCCGCGGAGGGACCGACGCCGTCGCGCAGCCGCTGTTCCGCAGGTGCTTTCGGTGCGGACCGCCCGGCCGTCCGGCCGTGACGACGACACGCACCAGGGCCGCGTCGACGGCGGCACCGCCCCGGGCCGGAGCGCCGAAGCCCGGGAGGGAGCCGCTCACGGTGGCGCGCCGGGAGCCGGTCGCCTCCCGCGCGGTCGTACCGGATCGCCCAGGGCGCGGCATCGTTCGGTGACGGACGGTGGGGCGCGATCCGCCGCGGAGAGAAGGAAGCCATGATCACCATCGGGGTGGAAGAGGAATACCTCCTTCTGGATCCGGTCAGCGGACTTCCCGTATCGCGGGCGGAGAAGGTCCGCGCGGTGGCCGGGGTGCAGCCCGCCCTGAGTGCCGACGAGGTGCATCCCGAGCTGCTCCAGGTGCAGGTGGAAGTCGCCACGCCCGTCTGCGAGAGCCTGGAGGAGGTGGGCGGCCACCTGCTGCGCATGCGGCATGCCCTGGGCGCCGCCGCCGAGGAGGCCGGCTGTCGGCTCGTGGCCTGCGCAGCGGCCCCCTTCGCCCCCACGACCCCGGCCCCCATCACCGACACCCCCCGCTACCGGGCCCTGTACACCGGGGCCCCGCGGCTGGTCGACGAACAGCTGATCTGCGGGATGCACGTGCACGTGGCCATCCCCGGCCGCGCCGCCGGCGTGGCGGTGCTGAACCGGCTGCGGCCCTGGCTGCCCGTCCTGGTGGCGATGTCGGCGAACTCACCCCTGTGGGGCGGGACCGACACCGGCTTCGCGAGCTGGCGCACCGTGGTCTTCGGCCGGTGGCCGGTCAGCGGCCCCCCGCCGCTGTTCGCCGGCGCCGACGACTACGACCGGCGCATCCAGGCCCTGCTGGACACCGGCGTCATCCGCGACACCGGCCAGCTCTACTGGCAGGTACGCCTGTCCGAGCGCTACCCGACCATCGAGGTCCGCGCCATGGACGTGCAACTGCGCGCGGACGACGCCGTCATGCTCGCCGGGATCGTCCGCGCCCTGGTGACCACCTTCCTGCGCGAGGAGGAGGCCGGTCTGCCGATGCCCGCGCCGCCGCCCGAGATCCTGGCCGCGGCCGGCTGGCACGCCGCCCGCCACGGCATGGCGAACGTGCTGCTCGACCCGCGCACCCACCAGCGGCGCAAGGTCGGCGACGTCGTCAGCGACCTGGTGCAGTACCTCACGCCCGCCCTGGAGGAGGCCGGCGACGCCCGCCAGGTCCTCTCCCTGGTCCACCGGCTGCTGCAGGAGGGCAGCACGGCGGACCTGCAGCGACGGCTGCTGCGGAAGGGCACGGACGCACTGCTGCGCGTGCTCACCACGCAGACCACCGCTCCTGCTCTGTGACGCCGTCCGCCGCCCCGCCGCCCTGACGTCTCCTCGAACGGAGCCGCCTGCGCACCGGCGCCGGGTTCCGGAGAAGGCGGTACCGGGAGCCCACACGTCCGCCCGGGCGATCCGGGCGGGCCGGAGGGCCTGGCCCGTACCGACGGCGGGGCGAAGCCCGTTCCCCGACACCCCGCCGGACGGGAGAAGGCCGGCCGTGCCTGGGCGTGCGACGGGGAGCAGCGCCCATGGCCACGGGCCTCGCCGGCATCGCCGAGGAGCCGCCTGTGCGACCGGGGCGGCATGCCGGCCGTGGTCTCGTACGCCACGGCCGTCCTACCGGCGCAGCCAGGCGCTGACCCGCTCCCTCCACAGGTCGAACAGCGCCGTGTCGCCCAGGATCTCGACACCGTCGCCGCGCACGGACTGGCGCTGGTACATGAGGAGGAGCAGTTCCGCCGCCGGTCCCCGCACCGCGACGGCGGCCTTCTCGTGCGCGCGGCGCCGGGCCGGGGCGTCGCCCGTGAGGTCGACCAGCCACTCGCCCGCTCCGGGACCGGCGTCCGTGGCGTGGAAGTGGAGGGTCCTGCCGGGAGCGAGGAGGTCGCGCAGCGCCTCCCGCGAGGCAAAGGCCTGCGGCAGCACGCTGAACTCCAGCCACTCGTCCAGGCCGTCGAGCGCGACCGCCGGGTCGAGGGTGTAGTCGGCGCCGACGGCCCCCGCCGCGTCCGCGCGGTGCACAACCGTCTCGCCCAGCATGCGGCGGGCCCAGAACACCGGGGTCCCGCCGGGCGCCACCGTCCACACCGGCACGTCCGGACCGGCGGCCCGCAAGGTGTCCGCCAGCCGTGCCGCGCCCTCGGCCAGCCACGCGGTGAGCTGCGCCGTACTCGCGCCGTCGTCCCCGGACACGTCGTTGACCTGGTCGTCCGGGACCGGTCCGGTGGCACGGGTGCGGACGATCCGCTCGGCCCAGCGGTGGGCGCCGCCGAGGTGCCGGACGAGGTCGCCGAGGGTCCAGCCGGGGCAGGTCGGTACCGGTGTCGTCAGGGTCTTGTCCTCGACGTGCGCCCTCAGCGAGTCCGTCTGGGCGGTGAGTTCGGCGCAGTAGCGGTCGAGGTCCATCCCCGTCGTCGTCATGTCGTCACCGTAGACGGGCGGGTGCCCGGCACGCCCGCCGGTTTTCCGCGGGCCGTCACGGCGGCGATGCCGGGAACCACGGCACCGCCGGCTCCCGTACGGCGTGCGTGCCCGCCGCGCGTACCCGGCCCGCGCCATGACCACGATCCGGTCCGGGGTCACACGTCCCGGCCGGCTTCCCGGGCCGCACGCTCCACTCGGTTCCGGTAGTCCTCCCACCACGTCGAGTCGCCCGGCGCCATGCTGGTGTTGCCCTTGCTCATTCCCACGGCGCCGTCCATGAGTTCCCGGACGATATCGGCGTGCCCGGCGTGCCGGTGCGTATCGGCGACCACGCGTACGACGGCATGATGCAGCGTCACCTCGTCCCTGCCGTCGGGCCACCACGGGACCCTGCCGACCGTGTCCAGCGCGAGCGCCTCGATGGTCGCGTCCGCGTGCGCCCAGGCCCGGCGGTAGAGCTCCACGATGTACTCGCGTGACTCGTCGGCGGTGACCCACATGTCCGCGTTGGGCTCGGCACCGTCGTCGAGCCAGGGCAGCGGCTCGCCGGACGGCCGTCCGAAGGTGTCGCCGAGGTAGCCCAGCTCCACACTGGCCGCATGCTTCACCAGGCCGAGGAGGTTCGTGCCGGTCGGCGTCAGCGGGCGGCGGATGTCGTACTCCGGGAGTCCTTCCAGCTTCCACAGCAGGGCATCGCGGGCGGACTGCAGGTAGAAGAGAAGGTCGGCCTTGGGATCCGGTGCGATCATGGGGGCAGTCTGCCGCTCGCGGCGAACGATCCGGGCTCCGTCTCCAGAAGTGATCCCGCCCGGGGCGGAAACGGCGCCGGGCCGTCGCCGGGCCCCCTTCTGCGGGTTTCTCCGGAAGGGTGTGCGCGGTCCCGCGCCTGTGCGGGCAGGCGCGGAACCGGCGTGGGCCGCAGGCGCCTCGGAACGTCAGCCGGGAAAGCCGCTCATGGCGTCACACGGCGACGGTGTCGGCGGCCTCCGCCTCGTCCGCCGGCGGGCGCGCGCGACGCAGCGGGCCTTGGGCGAGGAGGGAGAGGAACAGGACGAACATGACGGCGACGCCTGCCCACATGGCCTGCTGCCAGCCGTCGACGAACGATTCCCGGGCGGCACGGACCAGCGCCTGCGCGTGTGAACCCGCTCCGTGCGCAGCCTCCAGGGCGTTGGCGACGCCTTCGCGGGCGGTGTCGGCGGCGCCCGGGGGAACGCCGTCGAGCCGGGAGTCGATGGCGTTGCGGTAGCCGGAGGACAGGAGCGCGCCGAGCAGGGCGACGCCGAGCGCGGTGCCGAACTCCCGGGTGACGTCGTTGAGCGCGGAGGCGACGCCCTGGCGCTCACGCGGCAGGGCGCCGGTGATGGCCTCGGTCGAGGGCGTCATCGACAGGCCCATGCCGATCCCCATGGCGAGCATGCCGGGAAGAACGGAGAGGTAACCGCCGTCGACGGAGACGAGGCCGGCCATGAGGGCCAGACCGGCGCCGGCCAGGAGGACTCCTGCCGCCATGGTGGGCCGGCCGCCGATGCGCGCGGCCAGCCCGGGGGCGAGGCCGGAGGCCGCCATCATGAGCACGGCCATGGGCATGAGCGCCAGGGTGGACAGCAGACCGGACCAGCCGAGCACGGCCTGGAGGAACGGGAAGAGGACCACGAAGATGCCCGCCTGGACGCCGAAGACCACCAGGAGCGTCATCGAGCCGCCGGCCAGGGAACGCTCGCCGAAGAGACGCACGTCCAGGAGCGAGGCATCCCGGCGGCGCAGCTCCCAGACCACGAAGCCGGTGGCGGCGATGACACCGACGACGAGGCCGAGCAGGGTCGCGGGGGCGGTCCAGCCCCGCTCGGGCCCCTCCTGCAGGACGAAGACGAGGCCGGCCACCGCGATGACGGAGGTCAGCGCGCCGACGGTGTCGAAGGAGTGCCGCGGCTTCTCGCGGGAGTCGGGAACGGACCGCAGCGTCATGACGAGGGCCACGATGACGAGTGCGACGGGCAGGACGAACAGCCACCGCCAGTTCGCCACGTCGACCAGGGCGGCCGAGAGGAACATGCCCAGGATGCCGCCGCCCCCGGCGACGCCGGTCCACACGCCGATCGCCCGTCCGCGCTCCTCCTCCGGGAAGGTCGAGGTGATGACGGCGAGGGTGATGGGCATGATCATCGCCGCGCCCACGCCGCTGAACAGGCGTGCGGCGAGCATGACCTCGGCCGACGGGGCGAGACCGGCCGCCGCGCCGGCGGTGCCGAAGACGGTCAGGCCGGCGAGGAGCATGGGCCTGCGGCCCCAGCGGTCGCCGATCGCGCCGAGCGGCAGGAGCAGCGCGGCCAGGCTGAGGGTGTAGATGTTGATGATCCACAGGATCGTGCTCTGCGAGGCGCCGAAGGCGACCGCGAGGTCGGGCTGGGCGACGTTGAGCCCGGACACCGAGGCGATGACGGCCATCAACGCGATGCAGACGGTCACCAGGATCGTGCGACGCCGGCGCGCGTCCGGCACGCCCTCGCCGGTGGCACTCACCTGTGGAGACCGGTTCGTACTCATGGATTCCTTTCCGAAGGCATGAAGGGAGCGGCGCCGGATGGCCGGGCGCCAGGGTGGCGGGTTCCGGGCCCGGGACCCGCGTGGTACGTACGCACGCCGCCGCTGCGCAGAGGGCTGCGGGCCGACGGGTGTGAGGGGGCGTCAGGCGGAGGTGCCGCCGCGCCGTGCGGCGGCGAGGGCCGCCTCGGTGTCCGCGGCGGCCAGGGCGGCGTTGATGTGGGCGCCGGCCAGGGCGCCGGCCGCGGCGGAGGCGCCGACCTGGGCGGTCAGGTCGGTGGCGTTGCCGGCCACCCACACCCCGGGCACCTCGGTGGTGCCGGCTGTGCCGGAGGCGAAGCGGCGGCCCATCCCATCGGGAAGGTCCTCCATCGGCAGCCCCAGTCCGTCCAGGCCCTCGGTGCGGGCCCGCAGGGTGGTCGCGACCGCGAGGACCCGGCGGGACACGAGGCGCCCGTCACCGAGGCGCACGCCCGCGATGCCGCCGTCCTCGCCGGTCACGACCTCCTCCACCGGGGCGTCGACGACCTGAACGGCGCGGGCGGCGAAGCGCGCGCGGGTGTCCTCGTCGAGTTCGGTGCCGCGGGTGAAGTAGACCAGGTCGTCGGTCAACTGGCGGAACAGCAGAGCGTGGTGGACCGAGGCCGGGCCTACGGCCAGGACCCCGATGGGCTCGCCGCGCACCTCCCAGCCGTGGCAGTACGGGCAGTGCACCACACCGTGCCCCCAGTGCCGGGCCAGCCCGGGAACGTCGGGCAGGACGTCGCGCAGTCCGGTGGCGACGAGCAGGCGGCGCGCCGACAGGGTGCTGCCGTCGGCGAGGGTGACGGTGAAGCGCAGGTCTCCCCCGGCGGAGGGGGCGGCCGGGGCGGCGGAGACCACCTCCCCGGTCACGACCAGGCCGCCGTAGCGGCGCACCTCCTCGCGTCCCCTGCGCAGCAGTTCGGCCGGTGGGATGCCGTCCAGGCCGAGCAGGCCGTGCACGCCGTCGGCGGGTGCGTTGCGCGGGGTGCCGCTGTCGATCACGACGACCGAGCGGCGGGAGCGGGCGAGCATCAGCGCGCCGTTCAAACCCGCGGCGCCGCCGCCGATCACCACGGCGTCGACGGTCCCATCCGGCAGCCTGTCGGTCGCATCCGCGGCAGTGGTCATAGGCATGGCGTTCTACCCCTTTCTTCACGCCGCCCCAGCCGTTCCGGGGCGGCGTTCACGACGGTAGGCACACCTTGCGATGCGGGCATACGATGTTGCCTATGACGCAAGACAATGGCGAGCTCGACAGCCTGGTGCGCAAACGAATCCGGGCCCTGCGCGTGGCGCAGGGCTGGTCCCTGGAGGAACTGGCCGCCCGTGCCCATCTCAGCCAGTCCACGCTCAGCCGCATCGAGAACGGCAAGCGCCGCCTGGCCCTGGACCAGCTCGTCACCCTCGCCCGGGCCCTGGGCACCTCCCTGGACCAACTCGTCGAGACCGCCACCGACGACGTCGTCACCAGCCCGGTGATCGACGCGACCCATGAGCTCATGCGCTGGCCCGTGAAGGCGGACCCCGGCATGACCGTCGTGCGTCAGCGCATGACGAACCCGCCGCCCGACAGCCCCTCGCGCCTGCGCGCCCATCAGGGCCGCGAATGGCTCGTCGTCCTCTCCGGCACCGCGGTCCTGCTGCTGGGCAACCGGCGCTTCCGAGTGGAGACCAACCAGGCGGCCGAGTTCCCCACCATGCTGCCGCACGCCATCGGCGCCGAGGGCGGGCCCTGCGAGATCCTGGGCATCTTCGACCGCGACGCCCGCCGCGGCCACCAGCGCGGCGACGACGTCTGAGCACGATCACGCCGAAAGGCGACGGCGCTACCTGCTCGCCCCGGCGGCCTGTTCGCCTCGTCGAGCCGGCCGCCGGGGCGAGCAGGACGCGCAGGAGCACATGCGGTGTCGGGGGATCCGCGCGAGGAGGTGGCCGCCACGGGAGTACGGCTGGTGACCGTCGCGCCGGATGCGGCTGAGGCGGAGCCGCCGGCGCACACCGGCGACGAGCTGATCGGGAGCGGCTGCGAGACGTGGCAGAAGGCCGTCGACGGCGCCCTGGCCCCGCAGGCGGTCGTCGAGGCGATCGGCTACGCGTACCGGCAGCCCGCGAACGTGACCATCCGCGAGGTCGTCCTCACGGCCACCGGGCAGGAGGCGTGACGCCTGCCCTGCGGATGCGTGACGCGTGCCGTACGCGCGAGAGCCCCCACCGACGCGCGGTGCGGGTTCTCGGCCCGGGTGCGGTCGCGCCGGCGTCAGGAGCCGCTGGATCCCGGCTCATGGAAGGTGATCGCCCCGGAGGGGCAGACACCGGCGGCCATCTGCGCGGCCGCTCGATGGGCGGTGGGCGGCTCGGCGTGCAGCAGGAGCACGCGGCCGTCGTCGGGGTCCTGGTCGAACACCTCGGGAGCGGTCAGAGCGCACATCCCGGCGCCGATGCAGCGCTCACGGTCGATGCGCAGGCGCGTCGTCCTCATGACCCCTCCTCGTCCCAGGTGACCGGGAGGCTCTTGACCCCGTAGATGTCCGCGGTCTCCGGGCGCAGGTCGACCTCCTCGGCCGGTACGGCCAGACGCAGCGTGGGGAAGCGGTCGATCAGCGCGGGGAGCGCGACCCGCAGCTCGACGCGGGCCAACTGCTGGCCCAGGCACTGGTGGATGCCGTGGCCGAAGGCCAGGTGCCCGACGCTCTGCCTCCGGATGTCGAGCGTGTGGGGATCGGCGAAGCGCTCGGGGTCGCGGTTGGCGGTGTGGTACGACAGGACGACCGTCGTGCCGGCCTCGATGGTCTGGCCGCCCAGCTCGACGTCCTCCAGCGCCGTCCTCATGAACGACTTGGCGACGCTCAGGTACCGCAGCAGTTCCTCCACGGCCCGGTCGGCGAGTGCGGGGTCGGCGCGCAGCGCGGCCAGTTGCGCCGGGTTCTGCAGCAGCGCGAAGGTGCCGAGGGACAGCATGTTCGCGGTGGTGTCGAGTCCGGCCGCCAGCAGGATGAGGCCGATCCCCTTCAGCTCCTCATCGGTCAGATCGCTGTCGGTGAGTTCGCTGAGCACGTCGTCGGTGGGGTTCGCGCGCTTGGCGGCCACCAGGTCCGCGATGTAGTCCTGGGTCGCGGTGTAGGCCGCCATCAGCTCCTCGTCGCTCGTCTCCCCGCCCATGAACGCGTCGATCTGTTCCTGGAAGGAGCCCCGGTCCTCGTACGGCACCCCCAGCAGCTCACAGATGACGATGGTGGGAATGGGCTTGGCGAACGAGGTCACCAGGTCCGCCGGCGGTCCGGCCTCCTCCATGGCGTCCAGGCATGCGGCGGTGATCTGCTCGACGCGCTCGGTGAGCAGCCGCATCCGCCGTACGGTGAACTTGCCCACCAGCGGTTTCCGGTAGCGCCCGTGCTGCGGCTCGTCCATGAGCAGGAACTCGCCGGGCGGCGCCGGAGGAATCTCGTAGTCGACCACGTTCAGGAGTTCCTTGCGCGAGCTGAACCGCGAGTCGGCCAGGACCGATCTGACCAGGTCGTACCCGGTGATGAGCCAGCCGGGTTTCCCGCCGGGATGGATGTAGCGGCTGATGGGACCGTGCCGACGGGCGTCGATCAGCTCTGCCGGTGGGTCGAAGGGGCAACCGGGCCGGCGCGCTGTCGGCAGCGTTGTGACGGTGTGGAGGGATTCACTCATGACCATTCCTCATCTCGCGACAGCACGTATTTGGCGCAACGTGAAAGCTACGTTGCATTCGGAATTGCGTCAATCAATAAGAAAACGTTTTCCCAGGTAGATGGAGGAAAATTGATGCAATGACGCTGGGGCCGAATGCAATGCAGCGTTGCAATGAATGGAGGCGAAGGCAATACTGGCGGCATGCCAGGAGGACGGTTGACCCAGCAGGAGCGCCAGCGCATCGCGGCCGGACTCGCCGACGGGCTCTCCTACGCTGAAATCGCCAGGCGGCTCGGCCGTCCGACCTCGACGATCAGCCGGGAGGTCGGACGCAACGGCGGCCCCGGCGGCTACCGACCCCAGCAGGCACACCGGGCGACGGTCCAGCGGGCGCGGCGTGGCACACCGGCACCCCCGCGCGCGGCCGGACCGCCGGGCGGCGCGGTGGAAGAGGAGATCATCGAACTGGCGGTCAGGTCGGGGCTGCCGAGGATGACGGCGCGCGTGCACGTCGACCTGTTGCTGTCCGAGGACGGCAGGCGCACCGCGGCCGAGCTGACCCGCAGGCTGAAGGTCAGCCCGGCCTCCGTCTCCGTGGCCGTGAACTTCCTGGTCCAGCAGGGTTACGTCCGGCGCGAACGCGATCCGCAGCGGCGTCGCGACATCTACGTGGTCGACGACGACGCCTGGTACCACTCGGTCATGACCAGCGCGCGGCAGACGCTCGAGGCAGCGCAGGCCGCGACGGCGGGGGCGGAGGCGGTGGGACTCGACAGGCCCGCGGGGCGGCGGCTGGCCAGGGCAGGTGCGTTCCTGGAGCGGGTCACGCTGGACATGATGGAATCGGCCGACCGCTGGCGCACTCTCCTGGCGTGATGGGCCTCATGGCCCTCCCCTCTAGCCGGCGCACGATCTCCGCGACGCCCAGGGCGTGATGGAGGATCACCGCGTTCGTGAACACGCCGTCCAGCCGAATGCGCCGCAGGCGCAGGTGTCGGCCATGCGGCCGAAGGTCCAACCGCAGGACCCCGTTGGTGAACTCACCCGGTGGCTCGTCAGCGTCGCGGTACAGGGAAGGACCATTCCGGCGCTCGCCCTGGAGGGAGGGCAGGTCAAGCCCGACTTCCAGCAGCGGTTGACCGCCGTCGACAGGGGGATCGGCTCCGACGTGCCGCTGCTGTCCGAGCTGGTCACGTGGACCGACGGCGGCCCGGTGCCCTTCTTCCGCGACATCCTTGAAGCCGTCGGCCTCGCCGTCCCGCGGACCGACGAGGCCTTGGTGAAGATCTGGCGCAGGGAGCAGGAACGCGCGCACGCCAAGCACGCGATCCCGTCTCGACCCCTCCCTCCGTGTCTTGTGCCGGAGGTGTCCGGTGGTGGGCACGGTCGGAGGGAGCCCTGACGGGACGCACGCGGCGGCGCGGACCTCACCCCGGCAGGCGTGCGAGGCCATCGGCGACGGCGACGCCGAGCGGAACCTCGGTGGGCTTCCCGCTGTGGGTGATGACATGGAGGTTTCGGCATCACGTCACGACGCTCACGCCGCGGTTCGGTTCAGGGAGCCACTGGCGGCCGGACGCCGTCGTCCACCATTCAATGGTTGACGGCGTGGGTTGAGTAGACCATGATCCTCATAACTTCGAACGCGCGAACTATTTGGGGGGAATGACATGTTGAGGACGCGACTGAGGAACCGGGTCGCCACACTCCTGGCGGCGAGCGCGCTCTTCGTCGGCAGTTTCATCACGCTCGGGGCGGGCAACGCGGCGGCTGCCGACTGGACCTTCGAGAAGAGCGCGGTGTCCTCCGACGGGAGCTTCACCATCGCCGCCTACTACCAGGGCACCTACGCGGGCCTCATGGAGTGGCGTGGCGATCCCCTCCCCGGCGACCCCGGTGACGCGTTCCGCGTGCTGGACCGGCTTTCCGAGGGGTGGGGCATGGAGGCCAGCATGATCAGCCCGGTGACGGGGCGCGTCGCCACCACGCGCGGGCACTCGGCCGTCTACTACAGCCCGTGGAACACCGGCGATCTGGCGGAGGGCACCACGGTCTACATCCAGCTCTGCGCGGTCAAGGGCGAATACTCGTCGTGCAGCCTCGCGTACAGCGGCCACGCGTGACCACCCGCTGACCGCTCTACCTCAGGGCGTCTCGCCGCCCGCCCCCGGAAGCCGGGGGCGGGCGGCTTCTCCCTTCCCCGCCGGGCCCGGCACGGTCGAGGCCGCCCACGTCGTCGGCTCACCG
>NZ_DASQNP010000159.1:0-13395 GCF_035644915.1 Streptomyces sp.
CCGCTCACCCCGCCTCGCTCACCAGGCGTCCGCCAGGCGCGCGTACGCGCCCGCGAGGGGCGCGAACTGCAGACCGCTGTGCCCCGCGCCGCAGTTGACGTCGCGCCACCGGCGCTGGAGCTCCTCCTGCTCCGCCTGGCCCCGGGTGCCGGCCGAACGCAGCAGCCTGTCCACCACCGTGGCCAGGAGCTCCGCGGCGAGCGCGCAGTCGCGCCCGTTGCGGGCCGTCACCAGCTCCGTGACCGCTCCCCGGTCGACGGCCCGCGCCACCCGTTCCAGCAGCAGCCGCGCGGCGTCGACCTCACCGTCCGCGCGGGCCAGCAACTGCTCGAAGGGGCCCCGGTCGGCCCCGCCGGAGATCGCCCCGCCCGGCGCCGCGAGCTTCCCGCGGACCAGTTCCGACCAGCGGCGCAGCGCCCCGCGGGCGCAGCCCAGGAGCGGGGCCGCCAGCGTGAGGCCGTTGGCCGCCTTCATCGGCACCAGGTGGCAGGGGGCCTGCGCCCCGGGGGCCGCGCCCTTGAGCAGGACCTCCAGGGGAACGGAGCGCTCGGCGGGGACGACGACGTCCTCGACCACCACCGTGTGGCTCCCGGTGCCGCGCATCCCCACCGTGAACCACGAGTCGACGACGGAGCAGTCGCCGCGCGGCACCGCGAACACCCGCACCACGGGACGCTCCGCCTCCCCGGTACGGGCCGCGACCAGGACCCAGTGGGCGAAGTCGACGCCGCTGACGTACGCCCACCGCCCGCGCACCCGCCAGCCGCCACCCGCCGGCTCCGCGGTGCCCGAGGGCATCAGCCCGGCGACGACGACGGTGCCGGGGCCCTTCTCCCACACGGCGGCCCGGCCCTCCGCGGGCAGACAGGCGGTCAGCCTGCCCGCAGCCGCCGTCACCGAGGCCACCCAGGCGGCCGACGCGCAGCCCTCGCCCAGCGCGGCGACGGCGTGCAGCAGCTCGGTGAACGTGCCCGCCCGGCCGCCGGGCCCGTCCGGTGCGAAGTGGTGGGGGAAGCCGGCGTCCACCATCGCGTCGACGACGGCCTGGTCCAGTCTGCGCCGCTCCTCACCGGCGGCGGAGCGCTCCGCGGCGAGCGGCGCCATCTTCCGGGCCGCCGTGAGCAGGGGCGAGTGGTGTTCCTCGAACAAGGGGGAGACCTCCTCCCGAGTCGTCGCGGTCAGGTGCCGGGTCAGGAGTTCTTCACCGCGTAGTCGCGGATGGACTCGGCGGTGTAGGCGACCATCTCCTCGGTGAGCCCCGGGTAGACGCCGACCCAGAAGGTGTGCTCGGCGATGAGGTCGCTGTTGGCCAGCGAGCCGCTGATCCGGTGCGGGCGGTCCAGGTAGGCGGGGTGCCGGGTGAGGTTGCCGGCGAAGAAGCGGCGGGTGCCGATCCTCCGGCCCTCCAGGAAGGACACCAGGCCCTCGCGCGTGTACCCGGCGTCGGGCGAGACGGTGACGGCGAAGCCGAACCAGCTCGGATCGCTGCCCGGGGTCGGCTCGGGCAGGATCAGCCCGGGGACGCCGTCCAGCTCCCGGCGCAGCAGGCGCCAGTTGGCGCGCCGGGCCGCACCGAAGTCCGGCAGCCTGCGCAACTGGCTCAGGCCGAGCGCGGCCTGCAGGTCGGTGGCCTTCAGGTTGTAGCCGACGTGCGAGAAGATGTACTTGTGGTCGTACCCGCGCGGCAGGGTCCCCATCTGGTAGTCGAACCGCTTGAAGCAGCGGTTGTCCTCGCCCGGCTCGCACCAGCAGTCCCGGCCCCAGTCGCGCATCGACTCCACGATCCGGGCCAGCGCCAGGTTGTCGGTCAGCACGCAGCCGCCCTCGCCCATCGCGATGTGGTGGGCCGGGTAGAAGCTGGTGGTCGCGATGTCGCCGAAGGTGCCGGTGAGCCTCCCGCGGTAGGTGGAGCCGACCGCGTCGCAGTTGTCCTCGATCAGGAACAGCTCGTGCTCGTCCGCGATCCGGGCGACCTCCTCGACGGCGAACGGGTTGCCCAGCGAGTGCGCGATCATGATGGCCCTCGTCCGGGGGCCGATGGCCTCGGCGATCCGCTCCGGCGTGGTGTTGTACGTGCCCAGCTCCACGTCGACGAACACCGGCACCAGCCCGTTCTGGAGGATGGGGTTGACGGTGGTGGGGAAGCCGGCCGCGACCGTGATCACCTCGTCGCCGGGCCGCAGCCGGCGGTCCTCGAGCTGCGGCGAGGTGAACGCCGACAGCGCCAGCAGGTTCGCCGACGAGCCGGAGTTGGTGAGGTGGGCCTTGCGGAGCCCGAAGAACCTGGCGAACTCCCGCTCGAAGCGCCGCGAGCCGACCCCGGCGGCGATCCGCATGTCCAGGGCGGCCTCCACCAGGGCGACCCTGTCCTCCGCGTCGAACACCGCTCCCGACGGCCACACCGCCGTCTCCCCGGGGACGAACTCCCGCTCGCCGGTGCCGTGGTACTCGCGCACCTGTTCCAGGATGCGGGTCTTGACGTCGTTCACTGCCTCATCGCCTCCCACGGCGTCACGCGCCGGTCGTGGAGCCGGCCGCGTTCCGCGTGACCGCTCCGGTGGACGTCGGCGACCAGCTCCGCCAGCCGGACGGTCGCGTCGCCGGACGTGCCGGCTCCGGATCTGATGGCCCGTGCGAAGGCCTCGACGGTGCCGGCGCACTGGTCGTAGGGCTCCAGTTCCAGATGCTCGGTGCCGTCCGGCCGCTCCACCACCAGCGCGGGCCGGTGGTCCGCCGGCGGTGTGAAGGCCCGGTCGAGGCTGATGCGTCCGGCGCTGCCCAGGACCTCGTACCGGGACGTGTAGTGGTGCTCCATGCCGAAGGACAGGTGGGCGGTCACCCCGTTGCGCCCGCGCAGCAGGGCGGCGCCCCCCACGTCCACCCCGAGCCGGGGGTCGGTCCGCAGCGTCGCGCCGGCGACCTCCAGGCCGTGGCCGAGGAGGAACAGGGCGGCGCGCAGGGGGTACACGCCCACGTCGAACAGGGCGCCGCCGCCGAGGTCCGCCCGGTAGCGGATGTCGTCCGCGGGGCGGGGCGGGATGGTGAACGCCGCGCTGAGCACCAGCGGCTCGCCGACGGCGCCGTCCGCCAGCAGCCGCCGGACGCGGTGGTGCTGGGGGTGGTGCACGAACATGAAGTTCTCCATCAGCACCAGCCCCGCCTCCCGGGCGAGGCGCACCAGCCGGGCGGTCTCGGCCGCGCTCGTCGTCAGCGGCTTCTCCGCCAGCACGTGCTTGCCCGCCTCCAGGGCCCGCCCGACCCACCGCGCGTGCAGCGCGGCGGGCAGCGGAACGTAGACCGCCTCGACGTCGGGGCGTTCGAGCAGCGCGTCGTACCCCTCGACCGGATCGCCGCCGAAGCGGCGCGCGACGGCCCCGGCCCGGTCCCCGCTGCGGCTGGCCACGGCCGTCAGCGACACCTCCGGTGTGCGGGTGACGGCCGGCAGCACCCTCCGTACCGCGATGTCGGCGCAGCCCAGCACCCCCAGGCGCACCGGCCCGCCGTGCGACGCCGCCCTCACCGCAGGAACCTCAGGCACGTCAGCAGGCTGCGGGCCTCGACGTTCACGTGGTTGCCGTACCGCGCCAGCGCCCCCAACTGCTCCGGCGTCATCCAGACGAAGTCCCCGCCCGCGTCGAGCGGGACGTCCTCCCCGGCCTCGACGACGAGGTAGCGGTTCTCCGCGTGGTAGAACCGGCCGCCCTCCTCGGAGTGGACGACGTCCAGCAGGACGCGCGCCGGGGCGGCCCCCAGGACCTCGTCCAGGAAGCGCGGCCGCCGCTCCCGCGGCAGGTGCCGGTAGTTGTCCGGCGCGCACTGCACGGTCGGCCCCATCTCCACCACGTCCAGGCAGCCGGCCTCGGTCCGGGCCCGCACCAGCAGGTGGCGCAGGCCGTCGATGGTCCTGGTGAGGAACGCGATCACGCCGCGCGAGGCCGGCGCGAGCATCGGCTGCGACCACCGGGCGACCTCGCGCCCCTCGGCCTCCACGTCCACGCCGATCACCGAGAAGTACCGGCCGTCCTCGTGCTCCACGCGGTCCCCGGAGCCGGACCAGCCCTTGACGCCGTTCAGGGGCAGGCGGCGCCGGCGCAGCCGGTGGGCGGCCTTGGCCTCGGTGAACCAGCTCAGCAGCTCCGCCATGCGGTGCAGGCCCCGGTCCTCGGCGCCGGCGCGGCCGGACGTCCCGCCCCAGGAGCCGGGCAGCCCGGACAGCACGCTCCGGGTGTCCATGTTCACCAGGTTGTCGACGCGCAGCAGCTCGCCGATCTGCTCCAGGGTCAGCCAGCAGAAGCCGTCGAGGAGGGGGACGTCCTCCGTCACCTCGACGATCATGTTCCGGTTGCGTTTGCGGAGGAACCAGGAGCCCTGCTCGGACTGGAGGGCGTCGAACACGATCCGCCCGCGGCGCGGCGCGAGGAAGTGCTCCAGGTAGGGGACGGGGTTGCCCCGGTGCACCCGGGTGAAGTTGCTGCGGGTCGCCTGGACCGTGGGGGAGAGCTGGAGCAGGTTGACGTTCCCCGGCTCCATCTTGGCCTGGAGGAGGAAGTGCGGGACGCCCCCGAACTCCCTGACCAGGATGCCGAGGATGCCGGCCTCCGGCTGGACGATGATCGGCTGCGCCCAGCGGCCGACCTCCCGGTTGTCGGTGTCGACCTCGAGCCCCTCGACGGTGAAGAACCGGCCGCTGCGGTGCTCCAGGTTCCCCGTCTCCGGGTGGAAGGACCACCCGTCGAGCCGGTCCAGCCGTGTGGGGGTCACCCGGTGCCCGCGGGTCCGCCGCCGTTCGGCGAACCAGTCGTGGAACTCGGACGTGTGCCGGAACACGACGGCCTCCTCCAGGAAGTGGCTCAAGTGCCCGAAGGGCTCGAAGACTTGAAAGGCTTGAAAGAACGTGAAAGAAGGGGTGCGCTCGCCCGGGCGGCCGCCGGACGCCCCGGCCACGGCGGTCCCCGGTACCCCCAGGTTCCGGCACGCCCTTCGAGATCCGCTCGAAGACCCCTGCGGCCCGGTCCCCGCGGCTTCGAGCGAGGCTCCAAGAGGAGGGCGGACGATGCCGCCATGAGGATGCTCTTCGTAGGAGGCGTAGGAGGCGCAGGAGGCGGCGGGACCGGGACGGTCCTGACGGACGTCCCGCTGGCGCAGGCGGCCCGCACCGCGGGGCACGAGGTCGTCATGGCCGTACCCGAGGCGGTGCTGCCCGCCGTCCTCGGCTGCGGCGTCCCGGCGGTCGCGGTGACCTCCCGTACGGCCGGGGACGTCCGGGCCGTACGGCAGGGCGGCCGGGAGCCGGCGCCGCCCCGCGGACCGGAGCGGGACACCGCCGCCGGACGCGCGCTCGGCAGGCTCGCCGCCGCATCCCTGGACGCCCTGCTCGACCTGGCGGACCGGTGGCGCCCGGACCTCGTGGTCGGCGCCGTCCACGCCTATGCCGGTCCGCTCGCCGCGCACCGCGCCGGCGTCCCCTGGGTGCGGTTCGCCACCGACATCGCCGAACCCCTGGCCGCGGACCTCGCAGCCGCCGCCGAACTGGCGCCGGAGCTGGAGCGGCTCGGACTGCGGGAGGTGCCCGCGCCCGCCTTCTCCGTCAGCCTGATGCCCCCGGGCGTGCGGCCCGCGGCGGCGCCCGTGGCCCTGCCGCTGCGCCACGTCCCGTGCGGTGCGCAGCGCCCCCTGGAGCCCTGGATGTACACCAGGGGCGACCGGCCGCGGGTCCTGGTGAGCGCCCCCGGCGGGACCGCCGCGGACGGCACGGACGGCCGGGCCGGACGGCTCGCCGCCCTGGTGGAGGAGATCGCGGCGCTGGACGTCGAGCTGCTGGTCGCCACGCCCGACGACGCCGGGGCGGAGCGGCTGCCCCTGCCCGGCGGAGCGCGCGCCGGCCGGCTGCCGCTGGACGTCACCGTGCCGACCTGCGACCTGGTGGTCCACGGTGCCGACGGCGGCACCACCCTGACCTGCCTGGCCCACGGGGTACCACAGGTCCTCCTCCCGCGCCGGCCGGAACCGGAGGAGCACGCCGGGCGGCTCGGCGCGTACGGCGCCGCCCGGCCGGTCGCGCCCGGGGACGGCGGTCCGCGGGACGTCGCCGGCGCCGTCCGCGAGGTCCTCGCGGACCCGTCGTACCGGAGCGCCGCGGAGCGGCTGCGCGACGAGGTGCGCCGCATGCCGCTCCCCGACGAGCTGGTGCGCGAGCTGGAGCGGGCGGTCGTCGTCCACCGGACCGCCGCGGCGGCGTGAGGCGGCGCGTCCCGCTCCGGCGGGACGCGCGGACGGGGTCCGGGGCGGTGCGTCCCGCCCCGGACCCCGTCCGGTGTGCCGGGAACCGGCGCGTCAGACCGCCGCCCCGGCCCGCCGCGCGGCGGTCGCGAACACCTCGGCGGTGTCCGGCAGCCGGTCGAGGGCGTCCCGGTAGGCGGCCCTGGCCGCGGCCAGCCGGTCCCGTACGGCCGGGTCGTACAGGACGCTCTCCAGGCCGCCCACCACGGACTCCTCGTCGAAGAGCTCCGCGCGCAGGGCGGTCGTGGTGAAGGGGTTGTCCTCCAGCAGCCGGCCCACGACGCCGTTCCACTGCAGGGGCCACATGTGGAAGGGGGGCACCGTCCCGGGGAAGCGCTCCAGCCAGGAGCGGACCGCCGGGGAGAGCCCGCCGAGGGCCTCCGCCGCCCGCCGCACGCCCGGCTCGCCGCCGATCTCGAAGGTGTTGACGGTGAACAGCCCGGGGACGTCCGCGAGGATCGCCCGTTCCAGCGCGAAGGACGGCAGGAACAGGGCCAGCACCGCGTCGGAGGCGGCCAGCAGGTCGGTGTAGCGCCGCGTGCTGTAGGAGGTCTCGACGCGCGTCCGGTCCGGTGGCAGCCCCAGGCCGTCGAGGTACGGCCCGGCGACCACGAACCGCGTGCCGTCCGGCAGCCGGCGCAGGTAGTGCCCGACCAGCTCCGGCACCCGCCGGGCGAGTTCGCGGACGGTCGGCCCCGCGAGGTCCTGCATCGTCCGCTGCCAGGGCAGCAGGGGCACCATCAGCAGCCGCTCCCCGTCGCCGACCCCCAGCGACCGGCGGATCTCCCTCCTGGCCCGCGACGGGAGGGGGCGGACGGCGCGGTCGGCCCGGTACGGCAGGCCGCGCCCCCCGGCCCCGGTCCGGGGCCGGTTCCCGGGCACCGGGAGGAGGTGGGCGGGCGCGGTGAGGATGCGGTCGCTCACCCGCATGCGCCGGCCGGAGATCTCCACCATGAGATCGGTGTCCGCCAGGGACACCGTGTCGATCGGGACGACCGGCAGCGCGAACTCGTCGATGAACCAGGGGTCGATCCCGTAGTTGACGCTGCACATCATCCAGTGGGCGACGTAGTCGCTCAGCACGATCGCGTCGGGCCGGAACTCCCGCACGGCCTCGCCGACGACCTTGCGCACGCCCTCCCCCATGGAGGACTCCACCACGGTGTACGGGTGGTCCGTGGCGGCCAGTTGGCGCTCGCTGTACACGTCGACGACGAAGTGGGCGCTGACCCCGGCGCCCCGGAGCTGCTCCACCAGATCGAGGCCGATGGCCGTCTCGTGCAGCGTCTTGGCCAGCATGGCCATGACGAGCAGTCTCATGTCCGCCTTCCCTCCTGTCCCGTCCTGCCCGGTCCCGTCCTGCTCCCGCCCGGCCCGCCGTCAGCCGACCGTGGTCCGGCGGCGGGAGGTGACGGCCTTGCGGAGCCGTTCCGCGACCGTCCTGACGTCCTCGTCACCGAGCCCGGGGTGCAGCGGCAGGCACAGGGTCTCGCCGGCGGCGCGGTCGGTGGCGGGCAGGACGCGGTCGCCGGACCGGTAGGCGGGCACCTTGTGCAGGGGCGCGTACCGGAAGGTGGTGTAGATGTCCGCCGCGAGCAGGTCGGAGGCCACCTCGTCGCGGATCTCCGCGTCCATCTGCACCCAGTAGAAGTAGTACGAGGACGTGTGGCCCGCGGGCAGCGGCGGGGGCAGCCGGAGCCCCTCGACGTCCGCCAGTTCGCGGTCGTACAGCTCGGTGATCTCCCGGCGGCGGGCGACGAACTCGGGCAGCCGCCGCAACTGCACCAGGCCGATCGCGGCCGTCAGGTCGTTGCCGATCGCCCGCCGGCCGGTCTCCGGCACCTCCAGCTCCCACCACCGGTGCGAGACCCTGGCGTAACCGAAGCCGCTGGGCTGCACCAGGCCGTGGTACGCCAGGCGCCGCGCCCGGGCGGCGCGTTCGGCGTCGCGCGCGTACAGCAGGCCGCCGTCGCCGGTGGTGAGGACCTTCGCCGCGTCCAGGCTCCACATGGCCAGGTCGCCGAAGGTGCCGACGGCCCGGCCGTCCACGGCCGAGGCGATCGAGCAGGCGGAGTCCTCGATCAGGGTCAGGCCCCGCTCCCGGCAGCGCTCCGCGATCTCCGCCACCCAGCCCGGGTAGCCGCCGTAGTGCAGCACCACCACGGCCCTGGTGCGGGGGGTGAGGACCGCCTCCACGTCCTCCCAGCGCGGGTTCATCGTCCGCGGGTCCACGTCGCAGAAGACCGGCCGGGCGCCGGCCGCCACGACGGCGTTCGCGGCGGCGAGGAAGCTCATCGACGGCATGACCACCTCGTCGCCCTCGGCCAGGTCGAGCGTCTCGACGGCCAGGAAGAGGCCCGCGGTGCCCGAGTTCAGGAAGACCACCCGGTCGGGCTCGACACCGAGGTGCTCGGCGAAGGCGGCCTCGAACCGTCTGGTCCGCGGGCCGTGGCCGAGCCACCTGTCGCGGAAGACCTCGGCGACGGCGGAGAGTTCCTCGTCGCCCACCTGGGGCTGGAACAGATGGATCATGTGATATCCCCTGATGTCGGGAACGGTCGGAGCGGGCCGCTCACAGTCCGCCGGCCACCAGCCGCTCGATCGCCTGCACGGCCTCGGCGGGGCGGGGGAGCCCGGCCACCTCGTCGGCCAGGGCGCGGGCCCGTTCGCGGTAGGAGGGTGTGGCGAGCATCTCCGCGCAGGTGCGCAGGACGTTCTCCGCGGAGTCCTCCGCGGGGTCGATCATCCGGGCGGCGCCGTACGCGCTCAGGCGCCTGCTGTAGTCGACGCAGTAGGGCAGGTACGGGATGAGCACCTGCGGCACCCCGTAGGACACGTAGCCCATCGTGGTGTTGCCGCCCGCGTGGTGGACCACCAGGTCGCAGGTCGGCGCCACCAGGTGCAGGGGGATCCAGCCGGCCCGGACGTGGTCGGGGAGCGGGCGCAGCTTCTCCGCGACGGACTCCGGAGCCGCGATGAGCAGCTCCGCGTCCAGCTTCCCCACCTTCTCCACCAGTCCGCTCAGGATGTCGAAGTCGGAGTCGGGGGTGACCCGGCTGCCGGCCGACACCAGCAGGCGGGGGCGGTCGCCCCGGGTGTACATCCACGGCTCGACCGGCTTCGGGGTGGCGTACGGCACGTAGCGCATGAGCTGCGCGGGCAGGGCGTCCGCCGGGCGCAGGCTCGGCGGGCAGATGTCGATGAACAGGTCCGCGCGCGGCATGTCGTACAGGCCCAGCCGCTCCAGCTCCGGGCCCAGTTCGGCGGCGGCGGCCAGGTCGATGGTGCGCGGCTCGCCCATGTCGATGGCCTGCTTGACGTAGGGGACCCCCGCGTAGGCCGCGACGAGGGGCGCGGCGAAGGCCAGCGCCCCGCCCACCACCACGTCCGGACGCCAGCGGTCCACCAGCGCCAGCAGGCCGTCCAGGCAACTGGCCGCGTACCGGCCGAAGGTCCGGCCGTTGAAGATGTACCGCTCGTGCAGGTCCTCCGGGATGGGGACGCGGATGCCGCGGCGGTCGACGAGCGCGTCGTGCATCACCTTGGAGGACACCGGGACCCCGGGGATCCCCGCGCCGGTGATGGTGGGCATCACGTTCTCCGGAGCGGCCATGAAGACCTCGTGTCCGGCGTTGCGGGCGGCCTGGGCGAGGGGGACGATGCCGAAGATCACCCCGGAGGTGCCCCCCGCCACGAAGAGAATCCTCATGCGGCACATCGTCGGAACGCGGGCTCGAAGGCCGCTCGACGACCACTGGACCGGCCGGCGGCCGGCGTCAGGAGGCGCGTTTGCGGGCCGTGACGATGGTGTAGCCCAGGTGGTCGCGCTCCAGCCGGGACACCTTCCCGATCATGGTCTTGAACTCCTCGGCGAACGCGGCGCCGCCCTTCTCCACGACCTTCGCGTAGTTGTCGGCCACCAACTGGTCGATGCGTGCGGCGGACCTGCGCAGGTGCTCGGTGGCGTCCTCCTGGTGCACGACCTCCAGCCCGGCCTCCGCGAACATCTGGGCGTACTCCGCCGCGGTCGGCAGCGAGTCGACGGTGAAGCCCTCGGTCAGGACCTTCCGCCACTCCTCCGTCAGTTCGCCCGCCTCGGTGTAGTCGGCCAGCACGAACGTCCCGCCGGGAGCCAGGACGCGCGCGATCTCCCGCAGGGCGGCCGGCCGGTCGGCCAGGTACATCAGGGACTCGATCGCCCAGGCGGCGTCGAACGAGCCGTCCCCGTAGGGCATCTCCATGACGTCGACCCGCTCGAACCGCACCCGGTCCGCCAGGCCCGCCTCGCGCGCCAGCTCGGTCCCCTTGGCGACCTGGTCCGCGCTCACCGTGATCCCGAGCACCTCGCCGCCGGCGGCCCGCGCCAGCCGGACGGCCGGCCTGCCCTGGCCGCAGCCGACGTCGAGCAGCCGCTGCCCCGGGCGCAGCCCCACCCGCTCGATCAGGACGTCGGTCAGCCGGTCCTTGGGATCGGTGTCCGGGTCCTCGCCGTCCCAGTAACCGATGTGCAGGTTCTGGCCCATGAAGATCTCCCAGAGCCAGCCCCGGTCGTCGTAGAACTCTCCGACCTCGTCGGGGGTCAGGGCACTGTCCGCCATCGGTTCAGCTCCTCGTCCTCGGCTGTCCTCGGGTGCGCTACGGGACGGGACGTTCGCAGCCCGGATTCGACGGTGGCTCGAACCGGAGTCGAGCGGGGGCCCCCACGTTGTCCCTGACCCTGTCTCCGTGCGAACCCGCTGGGGAGCCCATGAAAGCACTGGTACTGTCCGGGGGCGAAGGGACGCGTCTGCGGCCCTTCACGTACTCGATGGCGAAGCAACTGGTTCCGGTGGCGAACAGGCCCGTGCTGGAGCACTGCCTGGAGAACCTGCGGAACATCGGGGTGGAGGAAACCGGCATCGTCGTCGGAGGGCACGGCGCGCAGGTCGAGGCGGCGATCGGCGACGGGGCCCGGTTCGGCATGCGGATCACCTACATCCGGCAGGAGGCGCCGCTGGGGCTGGCGCACTGCGTGTCCCTCGCGTCGGGGTTCCTCGGCGGCGACGACTTCGTGATGTACCTCGGCGACAACGTCCTGGCCGACGGCATCGCCGAGGCGGCGGAGACCTTCCGGCGGCGGCGGCCGGACGCGCAGATCCTGGTGACCAAGGTGGCGGACCCGCGCCAGTACGGGGTGGCCGAGATCGGCGCGGACGACACCGTGCGCGCCCTGGTGGAGAAGCCCCAGGAGCCGCGCAGCGACCTCGCGGTCATCGGCGTGTACTTCTTCACGGCGGCGGTCCACGAGGCCGTGCGGTCCATCGTCCCCAGCGCCCGCGGCGAACTGGAGATCACCGATGCCCTCCAGCACATGATCGACCACGGCCGCACGGTCACCGCCCAGGTGTACGGGGGCTACTGGAAGGACACCGGGAGGATCGACGACCTGCTGGAGTGCAACCGGGCCCTGCTCGGCAGGCTCGGCACCGACCGCCCGGAGGACGGGACCGGCGGCGACGTCGACGCGGACAGCGTCGTGGAGGGCAGGGTCGTCGTCGAGCCCGGGGCCCGGGTGATCCGGTCCCGGCTCACCGGACCGGTGGTGATCGGCGCCGGCAGCGTGGTCCGGGACAGCCGGGTCGGCCCGTACGTGGCCGTGGGGCGCGACTGCGTCCTGGACACCGCGGGCGTCGAGGACTCCATCCTGCTGGAGGGCGCCTCCATCACCGACGTCCCCGACCTGCACAGCTGTGTGATAGGCCGGTGGGCGCGGGTGCGGGCGCAGGGCGAGAGCTCGCACAACCGGCTGATCATCGGCGATCACACACAGGCAGAGGTGCTGGCATGAGGATCCTGGTCACGGGCGGGGCGGGCTTCATCGGCTCCCACTACGTGCGCACCATGCTGGGCGGCGGGTACCCCGGCTACGAGGACGCCGAGGTCACCGTCGTCGACAAGCTCACCTACGCCGGCAACACCGAGAACCTGCCGATGGGCCACCCCCGGCTGACCTTCGTCCGCGGCGACGTCTGCGACCAGGAACTGCTGCGGCGGGTGCTGCCCGGCCACGACGCGGTGGTGCACTTCGCGGCCGAGTCCCACGTCGACCGGTCGGTGGACGGCGGGGTCGCCTTCGTGCACAGCAACGTGCTCGGGACGCAGAGCGTGCTGGACGCGTGCCTGCACACCGGGGTGCCCACCGTCGTCCACGTGTCCACCGACGAGGTCTACGGGTCGATCGAGACGGGCTCGTGGACCGAGGAGGACCCGCTGCTGCCCAACTCGCCCTACTCCGCGTCCAAGGCCGGCAGCGACCTGCTGGCCCGCGCCTACCACCGCACGCACGGACTGGACGTCCGCATCACGCGCTGCCCCAACAACTACGGGACGCACCAGCACGTGGAGAAGCTGGTCCCGCTGTTCGTCACCAACCTCCTGCGCGGCCTGCCCGTCCCGCTGTACGGGGACGGGAACAACGTCCGGGAGTGGCTGCACGTCGACGACCACTGCCGGGCCATCCAGCTCGTGCTGACCGGGGGCCGCAGCGGCGAGACGTACAACATCGGCGGCGCGACCAGCCTGACCAACCGGCAGATGACGCAGCGGCTGCTCGACCTGTGCGGCGCGGACTGGTCGATGGTGCGCTTCGTCGAGGACCGCAAGGGCCACGACTACCGCTACTCCGTGGACGACAGCAAGATCCGGGCCGAGCTGGGCTACGCCCCGCGCTGGACGCTGGACGAGGGGCTCAAGCGCGTCGTCGACTGGTACCGCGACAACCCGGGCTGGTGGAAGCCGCTGCTCGACGGCTGAGCCGGACCGGCCCGGGACGGGCCGCACAGGCCCCGAAGGCCCCGGTACGGCGGCGGTTGACTTCAACCCCGGTTGAAGTTGCAGGATGCGAGCGCCGGTTCGCCGGACGGCGGACCGGCACGGTCGTGACCGCCGTGCGGGGACGACGGAGGACGACGGGCCGCGCCGCACGGGCGGCGGCGCCCCGGCGGCGCTCCGGGACGGACCGGGGCAGCGCGCCCGGCGCCCGCTGCCGCCCGGCCGCCCGCGCGTGCCCTCCGCGCCGGCCTCCCGCTGCGGGCACCGACCCCTGCTCCTCTTCCGCCCTCTCCTCCCAGGAGGCTC
>NZ_DASQNP010000160.1:0-8782 GCF_035644915.1 Streptomyces sp.
AAATACTTCAACGCGCGATAGTTCAGTCCGTCGTACACTGATCTGTCCGGTACAGGCCGGTTGCCCCTCCCGTCGTGGAGGAGCAACCGGCCTTCGCTTCCCCTTCAGGAGGTATGCGGATGACTCGCCCCTTCTCCCGCGTCGACCCCTCCGCCTACGGCGGCGGCACCCCCGGCCTGCCGTTCGGCGGGGAAGCTCCCGCACCGGCCCCGGTCCTCGGCGGGAGAACCCCCGCGACGGCCGGCGGCTCCACCGGTACGGCCACCACGACCACCGGCGTCCCCACCGTTCTCCAGGCCGTCCTGCTGGACATGGACGGCACCCTGGTGGACACCGAGGGGTTCTGGTGGGAGACCGAGGTCGAGGTCTTCGCCGAGCTGGGGTACGAGCTGGCCGAGGAGCACCGCGAGGTCGTGGTCGGCGGGCCGATGTCCCGGAGCGCCACGTACCTCATTCAGGCCACCGGGGCGGACATCTCCCTGACGGACTTGACAGTCCTGCTCAACACCCGGTTCATCGAGCGCATCGAGCGGGGGGTGTCCCTGATGCCCGGCGCCCGGCGGCTGCTCACGGAGCTGGCCGCGCACGGGGTGCCCGCGGCGCTGGTCTCGGCCTCGCACCGCAGGGTGATGGACCGGATGCTGGTCTGGCTGGGTCCGGAGTTCTTCGCGTTCACCGTGGCGGGGGACGAGGTGGAGCGCACCAAGCCGCATCCGGACCCGTACCTGCTGGCCGCCGCGCGGCTCGGGGCGGACCCGGTGCGCTGCGTCGTGGTGGAGGACACCGCGACCGGTGTGGCCGCCGCGGAGGCGGCCGGGTGCCCCGTGGTGGCGGTGCCGTCGGTGGCGCGCATCGAGCCGGCGCCGGGGCGCACCGTCGTGGGATCTCTGGAAGAGGTGGATCTGTCTTTTCTCCACTCCCTGGCCGCGGCCGTACACTGAGCGTGCACCGGCCACCGCGCGGCGAATACACGGAAAACTCACGGCAGTGGCTCGCTTATTTTCCGTGACGAATACGGTGGCCGAATTCCCGCTTTTCATCTGACAGTTGAGAGCGTGACATTTATCACGCGATCCGAGGTCGACAGACGGACCTCGGCATGATCTTGAACGAGCTTCGCCCCTTTTCGGTGTGCCCTTGTGTCCCGGTTGGTGCCCGCTCGCGGCGATCGCCCCGGCGTCCGGTTATCGGACGTCGGGGCTGCGTTATCGGAGCGTGATATCCCCAGGCCAGCGGCTTGGGCGAGTGGCGTGTCTCCCGCCTACTAATGTCTGTGCCCCGGCCAGAGAATTCGGCAACAACCGGCCGGACGAGGAGACCGTCACCGATGAACCGTAAGATGCTGGTACTGCCCGCTGTGGTGGGCCTGCTCGCCCCGGCGCTCGTTGCATGTGGCAACGACACCGGAAGCGGAAACAGCGGAACGATCGTTGTCGGTACCACCGACCGTATCGAGGCGTCGGCGGAGGCACCCGCTCCGCTCGATCCTGCGGCCGCCTATGACGTCAGCACCTGGAACGTCTTCCGCAACACCTTCCAGACCCTCCTGCGGCTGCCCCGCGCGGGCACCCAGCCGGAGGAGGAGGCCGCCGAGGAGTGCGGCTTCACCGACCAGCGAAGCGAGCAGTACCGATGCACCCTGCGTGACGGCCTGACGTTCTCCAACGGTCACAAGCTGACCTCCGAGGACGTCACCTTCTCCATCGAGCGCATGCTCGGCATCAACGACCCGTCCGGTCCGGCGTCGCTGCTGGCCAACCTCGACCGGGTCGAGGCGCCCTCCGAGCGCGAGGTGGTCTTCCACCTCAAGAAGCCCGACGCCACCTTCCCCTACAAGCTCGCCACCCCGGCGGCGGCGATCGTGGACAGCGAGGCCTACCCGGCCGACAAGCTCCGCGAGGGCTACGAGATCACCGGCTCCGGCCCCTACGTCCTGGAGTCCTTCGACGCCGAGGACGGCAGGGCGGTCCTCGTCCGCAACGAGAAGTACCGCGGCGGCCTGGAGCTGAGGAACGACAGGGTCGAGCTGCAGTTCTTCGAGGACTCCGGGGCCATGGAACAGGCCCTGCGCGACGGCGACATCGACGTGATGAACCGGAGCATGTCGCCGGAGCAGATCGAGCGGCTGGACAGCGACCAGAAGGACGGCATCGAACTCGTCGAGATGTCCGGCCAGGAGATCCGCTACCTGGTCTTCACCACCGACGACCCGGTCGTGGGCCGCAAGGCCGTGCGCCAGGCCATCGCCCAGACCGTGGACCGCAGCGAGCTGGTCCGCGACGTGTACGCCCGGACCGCCGAGCCGCTGTACTCCATCGTCCCCAGCGGCCTGACCGGCCACCACAACTCCTTCTTCAACACCTACGGCGAGCCGGACGTCAAGGCCGCCCGCGAGACCCTGGAGCGCGCCGGCGTCGACACCCCGGTCAAGCTCCAGCTCACCTACACCACCGACCACTACGGTCCGGCCACGGCCAAGGAGTTCAAGGTGCTGGCCAAGCAGCTCAACGACTCCGGGCTGTTCGAGGCGACCGTCAAGGGCGTGCCGTGGAAGACCTACCGGTCCGCCTCCATGAAGCAGCAGTACGGGGTCTACGGCATGGGCTGGTTCCCCGACTTCCCGGACGCGGACAACTTCATCGCCCCGTTCTTCACCGAGGACAACTTCCTCGGCTCCCCGTACGAGAACAACGAGATCCGCAACCAGCTCATCCCGCGGACCCGGGTCAAGGAGGAACGGGACGCCGCCGTCGACGACTTCGTCCGCGCCCAGGACATCGTCGCCGAAGAGGTGCCCGTGCTGCCGCTGTGGCAGGGCAAGCAGTACGTCGCCGCCCGCGAGGGCGTCTCGGGGGTCGAGTGGGCCCTCAACTCCTCGTCGGTGCTCCAGTTGTGGGAGCTGGGACGAGGCGTGCAGAACTGAGCGGAAGGCCGCGCCGTCCGGAGACCGGGCGGCGCGGCCTTCCGCGGAAACGGGGGCGGCAAGGGCAGTCACGCAAGCTAGAGAGCGGATGAGGATAAACACGTGAGGAAAAGGGCCCAGTGGGGGGCGCTCCCGATCGGCATGGCCACGGTCGCCGCACTGCTCACCGGATGCGGGGAGGAGGAGGCCGCGAGCGCGGGCAAGGGCGAGCGGATCGTGATGGGGATGACCGACGAGGTCCTGTCCATCGACCCCGCCTCCGGTTACGACCCCGGTTCCTGGCTGGTCTTCAACAACGTCTTCCAGTCGCTGCTCAGCTTCCCCAAGGGAGGCACGGCCCCGCAGCCGGAAGCCGCCGAGAAGTGCGAGTTCACCGACAGCCGGAGCCAGGTCTTCCGCTGCACGCTCAAGGACGGGCTGAAGTTCACCAACGGCAATCCGCTGACCTCCGAGGACGTCAAGTTCTCCTTCGAGCGCACCCTGCGCATCAACGACCCGGACGGCCCGGCCGTCATGCTGTCGACCATCAAGGAGATCGAGGCGCCGGACGAGAGGACCGTCGTCTTCCGCCTCGACCAGCCGGACGCCACCTTCCCGCAGAAGATCGCCTCCGGCGCCGGATCGATCGTCGACCACCGCGCGTACCCGGCCGACGAGCTCCGCACCGACGGCAAGGCCGTCGGCTCGGGCGTCTACCGGCTGGACTCCTACGGCGACAAGGAGGCCGTCTTCTCGGTCAACCCGGACTACAAGGGGCCCGCGGAGGTGCAGAACTCCGGGATGACCATGCGGTTCTTCCACGGCGACCGGGCGGCGCTGAAGGAGGCCGTGCAGAGCGGTGAGGTGGACGTGGCCTACCGCGGCCTGGCCACGGAGGACATCGCGGACCTGGAGGCGTCGACCGACGGCGACGCCAAGACGGAGGTCATCGAGGGCACCAGCGCCGAGGTGCACCACCTGGTCTTCAACATGGACCACCCGGTCACCGGCAAGCTGGGCGTCCGCAAGGCCATCGCGTACCTGCTGGACCGCTCCACCCTGATCCGCGACGTCTACCGGCGCACCGCCGAACCGCTCTACTCGATCGTCCCCGCCGGCATCACCGGCCACAACACGGCCTTCTTCGACACCTACGGCGACCGCCCGCAGCCCGAGAAGGCCAAGGCCGCCCTGCGCGCCGAGGGCATCACGGGGAAGGTCGAGCTGACCCTGTGGGCCACCCCGGTGCGCTACGGGCCCGCCACCGTGAAGGAGTTCGAGGAGATCGCCCAGCAGCTCAACGCCAGCGGCCTGTTCGACGCCACGGTCAAGAGCGTGGAGCTGGAGCAGTACGAGAAGGACATCAAGGCGGGCAAGTACGGCGTGTACGTCAAGGGCTGGGTGCCGGACTACCCCGACGCCGACAACTTCACCGCGCCCTTCTTCGGCGAGGACAACGTGCTGGGCAACAACTACGACGCCGGCCGGATCACCAAGGAGCTGCTGCCGCGCACCGCGGCGGTGAGCGACCGCGCCGACACCGTCGAGGACTTCGGCGCGATACAGGACATCGTCGCCCAGGAGCTGCCGGTCCTGCCCGTCTGGCAGGGCAAGCAGTACGCCGTGGCGCACGAGAACGTCTCCGGCCTGGAGTGGACGCTGGACGCCTCCACCGTCTTCCGCTTCTGGGAGATCCGCAAGGGCGTCGAGGACTGATCCGGTGCGGGGCCGCCCGGCGGCCCCGCACCCCGCGGCCGGCGGTCCGCCCCGTCCCGCCCGGCTACTGCTGGGCGCCGGGGCGGACCAGACCGCTCTCGTACGCGTACACCGCCGCCTGCACCCGGTCGCGCAGGCCCAGCTTGGTCAGCACGTGCCCCACGTGGGTCTTCACCGTCGTCTCGCTGACGAAGAGGTCCGCGGCGATCTCGGCGTTCGACAGCCCGCGCGCCACCAGCTTGAGCACCTCGACCTCGCGGTCGGTGAGCGTGTGGAGGGTGTCCGGCACCTGCTCCTCGCCCGAGGGCAGCTTCCCGGCGTACTTGTCCAGCAGCCGGCGGGTGACGCTGGGCGCGAGCATCGCGTCGCCCGCCGCCACCACCCGGATCGCCTGCACCAGTTCAGCGGCCGGGGCGTCCTTGAGCAGGAAGCCGCTGGCGCCGGCGCGCAACGCCTCCACCACGTACTCGTCCAGGTCGAACGTGGTCAGCACCAGCACCTTGGCGGGGCCGTCCTTCGCCGGGCCGGTGATCCGGCGCGTGGCCTCCACCCCGTCCATGCGCGGCATCCGGATGTCCATCAGCACCACGTCCGGCTGGAGGGCCCGCACCTGGTCCAGCGCCTGCAGGCCGTCCCCGGCCTCGCCCACCACGGCGATGTCGCCCTCGGCCTCCAGGATCATCCGGAAACCGGTGCGCAGCAGCGGCTGGTCGTCCACCAGCAGAACGCGGATTGCCACGGAAACTCCTCACGGGGCCGGGGGCTCGGGGCGGCACCCATTCTTGCCTAAGAGGCCCGGGAGGCCGCGCCTGCCCCGTCCGGGAGGCCGTCCGGCGCCTGCACCGGCAGCGGCGGCTGGATCATCAGCGGGTACGGCGGGGGAGTGCCCCCGAACTCCGGGCACAGCGCCTGGTGGGCGCACCAGCCGCACAGCGGCCCCGGACGCGGCCGCCAGTCACCGGTCTCGGTCGCCCGCCGGATCGCGTCCCACAGCGCCAGCAGCTTGCGCTCCACGCCGCGCAGGTCGGCCTCGTCCGGGTCGTAGCTGAGCACGTCGCCGCTGCCCAGGTAGACGAGCTGCAGCCGGCGCGGGATCGTGCCGCGCAGCCGCCACAGCACCAGGGCGTAGAACTTCATCTGGAACAGCGCGTCCGCCGCGTACTCCGGCCGGGGCGCCCGGCCCGTCTTGTAGTCGACGATCCGCACCTCGCCGGTGGGCGCCACGTCCACCCGGTCGATGATGCCGCGCAGCCGCAGCCCCGATTCCAGCCGCGCCTCCACGAACAGCTCGCGCTCGGCGGGCTCCAGCCGGGTCGGGTCCTCCAGGGAGAACCACCGCTCGACCAGTTCCTCCGCCTCCGCCAGCCACCGCGCCAGCTCCGCGCTGTCGGCCGCGCCCTCGCCGGGCTCCGCGTCGCCGTCGCCGGTGAACAGCTCCGCCAGCTCCGGCCGCTTGGCCAGCAGCCGTTCCCACTCCCGGACCACCAGCGACCGGGCCCGCCGCACGCTGCGCTCGGCCGCCGGGGAGTCGAAGAGGCGCTCCAGCACCGCGTGCACCACCGTCCCCCGGGTGGCTGCCGCCGTCGGCTTCTCGGGCAGCTTGTCGATCACCCGGAAGCGGTACAGCAGCGGGCACTGCATGAAGTCCGCGGCCCGCGACGGTGACAGGGAGTTGGGTGGCGACGCCGGAGAGGACGCCGCACCGGATGCCGAATGGGAGACCATGACACGACCCTACGACCATCGGCGGACACATCGCCGCTTACCATCGATGGCGTACCCCTTCGCACCCCCCTCGCGCCGCGTGACCGCGGGGGCCGTACCTGCGGGTGCGAGGGCACCTTCTACGAGGGGAACCCGTGGCGGACACGGACAACAGCGGGCGGCCGGAGCCCGGCTCCGGCAAACCGGCGAAGGGCAGCAGGCCGGACCGCCCGCGCGAGAGCGGCGGCGGCATCCTCATGGGCCGCCCCTTCGGCGTACCCGTCTACGTCGCACCGAGCTGGTTCGTCGTCGCCGCCCTGATCACCTGGGTCTTCGGCGGCCAGCTCGAACGCGTCCTGCCGGAACTGGGCGGCACCCGCTACCTGGTCTCCCTGTTCTTCGCGGTCGCCTTCTACGCCTCCGTCCTCGTCCACGAACTGGCGCACACCGTCGCGGCGCTCCGCTTCAAGCTCCCCGTGCGCCGCATCCAGCTCCAGTTCTTCGGCGGGGTGTCGGAGATCGAGAAGGAGAGCGAGACCCCGGGCCGGGAGTTCGTCCTGGCCTTCGTCGGCCCGCTGCTCTCCCTCGTCCTGTCGGGCCTGTTCTACCTCGGCCTGTTCGCCGTCGAGCCCGGCACCGTGCCCGCGGTGCTGCTCGCCGGACTCACGGTCTCCAACCTCATCGTCGCCGTGTTCAACCTGCTGCCCGGCCTCCCCCTGGACGGCGGCCGGATGCTGCGCGCGGTGGTGTGGAAGCTCACCGGCCGGCCCATGACCGGCACCGTCGCCGCCGCCTGGACCGGCCGCGCGCTCGCCGTCGCCGTCCTCATCGGGATGCCGCTGCTCAGCTACGCCGGGGGGTTCGCCGACGAGGGGTTCGGCGGCCTGGACTCGATCACCGACGCCCTGCTCGCCGCGATCCTGGCCGCGATCATCTGGACGGGCGCCGGGAACAGCCTGCGGATGGCCCGGCTGCGCGAGCGCCTCCCCGAGCTGAGCGCGCGGGCCCTCACCCGCCGTGCCGTCCCCGTCACCGCCGCCACCCCCCTGTCCGAGGGGCTGCGCCGCGCCAACGAGGCCGGGGCCCGCGCGCTGGTGGTCGTGGACGGCCAGGGCGACCCGATCGCCATCGTCCGCGAGGCGGCCATCGCCGGGGTGCCCGAGCACCGCCGCCCGTGGGTCGCCGTGAGCACCCTCGCCCAGGAGATCACCGAGGGCATGCGGGTCTGGGCCGAGCTGGCCGGCGAGGAACTGCTGGACCACCTGCGCGCCACCCCGGCCACGGAGTACCTGGTGGTGGAGGAGAGCGGCGAGATCTACGGCGTGCTCTCCGCCGCCGACGTCGAGCGGGCCTTCGTGGCCGCCATGGCCAAGCCCACCTCCGCCGGACCCGCCGCCCCCTGAGCCCGGGGCCGCCCGGTCCGTGTCCGGGCGCTCACCGGACCTCGATTACGGCCCGGGGGACGGGCTCGACTAGGCTTGCACCCATGTCCGAACCGACCGGTGCCGCCCGCCGTCGCGGGCCCTTCCAGGTCGGGGACCAGGTCCAGCTCACCGACCCCAAGGGACGTCACTACACCTTCACGCTCGAGGCGGGGAAGAGCTTCCACACGCACAAGGGAGCCTTCCCCCACGACGAGCTGATCGGTGCTCCCGAGGGCACGGTCGTCCGTACCACGGGAAACGTCGCCTACCTCGCGCTGCGTCCCCTGCTCCCCGACTACGTCCTGTCCATGCCGCGCGGCGCGGCCGTCGTCTACCCCAAGGACGCGGGGCAGATCCTGGCGATGGCCGACATCTTCCCCGGCGCACGTGTCGTCGAGGCGGGCGTCGGCTCCGGCTCGCTGAGCACCTTCCTGCTGCGGGCCGTCGGCGACCAGGGCATGCTGCACTCCTACGAGCGCCGCGCCGACTTCGCCGAGATCGCCCGGCAGAACGTCGAGCGCTACTTCGGCGGCCCCCACCCCGCCTGGCGGCTCACCGTCGGCGACCTGCAGGACAACCTGTCGGAGACCGACGTCGACCGGGTCATCCTCGACATGCTCGCCCCCTGGGAGTGCCTGGACGCGGTGTCCAAGGCGCTCGTGCCCGGCGGCATCCTGTGCGCCTACGTCGCCACCACCACCCAGCTCGCCCGCACCGTGGAGTCGATCCGCGAGCACGGCACCTTCAACGAGCCCTCGGCCTGGGAGACCATGGTCCGCACCTGGCACGTCGAGGGCCTGGCCGTGCGCCCCGACCACCGCATGGTCGGGCACACCGGCTTCCTGCTCACCGCCCGCCGCCTCGCCGACGGGGTCGAGCCCCCGCTGCGCCGCCGCCGTCCGGCGAAGGGCGCCTACGGGGAGGACTACACCGGGCCGGGCGGCGGGAGCGGCGGCGCTCCGGCCGCGGACGGCGGCTCGGGCCGGGGCTGACCGGTCCGGGCCGCCCCCGGAGACCCCCGCACAACGGCACGCCA
>NZ_DASQNP010000161.1:0-7060 GCF_035644915.1 Streptomyces sp.
CCACGCCGGAGCCGGTGTCGGTCGCCGTGACCGTGACGGTGGCGTGCCCGATGTACGCCCCGTCCGCGTTCTTCTCGCCCGCCACCGTCGCGGAGGTCTCCGGGGCGGTGGTGTCCTCGCCCTGGCCGCCGTCCGTGACGGTGAGGATGCCCTCCATCTCGCCGTGGCCGGGGATCGTGCAGTAGTAGCGGTACCGGCCGGGGGTGAGGGTGACCTCGGCGGTGTGCCTGCCGCCGTTGGCGTCCAGGGGGTTGGCCAGGATGTTCAGCGGGACGTCGTTGTTGTACTCCGGGTCGGAGACGTCGAACGTCAGGGTGTGCGGCATGGCGGTGGTGTTGCCGGTGGCCTCGCTGTTCTCGAAGACGATCGTGGCCTTTCCGGCGACCGCGGTCGCGGGTGCCGAGGTGTACTTCGTGATGTCGTTGCCCGCGGTCCAGGTGAGCACCTGCTCCGCGGCGGTCCCGGTGTCCGGGGCCGGCCGGCCGTGGGCCACCGATGAGGTCAGGCCGAGGACCGTCAGCAGAGCGGTCACCAGGGCCGTCCAGATTCTCCGGTTCACCGCTCCGCCTTCTCGTCCGTGCCGACCAGGTCCTCGGGCAGCGGAGTCGCCTCGCCGCCCCGGTAGGTGACGCGCCACAGCGCCGACGCGTCGTCGTAGTTGAAGAAGCCGCGCCCGTAGTCCAGGACGTACAGGGCCCCGTCGGGTCCGAAGCGCCAGTCCATGAGGTTGCGGATGCCCTTCGCCCCGGTCGGGACGATCTTGTCGAGGCTCTCGGCGTGCACGGGCAGGCCGCCCTTGCCGACCGTCTTCGGATCGGTGAGGACCGCGTGCCGCGGCTGGTCGCCGTCGTAGAAGTCGCCGACGAACCACTTGCCGTCCCAGTACGCCGGCCACTTCTCCTGGCTGTCGCTCGCGGCGTCGTACCGGTAGACCGGCCCGTTCATCGTGGCCTGGCCCCCGCCCTTCAGCCACGGCAGCAGCAGCTTCTGCTCCTCCAGCTTGTAGCTGGGGATGCCGTCGGCGTTGCGCGGGAAGTCGGGGGCGCCGCCCTGCGGGGAGTACCAGATGGTGTTGGAGGTGACCGGGGGGAGGTTCACCAGGCCGTCGTTGTGGGGGGACTCGTTCCTCGGGTGGTCGCAGTCGTACCAGCCGAGCGGCTTGCCCGGGTCGGGCAGGTTGCGGTCCCGGTAGGGCTGCTTGTTGCCCATGCAGAACGGCCAGCCGTGGTTGCCCGCCCTGGTGATCGCCGCGAAGGTGTCGTACTTGGCCGGTCCCCACACGGGACTCGGCGTGGAGGCGTCGGGGCCGACCCATCCCGCGTAGAGGATGTCGGTCTTCTGGTCGACGGCGATGCGGGCCGGGTTGCGGACGCCCATCACGTAGATCTCGCCGCGGGTCTTGCCGCCGCCCTCGTCCTGCTCCTTGCCGGTGAAGAGGTTCCCCTCGGGGATGGTGTACGTCCCGTCGTCCTCGGGGTGGATGCGCAGGATCTTGCCGTTGAGGTTGTTGGTGTTGCCGGAGGTGCGGCGGGCGTCGGCGAAGGCGCGGCCCTTGAAGTTCGGCTCCGGGTTGTTGCCGGAGTAGCCGTCGCTGAAGCCGGAGGAGTTGTTGTCGCCGGTGGCGATGTAGAGGTTGCCCTTGGAGTCCCAGGCCATGCCGCCGCCCGCGTGGCAGCAGCTGTGGATCTGGACGGGCCACTTCAGCAGGACCTTCTCCGAGGAGAGGTCGAGCCGGCCCGTTCCGGGGTCGAGGGTGAAGCGGGAGACCCGGCGCTCGGCCATGTGCGTGTCGCGGTCGATCCGCGCGTGCGGGGTGTAGTGGAGGTAGATCCAGCCGTTGGTGAGGAAGTCGGGGTCGAGTTCGATGCCGACCAGTCCCTCCTCGTTCTTGGTCAGCTCCCCGCCGCCGCCCTTGTTGCCGAAGACGTCCAGCGAGCCGATGAGGGTCGCCTTCCCGGTCCTGGGGTCCCAGACGTGGACGGTGCCCTTGCCCTTGCCGATCCCGGGGTCGTTCCAGTCGGTCTTCACCGGTTCCCCGGGGCCTCCGCCGCCCCGGCCGATGTAGAAGACCCGGCCGTCCTTGGCGGTGACGAGCCCGTGCGGCTCGCCGATCTGGTCCGTCTGGCCGGGCTGGTTGGGCCGGGTGAGGCGCTCGGCCTGGTAGTTGGCGGTGATGGTGGCCTTGCAGTCGGCGCGGGCCAGGCGGGTGGTCCACAGCAGGGCGCCGCGCAGGTGCGCGCGGAAGTCGGTCTCCTGGAAGCTGGCCGCCGTACCGCCCATGGCGGTGTAGAAGGACCGGCCGCCGTCGTAGTCCCGGCACCAGGAGACGGGGTGGTCCCATCCGTTGGCGCCCTCGCCCGGCCGGTACGAGTTCTCGCGCACCCGCGCCACCGTGTGGACCTCGCCCGAGGGGTTGGACTCCCAGTTGAACCACTTGTCGGACCGCTTCCACTCCAGCGGCAGTTCCTTGGTGGCCGGGTGGACGCGGTCGCCGACCTCGACGACGGCCCGCTGCACCGCCGCCGCGCCGCCGGCCGCCGGGCGGGCCCCGATCAGGCCGGTGAACCAGGAGGAGTACGGCTCGGTGCGCGCCGCGTCGTGGATGCCGAGGAATCCGCCCCCGGCCTCCAGGTAGCTCTCCAGCCCGGCTTCCTGTTCGGGGTCCAGCACGTCGCCGCCGCCGGTGAGGAAGACGACCGCGTTGTACCTGCCGAGCTTCTTCGAGGTGAACACCGAGGCGTCCTCGGTGGCGTCGACCGTGAAGCGCTCGGCGCTCGGGCCGGAACTGCCGATCCGTTCGACGGCCTCGATGCCCGCGTTCACCGTCGGCGGCTCCTCGCCGGCCGAGGCGTGGAAGACCAGGACCCGTACGTTCTCCCCGCCCGGCGGGGACTTCAGTTGCAGCTTCGGCGCCGGTGAGCCGGGGTCGAGGCGGGCGGCGGCCGGTGTGCCGCCCAGCAGGGTCGTGGTGATGGCACCGGCCACCAGCGCGGCGACGAGGCCGCGTCGCTTTCCGAGGTGCAGTGTGCTGGCCCCTCGTCTCGCCGAGGGAAATCGATGCGGTGTGTGCCGCATGGTCCACCCACCCTCTCCGGTCGGAGCAACAGCCGTGAAGCTAGACCTCTTTTCGCGGCCCGCCAATACCTATGACCGACACTCAACAAACTTTGTCCTGACCGTGGACGAACAGGGGCCGCCGGTTTACCGTGGCGTTGCTCCGCCCCCACGATCCGTCAGCCCCCCGCCTGTGAGAGCGAGTTGGGAGAGCGATGACCGAGGCAGCCGGCAACATCCCCAGGCGCACCTTCAGCCGACGGTTCCTCGCCGGCGGCGCGGCCGCCGCGGCCGTGGCCCCGGCCGTCCTGGCCACCGGGGCCTCCCCCTCCGCGGCGCAGGGGACCGTACGGGCCGCCAGGGAGCCGGTCCGTACGGCGCGGGCCGGGGGCGAGGTCCGCCACCTGAAGATGTACGCGGAGAGGCTGCCCGACGGGCAGATGGGCTACGGGCTGGAGAAGGGCAAGGCCACCATCCCGGGTCCGCTGATCGAGCTGGTCGAGGGCGACACCCTGCACATCGAGTTCGAGAACACGATGGACGTGGAGGCCAGCCTCCACGTGCACGGCGTCGACTACGACATCGCCAACGACGGCACCCGGATGAACCGCAGCACCGTGCCGCCCGGCGGGAAGCGCACGTACACCTGGCGCACCCACGAGCCCGGACGGCGCAAGGACGGCACCTGGCGGCCGGGCAGCGCGGGGTACTGGCACTACCACGACCACGTCGTCGGCACCGAGCACGGCACCGGCGGCATCCGCAGGGGCCTGTACGGGCCGGTGGTGGTCCGCAGGAAGGGCGACGTCCTGCCGGACAAGCAGTTCACCATCGTCTTCAACGACATGACGATCAACAACAAGGGGGCCGGCGAGACCCCGAACTTCGAGGCGACCGTGGGCGACCGGGTCGAGATCGTCATGATCACGCACGGCGAGTACTACCACACGTTCCACATCCACGGTCACCGCTGGGCGGACAACCGCACGGGCCTGCTCGAAGGCCCGGACGACCCGAGCCGCGTCATCGACAACAAGATCACCGGCCCGGCCGACTCATTCGGTTTCCAGGTGATCGCCGGGGAGAACGTGGGCGCCGGCGCGTGGATGTACCACTGCCACGTCCAGAGCCATTCCGACATGGGCATGGCCGGGCTGTTCCTCGTCGCCAAGCCCGACGGCACCGTTCCCGGCTACGAGCCGCACCACCCGCCGGGCCACGAGCACTGACCCGCGGCCCCGCCGCGGCCCGCCTACAGGACCTCCCACTCGCGCGCTCGCGCGAGCAGGTGCCGGTGGACCAGGGCCACGGACGGGTCGGCGAGACCGCCGGTACGGGTCGCCAGGTACAGGGTGTTGAGCGGGCGCACGCCCGCGGTGTGCAGCACCTCCACCGAGCCCGCCGCGAGCGCCGGTTCCGCCAGATAGCGGGGAAGGACCGACACCCCGATGCCCGCGACCACCGCGGCCAGTACGGCCCGCAGGTCGGGCACGGTGACCGCGACCGGGTTGGGCGGGCGGCGGCCGAACTCGCTGCGCCAGTAGCGGCGGATGATGGGCAGCTCCTCCGCGTACGCCACCAGCGGCAGGTGCGCCAGCGCCTGCACCGGGTCGCGGGCCAGGTGCCCGGGGTCGATCGTGCGGGCCTGGCTCGGCGCTCCCACCAGCACGAACTCCTCGTCGGCGAGCGGCGTCGCCGTGATCTTCGCCAGCTTCGGGCGCACGGCCGAGACCACCAGGTCCACCCGCCCGCCCGCCAGGGCCGCCAGCAGGTCCTCCGCGAGCCCCAGGGTGATCCTCAGCCGCAGCCCGCGGTCCGTCAGCGGGGCGAGCGAGGGCAGCACCCGGGCGGCCATCAGGTCCGCGGCGCCGGCCAGGTGCACCGTGCCCTGGTGGGCCGCCCGGTCGTCGCCGGCCGCGAGGGCCCGGCGCAGCGCGTCGAGGTGCGTGCCGATGCGCCGGGCGAGGTCGTGGGCCCGGTCGGTGGGGGTGACGCCACGGCGCGACCGCGTGAACAGGGGCTCGCCGAGCTGCTCCTCCAGGCGGGCGAGCTGGCCGCTGACCGCGGGCTGGGTCAGCCCGCGGCGCGCCGCGGCGGCGGTGAGCGAACCCTCCCGGTAGATCTCCAGGAAGGTCCGGAGCAGGTCGAGGTCCGGCACGCAATTCCCCTGCCATAAGAAATCTGATGATGTCGGCGAGGATATCCAAAGAACCCTGATTAGCGTGGGCGTCGTACCGGACAGCAGGCGCCGCAGAGGGCGCGGATCAGGAGAAGGAAGTCCGCCATGGCAAGGATCGTGATGGTCATCACCGGAGCCGACAGCCTCACGCTGGCCGACGGCACCGCCCACCCGACCGGCTACTGGGCCGAGGAGGTCGCCGCGTCGCACCAGGTGTTCCGCGAGGCCGGCGTCGAGGTGGACATCGCCACCCCGGGCGGCGTACGGCCCACCGTCGACCCGGCCAGCCTGGACGAGCGCGGCGGCGTCACGGCGGCCGACGCCGAGAGGTTCCGGGCGTACCTGGACTCCCTCACACCCCAGCTGGCGGAGCCGCGGGCCCTCGCCGGGCTCTCGGCCGCCGACTACGACGCGGTCTACGTGCCCGGGGGCCACGGCCCGATGGAGGACCTGGCACGCGACGCCGACCTCGGCCGGCTGCTCGCCGAGGCCGACCGGCAGGGGAGCGTCGTCGGGGCGCTGTGCCACGGCCCCGCGGCGCTGCTGAGCACCGTCGGCGAGGGCGGCGGCTTCCTCTTCGCCGGGCGTTCGATGACCGCGTTCACGGACGAGGAGGAGCGGCAGGGTGGTCTCGGCGACGCGGTCCCGTACCTCCTGGAGAGCAGGCTCCGCGAGCACGGCGCCGTCATCGAGGCGGGCCCGGCCTGGACGAGCCGGGTGGTGGTGGACGGCAACCTGGTCACCGGGCAGAACCCGCAGTCCAGCGTGGACACCGCCAAGCGGGTGCTCGCCGCGCTGGAGGCGGCCGGCTGACCCACGAGGTGGTGCCCGCCACCGGTGCGCGGTGGCGGGCACCTCCGTTCCGGCCGGCCTTCCGGTCAGCAGCCGTCCTCGCGCAGCGACCGCAGGTACGCGCCGGAGCGGCGGGCGAAGCTGAGCGAGTCGCCCGGGTTGTCGTGTTCGGCGATCCAGTGGTGGTTGCGGCGGCGGGAGAGCCGCTCGACCCCGCCGATGAACCGCTCGTAGTCGATGTCGCCGTCGCCGACGTCCACCATGCGGTAGCCGTCGCGGGTCGAGGGGTCCTTCTCGCCGTCCTTCACGTGGAACAGCGGATAGCGGTGCGGCGCCGCCAGGACGTAGTCGATCGGGTCGAAGGGCGCGGGGACGCCGTCGGGCCGGGTGCTGAAGCGGAACTGCGCGCAGTACGCCCAGTAGATGTCCATCTCCAGGTGGACCAGGTCGGGGTCGGTCTCCTCCAGCAGCACGTCGTACAGGCGCACGTCGGGCCGGTCGGTGGCGAAGGAGAACTCCTCGGCGTGGTTGTGCTGGTAGAACGTCATGCCGCGGGCGCGGGCCGCGGCGCCGTAGGTGTTGAAGTCCTCCGCGGCCCGCTTCCAGGCGTCGACCGTGGAGCCGTAGCGGAACGGTCCGCTGGCGGTGCCGATGTGCTTCAGGCCCAGCTCCTGGGCGTCGTCGAGGACCTTCTCCAGATTGGTCGCGAAGGTGTAGGCGTTCGGGTCGGAGGAGTAGTAGCCGACGTGGCTGCCGACGGCCCGCAGGCCGTTGTCGCGGACCAGGCGGCGCAGTTGTCCCAGGGTGATGGGGCCCGCCGAGCCCTGGGTGTAGCCGGCGAACTCCACCTCGGAGTAGCCGTAGCGCCGCAGCTCCTCGAAGACGCGGGCGAAGCCGAGGGTGGAGACCTGGTCGCGGACGCTGTAGAGCTGGATGCCGAGGCTGCCCCTGGGGAGCAGCGGGCCGCCGCGGCGGCGGCCGGATGCGGCGGAGGCCGCCGGGGCGGCCGCCGCGGTGCCGGGGGCGCCCGTGCCC
>NZ_DASQNP010000162.1:0-11122 GCF_035644915.1 Streptomyces sp.
GGCGCCGTGGACGGCGATCACGCGGTCCAGCAGTGCGCGGTCCGGACCGTGCCGCGCGCCGGGGGCGCCTTCGGCGGCAGCCGCTCCGGCGGGCCGCTGGAGAGACGGCCGGGCCGACGACCGCCTCGCCGGCCCCCGCCAGGGCATGCGTCACATGCCCGCCGGTGTGTCCCGCCCGGCCGGTGATCAGCCATGTCGTGCCCGCAGCCGGACCACCCTCCCGGCCGGGACGGCCGCGGTCGCCGCGAGGACGGTCCTTGTGCGGGCGGTCATGATCGACGATGCTGGGCGACGGTGCGCGACGGCGGGCAACCCCTCTTCGGTGAATCCGTGGTGAACGGCCGCTTCCGCCGATCCGATAACCTCTGGCCACGTGCCGCCTGCCCCGAACGGGTGATGGCGCACGGTGACCGCTGCCCGGATGCCGCCCGCAGGGACCGCGCCGCGGACAGCACGGCTTCCAAGGAGTGAGTTCGTTCTTGTCGACCGCCATTCTCACCGGTCCACCGGTCGCGGGGGCGCCCCTGGAGGGCGATCTGCGGTCGCTGGGGTTCGACGTGCGGGTGGCGGCCGACGCCGCCGGGGTGGAGACGGCCCTGGCCGCCGTCCCGGCGGGCGAGCGCGTCGCCCTCGTCGACCCGCGCTTCGTCGGCCACCTGCACAGCCTGCGCCTGGCCCTGACCGACCCGCGCTTCCCCGCCGCGGCGGTACCGGGCGCCGTCACCGCCCAGCCCGCGGCCCGCGCCGCCCTGGCCCGGGCCGTGACGGCCGCGACCGCCGCGGCCCGCCCGGCCGCCCCGGTCGCCGCCGGGCGGGGCACCGCCGAAGCCGGGGCGGACGCCACCGCGCCGGAGCCGGAATCCGACGGCCTCCCCGACCGGGTGGCCGCCGCGCTCGACGCCGACGCCGGAGCACCGGCGGTGCACCGGCCCGAGCTGGGGGTGCTCGTCGCCGCCGTGCCCGCCGACGAGGCGGCGCGCGAGGAGGCCCGGCGGGCCGTGGCGGCCGTCGACGAGGAGGCCGTACGGCTGCGCTCGGCCGTGAAGTCCCGCGACGGCTTCTTCACCACCTTCTTCATCAGCCCCTACTCCCGCTACCTCGCCCGCTGGTGCGCCCGGCGCGGACTGACCCCCAACCAGGTGACCACCGCCTCGCTGCTGACCGCGCTGGTCGCGGCGGCCTGTGCCGCCACCGGCACGCGCGGCGGCTTCGTCGCCGCCGGGGTGCTGCTGATCGCCTCGTTCGTCCTGGACTGCACCGACGGCCAGCTCGCCCGCTACGCGTTGCGGTACTCCACCCTCGGCGCCTGGCTGGACGCCACCTTCGACCGCGCCAAGGAGTACGCGTACTACGCGGGCCTGGCGCTCGGCGCGGCCCGCGGCGGCGACGACGTGTGGGCGCTGGCGCTGGGCGCGATGGTGCTCCAGACCTGCCGCCACGTGGTGGACTTCGCCTTCAACGAGGCCAACCATGACGCGACCGGCAACACCAGCCCCACCGCCGCCCTCTCCGGGAAGCTGGACAGCGTCGGCTGGACGGTCTGGGTCCGCCGCATGATCGTGCTGCCGATCGGGGAGCGCTGGGCGCTGATCGCGCTCCTCACCGCGCTCACCACCCCCCGCACCACCTTCACGGTGCTGCTGGCCGGCTGCGCGTTCGCCGCCTGCTACACCACCGCCGGACGGGTGCTGCGCTCGCTCACCCGCAGGGCCGAGCGCACCGACCGCGCCGCCCGGGCGCTGGCCGACCTCGCCGACTCCGGGCCGCTGGCCGAGGGCCTGGCCGCCGCCTTCCGGAAACTGCGGCTGCCGCGCTCCGCCGCCCCGGTCCTCGCCCTGCTGGGCGCGTCCGTCCTGGTGGTCACCGCGCTGCGGGCCCCGGTGGGCGGCCCCTGGCCGCTTGTGGCCGCCCTCGGGTACGCCGTCCTGGCCGCCCTGGCCGTCGCCCGGCCCCTGAAGGGCGCGCTGGACTGGCTGGTGCCGCCCCTCTTCCGCGCGGCCGAGTACACCGTGATCCTGGTGCTGGCCGCCCGTTCGGGAGCGAACGACGCCCTGCCTGCCGCTTTCGGGCTGGTGGCGGCGGTCGCCTACCATCACTACGACACGGTGTACCGCATCCGCGGCGGCACCGGCGCCCCTCCGCACTGGCTGGTGCGGCTGGCCGGCGGGCACGAGGGACGCGTCCTGGTGATCACGGCCGCCGCCGCCCTGTGGGCCGGGAGCCAGGGGTTCACGATCGCGCTCACGGCCCTGGCCGGGGCCCTGGCGCTCACGGTGCTCGCCGAGAGCGTCCGCTTCTGGGTGTCCTCGCAAGCACCCGCCGTACACGACGAAACAGGAGAACCCGCATGATCGGCCTCGTGCTGGCGGCCGGCGCCGGACGGCGTCTGCGCCCCTACACCGACACCCTTCCCAAGGCCCTGGTGCCGGTGGACCCGGAGGGCGAGGGCACGACGACCGTGCTCGACCTCACCCTCGGCAACTTCCGCGAGGTCGGCCTGACCGACGTCGCCGTGGTCGTGGGGTACCGCAAGGAGGCCGTCTACGAGCGCAAGGCCGCCCTGGAGAAGAAGTACGGCGTCACCCTCCACCTGGTGGAGAACGACAAGGCCGAGGAGTGGAACAACGCCTACTCCCTGTGGTGCGCCCGGGAGGTCATCAAGGAGGGCGTCATCCTGGCCAACGGCGACACCGTGCACCCCGTCTCGGTCGAGCGGACGCTGCTGGACGCCCGCGGGAAGGGCCAGAAGATCATCCTGGCCCTCGACACGGTCAAGAAGCTCGCCGACGAGGAGATGAAGGTCGTCGTCGAGCCCGGCCGGGGCATGCGGAGGATCACCAAGCTGATGGACCCGGCCGAGGCCACCGGTGAGTACATCGGCGTGACCCTCATCGAGGGCGAGGCCGCCGACGACCTGGCCGACGCCCTGAAGGCCACCTACGAGCGCGACCCGCAGCTCTACTACGAGGACGGCTACCAGGAGCTGGTGGACCGCGGCTTCACCGTCGACGTCGCCCCGATCGGCGAGGTCAAGTGGGTCGAGATCGACAACCACGACGACCTGAACAAGGCGCGGGAGATCGCGTGCCAGTACTGACCCGGCTCATCCCGTCGCCGGTCGTCGTCGACATCAGGCCCGGCGCGCTGGACGACCTGGCGGGACTCCTGGTCGACCAGCGCATCTCGGCCTCCGGCAAGCTCGCCATCGCCATCAGCGGCGGCTCGGGCGCCGCCCTGCGCGACCGGTTCGCCCCGGCGCTGCCGGGGGCCGACTGGTACGAGGTCGGCGGCGGCACCCTGGACGACGCGATCAAGCTCGCCGACGCCATGAAGTCCCGGCACTACGACGCGGTCGTCGGCATGGGCGGCGGCAAGATCATCGACTGTGCCAAGTTCGCCGCCGCGCGCATCGGCCTGCCGCTGGTCGCCGTCGCCACCAACCTCAGCCACGACGGCCTGTGCTCCCCGGTCGCCACGCTCGACAACGACGCCGGCCGCGGCTCGTACGGCGTGCCGAACCCGATCGCGATCGTCATCGACCTCGACGTCATCCGCGAGGCCCCGATCCGCTTCGTCCGCTCCGGCGTCGGGGACGTCATCTCCAACATCTCCGCCGTCGCCGACTGGGAGCTGTCCCACCGGGAGACCGGCGAGCAGATCGACGGACTGGCCGCCGCCATGGCCCGCCAGGCCGGCGAGGCGGTGCTGCGTCACCCGGGCGGCTGCGGCGACGACGAGTTCCTCACCGTGCTGGCCGAGGGACTGGTGCTGACCGGCATCTCCATGTCGGTGGCCGGCGACAGCCGCCCCGCCTCCGGCGCCTGCCACGAGATCAACCACGCCTTCGACCTGCTCTACCCCAAGCGCGCCGCCGCGCACGGCGAGCAGTGCGGGCTGGGCGCCGCCTTCGCGATGCACCTGCGCGGGGCGCACGAGCAGACGCGGCTGATCGTCGAGGTGCTGCGCAGACACGGCCTGCCCGTCCTGCCCGGCGAGATCGGCTTCAGCGAGGAGGAGTTCGTCAGGGCGGTGGAGTACGCGCCGCAGACCCGGCCCGGGCGCTACACGATCCTCGAGCACCTGGACCTGTCCACCGACCAGATCAGGGACGCGTACGCCGACTATGTCAAAGCCATCAGTAGCTGAACTCCGCCCGGTCGTGCACCCCGCGGGGGTGAAGGACCGGCGCAGCGGCGAGCACTGGGCCGGACGCCTGTACATGCGGGAGATCTCGCTGCGCTGGACCCGGCACCTGGTCAACACCCGGATAACCCCCAACCAGCTCACCTACCTGATGGTCGTCGCGGGCGTGGCCGCCGGCGCGGTGCTGCTGGTGCCGGGCCTGGCCGGGGCCCTGGTCGCCGCCCTCCTCATCCAGCTCTACCTGCTGCTGGACTGCGTGGACGGCGAGGTGGCCCGCTGGCGCAAGCAGACCTCCATCACCGGGGTCTACCTGGACCGGGTGGGCCACTACCTGGCCGAGGCCGCGCTCCTGGTCGGCTTCGGCGTGCGGGCCGCGGACGTCTTCCACACCGAGGGCGCCGGCACCGAGTGGATGTGGGCCTTCCTGGGAACCGTGGCCGCGCTGGGGGCCATCCTCATCAAGGCCGAGACCGACCTGGTGGACGTGGCCCGCGCCCGCAGCGGCCTGCCGGCCGTCAAGGACGAGGCGGCGGTGCCCCGCTCCTCGAAGCTGGCGCTGGCCCGCCGGGCGGCGGCGGCACTGAAGTTCCACCGGCTGGTCGGCGGGGTCGAGGCGTCCCTGCTGATCCTGCTGGTGGCCGTGGCGGACACGGTGCGCGGCGACCTGTTCCTCACCCGGTTCGGGGTCGCGCTCCTGGCGGGCATCGCCGTCCTCCAGACGCTGCTGCACCTGGTGTCCATCCTGGCGTCGAGCAGGCTGCGGTGACCCGGCGGCGGGGACGGCGAGCGGTGGCGAGGAACGGTGAGTGAGATGACGGACGCGGAGACCGGCGCGGAGGACAGGCCCCTGACCTTGGGGGCGGTCATCCTGACCATGGGCAACCGCCCCGAGGAGCTGCGCGCCCTGCTGGACTCGGTCGCCAAGCAGGACGGCGACCCGGTCCAGGTCGTGGTCGTGGGCAACGGCGCCCCGCTGCCCGAACTGCCCGACGGCGTGCGGACGGTGGAGCTGCCGGAGAACCTCGGCATCCCCGGCGGCCGCAACGTCGGCGTCGAGGCGTTCGGGCCGGGCGGGAGCGAGGTGGACGTCCTGCTCTTCCTCGACGACGACGGGCTGCTGCCCAACACCGACACCGCCGAACTGGTCCGTCAGGCGTTCGCCGCCGACCCGGAGCTGGGCATCATCAGCTTCCGCATCGCCGACCCCGACACCGGGCGGACCCAGCGCCGCCACGTACCGCGGCTGCGGGCGTCGGACCCGATGCGCTCCTCGCGCGTGACGACCTTCCTCGGCGGCGCCTGCGCCGTGCGCACCACGGTCTTCCAGGAGGTCGGCGGGCTGCCGGACGAGTTCTTCTACGCCCACGAGGAGACCGACCTGGCCTGGCGGGCGCTGAACGCGGGGTGGATGATCGACTACCGCGCCGACATGGTGCTGCACCACCCCACCACCCTCCCCAGCAGGCACGCCGTCTACCACCGGATGGTCGCCCGCAACCGCGTCTGGCTGGCCCGGCGCAACCTGCCCGTCCCGCTGATCCCCCTCTACCTGGGCGTCTGGCTGCTGCTGACCCTCGCCCGGCGTCCCTCGCGGCCCGCGCTGCGCGCCTGGCTGGGTGGTTTCAGGGAGGGCTGGACCACCCCCTGCGGTCCACGCCGCCCCATGAAGTGGCGTACGGTGTGGCGTCTGACCCGACTGGGTCGGCCACCCGTCATCTGACAAGCTCGTGTCTGAGAGCATCGGGTCCGGTGACAGGGGCCCGCTGTACTCACCCCATCCCGGCTGTGCACTGCGAGGACGAAAGTTTCAACGTGAGCGAGACAACGCACGACGGTGCGATCGCGACGAGCGAGCCCCCGCGCTCCCCAGACGACGGTCTGTCCCCGGCCGAACTCGCCGCCAAGTACGGCCTGACGGTGAGCGGGGCGCGGCCCTCCCTGGTGGAGTACGTCCGGCAGCTCTGGGCGCGGCGGCACTTCATCCTCTCCTTCTCCCGGGCCAAGCTGCACGCCCAGTACAGCCAGGCCAGGCTCGGCCAGGTGTGGCAGGTCCTCACCCCGCTGCTGAACGCCGTCGTGTACTACTTCATCTTCGGCGTGCTGCTCGGCGGCCGCGGCGGGATGAGCAACGACGAGTACGTCCCGTTCCTGGTGACGGGCGTGTTCGTCTTCACCTTCACCCAGACCTCGGTGATGTCCGGGGTCCGTTCCATCTCCGGCAACCTCGGACTGGTGCGGGCCCTGCACTTCCCCCGGGCCTCGCTGCCGATCTCCTTCTCCCTCCAGCAGCTCCAGCAACTGCTGTACTCGATGATCGTGCTGGTCGCGATCCTGGTGGCCTTCGGGCACTACCCGGGGCCGCTGTGGCTGCTGGTGGTCCCGGCCCTGATGCTGCAGTTCCTCTTCAACACCGGCCTGGCGATGATCATGGCCCGGCTGGGCAGCAAGACCCCGGACCTGGCCCAGCTCATGCCGTTCGTGCTGCGCACCTGGATGTACGCCTCCGGCGTGATGTTCCCGCTGGACTACATGCTGAACAAGCACACCGAGCTCCCCGGGTGGTTCGCCGACGTGCTGATGGCCAATCCGGCGGCCGTCTACATGGACCTGGTGCGCTACGCGCTGATCGACGGACCGCACCACCACGGCATGCCCGGACACCTGTGGCTGCTGGGCGCCGGCTGGGCCCTGGTCATCGGCATCGGCGGTTTCGTGTACTTCTGGAAGGCGGAGGAGCGGTATGGCCGTGGCTGAGAAGAGCCCCGAGAAGAGCGCCGCCGCCTCGTCGGCGCAGGGCGGCGCGGGGGCGGGCGGCGAGCGGCGTCCGACCGTGATCGCCGACGACCTGCACATCGTCTACCGCGTCTACGGGGGCGCCCGGGGCAAGGGCAGCGCCACCGCCGCCCTCGCCCGGATCCTGCGCCGCAAGCCGGGCGGGAACGTGCGCGAGGTGCACGCCGTCAAAGGGGTGAGCTTCGTCGCCTACCGGGGCGAGGCGATCGGCCTGATCGGCTCCAACGGCTCGGGCAAGTCGACGCTGCTGCGCGCCATCGCGGGCCTGCTGCCCGCCGAGCGCGGCAAGGTCTACACCGACGGCCAGCCCTCGCTGCTGGGCGTCAACGCGGCGCTGATGAACGACCTGACCGGCGAGCGCAACGTCATACTGGGCGGGCTGGCGATGGGAATGTCCCTGGCCGAGATCCGCGAGCGCTACCAGGACATCGTCGACTTCTCCGGCATCAACGAGAAGGGCGACTTCATCAGCCTGCCGATGCGCACGTACTCCTCCGGCATGGCGGCCCGGCTGCGGTTCTCCATCGCCGCCGCCAAGGACCACGACGTGCTGATGATCGACGAGGCGCTGGCCACGGGCGACAAGAAGTTCCAGAAGCGCTCCGAGGCCCGCATCCGCGAGCTGCGCAAGGAGGCCGGGACGGTCTTCCTGGTCAGCCACAACAACAAGTCGATCCGGGACACCTGCAACCGGGTGCTGTGGCTGGAGCGCGGCGAGCTGCGCATGGACGGCCCGACCGACGAGGTGCTCAAGGCGTACGAGGAGTTCACCGGCAAGTAGGCCCCGCGCCGACGCGGTTCGGCCCCGCACCCGGAAGAAGAAGGGTGCGGGGCCGAACCGTTTCCCCACCGTTTCCCCGCGGCCGGCACCCCCGGTCCCCCGGTCCGGGGGTGCCGGGCGTCAGACCCCGGCGGGCTCGCGCCGGGAGGCGGCCGGGGGCGCCGGGGGAGCGGCGCCCTCCGCCAGGCCCACCCGGTCGTGCAGCCGACGCAGGGCCTTCGGCGCGTACCAGGCGCCGCGCCCCAGCAGCCGCATCGCGGCCGGGACCAGCACACCGCGCACCGCGACCGCGTCGATCAGGATGGCCAGGCCGCTGCCGAGGCCGAACATCTGCAGGAAGCTGATCTCGCCGGTGCCGAAGGCGAAGAAGCTCACCGCCAGCAGGCCCGCCGCCATGGTGACGATCCGTCCGGTCCGCGACAGCCCGCGGGCGACGGCCGTTCCGGTGTCCTCGCCCGCGTCGTGCAGCTCCTTGATCCGGCTGGTGACGAAGACCTCGTAGTCCATCGACAGGCCGAAGACGATGCAGAACAGCAGCACGGTCATCGAGGTGTCCATGGGCATCGGGGTGAAGCCCAGCACCGAGGACAGGTGCCCCTCCTGGAAGACCCAGACCATCGCGCCGATCGCCGCCGTGAGGCTGATGGCGTTGAGGACCAGCGCGCGCAGCGGCTGGACGACGCTGCCGGTGAACAGGAACAGCAGGACGAAGGTGCTCAGGGCCACCCAGGCGACGGCCGCCGGCAGCCGGTCGCCGATCGACTCCTTGGTGTCCACCAACTGGGCGTCCGCGCCGCCGACCAGGGCCTCCACCCCGTCGGGCGCGGGCACCGCGCGGATGTCGCGCACCAGTTCCTGGGCCGCCCCGGACTTGGGCGCCGCATCGGCGGTGACGGTGAGCCGCTGGGCGTCGTCGCCGGCGAGCGCGGCGTTCACCGGGCCCGGCGCGGCGGCCCGGCCCTCGTGGTAGGTGCCGGTGGAGGCCTGGACGCGGACCACGCCGTCGAGGCGGGAGAGGGCGGTGGCGTACGCGCCGAGGTCGGCGGGGCCCACCGGCCCGGTGGTGACGATCTGGACGGCCGCCGCGTCGTTGCCCTCGAAGTCCTCCGCCAGGGCGGCGGCCACCTGGCGGCTCTGGGCGTCCTCGGGCAGCACCCGCTCGTCGGGGCTGCCGAAGGTGGCGCCCAGCAGCGGGCTCGCGGCGAGCAGCAGCACCGCGAGGACCGGCAGGGCGGTGAGCGCGGGACGGCGCATCACGGCCGCGGCGAGACGGCCCCACACCGGTGCGTCGGGACGGCGCACGGTCTCCGCCCACGGCAGCCGGCCGTTGTTGACGCGGTGGCCGAGCACGGCCAGCAGCGCCGGGACGACCACCAGCGCGCCGATCGCGGCGATCACCACCACGCCGATCCCCGCGTAGGCGAAGGAGCGCAGGAAGAAGGGCGGGAAGAGGAGCAGGGCGGCGAGCGCGGCGACGACGGTGGCGGCGGAGAAGGCGATGGTGCGGCCGGCGGTGGCCACGGTGGTGCGCAGCGCGTCCGGGACCTCGTCGCCCTCGGCGAGCCGCTCGCGGAACCGGCTGACCAGCAGCAGGCCGTAGTCGATGCCGAGGCCGAGGCCGAGCGCGGTGGTGAGGTTGACCGAGAAGACGGAGACGTCGGTGAGGCTGCCGAGCACGAAGAGCTCGGCGAAGGTGCCCAGGATCGCGATCAGCCCGATGACCAGCGGCAGCAGCGCGGCGACGAGGCTGCCGAAGGCGATCACCAGCAGGACGAGGGTGACGGGGACGGCGATCGCCTCGGCGACGGCGAGGTCCCGGGAGACCTGGGAGGTGACGTCGGTTCCGACGGCGGCCGTGCCGCCCGCGCGGACGGTGACGGCCCCCCGGTCGCCGGTCCACTGCTCGGCGACGGCGTCCGCGGCACCGTCCTCCACATGGGCGAGGACCAGCGCCTGGTCGCCGTCCCGCGAGGTGAGCGCGGAGCCGCCGGCGTCCCAGTGGGAGACGACGCCGGTGACGCCCGGTTCGTCCTTCAGCCCGGCGGTCAGCTCCCGGCCGGCCCGCTCGACGGCGGGGGAGTCGAGCCGTCCGCCGTCGGCCCGCACCAGCAGCACGAGGTTGGTCTGGCCGCCGAACTCCTCCTCGATCAGGGCGGCGGCACGGCTGGAGGGCGCGTCGGGGTCCTCGAACCCTCCGTTCTGGAGCTTGCCGAACGCCCCGAAGCCCACGGCCGCCATGGCGAGCGCGGCGACGAGCGAGGCCAGCAGTACGGCCCTGGTGCGGCGCAGCACCAGGTCTGCGATGCGGGACAACATGGCTCTTCCCCCTTTTTCCGGGTGCGCCGTAGGATGTTTACAGCGTCAACATCGAGTATCGCCAGGGAATGTTAATGCTGTCAACATCGGGCAGTATCGAATGATGCGAACCGAGGGCACCGGCAAGAGCGGCTACCACCACGGCGACCTGCGCAACGCGCTCATCGAGGCGGCCACCGACCTCGCCCGCGACGGCGGACCCGAGGCCGTCGTGCTGCGCGCCGCCGCCCGCCGGGTCGGCGTCTCGCCCACCGCCGCCTACCGCCACTTCGCCGGGCAGGGCGACCTGCTGCACGCGGTCAAGGAACGCGGACAGCGGCGGCTGGCGGAGACGATGGAGCGGTCCGTCCGGGCCGTGGAGAGCACCGGGGACGCGGGCGTGGACGCCGTGGAGCGCCTCAAGGCCCTCGGGCTCGGCTACGTCCGCTTCGCCCTCGCCGAACCCGGCCTGTTCCGCACGGCCTTCTGCCTCACCCCCCTGACGAGGGACGGGACCGGTGAGGCCGGCCCGGACCCGGACCCGGACACCTGGATGTACGCCTCCTACCGGCTCCTGGTCGAGGCCCTGGACACCCTCGTCACCACCGGCCGGATGCCCGCCGCCCGGCGCCCCGGCGCGGAGGTCGCGGCCTGGGGGACGGTGCACGGCCTGGCCATGCTCTTCCTGGAGGGGCCGCTCGTCCGGTTCCCCGCGGACCAGCGCGACACCGTGGTGGCGCAGGCCGTCACCACGATCGTCCGGGGGCTGACGGCCCCGGAGTGAGTCCCGGCGGCGGTCCGCCGGACCCGCGGCGCGGACCGTCCCCGCCCAGGACGTAAGCTGACCCGGTGCCGGTGATCGGCGCACCGGGCGGGCGCGCCCCCCGGTCGGCCGAACAGCGGAGCGTCCGCGTGGTACGCCCGAAATAGGATGTTCGGCGCCGCAGACGTCGCAGGTGGCGGCGTCCCGGAGGCCGCGGACGCCGCGGGCGGAGTGCCGCCGGCGCCCCTGCCGCCGGCGTTCCCGGACGCCGCGGTGCCGTGCGGCGGCGCGGCCGTGATTCGGGTGGAGAGACGGAAAGGTGACGACGATGGCAACGGGCGGCGCAT
>NZ_DASQNP010000163.1:0-29456 GCF_035644915.1 Streptomyces sp.
GTCGGTCGGGGGTCGTCAGTCGGGGGCCGGGCTGTGAGCCCGGCCCCCGACCGCGTCGGGCACCGCCCGCCAGTGGTCGCCCCGGCGGGCGGAGCCCGCCGGGACCGGGCGCGTACGGCGCGCCTCCGCACGGCGCCGGGACCGGCCGAGGGGCCCCGGCCGCGGGGCCGGTCCCTCCGGGAAGGCGGGGAAGCCGAGGCCGCGGGAGCGGGAGGGCGGCAGGGGAACAGGGCGTGGAGGCCCCGGAGACGCCCCGTCCGCCGGCTGCCGTCCGGCGCCCCGGTGGGCCCGCGGGCCTGCCGGTCACTCCTCCTCGCGGCGGGCGCGCAGCGCCCGGACCTTGTGGCGGTTGCCGCAGCGCTCCATTGAGCACCAGCGGCGGCGGCCGGGACGCGAGGTGTCCACGAAGACCAGGTAACAGTCCTCGGAGGCGCACTCCCGTATCCGGTGGGCGTACGGGCCGCCGAACAGGTCGACGGCGTCGCGCGCGACCGTCGAGAGCAGTTGCGCGCCGGTCGCGGCCGGGCCCCAGTCCCTGGCCCAGCCCGCACCGCCGTCCGACCGCAGCAGCCGTACGGGCAGCGGAGGGCCGGCGGCGGTGTCGTTGACCACCTCCACGTCCTCCGGGCGCGGGGTGCGGCCGTGTGCCTGGTCCACGGCCATCCGCCACAGCGCGGCGCGCAGTTCCCTGGCGGCGGCCAGCTCCACCTCGGTCACCTCGACCACGGGCGAGGGGCGCAGCCGGGAGCGGGAGGCCCAGACCACGAGGTTCACCGGCTCGTGCAGCACCTCGTGGCGCGCGAACTCCCCCGGCCCGCCCGTCGGCAGCAGCTCCAGGCACAGCGCTCCCGGGTCGAAGCGGTAGGGCACTCCTTCGGGTGAGTGCAGGACCAGACCCGTTGCGGACTCCGTCATGTAACCACTATAACTGGTTACGCGAGATCGGGAAGGGCTCCGCAGGGTACGGGGCACGGCACACGACACAGGAGGACGGATCATGACGGACACTGCGGAAGCCCCGGGCACGGCGGGCGGGGCACGCGAAACGCTCGGCTGGAAGCTCGTGGTCGACTGCGCCGACCCGCATCGGCAGGCCGACTTCTGGGCCGCGGCCCTGGGCTACGAGGTGGAGGACCACAGCGTCCTGATCGAGCGCCTGCTCGGCTCCGGCGCGGTGGGCGAGGACATCCTGGTGGAGCACCACGGCCGCCGCGCCTGGCGCGACGCCGCGGGCGCACGCCACCCGCAGGATCCGTTCGATCCCGAGAGCGGCACAGGGCTGGGGCGGCGTCTGCTCTTCCAGCGCGTCCCGGAGCCCAAGACGGTCAAGAACCGGCTGCACATCGACGTCCACGCGGGCGCGGGGCGCCGTGAGGAGACGGTCACCCGGCTCACGGGTCTGGGCGCGACGGTCATACGGCAGGTGAAGGAGGCCTCCGGCGAGTGGACCGTCATGGCCGATCCGGAGGGCAACGAGTTCTGCGTGGCGTGAGCGGTCCGTCCGCCCGCGCCCGCCCACGCCGCGCTTTCCCGGCCGGCCCGCGCTCCCGCGCTCAGACCGTGATGTCCCGGGTGGTGAAGCGGGCCCAGGCGGCGGAGCCGAAGACGGCCGCGTACAGCCCCTGGAGGCTCAGGTTGTCGAGCAGGTCGTCCCAGTAGACGGGGTCACGGAGGAGGTCGGCGAAGGACATCCAGTGGTGTGGGAAGAGGTAGGGGTGCAGCGCGTCCAACTGCGGGATCGCACCGACGATCTGCACGGCGATCAGCAGACCGACGGTGGTGGCCATGGCGGCGATGCCGCTGTTGGTGAGGGTGGAGACGAACAGGCCCAGTGCCGCCAGACCGGTCAGTGAGGCGGCGACGACGACCGCTATGGCCAGGGACCGCAGCAGCCCCTCCGTGAAGGAGACCGTGGTCCCCGACAGCAGGGTCACCTCGCCGAGGGGGAAGAGGAGGGCGCCGACGGCCAGCGCGGAGACCGCCACGGTCAGGGTCGCCGCCAGGCAGAAGGCCAGGACGGCGGTGAACTTGGCGAGCAGCAGCCGTGTACGGCCGGCCGGGGCGACCAGCAGGTAGCGCAGGGTGCCCGCGGCCGCCTCACCCGCCACCGAGTCGCCCGCGACGACCCCGACCGTCATGGGGAGGAAGAAGGGGAGGGTGGCGGCGAGCGCGGTGAAGACCAGGAACAGGCCGTTGTTGGTGACCTGGCCGATGAACGCCGGTCCCTCGCCGCCGCCCCCGTCGGCCGATCCGCCGTCGCCGGTCTCGATCCTGACGGCGATCCCGACCAGCAGCGGAATGCCCGCCAGCACGGCCAGCAGCGCCAGGGTCCGCCAGCGGCGGAAGGTGATGACCAGTTCGCTGCGGAACAGCCCGAGCGACCACAGCGGCCCGGGGCGGCGCGGAGGCGGGACCCGGCCTCCCATCGGCCCGGTCCGCGGTGGCTCGGTCCGCCGTGTCCCGGCGCTCGGCGGCTCGGCCCGCGATTCAGCCTGCGACATCGAAACCCTCCCCGGTCAGTGCCACGAAGGCGTCCTCCAGCGAGGCGCGTTCGGTTCCGAAGGCCCGTACCCGGACCCCGGAACGCACGAGGTCGGCGTTGAGGTCGGCCGGGTCGGGCGGATCGGCGGTCGGCAGCTCGCCGGTGACACGGTCGCCGGCGACGGTCAGATCGGTCACGCCCCGCTCCTTCAGGACACGGACGGCCTCCGCGGTGTCCGGGGTGGTGACCGCGAGCCGGCCGCGGGCACCCGCCGCCAGTTCGGTCACCGGCCCCTGGGTGATCAGCCGTCCGCGGGCCATCACCGCCGCATGCGTACAGACCTGCTCGACCTCGTCCAGCAGGTGGGAGGAGAGGAAGACCGTGGTGCCGTCGCCGGCGAGTTCGCGCACGAGGGTGCGGATCTCGCGCATGCCCTGGGGATCGAGCCCGTTGGTCGGCTCGTCCAGGACCAGCAGATCGCGCGGCTGCAGCAGCGCCGCCGCCAGGCCCAGGCGCTGCTTCATGCCCAGCGAGTACGCCTTGGCCTTCTTGCGGGCCGCGGCCGTGAGCCCCACCCGCTCCAGTGCCTCCCCCACCCGGGCGGCGCGGGTGCGGGGGTCGGCGGTCGGATCGGCCGCGTCGAGGCGCAGCAGGTTGTCGCGCCCGGAGAGGAAGCCGTACAGCGCCGGCCCCTCGATCAGCGCGCCCACCTTCGGCAGCACCCGCCGGGCCGCGCCCGGCATCGGCTCCCCCAGCAGCCGTACGCTGCCGCCGCTCGGCTCGATCAGGCCGAGCAGCATCCGGATCGTCGTCGTCTTCCCCGAGCCGTTGGGCCCCAGGAAGCCGAAGACGCTGCCGCGCGGCACGGCCAGGTCGAGGCCGTCCACGGCGAGCTGCCCGCCGCGGTACCGCTTGGTGAGGCCGCGCGTCTCGACGACGGCGTCCGGGACGGACGGTGGCTGCATGCTGCTCCCCGAGGTCGCGTGGGCGTTCCGGCGCGGTGGCACCGCGCCGGCCCCGCCGTGCCACCGGGACGGTGGACGGAGGGGCCGGGTGGTGGGCCGGTTATCGGGCCGCGCCGTCGGCGGCCTTCACCAGTCCCTCCCGGGTGACGGCCCCGACGTACACGGTGCCGTCGTCGGTGATCAGGGCGTTGACGAGGCGGGTGCTGAAGAGCCGGCCGGTGCCGAAGTCTCCCTCGACCTCGTCGGTGAAGCTGTCGAGCAGTTCCCTGGCCTCGGGGCCCTTCATTCCCTTGGCGCCGGCCGCCGGGCCGCCGTCGGGCAGCGTGAACTCGGCGACCGAGCCCCAGCCCTCCCCGATGACCTCCAGGCCGGAGGGCAGGCCCTGCTGCTCGTCGCCCTTCCCGGGCCGGGCCGCGGAGCCGTCCCCGGTGCCGTCGAGCTTCTCCTCGGTGACCTCCGCGCCCTTCGGCGGCTTGAACGCGAAGGTGTCCGCGTCCGGCTTGCCGAAGTCCACCTCGGTGAAGCCCACGTCGATCGCGGCCTTGCCGCCGCCCTTGGGGGTGAGCGTGAACTTCAGCGGCACACCGCTGTCCGCGTCCACCGCGATCCGCACCGACTCGACCGTGCTGTCCGTCTGCTTGGGCTCGATCAGCAGTTGGTAGGCGTCCTGCCCGGCGACCTTCGCCGTGCCGCCGACGGTGACCGAGGTGGTGTCGTCGACGGCCTTGAGCGCTTCCTCGGCCGCCTTCTGCGGGGTGATCTTCTCAAGGCCGCCGGGTGCCTCGTGCGGCTTCTCCCGCCCGGTCCTCTCCGGAAGGACGGTGTGGTGGACGGTGTTGGAGGCGCTGTCGTACGCCCACACGTCCTCGCCGTTGCGGATGAGGCTGTACTCCGCGGCCTTCTCCACGAAGGACAGGCGCTGCCGGTCCGGCCCGTCGACGGCCACGCGCAGGGTGTGGGTGCCGGAGGCCAGCTCCGTGAGCTTGCTCCGCGGGTCGGCGCCCGTGGAGCCGTCCTCCCCGCCGTTCCCCTCGCCGCCCCGGTGGTCGCCGCCCGGCTCCATGCCGGGCAGGGCGGGCAGCCCCAGGTCGGTGGTGATCTTCACCGTGCCGGACAGTTGCTCGGTGTCCGAGGACGCGATCTTCGTTATCAGCTCTTCCGCGGTGATCTTCGGCAGATCGGGGTCGTCGCCGGAGGTCGCCAGTGCCGGTACGAGGCCGACGGTCGCCGCCGCCACGCCGGCCACCGCGGCCGGTACGGCATAACGCAGCGCCTTCCTGGTCCGTCTGTTCTGTGCCATATGCGCGCATACCTCCGTGGTCGACAGCGATTCGTCCATGCATCGCACTCGTCCACCCCTTGCCGTCATTCTCACCCAATCCGGTACGGGGCGACGGGTTCAATCCCATCAAATTGCTCCGGACAGAGCGTCAGCCGACAGCATCAAGCCGACGTAATACCGCAGGATGACGGCACCGCACCCTCTCCTCCCACCGGCAGGGCATCCGGCACCGGTGGACCCTGGCGAACGCGGGCGGAGACGGCCGGACCAGGAGAAACGCGCCGCGAAGCGGTGTCAGCCCGCGCGGTGGACCACCGCGTCGCACAGGGAGGAGAGGGCCTCCTTCGCCGGGCAGTCCGGCAGGGGCGCGAGGATGGCGCGGGCCTCGTCCGCATAGCGGATCGTGTCGCGGCGCGCCTCCTCCAGCGCCGGGTGGGCGCGGAGTCCCGCCAGGGCCTCGGCGTGGCGGGCGTCGTCCGTCAGGTCGCCGTCCAGCAGGGCGCACAGGGCCAGGTCCTCCGGCGAGCCGTTCCGCGCCGCGCGGGCGCGCAGATGGAGGACCGGCAGCGTCGCGATGCCCTCCCGCAGGTCCGTGCCGGGCGTCTTGCCGGACTCGTGCGAGTCGCTGGCGATGTCGAGCACGTCGTCCGCCAACTGGAAGGCGGTGCCGATCCGCTCGCCGTACTGGGTGAGGATGTCCACGATCTCGTCGTCCGCGCCCGCCATCCGCGCGCCGAGGTGCCCGGCCACCGCGATCAGCGAACCGGTCTTGCCCGCGATCACGTCCAGGTAGTGGGCGATCGGGTCGTCGCCCTCCCCCGGCCCGGCCGTCTCCAGGATCTGCCCGGTCACCAGCCGCTCGAACGCCTCGGCCTGGATGCGGACGGCCTCCGGCCCCAGGTCGGCCAGGATGTGCGAGGCCCGGGCGAAGAGGAAGTCACCGGTGAGGACGGCCACCGAGTTGTCCCAGCGGGCGTTCGCGCTCGGCACCCCGCGCCGCACGTCCGCCTCGTCCATCACGTCGTCGTGGTAGAGCGTCGCCAGGTGCGTCAGTTCCACCACGACCGCCGCGGGCACCACCCCCGGGGCGCCCGGGTCGCCGAACTGCGCCGCCAGTATCACCAGCAGCGGGCGGAACCTCTTCCCGCCCGCCCGCACCAGGTGCTGCGCCGCTTCCGTTATGAAGGGCACGCCGCTCTTGGTGGCCTCGATGAGACCTTCCTCGACAGCCGCCAACCCCGCCTGGACATGGGCTTCCAGTGCCTGGTCCCGCACGCTCAGCCCGAAGGGCCCGACGACGGTCACGAGGGGTACTCCTGTCTGCGTACGATCAGCGAACGTCACGCGGCTCGTCGCGACCGTCACGGTGCGTCGCCGTACCGCTGGGTCGCTGGCGCCATCCATCTTCCCTGGCAGCGTAGCCGGTCCTGCAACGATCACAGTCGCCGCGTACCCCTGTCCAGAAGGCCCCCTCCCCCCGTCGCGGATCGCTTCTGCCGCGGATCACCACCGCGTAGCCTGTTCGCGGCCCTGACCGGCGACGACCTCGAAGGCGAGGCACCCCACCCATGTCCGACGCGACCCCGCTCGACCTGCCCGACGACGACCTCTTCGGCCCGGACAACCTCCCCTACGGCGTCTTCACCACCGAGGACGACCCCGACCTGCCCCGGATCGGCGTCCGCTACGGCCGGTACGTGCTGGACGCGGGCCCGGCGGCGGAGGCCTTCGGCTCATCCCACGCCGACCTGCTGCGGCAGCCGCGTCTCAACCCCCTGATGGCGGCGGGCCGCCCGGTCTGGCGGGCGGTGCGCGCCGAGCTGCGCTCCTGGCTGACCGCTCCGGAGCACGCCTCCGTCGTCGTGCGGTACCTGCTCCCGCTCGACGACGTCACCCTCCACCTGCCCTTCGAGGTGGCCGACTACGTCGACTTCTACGCCAGCGAGCACCACGCGTCCAACGTCGGGCGGATCTTCCGTCCCGGCGGCGAGCCGCTCACCCCCAACTGGAAACACCTGCCGATCGGCTACCACGGCCGCGCCGGCACCGTCGTGGTCTCCGGCACCCCGGTCGTCCGCCCGCAGGGCCAGCGCAAGGCCCCCGACGAGCCGTCCCCCACCTTCGGCCCGTCCCGCCGCCTGGACATCGAGGCCGAGGTCGGCTTCGTCGTCGGCACCCCCTCGCGGCTCGGGGAGCGCGTGCCGCAGTCCGCCTTCCGGGACCACGTCTTCGGCGTCTGCCTGCTCAACGACTGGTCGGCGCGCGACATCCAGGCGTGGGAGTACGTGCCGCTGGGCCCCTTCCTGGGGAAGTCCTTCGCGACCTCCGTCTCCGCCTGGATCACCCCGCTCGACGCCCTCGACGCCGCCCGCACGGCCCCGCCCGAGCGCACCCACCCGCTGCTGGACTACCTGCAGGACTCCGCCGCCGGCGAGCCCTGCGGGCTGGACCTGCGGATCTCCGTCGTGCTCAACGGCCACACCGTCGCCGAGCCGCCGTTCTCCGCGATGTACTGGACCGCCGCGCAGCAGCTCGCCCACATGACGGTCAACGGCGCCTCGCTGCGCACCGGCGACCTCTTCGCCTCCGGCACGGTCAGCGGTCCGGAGCCCCGGCAGCGCGGCTGTCTGCTGGAGCTGACCTGGTCCGGCCGCGATCCGCTCGAACTCCCGGACGGCAAGCGGACGTTCCTGGAGGACGGCGACGAGGTCGTCCTCACCGCCTGGGCGCCGGGGCCGAACGGCTCCCGCATCGGTCTCGGCGAGGTGAGCGGCCGCATCCACCCGGCGGCCTAGCTCCGGACGGCCCGGGCGGCCGGAGCGGCGTCCCGGATCGCCGTATCCTCCCGGCGTCCCGGGCCTGCCTGCTAGCTTGACGTGTCTTTGCACCACACATGGAGGGGGACCACGTGCGTACGTCGGCACGGTATGCGGGAGCGGCCGTCCTGGCCGCGGTGCTGCTGGTGGGCGGCTGCGGAGGCGGTGACGGCGGCGGTGACGGCCCCGACGCCGGGAACAGCCCGGCCGCCCGGGACTCCGCCGGGCCCACCGCGGACGCCGGTGACCGGACGCCGGACGGCGGCGGTGTGGAGGGCACCTGGAGCACCAAGGACGGCGCGGACGCGCTGGTGCTGAGCGTCAGCGGCAACCAGGCGGCCCTGCTCGGCGAGACGGCCTGCTCCGGCCCGGTGGACACCGCCTCCGACCCGGTCACGTTCACGCTCACGTGCACCGACGGAAGCACGGACCGCACCGAGGGCACGGTGAAGAGCCTCGACGGCAAGAGCCTCACGGTCGCCTGGAAGTCGGGCGCCACCGACACCTTCACCAAGATGGACGTCCCCACCGAGATCGGTGACCTGCCGACCGACCTCAAGGATCTCGGCGACCTGGGCGACCTCGGCGACCTTCCCCGGGAGTGACGTCCCCGGGAGTGGTCCGGGAGCCCGGCCCCTCCGCCCCGCGCGAGGGGCCCCGAAGGCGGCGCCGGGCCCCATGACGCCGACGGATGACGCCGACGGCCGCCCGGCACGGATGCCGGGCGGCCGTCGGCGTCGTACGGCGCTCGTACGGTGCGGGGGCTCAGCGCACGAAGACCCCCGCCTGGGAGGCCAGGTCCAGGAAGTACTGCGGAGCCACGCCCAGCGCCAGCGTCACCACCACGCCGATGGCGATCGCCGTGGAGGTCAGCGGGCTCGGGACGGCGACCGACGGCCCGCCCGCCCTCGGCTCGCTGAAGAACATCAGGACGATGACGCGGATGTAGAAGAACGCCGCGATGGCCGAGGCGATCACGCCCACGACCACCAGCGCCCCCGCGCCGCCCTCCGCCGCCGCCTTGAACACCGCGAACTTGCCCGCGAACCCGGAGGTCAGCGGAATGCCCGCGAAGGCCAGCAGGAAGACCGCGAAGACCGCGGCCACCAGCGGCGACCGGCGGCCCAGCCCGGCCCACTTGGACAGGTGCGTGGCCTCGCCGCCCGCGTCCCGCACCAGCGTCACCACGGCGAAGGAGCCGAGCGTGACGAAGGAGTAGGCGGCCAGGTAGAACAGCACCGAGGAGATGCCGTCGGGCGTCGCCGCGATCACACCGGCGAGGATGAAGCCCGCGTGTGCGATCGAGGAGTACGCCAGCAGCCGCTTGACGTCGGTCTGGGTGATGGCGACGACCGCGCCGACCACCATCGACACGATGGCCACGCCCCACATCACCGGCCGCCAGTCCCACGTGAGCCCCGGCAGGACGACGTACAGCAGCCGCAGCAGGGCGCCGAAGGCGGCGACCTTGGTGGCGGCGGCCATGAAGCCGGTGACGGGGGTCGGGGCGCCCTGGTAGACGTCCGGCGTCCACATGTGGAACGGCACGGCGCCCACCTTGAACAGCAGGCCCATCAGCAGCAGTGCCCCGCCGATGAGCAGCAGCGCGTCATTGCCCGTCGTCGCGGCGAGCGCCTCGGTGGTGCCGCGGTTGGTGTCCGCGACGACCTCCGCGATGCCCGCGTACTTCACGGTGCCCGCGTAGCCGTACAGCAGCGCGATGCCGAAGAGCAGGAAGGCGGAGGAGAAGGCGCCCAGCAGGAAGTACTTGAGGGCGGCCTCCTGCGACATCAGCCGCTTGCGGCGGGCCAGCGCGCACAGGACGTACAGCGGCAGCGAGAAGACCTCCAGGGCGACGAAGAGGGTCAGCAGGTCGTTGGCCGCCGGGAAGACCAGCATGCCGCCGATGGCGAAGAGCAGCAGCGGATACACCTCGGTGGTGGTGAACCCGGCCCTGACCGCCGCCTTCTCGCCCTCGCCGCCGGGTACGGCGGCGCCCTCGGCCGCGAAGGAGTCCACGTGCCTGCCGTGCGCCCGCGGGTCGAGCCGCCGCTCGGCGAAGGTGAACACCGACACCAGGCCCACCAGCAGGATCACGCCCTGCAGGAACAGCGCCGGGCCGTCCACGGCGAGGGCGCCCATGGCGACCAGGCCCGCCTCGGTGGTGGCGTTCCCGGCGGCGGCCAGCCCGACGACCGCCGCGAAGGCCGACGCCAGGGCCAGGCCCGTCAGCAGGGCCTGGGCGGCGTACCGGATCCGGCGCGGCAGGAACGCCTCGAACAGGACGCTGACGACGGCGGCGCCGAGGACGATCAGCACCGGCGCGAGCTGCCCGTACTCGATGTCGGGCGCGGGGATCAGCTCCTGCGCCCGCAGGGTGAGTTCCGTGGTGCTCACTTCGCGGCCTCCACCTCAGGCTTGGGGTCTGTCTGGCGCACGTCCGAGAGGGTGTGCTCGACCGCCGGGTTGATGATCTCGGTCAACGGCCTGGGGAAGACACCGAGGAAGATCAGCAGGGCGATCAGCGGCGCCACCACCACCAGTTCGCGCTTCTTCAGGTCGGGCATGTGCGCGACCTCGGGCCTGACCGGTCCGGTCATGGTGCGCTGGTAGAGCACCAGCACGTACAGCGCCGCCAGGACGATGCCGAGCGTCGCCACGATGCCGGCGGCCGGGTAGCGGGTGAACGTGCCCACCAGCACCAGGAACTCGCTGACGAACGGTGCCAGGCCCGGCAGCGACAGGGTGGCCAGGCCGCCGATCAGGAAGGTGCCGGCCAGCACCGGGGCGACCTTCTGCACCCCGCCGTAGTCGGCGATGAGCCGCGAGCCGCGGCGCGAGATCAGGAAGCCGACGACCAGCATCAGGGCTGCGGTGGAGATCCCGTGGTTGACCATGTAGAGCGTCGCCCCGCCCTGGCCCTGGCTGGTCATCGCGAAGACGCCCAGGATGATGAAGCCGAAGTGCGAGATCGACGCGTAGGCCACCAGCCGCTTGATGTCGCGCTGCCCGACGGCGAGCAGGGCTCCGTAGATGATGCTGACCAGGGCCAGCACCACCACCACCGGGGTGGCCCACTTGCTGGCCTCGGGGAACAGCCCGAGGCAGAAGCGGAGCATCGCGAAGGTGCCCACCTTGTCGACCACCGCCGTGATGAGGACGGCGACCGGGGCGGTGGACTCGCCCATCGCGTTCGGCAGCCAGGTGTGCAGCGGCCACAGCGGCGCCTTGACCGCGAAGGCGAAGAAGAAGCCCAGGAAGAGCAGCCGCTCGGTGCCCGTGGCCATCGTCAGCTCGCCCGACTGGCGGGCCTCGGTGATCGCCTGGAGCGAGAAGGTGCCGGTGCCGAGCTGGTCGGCGGTGACGGCGTAGAGGCCGATCACCGCGGCCAGCATGATCAGGCCGCCGGCGAGGTTGTAGAGCAGGAACTTCACGGCCGCGTAGGAGCGCTGCTTGGCCGCCTCCTCCTCGCCGTGCCGGCCGGCGCGGTCCCCGAAGCCGCCGATGAGGAAGTACATCGGGATGAGCATGGCTTCGAAGAAGATGTAGAAGAGGAAGACGTCGGTGGCCTCGAAGGAGATGATCACCATCGCCTCGACGGCCAGGATCAGCGCGAAGAAGCCCTGGGTGGGGCGCCACCGGCGATTGGGCCTCTCCTCCTCCAGGGGGTCGGCGTCGTGCCAGCCCGCCAGGATGACGAAGGGGACCAGCACGGCGGTCAGCGCGATCAGGGCGACCGCGATGCCGTCCACGCCCAGTTCGTAGCGGACGCCGAAGTCGGCGATCCAGGTGTGGGACTCGGTGAGCTGGTAGCGGTCGCCGCCGGGGTCGAAGCGGAAGGCCACGACCGCGGCGAGGACCAGGGTCGCCAGGGAGACGGCCAGGGCCAGCCACTTGGCCGCGGTGCGCCTGGCGGCGGGTACGGCGGCGGTGGCGACCGCGCCCAGCGCGGGCAGCACCGCCGTTGCCGTCAGCAGGGGAAATGACATGGATCAGACCGCCCTCATCAGCAGGGTCGCGGCGACCAGGACCGCCGCACCGCCGAACATCGAGACCGCGTACGAGCGGACGTAGCCGTTCTGGAACCGCCGTGCCCGGCCGGACAGGCCGCCGAACGCCGCGGCGGTGCCGTTGACGACGCCGTCGACCACCTTGTGGTCGAGGTAGACCAGCCCGCGGGTGAGGTACTCGCCGGGCTTGACCAGCACCACGTGGTTGAAGTCGTCCTGGAGCAGGTCGCGGCGCGCGGCCCGGGTGAGCAGGGAGCCGCGCGGGGCGACGGCCGGCACGGGCCGGCGGCCGTACTGCAGCCAGGCGAGCCCCGCGCCGAGGACCAGGGCGACGACCGTGGCCGTGGTGATCGTGAGGGCGCCGACCGGCGGGTGCCCGTGCTCGTAGGCGGTGACCGGCTCCAGCCAGTGGACGAAGGCCTCGCCCCAACTGAACAGCCCGCCCGCGAACACCGACCCGAAGGCGAGGACGATCATCGGGATCGTCATCGACTTCGGCGACTCGTGCGGGTGCGGCACGGCGTGCTCGTCCCGCTCGGAGGCGATGGGCTCCACGTCGGGCCGGTCGGGGGAGGGCGTGGGCGCGTTGCGCCAGCGCTCCTCGCCGAAGAACGTCAGCAGCATCACGCGCGTCATGTAGAACGCGGTGATGGCCGCTCCCAGCAGGGCCGCGCCGCCCAGGATCCAGCCCTCGGTGCCGCCCTTGGCGAAGGCCGCCTCGATGATCTTGTCCTTGGAGAAGAAGCCGGACAGGCCGGGGAAGCCGATGATCGCCAGGTAGCCCAGTCCGAAGGTGGCGAAGGTGACGGGCATGTACTTCCGCAGGCCGCCGTAGCGGCGCATGTCCACCTCGTCGTTCATGCCGTGCATCACCGAGCCGGCGCCGAGGAAGAGCCCGGCCTTGAAGAAGCCGTGGGTGACCAGGTGCATGATCGCGAAGACGTAGCCGATCGGTCCGAGACCGGCGGCCAGGACCATGTAGCCGATCTGCGACATCGTCGAGCCCGCCAGGGCCTTCTTGATGTCGTCCTTGGCGCAACCGACGATCGCACCGAACAGCAGCGTCACCGCGCCGACGGCGACCACGGCGGTCTGCGCGGCGGGCGCGGCCTCGAAGATCGCCCCGGAGCGGACGATGAGGTAGACGCCCGCGGTGACCATGGTCGCGGCGTGGATCAGGGCGGAGACCGGGGTCGGGCCCTCCATCGCGTCGCCGAGCCAGGACTGGAGCGGCACCTGCGCCGACTTGCCGCAGGCGGCCAGCAGCAGCATCAGGCCGATGGCGGTCGCCGTGCCCTCGCCCGTGGCGCCCACCGAGTCCAGCACCGGGCCGAAGGCGAACGTCCCGAACGTGCTGAACATGATCATGATGGCGATCGACAGGCCGACGTCGCCGACGCGGTTGACGATGAACGCCTTCTTCGCCGCCGTCGCCGCGCTGGGCTTGTGCTGCCAGAAGCCGATCAGCAGGTACGAGGCGAGGCCGACGCCCTCCCAGCCGGCGTACAGCAGCAGGTAGTTGTCGGCGAGCACCAGCAGGAGCATCGCCGCGAGGAACAGGTTGAGGTAGCCGAAGAAGCGGCGGCGGCGCTCGTCGTGCTCCATGTAGCCGATCGAGTAGACGTGGATCAGCGTGCCCACGCCCGTGATCAGCAGGACGAAGGTCATCGAGAGCTGGTCGAGCCGGAAGGCCACGTCCGCCTGGAAGCCGCCGACCGGGACCCAGCTGAACAGGTGCTGGTGCAGGGCCCGCTCGTCCGCCTGGCGGCCGAGCATGTCGGCGAAGAGCACGGCCGCGACGACGAAGGACGCCGCGGCGAGCGCCGTGCCGATCCAGTGGCCGGCGCGGTCCAGCCTCCGGCCGCCGCACAGCAGCACGGCGGCGCCCGCGAGCGGGGCCGCGACGAGCAGTCCGATCAAAGTCTCCACTGTTTGCGACCCCTTACAGCTTCATCAGGCTGGCGTCGTCGACCGAGGCCGAGTGGCGGGAGCGGAAGATCGTCACGATGATCGCCAGCCCGACCACGACCTCGGCCGCGGCGACGACCATGGTGAAGAACGCGATGATCTGGCCGTCGAGGTTGCCGTGCAGCCGGGAGAAGGTGACGAGCGCGAGGTTGGCCGCGTTCAGCATCAGCTCGACGCTCATGAACACGACGATCGCGTTCCGCCGCAGCAGCACGCCCGAGGCCCCGATGGTGAACAGCAGGGCGGCCAGGTAGAGGTAGTTGACCGGGTTCACTTGGCGGCCTCCCTGTCCCCGTCGCGGCCGGCGCTCCGGCCGGTGCCGGTGTCCGGGGAGTCGTCCGAGACGTCCTCCCGTACGTCCGCCGCGGCCCGTACGCCCGGCGCGTCCGTCCCGCCGCGGCCCAGGTACTCCCCGGTGCGCCGCTCCAGCGCCGCCAGGTCGGCCAGGGCCTGGCGGGAGACGTCCCGGATCTGGCCGCGGCCGCGCAGCGTCGCGTTGACGGTGAGCTCGGAGGGGGTGCCGTCCGGCAGCAGGCCGGGGATGTCCACGGCGTTGTGCCGGGCGTACACGCCGGGCGCGGGCAGCGGCGGGAGGTGCTTGCCCTCGCGGATGCGCTGCTCGGCCAGCTCGCGCTGGCTCTTCCGGCGCTCGGTGCGCTCGCGGTGGGTGAGCACCATGGCGGCGACGGCCGCGGTGACCAGGAGCGCGCCGGTGATCTCGAAGGCGAACACGTAGTCGGTGAACAGCGCCCTGGCCAGGCCCTGGACGTTGCCGCCGGCGTTGGCCTGGGCGAGGCCGGTGAAGCTGTCGATGGAGGCGCTGCCGATCCCGGCGATCAGCAGGATGCCGAAGCCGAGGCCGCACAGGGCCACCATCCAGCGCTGGCCCTTGATCGTCTCCTTCAGCGAGTCGGCGGCGGTGACGCCGACGAGCATCAGCACGAACAGGAAGAGCATCATGACCGCGCCGGTGTAGACGACGATCTGCACGATGCCCAGGAAGTAGGCGCCGTTGACCAGGTAGAACACGGCCAGGACGATCATGGTCCCGGCGAGGCAGAGCGCCGAGTGCACCGACCGCTTCATCAGTACGGTCCCGAGCGCGCCCAGCACCGCGATGGTGCCCAGCACCCAGAACTGCACCGCCTCGCCGGTGGAGGTGGCGGTCGCCGCGAGGAGGGTGTCGGTCACTTCCCGCTCACCGCCTCGGACGCCGGTTCCGCGGGGCCGAAGGTGTCTGCGGCGGCCTGCGGCGCCTCGTTCTTCGGGTTCTTGGAGTGGGCCTCCTGCTGGACGGTGCCGGGCGCCGCCCCGGTCACCAGACCGCGGTAGTAGTCCTTCTCGGTCATGCCCGGGTAGATCGCGTGCGGGGTGTCGACCATGCCCTCCTCCAGCCCCGCGAGCAGCTCCTCCTTGGTGTAGATGAGCGACTCGCGGCTGCGGTCGGCCAGTTCGTACTCGTTGGTCATGGTCAGCGCCCGGGTGGGGCACGCCTCGACGCACAGGCCGCACAGGATGCAGCGCAGGTAGTTGATCTGGTAGACGCGGCCGTAGCGCTCGCCCGGCGAGTAGCGCTCCTCGTCGGTGTTGTCCGCGCCCTCCACGTAGATCGCGTCCGCCGGGCAGGCCCAGGCGCACAGTTCGCAGCCGACGCACTTCTCCAGCCCGTCCGGGTGCCGGTTGAGCTGGTGGCGGCCGTGGAAGCGCGGCGCGGTGGGCTTCTTCTCCTCGGGGTACTGCTCGGTCAGCCGCTTCTTGAACATGGCCTTGAAGGTCACGCCGAAGCCGGCCAACGGGTTCTCGAACTCAGGCATCGTCGGCCTCCCTGGCCTTGCCGGTCTCGCCGGTCTCGCTGTCCGCGCCGGCCGCCACGCCGACGGGCTCCTGCTCGTGGCGCGGCCGCCGCCGCGGTACGGGCGGCAGGGTCTGTCCCGGCAGCGGCGGCACGGGGTAGCCGCCCGCCATCGGGTCGAAGGCGGGTTCCGGACCGGCCGCCTTCCCGTCCTCCTCCGCGCGCTCCTTGCGCACGCGGAGGGCGTCGTACACGAAGGACACCAGCACCAGCGCCAGTGCTCCGCCGGCGACCCACAGCACGATGTCGCCGAAGTCGCGGCCCTCGTTCCGCAGCGCCCGCACGGTCGCGACGAGCATCAGCCAGGCCAGCGAGATCGGGATGAGGACCTTCCAGCCCAGCCGCATGAACTGGTCGTAGCGGACGCGGGGGAGCGTGCCGCGCAGCCAGACGAAGAGGAACAACAGCAGGTTCACCTTGACGACGAACCACAGCAGCGGCCACCAGCCGTGGTTGGCGCCCTCCCAGTAGGTGCTGATCGGCGCCGGGGCGCGCCAGCCGCCCAGGAAGAGGGTGACCGCCAGGGCCGAGACGGTGACCATGTGGACGTACTCGGCGAGCATGAACATCGCGAACTTGATCGACGAGTACTCGGTGTTGAAGCCGCCGACCAGGTCACCCTCGGACTCGGGCATGTCGAACGGCGCGCGGTGCGCCTCGCCGACCATCGCCACCATGTAGATGAGGAACGACACCGGCAGCAGCACCGCGAACCAGGTCTCGCCCTGCGCCCCGACGATCGTCGAGGTGGACATCGACCCGGAGTAGAGGAAGACCGCGGCGAAGCTGAGGCCCATCGCGACCTCGTAGGAGATGACCTGGGCGGTCGCCCGCACGCCGCCGAGCAGCGGGTAGGTGGAGCCCGACGACCAGCCCGCCAGCACCACGCCGTAGGCGGCGATGGAGCCGGTGGCGAGGATGTACAGGGCCGCCACCGGCAGGTCGGTGAGCTGCATGGCGGTACGGGTGCCGAAGATCGACACCTCGTTCCCGGGCGGGCCGAAGGGGATCACCGCGATGGCCATGAAGGCCGGGATGACGCCGACGATGGGGGCCAGGATGTAGACGGCCTTGTCGGCCCCCTTGACGACGATGTCCTCCTTGAACATCAGCTTCACACCGTCGGCGAGCGACTGGAGCATGCCCCAGGGGCCGTGCCGGTTGGGTCCGATGCGGAGCTGCATCCAGGCGACGACCTTGCGCTCCATCACGATGGAGATCAGCACGGTCACCATCAGGAACGCGAAGCAGAAGACCGCCTTGAGCCCGATCAGCCACCAGGGATCGGTGCCGAACATCGACAGGTCCTCCTCGGCGAGGACCGTTCCGGCGGTCAGGACGGGCGAACTCATCGCGCCTCCACCCCCTTGGTCTCCGCCGACGGCGCCTTCGTCACCGACGACGCCGCCGACAGCTTCACGAGCCGGCCGGGCACGACGCCCAGATCGCGGTGGACCCCGTGGCCGGTCGAGTTGAGCGGCAGCCAGACCACGCGGTCGGGCATCGGCGTGACCGCCAGCGGCAGCGTCACCGTCCCGGCCGGGCCGGTGACGGTCAGCTCCTCGCCGTCGGCGACCCCGACCTCGGCGGCCGTGGCGGCCGAGAGCCGGGCGACGGCGGCGTGCCGCGTACCGGCGAGCGCCTCGTCGCCGTCCTGGAGGCGCCCCTGGTCGAGCAGCAGCCGGTGGCCGGCGAGCACGGCCTCCCCGGCGGCGGGCCGCGGCGTCTGCCGCGCGGTCTCCCGGGCGCTCTCCTCCGGCCCCGCGGCGCGCGGGCCGTCCCAGGTGCCCAGGCGCCGCATCTCGGCGCGGACGGTCCGTACGTCCGGCAGTCCGAGGTGGACGTCGAGGGCGTCGGCGAGCATGTGGAGCACGCGGGCGTCGGCGGGTACGTGGCGGCGGGTGAGCTGGTCGGGCTTGATCGCGGCCTCGAACGGCCGGTCGCGGCCCTCCCAGTTGAGGAAGGAGCCCGCCTTCTCCACGACCGCGGCGACGGGGAAGACCACGTCGGCCCGCTCGGTGACCTCCGAGGGCCGCTGCTCCAGGCTGACCACGAAGCCCACCTCGTCCAGCGCCCTCAGCGCCCGGGCCGGGTCGGGCAGGTCGGCGACCTCGACGCCGGCGACCAGCAGCGCGGCGAGTTCGCCGTTCGCGGCGGCCTCGACGATCCGTCCGGTGTCGCGGCCGTACCGGGTCGGCAGGTCGGCGACGCCCCAGACGGCCGCGGTCTCCGCGCGGGCGCGCGGGTCGGTGACCGGGCGCCCGCCGGGCAGCAGCGTCGGGAGGGCTCCGGCCTCGACGGCGCCGCGCTCACCGGCCCGGCGCGGGATCCACACCAGGCGGGCGCCGGTGGCGGTGGCGGTCCGTACGGCGGCGGTGAACCCGCCGGGCACGGCGGCCAGCCGCTCGCCGACGATGATCACCGAGCCCTCGGTGCGCAGCGCCTCGGCCGCCCGCTGCCCCCGTTCGTCGAGCCCGACGCCGCCGGCCAGCGCGTCCAGCCACTCGGTCTCGGTGTGGGGCGCGGCGGGCAGCAGGGTGCCGCCGGCCTTCACCAGGCCGCGGGTGGCGTGGGTGGCCAGGGAGAAGACGCGCTGCCCGTGCTTGCGGTGGGCCTTGCGCAGCCGCAGGAAGACGCCCGGGGCCTCCTCCTCGGACTCGAAGCCGACCAGCAGGACGGCCGGGGCCTTCTCCAGGGCGGTGTAGGTGACGCCGCCGCCGTCGATGTCGCATCCGCGCCCGGCGACGTGGGAGGCGAGGAAGTCGGCCTCCTCGGCGCTGTGGACGCGGGCGCGGAAGTCGATGTCGTTGGTGTCGAGGGCGACCCGCGCGAACTTGGCGTAGGCGTAGGCGTCCTCCACCGTCAGCCGTCCGCCGGTGAGCACGCCGGTGCGGCCCCGGGCCGCCGACAGTCCGCGGGCGGCGGCCTCCAGCGCCTCCGGCCAGCTCGCGGGCTCCAGTTCACCGGTCTCCGCGTTGCGCACCAGCGGGTGGGTGAGCCGGTCGTGCTGCTGGGCGTAGCGGAAGGCGAAGCGGCCCTTGTCGCAGATCCACTCCTCGTTGACCTCGGGGTCGTCCGCCGCCAGCCGCCGCATGACCTTGCCGCGCCGGTGGTCGGTGCGGGTGGCGCAGCCGCCGGCGCAGTGCTCGCACACGCTCGGCGAGGAGACCAGGTCGAAGGGGCGGGAGCGGAACCGGTAGGCGGCCGAGGTGAGCGCGCCCACCGGGCAGATCTGGATGGTGTTGCCGGAGAAGTACGACTGGAAGGGGGCGCCCTCGCCGGTGCCCACCTGCTGCAGCGCTCCCCGCTCCAGCAGTTCGATCATCGGGTCGCCCGCGATCTGGTTGGAGAAGCGGGTGCAGCGGGCGCACAGCACGCAGCGCTCGCGGTCCAGCAGCACCTGCGTGGAGATCGGCACGGGCTTGGCGAAGGTCCGCTTGCGTCCCTCGAAGCGGCTGTCGGCCTGCCCGTGGGACATGGCCTGGTTCTGCAGCGGGCACTCGCCGCCCTTGTCGCAGACCGGGCAGTCCAGCGGGTGGTTGATCAGCAGCAGCTCCATCACCCCGCGCTGGGCCTTCTCGGCCACGGGCGAGGTGAGGTGGGTCTTGACGACCATCCCGTCGGTGCAGGTGATGGTGCAGGACGCCATGGGCTTGCGCTGGCCCTCGACCTCGACGATGCACTGGCGGCAGGCGCCGGCCGGGTCCAGCAGCGGGTGGTCGCAGAAGCGCGGGATCTCGATGCCGAGCAGCTCGGCGGCGCGGATGACCAGGGTGCCCTTGGGCACGCTGATCCCGATGCCGTCGATCGTCAGCGAGACCATGTCCTCGGCGGCCCGGGGCGGCTTCGCCTCCCCGCCCCCGGAGGTCTTGGCGTCGGTGGTGACGGTCACGCGTTCACCTCCAGGTGTGCGGTGGTGTCGTCGTCGGCCCACAGGGTCGACTTGGCCGGGTCGAAGGGGCAGCCGCCTCCGGTGATGTGCTGCTCGTACTCCTCGCGGAAGTGCTTCAGGGAGGAGAAGATCGGGCTCGCGGCGCCGTCGCCGAGGGCGCAGAAGGACTTGCCGTTGATGTTGTCGGCGATGTCCTGGATCTTGTCGAGGTCGGCCATGGACGCCTTGCCCGCCTCGATGTCGCGCATCAACTGGACCAGCCAGTACGTGCCCTCGCGGCAGGGGGTGCACTTGCCGCAGGACTCGTGGGCGTAGAACTCGGTCCAGCGGGTCACCGCGCGGACCACGCAGGTGGTCTCGTCGAAGCACTGGAGCGCCTTGGTGCCGAGCATCGAGCCGGCGGCGCCGACGCCCTCGTAGTCCAGCGGGACGTCGAGGTGCTCGTCGGTCAGCAGCGGGGTGGAGGAACCGCCCGGGGTCCAGAACTTCAGCCGGTGGCCGGGCCGCATGCCGCCGCTGATCTCCAGCAGTTGGCGCAGGGTGATGCCCAGCGGGGCCTCGTACTGGCCGGGGTTGGCGACGTGGCCGCTGAGGGAGTACAGCGTGAAGCCCGGGGACTTCTCGCTGCCCATCGAGCGGAACCACTCCTTGCCCTTGTTGAAGATGGCGGGAACCGAGGCGATGGATTCGACGTTGTTGACGACAGTGGGGCACGCGTACAGACCTGCGACCGCCGGGAAGGGCGGGCGGAGCCGGGGCTGGCCGCGCCGCCCCTCCAGGGAGTCGAGGAGAGCGGTCTCCTCGCCGCAGATGTACGCGCCCGCGCCCGCGTGCACGGTCACGTCCACGTCCAGGCCCGAGCCGAGGATGTCCTTGCCGAGGTAGCCCGCCTCGTACGCCTCGCGCACGGCCGCGTGGAGGCGCCGCAGCACGGGGACGACCTCGCCGCGCAGGTAGATGAAGGCGTGGCTGGAGCGGATCGCGTGGCAGGCGATCACGATGCCCTCGATCAGGGAGTGCGGGTTGGCGAAGAGGAGGGGGATGTCCTTGCAGGTGCCCGGTTCGGACTCGTCGGCGTTGACCACGAGGTAGTGGGGCTTGCCGTCGCCCTGCGGGATGAACTGCCACTTCATGCCCGTGGGGAAGCCCGCGCCGCCGCGGCCGCGCAGACCGGAGTCCTTGACGTACGCGATGACGTCGTCGGGCGGCATGGCCAGGGCCTTGCGCAGGCCCTGGTAGCCCTCGTGCGCCCGGTAGGTCTCCAGCGTCCAGGACTCCGGCTGGTCCCAGAAGGCCGAGAGCACCGGCGACAGCAGTTTCTCCGCTGCTTCCGTGGCCATCACTTGCCCTCCTTCGTCACCGGGCCGGCCGGGTTGTCGGGATCGGAGGCGGCGGTCTTCCGCGGCGCGTCGTGCGAGCTGGGGTGCGGATCGGGCGCCTCGCCGGCGGCGGTGGTGGGCTGCCCGGCCGCGGCGGCGCCCGGCGGTTCCTCGCCGCGCGGGGAGACCACCTTCGGTCCGGGGGCCTCGCCCTTGGCGAGCCTCAGCCCGGCCAGCGAGGCCGGTCCGGCGCTGCCGCTCGCCTCCACGGCGCCCGGGCGCTCGTCGGGGAAGCCGGCGAGGATGCGCGCGGTCTCCCGGAAGGTGCACAGCGGGGCGCCGCGGGTGGGCCTGACCTCGCGGCCCGCGCGGAGGTCGTCCACCAGGCGCCTGGCGCTCTCGGGCGTCTGGTTGTCGAAGAACTCCCAGTTGACCATCACCACGGGCGCGAAGTCGCAGGCCGCGTTGCACTCGATGTGTTCGAGGGTGACCTTGCCGTCCTCGGTGGTCTCGTTGTTGCCGACTCCCAGGTGCTCCTGGAGCGCCTCGAAGATGGCGTCGCCGCCCATCACCGCGCACAGGGTGTTGGTGCACACCCCCACCTGGTAGTCGCCCGAGGGCTTGCGCCGGTACATGGTGTAGAAGGTGGCCACCGCGCTGACCTCGGCCGTGGTCAGGTCGAGCATCTCGGCGCAGAAGCGCATCCCGGTGGGGGTGACGTACCCCTCCTCGGACTGCACCAGGTGCAGCAGCGGCAGCAGCGCGGAGCGGCTGCCGGGGTAGCGGGCGATGATCTCCCTGGCGTCCGCCTCCAGCCGGGCGCGGACGTCGGCCGGGTAGTCGGGGGCGGGGAGCTGGGGCATCCCGAGCGATACGTCTGTCACCGGTCGACGCCTCCCATCACGGGGTCGATGGACGCGACGGCGACGATGACGTCGGCGACCTGGCCGCCCTCGCACATCGCCGCCATCGTCTGGAGGTTGGTGAAGGACGGGTCGCGGAAGTGGACCCGGTACGGCCGTGTCCCGCCGTCGCTGACCGCGTGCACGCCCAGTTCGCCCTTGGGGGACTCCACGGCGGCGTACGCCTGGCCCGGCGGCACCCGGAACCCCTCGGTCACCAGCTTGAAGTGGTGGATCAGGGCCTCCATCGAGGTGCCCATGATGTTCCTGATGTGGTCCAGCGAGTTGCCGAGCCCGTCCGGGCCGAGCGCGAGCTGCGCGGGCCAGGCGATCTTCTTGTCGGCGACCATCACCGGGCCGGGCTCCAGCCGGTCCAGGCACTGCTCGATGATCCGCAGCGACTGGTGCATCTCCTCCAGCCGGATCAGGAAGCGGCCGTAGGAGTCGCAGGTGTCCTGGGTGGCGACCTCGAAGTCGTAGGTCTCGTAGCCGCAGTACGGCTGGGCCTTGCGCAGGTCGTGCGGGAGTCCGGTGGAGCGCAGGATGGGGCCGGTGGCGCCGAGCGCCATGCAGCCGGTCAGGTCCAGGTAGCCGACGTCCTGCAGGCGGGCCTTGAAGACGGGGTTGCCGGTGCAGAGCTTGTCGTACTCCGGCAGGTTCTTCCGCATCTTCTTCACGAACTCGCGGAGCTGGTCCACCGCCCCGGGCGGCAGGTCCTGGGCGAGGCCGCCGGGGCGGATGTAGGCGTGGTTCATCCGCAGGCCGGTGATCAGCTCGAAGAGGTCCAGGATCATCTCGCGGTCCCGGAACCCGTAGATCATGACCGTGGTGGCGCCCAGCTCCATGCCGCCGGTGGCGATGCACACCAGGTGGGAGGAGAGCCGGTTGAGCTCCATCATCAGCACGCGGATGACGCTGGCCCGGTCGGGGATCTGGTCCTCGATGCCGAGCAGCTTCTCCACCGCCAGGCAGTACGCCGTCTCGTTGAAGAACGGCGTGAGGTAGTCCATGCGCGTCACGAAGGTCGTGCCCTGCGTCCAGTTCCGGTACTCGAGGTTCTTCTCGATGCCGGTGTGCAGGTAGCCGATGCCGCAGCGGGCCTCGGTGACCGTCTCGCCGTCGATCTCCAGGATGAGGCGGAGCACGCCGTGCGTGGACGGGTGCTGCGGCCCCATGTTGACGATGATCTTCTCGTCGTCGCCGCGGGCCGCCGCGGCGGCGAGCTCGTCCCAGTCGCCGCCGGTGACGGTGTAGACGGTGCCCTCGGTGGTCTCGCGGGCGCTGGCCTGGGACGCCGTGGGTGACGACGCCGTGTGCGAGGTGCTCATCAGCTGTACGACCTCCGCTGGTCGGGAGCCGGGATCTGGGCGCCCTTGTACTCGACGGGGATGCCGCCGAGCGGGTAGTCCTTGCGCTGCGGGAAGCCCTGCCAGTCGTCGGGCATCATGATCCGCGTGAGCGCGGGGTGGCCGTCGAAGATCAGGCCGAAGAAGTCGTAGGCCTCCCGCTCGTGCCAGTCGTTGGTCGGGTAGACCTCGACGATCGAGGGGATGTGCGGGTCGCTGTCGGGGGCGCTGACCTCCAGCCGGATGATCCGGTTGTGGGTGATCGAGCGCAGGTGGTAGACGGCGTGCAGCTCGCGCCCCTTGTCGCCGGGGAAGTGCACGCCGCTGACGCCGGTGCACAGCTCGAAGCGCAGCGCGGGGTCGTCGCGCAGGGTGCGGGCCACGGCCGGCAGGTGCTCGCGGGCGATGTGGAACGTCAGCTCGCCGCGGTCCACGACCGTCTTCTCGATCACGTCCCCGGGCACCAGGCCCTGTTCTTCGAGGGCGCCCTCCAGCTCGTCGGCCACCTCGTCGAACCAGCCGCCGTACGGCCGCTGCGCCGCGCCCGGCAGCCGCACCGTCCGCACCAGGCCGCCGTAGCCGGAGGTGTCGCCGCCCTGCTTGGCGCCGAACATGCCCCGGCGGACGTCGATGACCTCGCCGGAGTCGTCGCGCGACGCGGGTACGGCGCCGTTGCCGCCCGCCTGTCCGTCACTCATCGGAGCAGCCCCTTCATCTCGATCGTCGGAAGCGCCTTCAGCGCCGCCTCCTCCGCCTCGCGCGCGGCCCGCTCCCGGTTGACCCCGAGCTTCTCCTCGCGGATCTTCTGGTGGAGCTTGAGGATCGCGTCCATCAGCATCTCGGGGCGCGGCGGGCAGCCGGGCAGGTAGATGTCGACCGGCACGATGTGGTCGACGCCCTGCACGATCGCGTAGTTGTTGAACATCCCGCCCGAGGAGGCGCAGACGCCCATGGAGATGACCCACTTCGGGTTGGGCATCTGGTCGTAGACCTGCCGCAGGACGGGGGCCATCTTCTGGCTGACCCGTCCGGCCACGATCATCAGGTCGGCCTGGCGCGGCGAGCCGCGGAAGACCTCCATGCCGAAGCGGGCGAGGTCGTAGCGCCCGGCTCCGGTGGTCATCATTTCGATGGCGCAGCAGGCGAGGCCGAAGGTGGCCGGGAAGACCGACGCCTTGCGCACCCAGCCCGCGGCGTTCTCCACGGTGGTGAGCAGGAAGCCGCTCGGCAGTTTCTCTTCGATACCCATGTGTACGCCCCTAGTCCCATTCCAGGCCGCCGCGCCGCCAGACGTAGGCGTAGGCGACGAAGACGGTGAGCACGAAGAGCAGCATCTCCACGAGCCCGAACATCCCCAGGGCGTCGAAGGTGACGGCCCAGGGGTAGAGGAAGACGATCTCGATGTCGAAGACGATGAAGAGCATCGCCGTCAGGTAGTACTTGATCGGAAAGCGCCCGCCGCCCGCGGCCTGCGGGGTGGGCTCGATACCGCATTCGTACGCTTCGAGCTTGGCCCTGTTGTAGCGCTTGGGGCCGACGATCGAGGCCATGACCACGGAGAAGACCGCGAAGGCTGCCCCGAGCGCTCCCAGTACGAGGATGGGCGTGTAGACGTTCACCGCTCCTCGCTCCTTCCAGTCGACGATCGCTGCCGGCGGGCCGTTGCGGGCCGTTTTCGGACTGGTGTGCCGTTCACGAAGATCGTGTCTATGTGAGGCAGTTCACAAGCCCGATTCGACTGCATCCTATGCCCGTCGCTCTGTGATCTGCGACACGGGTGCGGCAACGACTTTGTGATCTCCACCACCTGACGAAGGATCATGAAGGCGGATGCACGGTGATCTTCACACGTGAAGCGGCAGACTGGTCACCGAACGTGACATTCCGCGGAGTTTCCGCTGGTCAGAGGATGCAGGCCACTATCAGACAGTGACCACTGCACGCAAATTTGCCCTGGACACCCGATCTTGCTAGAAAGCGCGCCTCATCCGTTCGGGACCACACGGGGACCAGGAGTGACGGCGAGCCGCGGAGGATTTCACGCGGGCACCGCCGGACCCCGGGCACCACAAGATCGTGAAACCGTGCTCAATCTGTGACCTCCATCACGGCCACTCCCTTCCGCACCCTCCGGACTTTGCGCGGAGAGGGCCTCGCGTGCTAGGCCGCGGAACGAAGTGGATCAATCGGACAATGACATGGTCACGGCCCCCTAGTCGGGCAATGATCAACTTCCGGGAGAGGTCGCCTGAGTGCGCGGCAAGGCCCCAACTGGACGCGTACACGGCGAGTGTGGCGGAACACACCTTTGTTGAACGGAACCTCCGGCGGCTGATAGCCGTGGTGTCATGTCCCAGACCGCTCACATACGCAGCCACCGGAAACCCCGTCGCGCCGGCAGGAACCCCCTGCTGCGGACGGGCGTTGCCGGTGGCGTCCTCAGCACCCTCGCGGTGACCGCCGCGGCCACCCCGTCCTCCGCCGAGGAGAAGAAGCCGGTCGCCGACACCGTCGAGCTGCCCACGATCACCTCCGACCTGACGTCCGGCGCCCAGCAGGCCGTCGACGCGACGCAGGCGATCGCGGTCCACTACGAGGCCGAGGCCGCCCGGACCCTGGCCGCCGAGAAGGCGATGGACCAGGCCCGGAAGCGGGCCGAGGCCGAGGCGGAGGCGGAGCGGAGGGCCGCGGAGGCCGCCGAGGCCGCCCGCAGGGAACGCGCCGAGCGCGCGGCCCAGGAGCGCGCAGCGCGCGACTCCCAGCGCACCACCCTCACGGCGGCCGCCCCCGCCCCGACCGGCGGCGGCAACGTGGCGACCCTCATCGGCTTCCTGCGCGCGCAGGTCGGCAAGTCCTACGTCCTGGGCGCCACCGGCCCCAGCGCCTACGACTGCTCCGGCCTCACCCAGGCCGCCTTCCGGCAGCTCGGCATCAGCCTGCCCCGGACCTCCCAGAGCCAGTCCACGGCCGGCACCCAGGTCTCCCTGGACAGCCTCCAGCCCGGCGACATCCTCTACTGGGGCGGCGCGGGCAGCGCCTACCACGTCGCCGTCTACATCGGCGACGGCCGCTTCATCGGCGCCCAGAACCCCTCCACCGGCATCGTCGAGCGCGACCTGAGCTACGACATGCCCTCGGGCGCGGTGCGCGTGCTGTAACGCCGCGCGGCGCCCGCCGACGGCGCGCGGAACGCACAACGGGTGGGGGCCGTCCGGATTCCCGGACGGCCCCCACCCGTTCCGCCTGTCCCGCCCGTCCCGCTCGCCCCGCCCGTCACCGAGAGCGCCTGCGCCCCGCGGGTGCCGGGCCCGCACGGGCCTATGCGCGGGGGGCGACCTTCGTCAGCCCGTTGATGATGCGGTCCATCGCGTCGCCGCCCGTCGGGTCCGTCAGGTTGGCCAGCAGCTTCAGCGTGAAGCGCATCAGCATCGGGTGCGTCAGGCCGCGCTCGGCGGCGAGCTTCATGATCTTCGGGTTGCCGATCAGCTTCACGAAGGCGCGGCCCAGCGTGTAGTAGCCGCCGTAGACGTCCTTGAGGACCTTGGGGTAGCGCCGCAGCGCCAGCTCGCGCTGGGCCGGGGTCTGACGGGCCTGGGCCTGGACGATGACGTCGGCCGCGATCTGCCCGGACTCCATGGCGTACGCGATGCCCTCACCGTTGAACGGGTTGACCATGCCACCCGCGTCACCGACCAGCAGCAGGCCCCGCGTGTAGTGCGGCTGCCGGTTGAAGGCCATCGGCAGGGCGGCGCCGCGGATCGGCCCGGTCATGTTCTCGGGGGTGTAGCCCCACTCCTCGGGCATCGAGGCGCACCACGCCTTGAGGACCTCGCGCCAGTCCAGTTCCTTGAAGGCCGCCGAGGTGTTGAGCACGCCCAGCCCGACGTTGGAGGTGCCGTCGCCCATGCCGAAGATCCAGCCGTAGCCGGGCAGCAGCCGGTCCTGGGGCCCGCGGCGGTCCCACAGCTCCAGCCAGGACTCCAGGTAGTCGTCGTCGTGGCGCGGCGAGGTGAAGTAGGTGCGGACCGCCACGCCCATCGGACGGTCGTCGCGCCGGTGCAGACCCATGGCCACCGACAGCCGCGTGGAATTGCCGTCGGCGGCGACCACCAGCGGCGCGTGGAAGGTGACCGGCTTCTTCTCCTCGCCGAGTCTCGCCTCCACGCCGGTGATCCGCCCCGTGCGCCCGTCGACGACCGGGGCGCCGACGTTGCACCGCTCGTACAGCCGCGCCCCCGCCTTCTCGGCCTGCCGGGCGAGCTGCTGGTCGAAGTCGTCGCGCTTGCGGACCAGTCCGTAGTCGGGGAAGCTCGCCAGCTCCGGCCAGTCGAGCTGGAGCCGGAGGCCGCCGCTGACGATCCGCAGGCCCTTGTTGCGCAGCCAGCCCGCCTCCTCGGAGACGTCGATGCCCATGGCGACGAGCTGCTTGACCGCGCGCGGGGTCAGCCCGTCGCCGCAGACCTTCTCCCGCGGGAAGGCGGTCTTCTCCAGCAGCAGGACGTCGAGCCCGGAGCGGGCCAGGTGGTAGGCGGTGGTGGAGCCGGCCGGTCCTGCCCCGACCACGATCACGTCGGCGCTGTGCTCGGAGGCTGTCTTCGAGGGGGATTCGGCCACGACGGACTCCCGCAGGACTCGGTATCGACGTGCCGGCCGCGCCGGGCACTGGACGTGTGCAGTCTATGAGGGTGATCGGCCGCTCCCCGAGGGGATGTCCGTGCCGTGCGATCTCCCCGCATGCACCGGCCGCGCGGGCGCCGCCCCACGCGGCGGACCCGTCCTACGCGGCGAACCCGCGGTGCAGGGCGACGATCCCGCCGGTCAGGTTCCGCCAGGCCACCCTCGTCCAGCCCGCCTCCTGCAGGCGGCGGGCCAGGGCGGGCTGGTCCGGCCAGGCGCGGATGGACTCGGCGAGGTAGACGTACGCGTCCGGGTTGCTGGACACGGCGGTCGCCAGCGGCGGCAGGGCCCGCATCAGGTACTCGGTGTAGACGGTGCGGAAGGGCGCCCAGGTGGGGTGGCTGAACTCGCAGATGACCACCCGCCCGCCCGGCTTGGTCACCCGCAGCATCTCGCGCAGGGCGGCGTCGGTGTCGTGCACGTTCCGCAGCCCGAAGGAGATGGTGACGGCGTCGAACGCGTCGTCCGCGAACGGCAGCCGCGTCGCGTCGCCGGCGGTGAACGGCATCCACGGCTGGCGCTTCTTGCCCTCCCGCAGCATCCCGAGGGAGAAGTCGCACGGCACGGTGTACGCCCCGGCGCTCGCGAAGGGCACGGACGACGTCCCCGTCCCGGCCGCCAGGTCCAGCACCCGCTCCCCCGGCCGCGCGTCCACGGCCCGGGCGACCTCCCGCCGCCACAGCCGCGTCTGCCCCAGGGACAGCACGTCGTTGGTGATGTCGTACCGGGCCGCCACCTTGTCGAACATGGCGGCGACTTCGCGGGGCTGCTTGTCCAGGGATGCTCGGGTCACGCGGCCATTGTGGCAGCACCGGCGCCGGACGCCGGGCGCGGAGCCGGGCGGGCGCTGGGAGGCTTGGGGAGGGCTTGGGGAGGGCTTGGGGAGGAGCCCTGCCGTCCCGGCCCGGGGCGCGGCCCCCGGTCGCCGGAACGACTCCCGGAACGACGCGCCGCCGGTCACGCCCCGCCGGACGGCCCCTGGGCCTTCGGCTGGGTGAAGCGGATGCGGTTGCCGAAGGGGTCGCGGAGGCCGCAGTCGGTTCCGTACGGACGGTCGGTGGGCTCCTCGGTGAACTCGACGCCCTTCTCCAGCAGCGTCTCGTACGTCCCGCGGCAGTCGTCCGTGGTGAGGATGAGCCAGCCGCCCATCGCACCCTTGGTCACCAGCTCGCGGACCTGCCGCGCCGTCTCCTCGGACATCGCCGGAGGACCCGGCTTCTCCAGCAGGATCTGGCGCTCCGGGTGCCCGGGGACGGCGACGGTCAGCCAGCGCATGAAGCCCATGTCGACGTCGGCGGCGACCTCCAGGCCCAGCTTGCCGACGTAGAAGTCGAGGGCCTCGTCCTGGTCGAGGACGTATATTGCGGAATGCGTAATGGCGTTGAACATGTCCGCCACGCTACTGAGCGGGCCGGACGAAAACTTATCCAAAACTGCTCGATCGGCGGGCGGTGCGGGACGGCGCGGGCAGCGCCCGGACGGTCAGGCGCTCGGCCGCGTCCACGCCATCGTGAAACACGTCGGTACGCCCGTGGCCGCCGCCTCCCTGCGGTACTCCCTCGGCGACCGGCCCACGATGTCGCGGAACGTGCGGCTGAAGGTCCCCGGGCTGCCGAAGCCGACCTCGAAACAGATGTCCGTCACCCTGCGGTCGGTCTCCCGCAGCAGGAACATCGCACGCTCGACACGGCGGCGCTGCAGGTAGCGGTGCGGCGTCTCGCCGAACACGGCCCGGAAGGTGCGGGTGAAGTGCGCCTCCGACACATGGGCGATCCGGGCCAGGGCCGGGACGTCCAGCGGCTGCGCATAGGCGCGGTCCATCGCGTCCCGGGCCCTGAGCATCCGGCGGTTGGTCTCCTCTGCGGCGCGGCTCACGGCGCCATCACACCACGGCTCCCCACCGTCCACGGCATCGCCCGGTGACCGGGGCCTGCCCTGCGGGCCG
>NZ_DASQNP010000164.1:0-37117 GCF_035644915.1 Streptomyces sp.
GACCGTCCGGCGGCCATCGGTTAGGTGAGGCTTGCCTGATGTACCGCGGCGGCGCCGTGGTGGTCCGCATCCCCGGGCCGACAGGCCGCCGTACGGCTCGGCGTACGGCGGCCCGCCGGCACGGCGGGGACACGGCGGGGAGCGGTCACCGCGCGGCGGCGGCCACGGGCCCGGGGGACCGCAGCGCCCGCTCGATCTCCTCCAGGCTCCGGCCCTTCGTCTCGGGCACCTTGCGCACCACGAAGACGATGCAGGCCGCGTTCATCAGCGCGTAGAGGAAGAACGTGCCGCTGCGCCCGATGCTGTTGATCGCGGTGAGCGCGGTGACCGCGATCAGCAGGTCGAAGCCCCACACCGACAGGGTCGCCAGACTCGTCGCCGGACCCCGCACGGACAGCGGGAGGATCTCCGGGCCGATCAGCCAGACGACCGCCTGCATCCCGATGCCGTTGAAGAGGATGTAGGCGAACAGGGAGAGCACGACCGTCCAGCGCTGCACGGCCGAGCCGGCGTCGCCGAGGAAGGCCAGGGCGAGGACGGCCATCGCCAGACCGGAGCCGGGCAGGAACCACAGCATCGTGCGGCGGCGCCCCACCCTGTCCACCAGGACGGCACCGGCGACACCGGCGACGACCAGCATCACCCCGATCCCGATGCCGGTCAGCAGGGCCACCGAGTCGCCGAAGCCCGCGTCGGCCAGCACCGTCGGCGCGTAGTAGACGATCGCGTTGATGCCCGTCAGCTGGGAGAACGCCGCGATGCCGATCGCCACGACCAGCGCCGGGCGCACCCAGGGACGGCGCAGTTCCCGCCAGCCGCCGCGGCCCTCGCCGCGGCTGACCGCCGCGATGTCCCCGAGTTCCGCGTCGATGTCCTCACCGGGCCGCCGCAGCCGCGCCAGCACGGCGCGCGCGGCTTCCCGGTGCCCGTGCTCGACCAGCCAGCGCGGGCTCTCCGGCAGCATCGCCATGCCGACGACCAGCACCACCGCCGGGATCACGGCCAGCCCGAACATCATCCGCCAGCCGCCGCTGCCGGCCAGTGCCCAGCCGCACAGGTACGAGACGAGCTGGCCGATCGCGACCATGAGCTGGAACAGCACCATCAGCCGGCCCCGGATCTCCGGGGGCGCCATCTCGGCGATGTAGACGGGCACCATGTTCGACGCCCCGCCCACGGCCAGCCCCAGCACGAACCGGGCGAGGACCAGCGTGAGCGTGTCGGGCGCCATGGCGGCGGCCACGGCCCCGACCCCGAAGACCACGGCCACGGCCATCACCACCCTGCGGCGGCCGTACCGCTGTGACAGCCTCCCCGCGAGCAGGGCGCCGGCCATGGCGCCCACGAGGATGACGCCGACCACGATCTCCTGCTCCCGGGAGGAGAGCCGGAAGTCCTCCCGCAGGTACAGCAGGGCACCGGAGATGATGCCGGTGTCGTACCCGAACAGCAGGCCGCCGAGCGCGGAGACGGCCGCGACGGCGTAGACCAGGAGGGGCCTGCCCCGCTCGGCCGGGCCGGTGCCGCCGCCCGGCGCCCCGGTGCGCGCCGGTGCCCGCGCGTCCCGCAGGCCGTCCTTCGTCGCCTCAGGCATCGCCCATGACCAGACCCTCGATGGTGTGCTTCTGCGTGATGGGGGACAGCTCCTCCACCACCGGGCAGTGGAGGTGGTCCCGCACGCGCTGGGGCAGCGTCTCCCAGTAGGCCCGGGTGACGGCCATGTCGTGCCGCTCGTCGTTGTTGGCCTCCGGCCCGTCGACACCGAGCACCAGGACCGGCCGGGACCTGGTGGAGCGGTTGGCGGTGCCCCGGTGGATCGTCAGGGCCGAGCGCGCCGAGATGTCGCCGCGCCTGGGGTACTTGCGCACCGCCAGCTCCTCGTACCGCGGGTAGTGCGACTTCGGCGGGAACATGCCGTGCTCGAAGTCGGGGCTGTCGTCCCACTGCGTCCCCGGGGCGATCTCGAACGGGCCCATGTCCTCCTCGGTGTCGACCGTGGTGACGTTGAAGGCGAGCGAGGTCAGCCGGCGTTCGGCGCGGGTCTCCTCGGGCATCGGGAAGTCCCGGTGCCAGGGCTGGTTGACCGCGCCCGCCAGCGGCACGTCGAAGCCGAGTTCGACGATCCGGTAGTCGGGGCCGAGGACGGCCGTGCACAGGGAGCGCACCCAGGGGTGGTCCACCAGACCGACGAAGTCGCGGATCTGCTCGGGGTGGATCTCGACGTAGTACCGGTTGGGGCCGCGGCCGACCGCGCCTCCCGGCCGGCTCAGGGCTTCTTCGAACGCGGCGTCGATGTCCTCGCCGAGCCGGTCGGCCCACTCGGGGGCGAAGGCGCCCCGGCGCGCGGTGATGCCGTCCCGGTAGAGCGCCTCGACGTCCGCCGAGACGTCCGCGTCCAGCGCGTGATCCGGTGCTGCGGTCATCTCTGCCTCCTTGGGGTGAGGGGATCGCAGCACATGTTCCGATGTTGCATGCAACGTTGCAATAGACCGTGCGGAGTGACCTGCGTCACGCTGAGGCCGTGTTCGCGCCGCATGGGAACATGGCCCTGTGAGAAGCAGCCTGAAGGACGTCGCCGCGCGCGCCGGGGTGTCCGTACGTACCGTGTCGAACGTCGTCAACGGCTCGGCTTCCGTCTCCGAGAAGACCCGCGAGCGCGTCCAGCGGGCCCTGGACGAGCTGGGATACCGCCCCAACCTGGCGGCCCGCAGCCTGCGGGCCGGGCGCACGGGCCTGATCGGGCTGGTGATCCCCGAGATCCACTCGCCCTACTTCGGGGAACTGGCCGGGCTCCTGGTGGAGGCCGCGCAGCGCCGCTCCTGGACGGTGATCATCGACCAGACGCACGGCCGTGCGGAGGAGGAACGCCGTCTGCTGAAGGGGACGCACGCCCCGATCGTCGACGGGCTGATCATCAGCCCCTGGGCGCTGGCCCCGGCCGAGCTGTCGGAGCACGCGGGCCCCACGCCGCTGGTGCTGCTCGGGGAGCGCGATCCCCAGCAGGTCGCGGACCACGTGGCCGTGGACAACGTCCTCGCCGCCGACGAGGCGACCCGCCACCTGCTCCAGACCGGCCGGCGCCGGATCGCGGCGGTGGGGCCGCAGCCGACGCTGCGCAACGGCACCGCCGAGCAGCGTCTGGCCGGTTACCGCCGGGCGCTGCGCCGGGCCGGCCTCGCCCCCGACCCCGCGCTGGAGGTCCCCGTGCCCACCCTGCACCGCACCGCCGGGGCCGAGGCGATGGCGCGGCTGCTCGACGGCACCGGACCGGTGCCCGACGCGGTCTTCGCCTTCAGCGACGAACTGGCGCTCGGCGTCATGCGCACCGCGCGCGACCGCGGCCTGCGGGTGCCCGAGGACCTCGCCGTGGTCGGTTTCGACGACATCGAGGACGGCCGCTTCGCCAACCCGTCGCTGACCACCGTCAGCCCGGACAAGGCGCAGATCGCCGAGCGGGCCCTGCAGTGCCTGGCCGACCGCATATACAGCCCCGGCCGCCAGGTCCCGCCCCAGCGCATCACCGTTCCGCACCGGCTGGTGGTCCGGGAGAGCACCGGCCGCGCCGAGCGCGGCGCGGCGGACGGGGGCTGACGGCCCGTCTCCTTGACGCGCCGGTGGCGCGGTGGCTTGATGTTCCCCGATGGGAGCGCTCCCACCTCGTCGGAAGGAATGGCCATGCGCAGCAGACACCTCTTACGGGCGGCCCTCACCGCCCTGTCACTGGCCCTCGCCCTGCTCGGCGCGGGGCCGGCCGCCGCGAACGCGGCCCCCGCCGCGGACCCGGTGCGGATCATGCCGCTGGGGGACTCCATCACCGGCTCGCCGGGCTGCTGGCGCTCGGTGCTGTGGAACCGGCTGCAGAGCGCCGGTCACACCGACGTCGACTTCGTGGGGACGCTGGGCCCCCAGGGCTGCGGGCAGCCCTACGACGGCGACAACGAGGGGCACGGAGGTGCGCTGGTGACCAACGTGGCGAGCCAGAACCTGCTGCCCGGCTGGCTCTCCGCCACTCGGCCCGACATCGTTGTCATGCACTTCGGGACCAACGACGTCTGGAGCAACCGGCCGACGGACAGCATCCTCGCCGCCTACAGCACCCTGGTGGACCAGATGCGGGCGCACAACCCGGCCATGAAGATCCTCGTCGCGCAGATCATCCCGATGAACCCCGGCACCTGCGCCGAGTGCGCCCAGCGCGTGGTCGCGCTCAACGAGCGGATCCCCGGCTGGGCCCGGAGCAAGAGCACCGCCAACTCCCCGGTGATCGCGGTCGACCAGTGGACCGGCTTCAGCACCGCGAGCGACACCTACGACGGGGTCCACCCCAACGCCTCCGGGGACGAGAAGATCGCCTCCCGCTGGTACCCGGCCCTGGCCGGCCTGCTGGGCCGGGGCGACCCCGGCGATCCCGGCGAGCCGGGGGAGGGGGGCGCCGCCTGCACGGCCTCCTACCGGGCGACGTCGGCCTGGCAGGGCGGCCACCAGGGCGAGGTGACGGTGCGCAACACCGGGACCGGGCCGGTCTCCGGCTGGTCGGTGCGGATCGTCCTGGACGGCGGCGGACGGGTCACCCAGGTCTGGAACGGCGTCCTGGAGACGGGCGCCGACGGCACGGCCACCGTGCGCAACACCGCCTGGAACGGAACGCTCGCCGCCGGCGGCGGGACGTCCTTCGGCGTCATCGTGTCCGCCGCGCCCTCCTCGGTGACCGTCGACTGCGCCGCCACCGCGACCTGACCGCCGGTCACCTCCCGTGCCGTGCGGGCCCGTACAGGCCCGCACGGCCGAAACTCCCCGGTCCGACGGAAGTCGGCGGCCTCACCGCGGACGGTGGCGAAGGAAGACGGAGCACCCGAAAACCTCCGTGCCGGCCGACGGACCGTCAGGCAATCCGTCGGAGACCCGTCGAGCGATCCGCCGGACGGGCCGTCAGGAAGACGGCTCCGGCCCCAACAGGCTTTCCACACCGAGCACTTGGAACAGCCTGGCGACGGCCGGCGCCTCCGCGCCGGTCACCCTCAGGGGGACACCGGTGTCGCGGGCCTGACGCCAGGCCCCCACCAGGGCGTTCACACCGGAGCAGTCGCAGAACGGCACGGCTCCGAAGTCCACGTCGATCGCGCCGGGGCCGCTCGCCAGAGCGGTCTCCAGAGCGCACCGCAGCCGCGGAACGGTGGTGAGGTCAACTTCCCCCGAGACGGACACGATCGCCCGGTCGCCGGATGAGAAGACAGCGGTGTGAAGCCCGTCGACGACTGCCATCGGCTCTCTCGTTTCGGTTTGGGACTGTCCGCCCGCTTCGACAGTAGCGCTCCCGGGCGGCGACTTCACCCGGGCCTCCTCCCGAACCGGAGCGGTCGGTCCTCCGCGCCGCCGCGCGGACCGGTCGCGGCGTCTACCATCGAGTGGTTGCGCCAGCGCAACAGCCACCAGCGCCACAGCCAAGGGACACGCCTTCATGCCGCCACAGCCGACGCCGTCGTCCCCGAGGCCGATCCGGGTGGTCCTCGTCGAGGACCACGACATGGTGGCGGAGGCGATCGGAATGGCCCTCGACCAGGCGGCGGACATGGAGGTCGTGGCGCGTTCGCGGTCGATCGCGTCCGCCCTGGCGGACACCCGCCGCTGCCGGCCCGACGTCGTGGTGCTGGACCGCCGGCTGCCGGACGGTGACGGGATCACGGCCATCGGCCGGCTGGGGGAGGCGGCGCACACCCGGGTGCTCGTGCTGACCGGCGAGGCCACCGCGGCGGTGGTCACCCGGGTGATCGAGGCCGGCGGCGCGGGGCTGGTGCTGAAGTCGTCCCGGCTGGACGAGTTGGAGGCCGCCGTACGGCAGGTGGCCGCGGGCGAGGTGGTGGTGGGTCAGGGACTGCTGGGCGGGGTCCTGGACCGGCTGACCGGCCGGGTGCGCGGCGCGGGCGCCACGCTGACCCCCAGGGAGCGCGAGACGCTGCTGCTGCTCGCCGAGGGGGTCGGCACCAGGGAGATCGGCGAGCGGCTCGGGGTCGCGTACAACACGGCGCGCAACCACGTCCAGCGGGTGCTGGAGAAGCTCGGAGCGCGTTCGAAGCTGGAGGCGGTCGCGATCGCGCGCCGGGAGGGGCTGCTCGACTGACCGGAGGTCACTGGTGCACCTGCACCAGGGGCGGTGCGGCGCATGCGTGATGCGCGCTGAGGTGCCTGCGTCTCGTGCCCGGGGTCCGGATGCCGGACGGTTGAGGGATGGAAGCCGGGCCCACGGCCTACGACGTCGAGCTGCGCCTGCCCGAGAGCGGCGACAGCATCGCGCGGGCGCGCGACCTCACCCGTGAGCTGTTGGACGAACGCGCCTACCGGGGGCGGCACGACGACGTCGTCCTGGTGGTCTCCGAGCTGGTGTCCAACGCCCTGCGCCACGGCCGCGGCGCTCCGGTGCTGCGCCTGGCGGGGGAGGCGGAGCGGGTCCGCGTCGAGGTGAGCGACGACAGCCCGGTCCTCCCGGCGCCCCGGCAGTCCGGACCGGACGGCGGCTGGGGGCTCACCGTGATCGAACGGCTCGCCGTCGCATGGGGGGTGTCCGGCCGGGACACCGGGAAGACCGTGTGGTGCGAGATGGCGCCGGAGCGCACCGACCGCGACCGCCGGGACGGTCCGCGGTTCACCCCGGGGCTGGCCGTGTAAGGCTCTACGTCATGTGCGACGGCCCCCCGCCCTCCCGGCCCGACGACCCCGCCGACGGAACGCCCCCGTCGGACGTGCCCCTGCACCTGCTGGTGCAGGAGGTGGTGGACTACGCGATCTTCATGCTGGACCCCGGCGGACGGGTGGTGAGCTGGAACGCGGGGGCGGAGCGGATCAAGGGTTATCGGGCCGAGGAGATAATCGGCCGGCACTTCTCGGCGTTCTACCCGCCGGAGGACGTGGCGGCGGGGAAGCCGGACCGCGAGCTGGAGATCGCCGTCGCGGAGGGGCGGCTGGAGGACGAGGGGTGGCGGGTCCGGGCGGACGGCTCGCTGTTCTGGGCGAACGTGGTGATCACGGCGTTGTTCGACGAGGGCGGGCTGCGCGGTTTCGGGAAGGTGACCCGCGACCTGACCGAGCGCCGCTCGGCGGAACTGGCCCTCACCGAGCGCCGCCGGCTGCTGGCCCACCTGGTCGAGGCCCAGGAGACCGAGCGGCGCCGGATCGCCTGGGACGTCCACGACGACTCCATCCAGGCCATGGTCGCCGTCGGCATGCGGCTGCAACTGCTGGCGAACCGGCTGCCGGAGGAGCACGCGGACGCGCTGCGCACCCTCGACGAGACGGTCCAGGAGGCGATCAAACGGTTGCGGAGTCTGATCTTCCGCCTGCGGCCGCCCGGGATCGACCGGGACGGACTGGCGGACGCCCTCTCCGGCTACCTGGAGGAGGTGGTGACCGAATGGGGACTGCGGTACTCCTTCCGGAACGACCTGGAGCGCGAGCCGCCGGCCGAGACGGCCATCACCATCTTCCGGATCTGCCAGGAGGCGCTCGTCAACGTCCACCGGCACGCCAGGGCGACCACGGTGGACGTCTCCCTGGCGTCGGTCAGGGGCGGGGTGCTGACCCGGGTCACCGACGACGGCGTCGGGGTCAGCACCCCGCCGGCCGCCGACGGCGGCCACGGGCACTTCGGCCTGATGGAGATGCGGGAGCGGGCCGAGACCGCCGACGGCTGGTGGACGATGCGGCAGGAGGCCGGCGGAGGAACCACCGTCGAGTTCTGGCTCCCGGTGCCGCCCGCCGGCACGGGGGCGGAGCCGGTGCCGTGACCGGGGGCGCGGAGGGGCCGCCGGCGCGGCTGAGCGTGCTCGTCTGCGACGACGACCCGATGATCCGCCATGCCCTGTGCGAGATGTTCGGGGAGGAACCCGACCTGGAGGTGGTCGCGGTGGCCCGGGACACCGACGAGGCCATCGCGCTCGCCGAACGGCACACGCCCGCGGTCGCCGTGCTGGACGTCCGGATGCCGGGCGGCGGCGGGGCCCGGGCGGCCCGCGAGATCGGCAGCCGCTCGCCGGGCACCAGGATCCTGGCCTTCTCCGCCTACGGCAATGCGGGGACCGCGGACGAGATGAGACGCGCCGGAGCGGCCGGGTACCTGCTCAAGGGGGCGCCGAACGCCGAGATCCTGGCCGCCGTCCGGCGGCTGGGCCGCCCCGGCGCCCGCTGAGCCGCCCTCCGGCCCGGGGCGCGGCTCAGCGGGCGCCGTACGTCCGTCTTCCGGAGGCGTCGCCCGCCGGAGCGTACCGGTGCGCCGCCTCCGGGCGCCTCTTGCGGCGCCTGTCGACAAGTCGACGCGAAAACGGCTCGGTTGGGGCTACCATCCTCGACTGTCACACGCCGCTGCAATTACATCTGCACTTACAGATGTAATTGCAGCCCCAGTGATGCCCATACGTCGAGTAGCGGAACGTCATGGCCGGGGTCCGGTCCGAGGGGTGGCAGTACGGGGCCGCGGCCGGTGAAAGGGTGACAATGCAGCAGATCGTCAACGGCATGCGGGCCACGGAGATCGAGGGTGCGGCGTGGCGGAAGAGCCGCCGCAGCAACCCCAACGGCAACTGCGTCGAACTGGCCGCCCTGCCGGACGGCGCGGTGGCGGTGCGCAACTCCCGCCACCCCGCCGGACCCGCCCTCGTCTACACCCGGGAGGAGATGATCGCGTTCCTCCAGGGCGCCAAGGACGGCGACTTCGACGACATGGTCGGGTAGACCGGGCGCCCGGGTGAGGGGACGGCCGGAAGAGGGGTGGATCGACACCCTTCGGAGAGGCCGCTGTACGCTGCGGTACCGGCGGTGGCACACTGAGTGCCTGTCCCTTCACTCAGGAGAGCAACGCATGGCCGCCGAATCGAGCCACTCCTTGTCGATAAAGCGCTACATCGAGCACCCCAAGGGCAGCCCGACGGTCCTGCGTCTGGTGATCGGCGCCCAACTGCGGCGGCTGCGCAAGGAACGCGGCATCGCCCTGGAGGAGGCGGCCAAGGCGATCCGCGGTTCCAGCGCGAAGGTCAGCCGTCTGGAGCGGGGCCAGGGCGCCTGCAAGGAGCGGGACGTGGCGGATCTGCTCACGCTCTACGGGGTGCTGGACGAGGAGGAGCGGGCGGACTTCCTCGCCCTGACCCGCCAGACCGGCGCCCGCGGATGGTGGCACCGCTACAGCGACGTCCTGCCGGGATGGTTCGACAGGCACATCGGCCTGGAGGAGGCCGCCGAGGTCATCCGCACCTATGAGGTGCAGTTCATCCCCGGCCTGCTGCAGACGGAGGAGTACGCCCGCGCCGTGATCCTCCTGGGCCACCCCCGCGCCTCCGCCCAGGAGAACGACCGCCGGGTCCGGCTGCGGATGGAGCGCCAGCAACTGCTCTTCCGGCAGGACGCTCCCCGGCTCTGGGCCGTCCTGGACGAGGCGGCGCTGCGCCGGCCGCTCGGCGACGCCGAGGTGATGCGCGGCCAGCTCCGCCACCTGATCGAGATGTCCCGGCGGCCGAACATCACGCTCCAGGTGGCGCCGTTCAGCATCGGCGGCCTGGCCGCGGCGGGCGGGCCGGTGACGATACTGCGCTTTCCGGAACCGGACCTGCCCGACGTCGTCTACCTGGAGCAGCTGACCAGCGCCCTCTACCTGGACAAGGAGGAGGACGTCGACCACTACCTGTCGATCATGGACCGGCTGTGCGCGGTGTCCGAGACGCCCGCGCGCAGCGTGGCGTTCCTGCAGGAGCTCCTCGACCAGCTCGGCTGAGGAGCCCTCCCGTACGGTGCGCGGGGCCGCCCTCAGGGCTTGCGGCCGACGCCCCCGTACTCCTGCCACTCCCAGGTGGCCTGCTTGGGGCCGAGGTCGGAGTCGGGCCGCCAGGTGGAGACCTCCACCAGACCGGGTTCGATGATCTCCAGCCCCTCGAAGTACCGGTGGACGTCCTGCGGTTCCCGGACCCTGCCCCAGTTCCCGTGGGTCTGGACGTCCATGAACTCGGTCACGGCCCGGCGCGTCTCGGGATCGTCGCTGACCAGTTGGCAGACGACCAGGAAGCTCCCCGGCACCAGCCGGTCGGCCACTCGCCTGATCAGGCCGGCCGGGTCGCCGGAGTCGGGGATGCAGTGCAGCACGGAGACGAACAGCGCGGCGACCGGCTGGTCGAAGTCGATCAGCCGGACGGTGTCCGGGTGGTCGAATATGCCCTGGGTGTCGCGCATGTCCGCCTGGATGACGGTGGTGTTCTCGTTCTCCTCCAGCAGCGCGCGCCCGTGCGCCAGGACGATCGGGTCGTTGTCCACGTAGACCACGCGGCAGCCCTCGTCCACCCGCTGCGCGACCTGGTGGACGTTGTCCTGGGTGGGCAGGCCGGAGCCGTGGTCGATGAACTGCCGGATCCCGTACTCCTGCGCCAGGACGCGCACCACGCGCCGGAGGAACCGGCGGTTGTTGATCGCCAGCGCCTGGGTGCTGGGCACCACCTCGAGCAGCTTGTCGGCGGCCTCGCGGTCGACGGCGTAGTTGTTCTTGCCTCCCAGGTAGTAGTCGTACATGCGCGCGGCCGTGGGGACGTTGACGTCGATCATCGTGGACAGTGGGTTCTTGGCCTGATGCATCAGGGCCTTCACAACCTTCCCGCCGGGAAAGAGCGTTGGGGACAGGGCGGCACTCGCCGAACGGGGAACCATGCTGCCAGGCTCCGGCCGCTTTTTCGCCCCGTAAGGCCGAACAGCGCGCGTACGCCGGGCAGTTGTGGGGGCGGCACGGGACGCCGGTGCGGGCGGCAGGGGGCCATCGCCCCGCCGCGGGGGGAATGCGCACCCGGAACCGGGCGGAGCCGGCGGGCCCGCGGGCGGGGGAACCCCCGGGCGGGGGCGCGTCTCAGGTCGAGTCGCGGACGACGAGCGAGGTGGGCAGGACCATGTGGCGCCGCGCGCTCCCGGGCTCGTCGATCTCCCGCAGGAGGAGTTCGGTGATCGTCCGGCCGATCTCCTCCACGGGCTGCCGCACGCTGGTCAGGGGCGGATCGGTGTGCCGGGCGATGATCGAGTCGTCGAAGCCGACCACCGCGACGTCGTCCGGCACCCGCCGGCCCTGCCGCCGCAGTTCGGCCAGCGCGCCCGCCGCCATCACGTCCGACGCGGCGAAGACCGCGTCCAGGCCGGGGCGGCGCTCCAGGAGGGCGCGCATGGCGGACCGTCCGCCCTCCTCGGTGAAGTCGGCGGGTGCGACCAGTGCCTCGTCGGCCTCCCGGCCGCCGTCCCGCAACGCCTCCCGCCAGCCCCGCAGCCGGCTGCTGCCGACGTCCATGTCCAGGGGGCCGGTGATGGTCGCGATCCCGGTCCGCCCGCGCTCCAGCAGGTGGCGGACGGCCTGCGAGGCGCCGCCCACGTTGTCCGAGTGGACGTGGCTGAGCGACTCGGCCGGGGAGCGGCGTCCGGCCAGCACGGTCGGCAGCCCGAGCCTCTCCAGCAGGCCGGGCAGCGGATCGTCGCGGTGCACCGAGACCAGGAGCACGCCGTCCACGCGGCGCGCGGTGAGGAAGCGGGTGAGCTGGTCCAGTTCGCGCCGGTCGCGGACCAGGGTGAGCAGGAGCTGCACCTGGGTGCCGGCCAGTGCGTTGCTCACTCCGCGGATCACGGCGGAGAAGTAGGGCTCCGAGCCCAGCCGGCTCTCCGACTCCGGGATGACCAGGGCGATGGAGTCGGTCCTGCTGGTGACCAGGCTGCGGGCCACGGAGTTCGGCACGTAGCCGAGTTCGGCGATCGCCGCCTGCACCGCCGCCCTGGCCTCGTCGCTGACCAGGGGCGAGCCGTTGAGGACCCGGGAGACCGTGGTGCGCCCCACCCCGGCCCGCGCGGCCACGGTTTTAATGGTTGGCCGCCGGCTGGCCCCCATGGCTCATCCGCCTTCCCTCGCCTCGTCACGCCGCGTACAGCGCTCACCAGCGCATTGTGCCAGAAAGCGGAAGGCCGGCCGCCGCGGCGACGAGGACGTCCGATGACGCTCCCGCAACGGAATCGCCTTCGCTTCTTGACATCGCCCTTCTCGGCGGAGACTCTTCCACAACCTACTGGGAACGTTCCCACTTCGAAATGGGAACGTTCCCACCCCGCCTCCGGGCACGGGATGGCCCGGACGAGTTCGGAACGCGGCGTTTCGGCGCCGCCCGAGGAGGACGCCATGGGCAGAGCCCGCAAGCCGTTCGGTACAAGACTCGTAGCCGCCGCCTCGGCCGCTCTGTCGCTCGCCCTGGTCGCGGGCTGCTCCGGCGGCGACGGCGGGAGCGGCGGACGGTCCAAGGACGGCAAGGTCACCATCACCATGGGCCTGTTCGGCGTCATGGGCATCAAGGAGACCGGGCTCCTGGAGAAGTACATGGAGCAGAACCCGGACGTCCGCATCGAGGCAGAGGTGGCCGGCGACGAGCAGACGTACTACACGGCGCTGCAGACCCGGCTGGCGGCCGGCAGCGGCCTGAAGGACATCCAGGGCATAGAGATCGGCCGCGCCAAGGAACTCGTCGACACCCGGGCGGACAAGTTCGCGGACCTCTCCGACGCGGGGGAGACCGACCACTTCCTGCCCTGGAAGCTGAACCAGGTCACCACCGGCGACGGCAAGGTCATCGGCCTGGGCACGGACATCGGCCCGATGGCGGTCTGCTACCGCAAGGACATGTTCGAGAAGGCGGGCCTGCCCACCGACCGCGAGGAGGTCGCCGGGCTCTGGGAGGGCGACTGGTCGAAGTACGTCGAGGTGGGCAAGGAGTTCAAGGCCGGCTTCAAGGGCGACGGGGTCGCCTACATGGACAGCGCCAGCGGGCTGTTCAACGCGATGATCTACGGCGACTCCGAGCAGTTCTACAACAAGGACGGCGACCTGATCTACCAGGACAACCCGGTCGTCAAGGACGCCTGGGAGCTGGCCACGGAGGCCGCCACCGGCGGACTGACGGCCAAGCTGCGCCAGTTCCAGCCCGGCTGGGACCCCGGACTGGCCAACAGCACCTTCGCCACCGCCGTCTGCCCGGCGTGGATGCTCGCCCACATCAGCGAGAAGGCCGGCCCGGAGAACAAGGGCAAGTGGGACGTCGCCAAGGCCCCCAAGGGCGCCAACTGGGGCGGCTCCTTCCTCGGGGTCATGGAGAACAGCCCGGTCAAGGAGGAGGCCAGGAAACTGGTGGCCTGGCTGACCGCCCCCGAGCAGCAGGAGCACATCTTCAAGGAGATCGGCAACTTCCCCTCCTCGGAGGAGGCCCTGAAGGCCCCGGCGGTGGCCGAGGCGAAGTCCGAGTACTTCAGCGGCGCGCCGATCGGGAAGATCTTCGGGGACGCGGCCCGGGAGATCCCCGACGAGCAGGTGCTCGGCCGCAAGGACGGCACCATCAAGGACACCTTCTCGCAGGGCCTGCAACTGGTCGAGCAGGGCAAGAGCCCGGACGAGGCCTGGAAGACCACGGACGAGCGCATCAAGAAGGCCGTCGGCTGACCCTCCCGTCCGAGAGGCCCCCGGTGGCCGCCGCCTCCCCGCGCGGCCACCGGGGCCCTCCCGCCCATCCGCGCCCTCCCCAGGAAACTCCCCTGGAGACTCCCCAGGAAGGAAGCCCTCCGTGGCCACCTCCACCTCGGTACCCGACGCCACCGGGCCGCAGGGCGACCCGGCAGGTCCCGCCAGGGAGCGCCGTGCCGGTCCGGGCGGGCCCCGCCCCCGGCAGGCGTGGCGCACCCTCCTGCACCGCTTCGACCTCAAGGCGGCGCCGTACGCGTTCATCGCCCCGTTCTTCGTCGTCTTCGCGGCCTTCAGCTTCTATCCGCTGCTGTACACCTCCTGGATCTCGCTCCACCGGGTGGAACTCGCCTCCATGGACCTCATGGAGTGGAAGGGCTTCGGCAACTACACCGAACTCTGGCAGGACGAGCGGTTCTGGAACGCGCTGACGAACACCTTCACCATCGGGGTGATCTCCACCGTCCCGCAGCTCCTGATGGCGCTCGGCCTGGCCCACCTGCTGAACTACCGGCTGCGCGGCTCGGCGTTCTTCCGCGTCGCGGCCCTGACGCCCTACGCGACGTCGGTGGGCGCCGCCGCGCTGGTGTTCACCATGCTCTTCGAGCGCGACTTCGGCATGATCAACTGGTTCCTGGGCCTGTTCGGAGTCGACAACGTCGACTGGGAGCACAGCAAGTGGCCCGCCCAGCTCGCCATCTCCTCCATCGTCATCTGGCGGTGGACCGGCTACAACGCCCTGCTGTACCTGGCGGCGATGCAGGCCATCCCCAGGGAGCGGTACGAGGCGGCGGCCATCGACGGCGCGTCGCGCTGGCAGCAGTTCACCAAGGTCACCGTCCCGGGCATCCGCTCCACGATCGTCTTCACCATCGTGCTGTCCACCATCGGCGCCACCCAGCTCTTCGGCGAACCGCTGATCTTCGGCCAGGGGCCGAACGGCATCAGCGGCGGAGCGGACAACCAGTACCAGACCCTCGGCCTGCTCCTCTACGAGGAGGGCTGGAAGAACTACCAGATGGGGCGGGCCGCCACGGTCGCCTGGGCGATGTTCCTCCTGCTGGTCCTGATCTTCGTCCTGCAGCGCGTCGTCAGACGCCTCACGTCCCGCACGTCCCGCACGTCCTGACCAGGGAGCGGCAACCACCATGACCACCGACACCGCCGGCGCCCGGACGGGCGGACGCGAGCGGCCCGCGGACGCCGCGCCGGCCACGGGCCGCAGGTTCCGGCTCGGGCCCTCCCTCCGCCCGGGGGCCGGCCGCCAGCACCACGCCGGACCCGTCGCCTACGCGCTGCTCATCGGCGCCTCGCTGCTGTCGCTGTTCCCGCTGTACTGGACGATGGTGGCGGCCTCGACCGACAACACCCGCGTCTCCCAGACGCCGCCGCCGTTCGTCCCGGGCCCGAACCTGCTGAAGAACCTCTCGGCCGCCTGGGAGGACGCGGCGATGGGCAAGGCCCTGACCAACAGCTTCATCGTCGCCACCACGATCGCGCTGTCCACCGTGCTCTTCGCCACCCTGGCCGGCTTCGCCTTCGCCAAGCTGCGCTTCAAGGGCCGCAACATCCTGATGATGCTGGTCATCGGGACGATGTTGGTGCCGCCGCAGCTCAGCGTCGTCCCGCTGTTCATGATGATGACCGAGCTGGGGTGGGGGCAGAAGCTGCCCGCGGTCATCTTCCCCACCCTGGTGAGCGCCGTCGGCGTGTTCTTCATGCGGCAGTACCTGCTGGAGGCGCTGCCGGACGAGCTCATCGAGGCCGGCCGCGTGGACGGGGCGCACAGCCTGCGGATCTTCTGGAGCATCGTCCTGCCGGTCGCCAGACCGGCGATGGCGGTGCTGTTCATGATCACCTTCGTGCACGCCTGGAACGACTTCTTCTGGCCGTTCATCGTGCTGGACATGACGAACCCCACGATCCCGGTCGCCCTGACCCAGCTCAGTGCCGGCTACGTGCGCGACCAGTCGCTCATCATGGCCGGCGCCCTGCTCGGCACCCTCCCGCTGCTGATCATGTTCGTCGTCTTCGGCAAGCAGATCGTCGGCGGCATCATGCAGGGCGCGGTCAAGGGCTGACGCCCGGCGTTTCCCGGGACGCCCCCTCCTCGTTCTCCCTCTCGGTTCTCCACCCTCACCACCGCAGACCAGGAAGGACCCTCGTGGCCACCGCATCCCGCACCGTCGAGCCCGCCGGAACGACCCCGGGCGCCCGCGCGTTCCCGCCCGGCTTCCTCTGGGGCACCGCGACCGCCGCCTACCAGATCGAGGGCGCCGCCGACGAGGACGGCCGCACCCCCTCCATCTGGGACACCTTCTCCCGCACCCCCGGCAAGGTGCGCAACGGGGACACCGGGGACATCGCCTGCGACCACTACCACCTCTGGCGCGAGGACGTCGCGCTCATGGCCGGCCTCGGCGTGGGCGCGTACCGCTTCTCCGTCTCCTGGCCGCGCGTCCAGCCCACCGGCCGCGGCCCCGCCTCGCGCAAGGGCCTGGACTTCTACAGCCGCCTGGTGGACGAGCTGCTGGCGAAGGGCATCCAGCCCGTGCTCACCCTCTACCACTGGGACCTCCCGCAGGACCTGGAGGACGCCGGCGGCTGGCCGGAACGGGACACCGCCGAGCGGTTCGCCGAGTACGCGTCGCTGGTCGCCGGCGCGCTCGGCGACCGCGTGAAGACGTGGACGACGCTCAACGAACCGTGGTGCAGCGCCTTCCTCGGCTACGGCTCGGGCGTGCACGCCCCCGGCCGCACCGACCAGGCGGACGCGCTGCGCGCCGCCCACCACCTCAACCTCGCCCACGGCCTGGGCGTCCAGGCGCTCCGCGCCCACCTGCCCACCGACGCCCGGGCCTCCGTCACGCTCAACCTGCACCACGTACGGTCCCTGACCGACAGTGAGGAGGACCGCGACGCGGCACGCCGCATCGACGGCGTGGCCAACCGGGTCTTCACCGGTCCCATGCTGCGCGGGGAGTACCCGGCCGACGTCCTGCGGGACACCGCGCACCTGACGGACTGGTCGTTCGTGCGCGACGGCGACACCGGGGCCATCTCGCAGCCCCTCGACTTCCTGGGCGTCAACTACTACAGCCCCACCCTCGTCTCCGCCGCCTCCGGCCCCGGCTCCCACAACGCCGACGGGCACGGCGCGAGCGAGTACAGCCCCTGGCCGGGGGGCGACGACGTGGCGTTCCACCGCCCGCCCGGTGCCACCACGGCCATGGGCTGGGCGATCGACCCCAGCGGGCTGTACGAACTGCTGACGCGGGTGAGGGACGACTTCCCCGGCCTGCCGCTGGTGATCACCGAGAACGGGGCGGCGTTCGACGACTACGTCAACCCCGAGGGCCGGGTGCACGACCCGGAGCGGATCTCCTACCTGCACGGCCACCTGACGGCGGTGCACCGGGCCATCGAGGCCGGGGTGGACGTCCGCGGCTACTTCCTGTGGTCCCTGCTGGACAACTTCGAATGGGGCCACGGCTACAGCAAGCGCTTCGGCGCGGTGTACGTGGACTACGCCACCCGCCGGCGCATCCCCAAGGAGAGCGCCCACTGGTACGCCCGGGTGGTCCGCGACGGCGTCCTGCCCCCGACCCCCCACGCGCGGGCGTGACGGACCGCCGCACCCGCGGGAGCACCGCCCCGGCCCACCCGGGCCGGGGCGGGTGAGCGGCCCGGGGGAGCGATCCGGGAAGCGGTCAGACGGAGCGCCGTTCGCGCCACTCGCGCACGACGCGTTCGACGTCGAAGGGCCTCAGGTTCAGCGGCGGGCCGGGCGGCGGCCTGCGCAGCGCCGTCCGGATCTTCTCGTTGACCTCCTCCAGGATCCGCCGCACCCGGGCCTCCGACGGGGCCCGGCGCGCGGCGCCGAGGGCGTCCTCCGCCTCCTTGCGCAGGGCGAGCGCCGGCGGCAGGCACGACAGCCCCTCGCGGCTCATCTTCTTCCTGACCCACCACAGCTCGTCGTACGGCTCGTCCAGGTCGGGCAGGGGCCTGCCGGCACCCGGCAGGTCGTCGAACTCGCCCCGCTCCGCCGCCTCGCGGATCTGCCGGTCGGCCCATGTCTCGAAGCCGACCCCGGGGGGTTTGCGCTCGGTCACGGTGCGGTCCTCCCGTGAGACGGCGGTGTCGCGGCGCTCGTACCGCCAAGGCTACGGTGCGGGCCGGTGTGCCGGGAGCGGCCGGGGCCGGGGTCCGTACGGACAGCGGCCGTGTCCGGCGGCGGATTGACCGCCGGGCCGAGCCTCCCTACGGTGACGGCCATGGGGCACGACATCGCCCGCCTGCACCACGTCGGCCACGTCGTCGACGACATGGCGCAGGCGATCACCCTCTACGAGCGACTGGGCTTCGCCGTACCGCCGCCCAGTTGTCCCGCGATGCCCCTCCGCGAAGGCGCCGCACCCGAGCCCTTCGGCGCCGCCAACACCCACGCCGACTTCCCGCGCTCCTTCCTCGAACTCGCGACCTGCGTCAGGGACGGCGACACCGACCGCCTGCCGGCCGGCACACGCCTCGTTCCCCTGGACGCGCCGGCCGAACTGCTGCCCCGGCTGGTGGAACGGATCAGCGAGACCAGCGCCGGCCTGGCGGCGTGCCTGGACCGCTTCCAGGGACTGCACATCCTCATGTTCTCCTCGTCCGACATCGACGCGGCCGCCGCGCGGCTGACCGCCGCCGGTGTGCGCCACGGCGGGGTGAACACCGTGCGGCGTGCCGCGCCGCCGGGCGCCGGCACCCCGGTGGAGACCGTCCGCTACCTGGAGATCGACGGCGACGGGTCCGGCGCCGGGCCGGGTTCCGTCGCGGAGGGCCGGGTCGGCCTCGTCGCCGACCTCGACCCGGACGTCCAGGGGGCCCGGCACCTCGACCACCCCAACGGCGCCGTCGATCTCGTCGAGGCCGTGCTCTGCGTCGCCGACCGGGAACTGGCCGCGGTTCAGCAGCGGTACGAGACCTGTCTCGGCCGACCGGCACGCCCGGAGGGACCGGCCCGGGTCCTCGACCTCGACGGTGCCGCCCTGACCCTCGTCCCCGACTCCGGGCTCGCGGCCCTCCTGCCGGGCGAGCGGCCCGCCGCGCTCCCGGCGCTCGTCGGCTGCACCGTCGCCGTACGCGACCTCTCCCTCACCCGCGACCTGCTGCGCCGCAACGGACTCCCCCTGCGCGAGACACCGTCCGGGGACCTCTTCGTACCGGCCGAGGCCGCTCTCGGCACCGCTGTCGTCTTCCGCCGGGCCGCACCACCCGCGGCGGCTCCGTGAGCCACCGCCCGGCCCACCCGGCGCGGACCGGTCCGCGGCCCGGGCGCGTGGTGACCGTGGAGCGTTTGGCGGTGGTCGCCTCCGTGGCCACGACGGGCTGCACCCGGCGGCGGCTTCCTCCGCCGTCCGGACTCCGCCGTCCGGACCGCAGGGTCCGGCTGCTCACCGCCGGCCGGCGCGTCGGCGGAAATTCCCTACCGCCGTTGCCGGAAAGAGCGGAGACTCGTCCCATGACTGACATGGGGGCGTTCCGGGAGGCGGTCACCGCATGGGCGGCCGGCGGCCCCGGCGACCCCGCGCGCGAGCTGGCCGCGCGGCTGCCCGTCCGGGCGGCCGTTCTGCTCGAAGGGCTGAGTGACGTCGCGGCGGTCAACGCGCTGGCCGCGAGCCGCGGCCGGAACCTGGAGGCCGAAGGAGTCTGCGTCCTGCCGATGGGCGGCGCGATGAGCGTCGGGCGCTTCGCCCACCTCCTCGGGCCACCCGGCCTGGGCCTCCGCCTCACGGGACTGTGCGACGAGGCGGAGCGCCGCTACTACGCCCGCGGCCTGGAGCGGGCCGGTGCGGCCCAGCAGGGGTTCTTCGTCTGCGCGGCGGACCTGGAGGACGAACTCATCCGCGCGCTGGGCGTGACACGGGTGGAGGAGATCGTCCGGGCGGAGGGCGACCTGCGCCCCCTGCAGACCTTCCTGCGCCAGCCCGCACAGCGGGGCCGCACCGCACAGCAGCAGTTGCGGCGCTTCCTCGGCACGAAGAAGGGGCGCAAGATCCGCTACGGGCGCGTCCTCGTCGAGGCCCTCGACCCGGACCGCACACCCGCCCCGCTCGACGGCCTGCTCGCCAGCCTCTGACCGCCGGGCGACGCCGGTTCCGGCAGGAGAACCCGGGGGCGGCGCCGGGTCGCGCCGGGCTCCGCCCACCGGTCCGGAACACGTCGGTGACCGGGTCCCGCGGCCGCTTCCCCGGCATGCCCACAGTCACCTCCGATCCGGTCCGCCTCCCGGTCGCCGTGCCGTCCACCGTCCTTCCCTCCCGCCGGCGCGCCGGGACGACGGACGGGCCGCGCCCGGATCGACCGTTCGGGAGGAGGGACCCCGGGATGTCCGGGGCCGCGGGCGGGGAGGAGGTCACCGGGCGAGGGAGAGCACCGTCTCCACGGTGTCCGCCTCCGCCGCCGTCTTGTCCTCCCGGTGGCGCAGCACCCGCGCGAACCGCAGCGTCACTCCCTCCGGGTAGCGCGGGGAGCGCTGCACCCCGTCGAAGGCGATCTCCACGACCAGCTCCGGCCGCACGGTCACCGTGAATCCGTCGTCGTCCACCGCCAGTTCGCGCAGCCGCTCGGTCTGCCAGGCCAGCATGGCGTCGGTCAGGCCCTTGAAGGTCTTGCCGAGCATCGCGAAGGAGCCGTCCGGCCGGCGCGCCCCCAGGTGGAGGTTCGACAGTCTGCCCGCGCGCCGTCCGTGCCCCCACTCGGCGGCCAGCACGACCAGGTCGAGGGTGTGCACCGGCTTCACCTTCAGCCAGGCCGCGCCGCGCCGCCCGGCGGCGTAGGGGGAGGCCAGGGACTTGAGCATCACGCCCTCGTGGCCGCGCTCCAGCGTCTCCCCGGCGAACTCCCGCGCCCGGGCCCTGGCCCGCTCGTCCCGCGGATCGGGGACGGCCAGCCGGCGGACGCGCAGGGGCCCGGGCACCACCCGGGCCAGCTCCGCGTGCCGCTCGGCGGCGGGCAGCGCCAGCAGGTCGCGCCCGTCGGCCGACAGCAGGTCGAAGAAGACCGGCGAGAGCGGCCGCGCCGCCCGGGCGCGGGCGACGTCCAGCCGCGAGCCGACCCGGCCCGCGGTCTCCTGGAACGGCCGGGGCCGCCCGTCCTCGCCCAGCGCGATGACCTCGCCGTCGAGGACCGCGCGCCGCGCCCGCAGCTCCCCGGCGACGGCGACCACCTCCGGGAGCCGGTCGGTGATCTCCTCCAGCGTGCGGGTGAAGACCCGCACCCGCGCGCCGTCGCGGTGCACCTGGACGCGGATGCCGTCGAGCTTCTCCTCCACCGCGCAGGGCCCGAGCCGGTCCAGCGCCTCGTCCACGTCCCGCGCGGTCCGGGCGAGCATCGGCAGGACGGGCCGCCCCACGTCCAGCCGGAAGTCCTCCAGCGCGCCGGGGCCGCGGGCGAGCAGCGCCTCGGCGACCGCGCCGAGCGAACCGCCGACCATCACCGCGCGCCGCACCTCCTCCGGCGCCGCGCCCACCGCGGCCGCCAGGCCCTCCACGGCGAAGGCGTCCAGCGCCCCCTGCCGCAGCTCACCGCCGAGCAGCCGGACCAGGAAGCGCTGCTCCTCGGCGGTGGCGGCGGACAGCAGCTCGCGCAGCAGCCGCCCGCGCTCGGCCTGCGCGCCCCTGCCCGACACGGCGGCGATCCGGTCCAGGGCCTGGTGGACCCGGTGCACGGACAGCCGCGGCTCGGCCGCCGGGGCGACGGGCGTGCCCAGGGCGCGCCAGCCGACGCCGATCCTGCGCTGCGGCAGCCTGCCCGCCAGATAGGTGATGACGACCGGGGCGTCCTCGGGGCCGGCCGTGCGGAACAGCTCCGCCAGCAGGGCGGTCTTCTCCGTGCGCGAGGAGGTCTCCGCGACCTGCCGGGAGGTGCGTGCGACGTCGGCCAGCAGCATGACCCCATCCTCACCCGGACGCGGTACCCGCGCAGCCGGGCCGCGCGGCACGGGGAACAGTCGGACGCGGAGCGGCCCCGGGCCGATGAGTTCCGCCCCGCCGGACGGTCCACCCCGTGGAACGCCGGAACGCCGGAACGCCGAGGAGAACCGAGGAGAGGAGACGGCCATGGCCAAGGTGACGCTGACCACCTTCCTGACGCTGGACGGGGTCATGCAGGCGCCCGGAGGGCCGGACGAGGACCGCGAGGGCGGATTCGAGCACGGCGGCTGGCTGGTGCCCTACGCCGACGAGGACATGGGGCGGTTCGTGGACGAGGGCTTCGCCACCGCGACCGGCTTCCTCCTGGGCCGCAGGACCTACCAGATCTTCGCCGCCTACTGGCCCCGCGTCACCGACGAGGACAACCTCGTCGCCACCCGGCTCAACGCCCTGCCCAAGTACGTGGCCTCCCGGACCCTGGAGAAGGCGGAGTGGCACAACTCCACCCTGCTCAGGGGGGACGCGGCGGAGGAGGTCGCCGCGCTCAAGGACCGCCTGGACGGGGAGCTGCAGATCCACGGCAGCGGCGTCCTGGCGCAGAGCCTGATGGCGCACGGCCTGATCGACGAGTACCGCCTGCTGTTCTACCCCGTCCTGCTGGGCGGCGGGAAGCGCCTGTTCACGGGCGGGACCGTGCCGACCGCCCTGGAGCTGACGGACGCCAGGACGACCGGCACCGGGGTCGCCATCAACACCTACCGGGCGGCGGGACGGCCCCGCTACGGCTCGTTCGCGCTGGAGGACTGAGCGGAGCGGGCGGCCAGGTCCCGCAGGACGCGCACCGCCTCCCGGGCCCGTCCGTGGGGCACGAAGAGGTGGTCGTGGTGGAAGCCGGCCACCACGTTGCAACTCGTCCCCGCCGCGGCGAGCTCGGCGGCGACGGCCGCGGTGAGGCCCACGGCCTGGAGCGCGGAGTGGACCCGCAGCGTGATCCGGCCCGCGACGTAGTCGTAGCCGAGCCCGGCCCGGTCCGCCTCCTCCCTGCGCAGGACGAGGGTCAGGCCCTCCTCCTCGGCGACGGTGACCACGGGCGTGACCCCCGCGGGGACGTGCCCGTGGCCGACCGTGGTGAAGACGTACTGGCCCGGATCGAGTTCCGGGCGCAGACCGGCCAGCAGTCTGCGAAGGTCGCTCTCTCCCGCCACGGCGGCATCCTAGGCGTGCCGGGCACGGGTGCTCCGGCCTCCGTACGGCGGCCGCCGTTGCGGGGGGTTGTGCCCTGGGCGAACGCGCCCGCCCCCGGCGCGGGCGCACGCCACAGTGGGGCCATGATCGACCGGGTCGCCGTCCTGTCCGACATCCATGGGGTCCTGCCCGCGCTGGAGGCCGTGCTCGCCGAACCCGAGGTGTCCGCCGCGGACCGCATCGTCCTCACCGGCGACATCGCCGCCGGACCGCAGCCGGCCGAGGTCCTCGACCTGCTGACCGGCCTCGGCGACCGCGTGGTGTGGATCGGCGGCAACGCCGACCGCGAACTGGTCGAGTACCGCCGCGGGCAGCGCGGGGAGATCCCCGACCCGATCGCCCCCTGGGCCGCCGGGCAGCTCCGCGAGGACCACCTCGACCTCCTCGCCGGGCTGCCGCCGGTGCTCACCCTGCCCGTGCGGGGCCTGGGGGAGGTGCTGTTCTGCCACGCCACCCCCCGCGACGACGAGGAGGTCGTGCTCGTCGACTCCCGCCTCGACCGCTGGCGGGAGGTCTTCACCGGGCTGGACGACGGCGTCCGCACGGTGGTCTGCGGCCACACGCACATGCCGTTCGTCCGCCTCGCCCACGGGCGGCTGGTGGTCAACCCCGGCAGCGTCGGCATGCCCTACGGACGGGCCGGGGCGCACTGGGCCCTGCTGGGGCCCGGCGTCGAGCTGCGGGTCACGGAGTTCGACGCGGCGGCGGCCGTCGCCCGTGTCGTCCGGGACTCCGCCTACCCCGGGGCCGCCGAGTGGGCCGACTACTTCCTGTACGCGCGCGCCACCGACGCGGAGGTGCTGGAACTCTTCGGGCCGCGGGACGGACGCGGCCGGTGACACCGGCGTCACCGGCCGGGCACGGCGCCCGCGTCCGCGGCCGTGGCGCCGGCGCATGACCCCCGCCTCCGGAACGTCCCGGAGCCCGTGGCTCCGAAGACGTCTGCCCGGGAAGGCCGTTGGGAAACCATGATTCAGAGCACTGCGCGGGGTGGGGTAATCTCGGCCCTGTTTGCATGTTTGTCGAACGGCAAACATCACGGCTTGCGAGCGTGGAGCAACCGAGCAGTCATCCATCCCCTGCGCGCGGATGGGGTTGCCATGCGTGGTGAGCCCTGGTGGCGGACGAGCGGAACGAGGGCGGACATGGTTGACACCACGGTCGGCGAGGCACGCCCCGGAGGGCGAGGCAGGAGCGCGCGGAACGCCGGGAAGGCGGGCGAGCAGGAGCTGCGGCAGCTCCTGGCCGGCCTGACCGCGGTCCGGGACGGCGACTTCGGCACGCGGCTGCCGGACGGCGCCGACGGCCTCCTGGGCGAGATCGCCACGGTGTTCAACGGCATGGTGGACCAGTTGTCGCTGTTCACCTCCGAGGTGACGCGGGTGTCCCGGGAGGTCGGCAGCGAAGGGCGGCTCGGCGGTCAGGCGCAGGTGCCGGGCGTCGGCGGGGCCTGGCGGGACCTGACCGATTCGGTCAACTTCATGGCCGGAAACCTCACCACGCAGGTCCGCTCCATCGCCCAGGTGACCACCGCGGTCGCCAAGGGCGACCTGTCGCAGAAGATCACCGTCGATGCGCGCGGCGAGATCCTGGAGCTGAAGAACACCATCAACACGATGGTCGACCAGCTCTCGGGGTTCGCGGACGAGGTGACGCGGGTGGCCCGTGAGGTGGGCACCGAGGGCATCCTGGGCGGCCAGGCGCAGGTGCCGGGCGTCGGCGGGGCCTGGCGGGACCTGACCGACTCGGTCAACTCCATGGCGTCCAACCTCACCAACCAGGTCCGCTCCATCGCCCAGGTGACCACCGCGGTCGCCAAGGGCGACCTCACCCAGAAGATCCGGGTGGATGCCCGCGGGGAGATCCTGGAGCTGAAGGAGACCATCAACACGATGGTCGACCAGCTCTCGGGGTTCGCGGACGAGGTGACGCGGGTGGCCCGCGAGGTCGGCACCGAGGGCATCCTCGGCGGCCAGGCGCAGGTGCCGGGCGTCGGCGGGGCCTGGCGGGACCTGACCGACTCGGTCAACTCCATGGCGTCCAACCTCACCAACCAGGTGCGTTCCATCGCCCAGGTGGCCACCGCGGTCGCCCGCGGAGACCTGTCCCAGAAGATCACCGTCGAGGCCAAGGGCGAGGTCGCCGCCCTCGCCGACGTGATCAACAGGATGGTGGACACGCTGTCGGCGTTCGCGGACGAGGTGACCCGGGTGGCCCGTGAGGTGGGCACCGAGGGCATCCTCGGCGGCCAGGCCCGGGTGCCCAACGTCGCGGGCACCTGGAAGGACCTGACCGACAACGTCAATTCCATGGCGAACAACCTGACCGGTCAGGTCCGCAACAGCGGCCAGGTGACCACCGCGGTCGCCCAGGGCGACCTCACCCGCAAGATCGACGTCGACGCGCGCGGCGAGATCCTGGAGCTGAAGACCACCATCAACACGATGGTCGACCAGCTCTCGGCGTTCGCCGCCGAGGTGACGCGGGTCGCCCGCGAGGTCGGCAGCGAGGGCCGGCTCGGCGGCCAGGCGGAGGTCGAGGGGGTCTCCGGCACCTGGAAGCGCCTCACCGAGAACGTCAACGAACTGGCCGGCAACCTGACCCGGCAGGTGCGCGCGATCGCGGAGGTCACCAGCGCCGTCGCCGCGGGAGACCTGACCCGCTCCATCACCGTGGACGCCTCCGGCGAGGTCGCCGACCTGAAGGACAACATCAACTTCATGGTGGAGTCCCTGCGCGAGACCACCCGGGCCAACCAGGAGCAGGACTGGCTCAAGACCAACCTGGCCCGCATCTCCGGCCTGATGCAGGGGCGCCGCGACCTGTCGGTCGTGGCCGAGCTGATCATGGACGAGCTCACCCCCCTGGTCGACGCGCAGTACGGCGCCTTCTACCTCGCCGAGGAGGACGACTCCGGGGAGACCGAGCTGCGCCTCATCGGCTCCTACGGCCATCCGGACGTGGCCCAGGGCGCCGAGCCGCCGCGGTTCCGGCTCGGCCAGTCCCTGGTGGGCCAGGCGGCCCGCAGCCGCCGCACCATCACCGTCGACGACCTGCCCCCCGGCTACGTCAGCGTCGCCTCCGGCCTGGGCTCCACCGACCCGACCAGCCTGATCGTGCTGCCGATCCTCGCCGAGGACCAGGTGCTCGGCGTCATCGAACTGGCGTCGGTGACCCCCTTCACCGCGATCCACAAGGACTTCCTCGGCCAGCTGATGGAGACGGTGGGCGTCAACGTCAACACCATCGTCGCCAACGCCCGCACCGACGAGCTGCTGGCGGAGTCGCAGCGCCTGGCGGCCGAGCTCCAGGCCCGCTCCGAGGAACTGCAGGTCCAGCAGGAGGAGCTGCAGCGCTCCAACGCCGAGCTGGAGGAGAAGGCCGCCCTGCTGGCCTCCCAGAACCGCGACATCGAGACCAAGAACCTGGAGATCGAGCAGGCCCGGCAGGAACTGGAGGAGCGGGCCCAGCAGCTCGCGCTGGCCTCCAAGTACAAGTCGGAGTTCCTGGCCAACATGAGCCACGAGCTGCGCACCCCGCTCAACAGCCTGCTGATCCTCGCCCAGCTGCTGGCGCAGAACCCCACCCGCAACCTCACCCCCAAGCAGGTCGAGTACGCGGGCATCATCCACTCCGCCGGCTCCGACCTGCTGCAGCTCATCAACGACATCCTGGACCTGTCCAAGGTCGAGGCCGGCAAGATGGACATCAACCCCGAACGCGTCCCGCTGCGCCGCCTGCTGGACTACGTCGAGGCCACCTTCCGGCCGCTGACCACGCAGAAGAGCCTGAACTTCACGATCACCACCGCGCCCGGGGTGCCCGTCGACCTGTTCACCGACGACTCCCGGCTGCGGCAGGTGCTGCGCAACCTGCTGTCCAACGCGGTGAAGTTCACCGAGTCCGGCAGCGTCCGGCTGCGGATCGAGCCGGTCGACCCGACCGAGCTGCCCCCCTCGGTCCGCATGCACGGCTCGGCCATCGCCTTCCGCGTGGAGGACACCGGCATCGGCATCCCCGAACAGCAGCTGGAGACCATCTTCGGGGCCTTCCAGCAGGCCGACGGGACCACCAGCCGCAAGTACGGCGGCACCGGGCTGGGCCTGTCCATCAGCCGCGAGATCGCCTACCTGCTGGGCGGCGCCATCACCGTCGAGAGCGTCCCGGACCAGGGCAGCACCTTCACCCTCTACCTGCCCGTGGCACGGCCCGACTTCGCCGCCCGCGCGGACGGCTCCCAGCCCGCCGACGCCCGGCAGGAGGAGACCGCCGACGCCGAGTCCGGCACCGAGCAGCCCGCCGTCGACCCGCCGGCCCGCCCGCAGCAGCGCCGGCTGCTGGTCATCGAGGACCGCCCCCGCGGCCTGCTCTCCCTGGTGGCCGAGAACGCCGTGGCCGACCTGGCCGAGGGCGGCCACGGCCCGAGCGACCCGCGCGGCCCGGTGGAGATCGTCACCGCCGTCGGCGCGCAGGAGGCCGCCGCCGCGCTCGCCGCCGAGGCCTGCCACTGCGTGGTGCTGCAGCTCGACATGCCCGACGGGACGGCGCTGCGCTTCCTGGAGGCCATGGACGGCGACGCGGCCCTGCGCCGGGTCCCGGTCCTGGCCCACAACAACCGGCGCCTGGACCCGGAGCAGGAGCGGGCGCTGCAGTCCCGCGCCGCCGCCCGGCCGATGGAACTGCTCTCCAGCCTGGACGAGCTGCGCGAGCGCATCGCCCTGCACCTGACCGCGGAGGAGCCCGGCGACGTGCTGCCGCTGGTCCGCTCCGAGGACCCCGAGCCGTTCGCGCCGCGGGAGATCGACCAGGCGCTGGTGGGCCGCACCGTGCTCGTCGTCGACGACGACGCCCGCAACGTCTACGCCCTCACCGGCATCCTGGAACTCCACGGCATGCAGGTCCTCCACGCCGACAACGGCCGCAAGGGCATCGAGACCCTCACCAGCCACCCCGAGGTCGACCTGGTCCTGATGGACGTGATGATGCCGGAGATGGACGGCTACGCCGCGACCGCGGCGATCCGCGCGATGCCGGAGTACGCCGGAATCCCCATCATCGCGGTGACGGCCAAGGCGATGCCCGGGGACCGGGAGAAGAGCCTCGCCTCCGGGGCCAACGACTACGTCACCAAGCCGCTGGACGCCCGTGACCTCATCGCGTGCATCCGGCGCTGCCTGGGCGTCTAGGTCCGCGGCGGCCGGCCCGCGGGCCGGCCGCCCCCGTCCGTCGAACACCACCCTTCCCCGAAGGAGCAGCGCAGTGGAGACCCAGCGGCCGGACGAGTCCGTCCGTCAGGACGGGCCGCCCGGGGCCGTCCCGGAGGGGGAGGCGCCCGTCGAGGACACGTCCGCGCGGAACGGCACCGCGGCCGTGGTTCCGCACGAGGGGCACCGGCACGACGGGCGGCCGCAGAAGAAACGGCTGTACGAGGGGCGGCTGTACGAGGGGCCGCCGCGGAACGACACCGAGGCGAGCCTGGGCCGGCTGGCCGCCACGGTCGAGCGGCTCCGCCGCGAGGTGCGGGAGGCCCACGCGGCGGCCGAGGGCCGCGCCCTGATCGAGATGGCCAAGGGCATCCTGGTCGAGCGGCTGGGCTGCGGGCCGGCGCAGGCCGCCAAGCAACTGGCCGTCCTCGCCGACCAGGCCGGGGTGTCCCGGCTCGAACTGGCCGCCGACCTCATCAACCAGGCGGCCCGCGACCGCCTCACCGAGGCGGCCCGCGACTTCGTGGTCCGGGCCCGGGAGGAGCAGGAGGACACCGGCGGGGGCCGCACGGCCGGGGGTAAGGACGCCCCGTCGCTGTCGGTGCGGCTGCGCACCGCGGAGAGCGGCGCGCTGGCCGCCGGCGACACGCAGGCGGTCGCCGAGTCCCTCCTCCAGCACGCGCTGACGCCCCTGGGCGCCACGGCGGTGGCGATCTGGGCCGCCGGCACCGACTCCTCCCTCACCCTGGCCGGCTGGGCCGGCTTCGCCGCGGAGGAGGCCGCCCGGTGGCACTACGTGCCCCCCGGGGTGGCCACGCTCGCCCGCCGGGCCCTCACCGAACGCCGCACCGTGTGGTTCGAGTCCCCCGCCGCGGCGGGGCTCCCCACCCTGGGACGGCGGCAGGCACCCGACGGCTGCCGGGTCACGGTGCCCGCGGGCAACGGCGGACGCATCCTGGGCGTACTGGAGATCTGCTGGCCCGGCCCGCTGGAGCCGCAGCCCCCGCAGGTCCAGCGGCAGATCGAGGCCCTGGCGGAACTGTGCGCCCACACCCTGGACAGCCGCTCCCCGGTCTCCCCGGACCCGGGCCACCCCCAGCACGCCCGGCACCCCGGCCTCTCGGAGCTGGTGGACTTCGCCGACGGCCTGCTGGACCCCGCCCTGGTGCTCGTACCCCACCTGGACGCCGAGGGCCGGCTCGTCGACTTCCGCATCCACCACGTCAGCAGCCACTTCGTCGACCCGGTGGGGCGCCCGCGCAGCGCCGTCGCCGGCGCCCTGCTGCTGGAGGCCTATCCGCTGGTGATGGGCGAGAGCGGCCTGTTCGAGAAGATAGAGCACGTCCACGCCACCGGTGAGCCCTTCCGCGCCGAACGGGTGGTGCTGCGCGCACTGGTCGGCCAGGTGCCGCTGACCGTGGAGGCGGGCGTCAGCATCAGCCGGCACGGGGAGAGCGTGCTGCTCATCTGGCGCGTGCAGGACGAGGCGGCCCGGCTGGCCAGGGTGCTGCAGCACGCCCAGCGGCTGGGCCGCATCGGCGGCTTCGAGGAGAACCTCGCGACCGGCGAGATCGTCTGGAACAGCCAGCTCTTCGCCCTCCACGGGCTGCCGCCCACCGCCGCGCCGATCCCGCTGGAGCAGCTCCCGGCCCACACCCACCCCGACGACGAGGACGCCATCGGGCGGTTCCTGCGCACCCTGCTGCACCACCGCCGCCCCGCCTCCGCGGCCTTCCGCCTGCGGCGGGCCGACGGGATCGTGCGGCACATCCGCGTGGTCGCCGAGCCCGCCCTCGACGCCGAGGGCCGGCTCGTCGCGGTGCGCGGCGCCTGCCAGGACGTCTCCGCCCAGCACTGGACCGAGGTCGCGCTGGGCGCCACCCGCGACCAGCTCGCCCAGACCGAGCAGGAGGCCGCCGAGCGCAACCGCATGGCGCTGCAGCTCCAGCGCGCCATCATGCCGCCCACCCGGGGCCCCATCGACGCCGAGGGCCTGCACATCGCCGTGCGCTACCGCCCCGCCGAGGAGGACCACCTGGTCGGCGGCGACTGGTACGACGCCGTCGTCCTGCCCTCCCGGCAGGTCCTGCTGTCGGTGGGGGACGTGGCGGGCCACGGCATCGAGGCGGCCACCGGCATGGTGGTGCTGCGCAACGCCCTGCGCGGCCTGGCCACCACCGGCGCGGGCCCCGCGCAGATCCTGTCCTGGCTGAACACCGTCGCCCACCACCTCACCGAGAACGTCACCGCGACCGCCGTGTGCGGCCTGTACGACCCCGACACCCGGACGCTGCGCTGGGCCCGGGCCGGGCACCCGCCCCCGGTCCTGGTGCGCGATCAGCGGGCCGCCACGCTGCCCATGGTCGGCGGACTCCTCCTCGGCGCCCTCCCGGACGCCAAGTACGAGGAGGAGCAGTTGGAACTGCAGGCGGGCGACATGCTGCTGATGTACACCGACGGCCTGATCGAGCGCAGGGACCGCTCCCTCCAGGAGTCCCTGGAGAACCTCGAACAGCTCCTGGCCGCCGCCCAGGAACCCGCCGACGCCACCCTCGAACAGCGCCTGGACCGCCTCCTGACCTACAGCAACGCCGACACCGACGACGACACCTGCATCGTCGGCGTCCGGATGCGCTGACCCGGCCGGCCCCGGACACCGGGGCCGGCCGCGGCCGTTTCCGGCCGGGGCCACCGGGTACCTGCGCCGTGCGTCCGAACGCGGCACGCGACACGACGCGCGGTGACGAACCGCGAAGAACGGCCAGGAACGGCGAGAAACAGCGAGGAACGGCGAGGTACACGGTCATGGGCGAGGCCACCGAGCACCAGAGCAACCAGGGCGACCAGGGCGACCGGAACGGCGAACACAGGGAGCGCCGCACGGACCCGGCCGACCGGGGCCCCGGGGCCCACTCCGGCCGCGAGGCGCAGCCGCGGCACGCCGTCGTCCCCGGCACGGCGAGCGCCGCGGAGGGGTACTCCGGAGGCGGGACCGTCGAGGGCGAACCGCTGAAGGGCGTCGAGGCCCGCGACACCGGCGCCGACGACACCGGGGAGGAGCGGGAGCGGGAGGTGGGCGCCGGCGAGGAGTCCCACGGCAGGAGGACGCAGGGGGACTGAGCCGCGCCGCCCCGGACCCTCCGGCGCCCTCTCCGGCCTCCGGCCTTCTCCCGGCCCCTTCGCGGCCCCGCCCTCAGCGCCGCAGGAGGACGAAGCGCACGGCGAGCCCCGGCACCGCCTGCGCCGCCGCCGCCAGCGCCTCCCCGGGGACCACGCCGACGACCGGATAGCCGCCCGTGGTGGGGTGGTCGGCGAGGAAGACGACCGGGCCACCGCCCGGCGGCACCTGGACCGCGCCCAGCACCATGCCCTCGCTGGGCAGCTCCCCGTCCCGGGCGCGCTCCGGCGGCGGCCCCTCCGTCCGCAGGCCGATGCGGTTGCTCGCGGACGACACCCGGTACGTCCGGCGGGCCAGGGTGCGCAGGGCGTCCGGGGTGAACCAGTCGTCGCGCGGCCCGAGCACCAGCGGCAGCACCAGCTCCCCGGTCGGCGGCCCCGGCGCCGGGACGGCATCGGCCCAGGGGACGGGACCGCTCACCGGGCCCACCGGCAGCCGCACCCCGTCGGTCAGCGGCGCCGGTCCGAGCCCGGACAGCAGGTCGGTGGAGCGGCTGCCGAGCACCGGCCGGACGTCGATGCCCCCCGCCACCGCGAGATAGCTGCGCACCCCCGGCCGGGCGGCGCCGACGTCCAGCACGGCCCCGGCCGGCACCCGTACCGCCGCGCCCCACGGGGCCGGACGGCCGTCGATCCGCACCGCGCAGGGGGCGCCCGTCACCGCCGCGGTCACGGGGCGCCCGGCGCGCACCGCGCAGCCGGTGAGGGTCGTCTCCAGGGTGGCGGCGCCGGCCGGATTGCCCACCAGGCGGTTGGCGAGCCGGTGCGCGGGGACGTCCAGGGCCCCCGAGCGGGGCACCCCCAGATGGGCGTGTCCCACCCGGCCCAGGTCCTGAACGGTCGTCAGCGCCCCGGCCCGTACCACCTCCAGCACGCCGCCGCCGGTCACCGGACGGCCTCGAAGCGCACCCGGGTGCCGGGGGAGAGCAGCGCGGCCGGTTCCCGGGCGGCGTCCCACAGCACGGCGTCGGTCCGGCCGATGAGCCGCCAGCCGCCGGGGGAGGTGCGCGGGTACACCCCCGTGTACGGCCCGGCCAGGCCGACCGAGCCGGGCGGCACCGCGGTGCGGGGCTCCGCCCGCCGGGGCACGTGCAGGTCCTCGGGCAGCCCGGTGAGGTAGCCGAAGCCCGGGGCGAACCCGCAGAAGGCGACGCGGAACCCGATGCCGGTGTGGATCGCGGCCACCTCCTCCTCGGCCACCCCCCACAGCTCCGCGACCTCGGCCAGGTCGGGCCCGTCGTAGCGCACCGGCAGCACCACCGAGGCGGCACCGGCCGGGGCGGCGTCCGGCACCCGCCAGTGCCGCAGCCGGTCCGCCAGCGCGCGCGGATCGTCCAGGCCGTCCAGCAGGACGGTGGACGCCGCCGGGACGATCTCCTCCACCGCCGGCAGCTCGCCCGCCGCGCGCCGCCGCACCAGCTCGGCGTGGAGCGCCTGGGCCTGTTCGACCCCGTCCACCTCGACCAGCAGGGCGCGCCTGCCCACCGGCAGCACCCTGGGGCTCACGCGAACGCCTCGATCCGCACGCCGGCGTCCTCCAGCGCCCCCCGCACCCGCCGGGCGAGCGCCGCGGCGCCCGGGGTGTCGCCGTGCAGGCACAGCGACCGGGCGGTGACGGCCACCCGCCGCCCGTCGCCGGCGGTCACGGCGGAGCGCAGCGCGATGTCCAGCGCCTGGGCGACCACGGCGCCGGGCTCCTCCAGCACCGCGCCCGGCTCCCGCCGCGGCACCAGCGTCCCGGCGGGGGTGTAGCCGCGGTCGGCGAACGCCTCGGCGACCGCGGGCAGTCCGGCGTCCTGGGCGGCCGTCAGCAGCAGCGAGCCGGGCAGCCCCAGCACCGGCAGCTCCCCGCCCGCCAGCAGCACCCCCGCCACCACCGCCCGTGCCTGGTCCGCGTCGTGCACCGTGCGGTTGTAGAGGGCGCCGTGCGGTTTGACGTAGGCCACGCGGGCCCCGGCGGCCTCGGCGAAGACCCGCAGGGCGCCGATCTGGTAGGCGATCTCGTCCGCCAGCTCCCCGGCGGGGACGTCCATCGCCCGCCGCCCGAAGCCCGCCAGGTCCCGGTAGGAGACCTGCGCGCCGATCGTCACGCCCCGCTCGGCCGCCGCCGCGCACACCCGCCGCATGGTGGAGGGGTCCCCGGCGTGGAAGCCGCAGGCGACGTTGGCGCTGCTGACGACGGCCAGCAGCGCGTCGTCGTCGGTGAGCCGCCAGCGTCCGAAGCCCTCGCCGAGGTCGGCGTTGAGGTCGATCACCGTGCCGTTGTCCGCCTGCCGCCCTGCCATGCGACGAGCGTAGCCGGGAGACGGGCGGGCGGAGAACGCGTCACCGCCGCGGTGCGCGGCGGGCCGGTCAGAGGCGGTGTTCCACCGGGCCGGTCTCCCCGGGAGCCCGTCCGAGCCGCCGGGCGGTCTTCCCCAGGTGGTGGAGGGCCACCGCCAGCAGCCCGATGTCGTCCAGGTAGACCGGGTCCGGGAGCAGGTCGACCGGCAGGGCCGCGTACAGGACCGCCCCCCAGAAGGCGGCCTTGGTGCCCGCCGGGGCGTCCTCGCCCCGCAGCAGTCGGTAGGTGCGCACGAGTCTGACCAGGAGGACGGCCGCCGCGGCGAGCGTCGCGGCCGCCGCCACCGCGCCGCCGACGACCAGTACGAGCTGCCAGGTCTCCACCTGCTCCTCCCTTTCCGCGTCCCGGCCGGGCGGCGCCCGTGCGGGACATCGGTGCGGGCCGCCGGCCGGTGGGAGTGAGGATCGCCCCGGAACGCCGTTCCAAACCCCGGCCCGCGGGTCGCGGTCGGCGAGGCGGCCGGTCAGCGGCGGGGCGGCAGCCGGTGCAGTTCGACCTCGCGCAGCTCCCCGGCGTCCGCCACCGCCGTCAGGTAGGTGCAGTACGGCTGGGCGCGGCGGTCGGTGGGCGAGCCGGGGTTGAGCAGCCGCAGGCTCCCGCCCCCGGGCTTGGCGGCCGTGGTGTCCCAGGGGATGTGGCTGTGGCCGAAGACCAGCACGTCCAGGTCGGGGAAGCGCGCGGCGCAGCGCCTCTCCCGCCCCTGCTTCGGCCCCGTCTCGTGGACGACGCCGAACCGCAGCCCGCCCAGCTCGGCGCGGGCCACCTCGGGCAGCCGGGCGCGCAGTTCGGGGCCGTCGTTGTTGCCGTACACCCCGATCAGGCGCCGCGAGCGCTCCTGGAGCAGGTCGAGCGTGGCGGCGTCCACCCAGTCCCCGGCGTGGATGACCACGTCGGCCTCCGCCACGCGCGCCAGCAGCTCCTCCGGAAGCCGCCTGGCGCGGCGCGGGAGGTGGGTGTCGGCCATCAGCAGCAGGCGCACGTCCCCACCGTAGCCCCGCGCGTCCGCCCGCGGGCCCTCACTCCTCGCCGAGGGTGACGGTCCGCCGGGCGGAGAAGGCGCCCCAGGTCCCGTCGGGGAGCCTGGCGCGGAGCCGCACGGTGTGGGTGACGCCCGGCTTCTCACCGGCGTAGAGGCTGTAGGAGACCCTGCCGCGGGGCGTGTCGGCGGCCCAGTTGAGGGTCGTGGCGAGCTTGCCGTCGAGGTGGATCTCGTACTGGGTGACCCGGCCGCCGGTCTTCGGCGGCACCCAGGACAGGTCGATGTGGTAGCCGTCGTCGGCGGCGCGGCCGGTGGCCCGGAAGCCGGCGGGCGCCGTGCCGGGCCCGCCGCCCGGCTCCGAGGCGGTGGTGACCCGTACGGCCCGGCTCGCCGGGGAGGCGTTGTCGGCCGCGTCGCGCGCGACGACGGTGAAGGTGTAGCGGACGCCGGGCCGCAGCCCGGTGACCAGTGCGGTGGTCTCGCCGCCGGGCACGCGGTGGATCCTCGTCCCGCCCTGGAGGATGTCGTACGAGGCCACGCCCTGGTCGTCGGCCGACCGCCGCCAGGTGAGGGTGGCGGCGCGGGAGCCCTCGGCCCGGCCCCGCAGCCCCTCCGGCCGGGTGGGCGGGGCGTGGTCGTCGGGTGCCGCCGCGGGGGTGGTGACGGAGACTTTCGCGCTGTACGGGGAGAGGTTGCCCGCCGCGTCCCTGGCCCGGACGGTGAAGGTGTGGGCCGTGGAGGGCTTCAGCCCGCCGATGTCCACCATGTGCCGCTCGCCGGGCACGTCCTTGACCTTCCGGCCCGACCGGTGCACCTCGTACCCGGTGACCTCGGTGTCGTCGGTGGAGCTGTTCCACATGACGTGCACCGAGGTGGCGCTGCCCGCCTGGGCCGTGACGCCGGTGGGCGCGGAAGGGGGCCGGGTGTCCCCCTTCTCCGTCCCGCACGCGGTCAGCAGCAGGCAGACGGAGACCAGTGCGGCAGGCCCGGATGCCCGTCCCATGGCGAACTCCCCGATCGGCAGAAGGTCTTCGCCGATGAAGGTCGGCGACAATGGTCTGGACATATATGACACAGGGGCCGGGCGACGGCAAGGGGCGCGGCCCGCTTCCCTCCTGACGGCGCGTGGAAACGGCCGGCGGAAACGGCGCGGCGGACCCGCATGACGGACACCCGCGACAGCCCCGCGGCGGCGCCCGTAGGGTGAACGCGGCACGCCGACCGCAGGCCCGTACCGGGGGGAGCGCATGACACGCAGGGACGACACGGTCCGATGGGGCATCCTCGCCACGGGCGGGATAGCCCGCGCCTTCACCCGGGACCTCGCGACGCTGCCGGAGGGCGAGGTCGTGGCGGTGGGATCGCGGTCGCCGGACTCCGCCCGGCGCTTCGCCGACGAGCACGGCATCCCCCGGGCGTACGGGAGCTGGGCGGAGCTGGCCGCCGACCCCGACGTCGACGTGGTCTACGTCGCCACCCCCCACTCGGCGCACCTGGAGGCCGCCACCGTCTGCCTGGAGGCGGGCAAGGCGGTGCTGTGCGAGAAGCCGCTCACGCTGAACCTCGCCCAGGCACGGGAACTGGTCGCGCTGGCGCGCCGCAGAGGGGTCTTCCTGATGGAGGCCATGTGGACCTACTGCAACCCGGTGGTCCGGCGCATGCTCGACCTCGTCGCCGACGGGGCGATCGGCGACGTGCGCTCGGTGCACGCCGACTTCGGCATCGCCGCGCCGGCCGACGCCTCGCACCGGCTGCGCGACCCCCGGCTGGGCGGCGGCGCCCTGCTGGACCTGGGGGTCTACCCGGTGTCGTTCGCCCACCTGGTCCTCGGCGAGCCGTCGTCGGTCGCCGCGTGGGCCCACCTGACGCCCGAGGGGGTGGACGAGACCACCGGAGTGCTGCTGGGCTACGACAGCGGGGCCGTGGCCACCCTGTCGTGCTCCATCGCCGCCGCCAGCCCCACCGTGGCGGCCGTGAGCGGCACCCGGGGGCGCATCGAGCTGCCGCACGGCTTCTTCTCCCCCCAAAGCTTCCGGCTGCACCGCCAGGGGCGCGAGCCGGAGGAGATCACGCTGCCCGAGGCCCGGGACGGCGCGGGATACACGCACGAGGCGGCGGAGGTGATGCGCTGCCTGCGGGAGAAGGAGACGGAGTCCCCGCTCGTACCGCTGGACGGGACGCTCGCCGTGATGGCGACGCTGGACGCCGTCCGGGAGCGCATCGGGGTCCGCTACCCGCAGGACTGACGGGCCGCACCCGGCCGGGGCGCGCCCCGCACAAGCCGCGGGCCCGTGCAGAGCCGCAGGCCCGTGTAGTGCCGCAGGAAGGAACCGGCCATGTCCTGGCCGGGGCCCCGCTACCTCGGGGAGCACGGTGGGACCAGCGCGGTGTCCGGGTCGGCCGGCACCGAGCCGGAGCCGGCCTCCCCGCGGGGCGACCGCATCCACCACCTCGCCACCCACGCCCTGACCGGGGGCGGGTTCGGTCCGTACCGGGCCGGGCCGGGACCGAGGGCGCCCGGCGCCGGGACGCACTTCCACCGGACGGTCCCGGAGCCCTTCCTCGTCCTGTCCGGCGAGGTGCGGCTGTACGACGGCGAGGACTGGACCACCGGGCGGCAGGGGGACCTCCGGTACGTACCGCCCGGCGGGCCGCACGCCTTCCGCAACGACTCCGACGGGCCGACGTCGAAGCCGGTGCTCCTCACACCGGGCGCGCCGCGCGAGGAGTGCTTCGAGAAGGCCGTGGAGATGG
>NZ_DASQNP010000165.1:0-37903 GCF_035644915.1 Streptomyces sp.
CGGCTGCCCGGAAGGGGAGGGCCCGGAACCGGTCGGGAACGGGTCAGGAGTGGGTCAGCACGCGGCGGAGTCCGGACCGGTCGTTGATCCCCAGCTTGCGGTAGGCACGGCCGAGGGTGTTGTCGACGGTCCGCACCGACAGTCCGCACTGGGCCGCGATCTGCTTGCTGGTGTGTCCCCCCGCGGCCAGCAGGGCGATCTCCCGCTCCCGCAGGCTGAGGTCCGCGGCCGGCGACAGGGCCGCCAGGGGCGGGGTGGCCGCGCCGGGGCAGCGCTGCTTCAGGGCCAGGGCCCGGACGGTGGCCTGTTTCGCGGCGGAGTCACCGGCCGGGGTGCCGGACGCGGCGAAGGCCCGGGCGGCCTGGGCGAGGGTTTCGGCGGCGAGCAGCAGGGCGCCCAGGCCGGCCCACTGGTCGGCGGCCGCGGTCAGTGCCCGCCCGTCGCGGAGGGCGAGGGCCCGGGCGTGAGCGGCGCGGGCGGCCGCGAAGGCCCCCTGCCCCCGGTCCGCGAGGGTGACCAGCAGGTCGGCGGCGTCCTCGGCTCCCCACCGCAGCAGGTCGTGCTGGAGGACCGTGGCGGCAGCCGGCTCCCCGGCCGACAGGGCCTGCTCGACGCCGGTGCGCAGGGTGTCCGCCGCCGCGCGGTGGTGGCCCTGGCAGTGCAGGGCCCAGGCGTGGGCCCGCACGGTGTCCGCCTGGCGCAGGGGGGTGGCGGGGTCGGCGGCCACGGCGGCGAGGTCGGCCGACGCCGGACCGACCCGGCCGGCGCAGGCGTCGGCGAGGACGAGACCGGCCAGGGCCCGCTGCTCGGCGAACCGGTGGCCGTACAGGTGCGCCTGGGCGCGGGCCTCGCGGAAGTGGGCGGCCGCGTCGGCGACCCGTCCCGCGTCGAGGGCGATCCTCCCGCGCACCCAGCCGAACCAGACCACGAGGGCGGGTACGGGCGAACGCAGCAGGGCGTCCAAACCCTCGCGCGCGGTGCGGTCGGCCTCGTCGATGCGCCCGGCCTCGAGCTGGGCGGCCGCCAGGAGGTAGAGGCTGCGGGCGGGGTAGTACACGGCGGTGCGTTCGGCCAGGGCGGTGTGGGCGGCGTACACGGCGTGACCGGTGCGGATCGCGTCCTCGGCCCGGGCCTGCCCGAGTTCGACACGGAGGCGGGCCTGCAGCAGCAGGACTCCGCCCGGGGTGGGCCGGGCGGAGTCCTGGGCCGGCCAGGAGCCGAGGACGCCGTGGGCCTGCGCCGTACGGCCGGCGGCGGTGAGCAGGGTCGCCTGCCAGGCGGCCAGGGCGGGGGAGGGACCGCGGCGGCGGGCGGCCTCGTCCAGGACGGCCAGGGCACGGCCGAGGTCACCGGGGCCGTAGAAGAGGTTGACGGCCAGTGCCAGCGCGGCGGCGTCGATCTCCGGCCCCCGGGCCGCCTCGAAGGCGCTCTCCAGGACGGCGATCCCCTCGGTGAACTCCCCGCGCTGGCCCAGCGCCTCGCCGAGCATCAGCCCGGCCTGCGCATGGGGGCCGTGGAGCAGGGCGGCGCGGGCCAGCCGGCACATGGTGTCGACGTCGTCGGCGTTCAGGGCCAGGGCGGCCGCCCGCACCAGCAGGGACGGGTCGGCGGTACCGGTGGCGTCGAGTTCCCACCGGGCCAGGGACAGCACGTCCTCGGCGCGCCGGGCCCCGTGGCGGCGCACCCGTGCGGCCTGGTCGAGGAGGAGTTCGCGGGCGCGCAGCCGGGTGATCCCGGCGCGCAGGAACTGGGCGTCGAGGGGGTGCGCGAGGGCGACGCGTTCGCGGCGGCCCTCGACGCGGGCGACGATCAGCCGCCGTTCCTCCAGTTCGGCCAGCCCGGCCGCCGTGACGTGCGCCAGGGCGTCCCGCAGCCCGATCGGCCCGGCCACGGCCAGCAGCTCCAGCAGGGTGTGCTGGGCGGGCGGCAGGGAACCGAGCCGTTCGTCGTGGGAGACGGCCGGTGCGACGGGCGCGAGGGGCCGTGCGAGGCACCACACCCCGTGGACGCGGACCAGCCGGTCCTCGGCGAGCGCCGTGCGCAGCACCTCCCGCATGCACAGGGGGTTGCCCTGCCCGGTCTCCCACACCGCCCGCAGCGCCGGTGCGGCGATCGGTCCGCCGACGGCCGCGCGCAGCAGTTGCCCGCTGTCCCCTTCCCCCAGCGCGGACAGCGGGACGTGCCGCAACCGGTCCTGGCGCCACAGGGAACGCAGCACGTCGGGCCAGTCGGCGCCGTCGGGCAGCGTCGCCGTCAGGAAGACGGTGTTGTCACCGAGCAGCAGGCAGAGCAGTGCCAGTGAGGTGTCGTCGAGGTGGTGGACGTCGTCCACCACCAGGACGGTACGGGTGCCGGTGTCGGCGCGGTGGGCGGCCATGCCGCGGCGGACCTCGTGGAGGAACCGGGCCGTGTCCTCCACGTACGCCGACGAGGGCAGCAGGGGGGCCAGGGCCGACAGCGGCAGGGGCCGGGCGGTGTGCGTGGCCTGGACGCGTACGGTGCGGTGGCCGCCGCGGCCCCCGGCCCGTGCCAGGAACTCGTCGGCCAGACGACTCCTGCCGACCCCGGGCGGTCCGCTGATGACGGCCGCCCGGCAGTCGGACCGTCTCAGGGCCCGCTCCAGCGCGTCCAGCTCCCCGGCCCGGCCGGCGAACGGCAGGCCCTTCCCCCATGCGTCGGCGATCATGTTCTGTCCCCCGTGGCAGCAGGCGTGCGGCCCCCTGCCGCGCGCCCCTCCCGCGCACGAGACTGCCAGCCGGCGCACCGGGCGCAAGGGCGTCCCGGAGGCTTGACCGGAAACGATCGTGATGTCGTCCGGCCGGAACCGGGCCCCACCGGAGGGTCCGCGTCCGGAGGGCGGTCCTCCGCACCTGGGGCAACGCCCGCGCCGCAATGGAGTAGCCGACTGCTCTATGCCGGGGACCGCGCAGCGCACAGGGTAGGGGCTGCGCCGGGACGCGCCGCTCCTCGGCCCGCCGGCGCTCGACCACCAGTGCTCTTCCAAGGGGGAAGAAGATGAGTAGGCGTTCCACCATGTTCCGCCGGGTCGCTGCCACGGCTGTCGGCCTCGGGGCGGTGTTCGGGACGGCGGTGCCGGCGGCCGCGGCGGCGGAGTCGGCCGCGCTCGTGCCCGGCGAGCTGTACAAGGTCCAGTTGCTGACCCTCCGCTGCGTCAACATATCCGAGAGCGGCGAGGACGAGGTGTACCTCAAGCTCGACGGGGGAGTGGTCGTGCCGACCTCGAAGTGCACGGAGCGGGGCACCGTCGACTACAGCAACATCGACCCGGAGCGGTTCATCTTCGAGGGCGGCGTGCCCCTGGCGGTGGAGCTGTGGGAACAGGACACGGACTACCTCGACCCGGACGACAAGCTGGGCACGTTCGAGCTCAACGACAGCCGGGTCGGCAGCACCAACATCGCCAGGATCACCAAGAGCGACGACTACAGCTACACGCTCACCTACCAGGTCCTGCCGCTCGGCTGAGCCCGCGCCGTCGAGGACGCCCGCGTCTCGCGGGCGTCCTCGCCACGGGCGCAGCGGCCGGCCGTCCCTCCCGGGGACGGCCGGCCCGGGCGGGCGGCGGCTCCGCGGAGCGGCTGCGGCCGGTGTTGACACGCAGACGATGCCCCTCGTAAATGGGAGCGCTCCCATGTCCGTGTCGCCGACGCCCAGGAAGGCCGCGCCGATGCCCACACCACCGACCTCCACACCACGGGCCCGCCGGAGACCGGGCCGCCGCGTATGGCGGCTGGCCACCGCCCTGGCGGGGTGCCTGCTCGCCGCCGCACTGCCCGGCACCGCACACGCCCAGCCCGCGGCCCCCTCCGGCGGCTCCGCCCTCCACGAGGCGGAGGACGGCGAGTTGCGGGGCGTCACCGTCGGCTCCTCCGCGCCCGGCTTCTCGGGCACCGGGTACGTGGAGGGCTTCGACGCGGCCGACGACCAGGTGACCATCACCGTTCCGGACAGCCCGGGCGGCCTGTACGACCTGACGGTCCACTACCGTGCGCCCTACGGGGCCAAGGTCACCTCGCTGCTGCTCAACGGCAAGGGCGCGGGCGACGTCCCGCTCGCCGAGTCGGACGTCTTCACCACCGCCGACGCCGGCCGGGTCCTGCTCGAACCCGGCGAGAACACCGTCACCCTCCGCAGCAACTGGGGCTGGTACCAGATCGACGCCATCAGCCTCAGCCCCACGCCGCCGCGCGGCCCGCACCGGGTCGGCGGCGTCCCGGTGGACCCGCAGGCCACGCCCGAGGCGCGGTCCCTGCTGCGCTACCTCGCCGACAACTACGGCGAGCGCACCCTCAGCGGCCAGCAGGACATGGCCTCCATCGCCTGGCTCGAGGAGAACGTGCACCGCGCCCCGGCCATCGCGGGCCTGGACATGATGGACTACTCCCCGAGCCGGGTGGAGCGCGGCACCTCCTCGCGGGAGGTGGAGAACGCCCTGGCCTGGCACGAGCGCGGCGGCGTCAACGCGTTCGTCTGGCACTGGAACGCCCCCGCCGGACTGATCGACGAACCGGGCGGCAAGGAGTGGTGGCGCGGCTTCTACACCGACGCGACCACCTTCGACGTGGCCGCCGCCCTCGCCGACCCCTCCTCCGAGGAGTACCGGCTCCTGCTCCGGGACATCGACGCCATCGCCGCCCAGCTCTCCCGGCTCCAGGACGCGGGCGTCCCCGTGCTGTGGCGGCCCCTCCACGAGGCGGAGGGCGGCTGGTTCTGGTGGGGGGCGAAGGGCCCGGGACCGGCCAAGGAGCTGTACCGGCTGATGTACGACCGGATGGTCCACCACCACGGCCTGCACAACCTGCTGTGGGTGTGGAACTCCCTGGACCCCGCCTGGTACCCGGGCGACGACGTGGTCGACGTCGTCAGCGCCGACACCTACCCGCCCGCCGGCGACCACAGCCCCCAGAGCGGGGCGTACGAACGGCTGGTGGAGCTGGTGGACGACACCAAGCCGGTCGCCCTCAGCGAGAACGGGCCCATCCCGGACCCCGACCTGATGCGCGCCTACCAGGTGGACTGGAGCTACTTCACGACCTGGAGCGGCGGCTTCGTCAACGACGGCGTCACCAACTCGCGGGAGCACCTGGAGCACGTCTACCACCACGAGGACGTCATCACCCTCGACGAGCTGGGCGACGTCACCCGCCACGGGGGCTGCACCGCCGACTGGGAGGTCCTCGGCGACTGGGACGACGGCCGGCTGGTCCGGGTCACGGTCGCCAACGACGGCGAGGAGCCCCTGTCCGGCTGGCGGGTGGGCGCCAACCGCGCGGCCGGCGTGCCGCTGGACGGCCACTGGAACGCCCGGCTGGAGACCACGGAGACCGGCTGGTCGGCCAGGTCCCTCGGCTGGAACGCCGCCCTGGAGCCCGGCGAGGAGACCTCCTTCTACCTCGTCTGGGGGGCCGCCGGTCCGGCGGCGCTGTCGCCGTCGCTGAGTTGCCAGTCCCGGTAGGCCCCCTCCGGCGGGGTTTCCGGCCCCGCCGGAACCTCCGGCACCGACCTTCGCCGCCCTCGACGGCTGCACGCCGGCACGAGGACGGCGAAGGGCGCACGGGAGTCACGAGACGCGCTGCCCCTTGCCCAGCGCCACGACGCCGTTCTTCGAGACGGAGTACAGCTCCCGGTCGCGCTGCGGGTTCACCCCGATCGTGGCGCCGGGCGGCACGTCGACGTACTTGTCCAGGATCGCGCCCCTGACGACCGCGCCGCGCCCCACACGGACGTGGTCGTGGAGGACGGAGCCCTGCACCACCGCCCCTTCCTCCACCACCACGCCGGGCGAGAGGACCGACCGGGTGACCTGGCCGCGGATCAGGCAGCCCGCGCTGATGATGGACTCGCCGGCGAAGCCCCCGGCGCCGAACCGGGCGGGCGAGAGCTGGGCGGAGTGGGTGTAGATGGGCCAGTCGCGGTTGTACAGGTTGAAGGCGGGCCGCTCGGCGATCAGGTCCATGTGGGCGTCGTAGTACGCGTCGAGGGTGCCCACGTCACGCCAGTACCCCTGGTCGCGGGCGGTCTCCCCGGGGACGTGGTTGTCGCCGAAGTCGTACAGTTGCGCCTCGCCGCGCTCGGTGAGCATCGGCAGGATGGAACCGCCCATGTCGTGCGCCGAGTCCTCGTTCCTGGCGTCCTCGTACAGCGCCTCCACCAGGGCCTTGGTGGTGAAGATGTAGTTGCCCATGGAAGCGAAGATGCGGTCGGGGTCGTCCGGGAGGCCGGGCGGATCGGCGGGCTTCTCCAGGAAGCCCTCGACGGTGCGTCCGTCGGCCCCCGGCGTGATCACGCCGAACGACGGGGACTCGGCGCGCGGCACCCGGATTCCCGCGACGGTCACGCCGGCACCGCTGTCGATGTGCTGCCGGAGCATCTGCCGCGGGTCCATGCGGTAGACGTGGTCGGCGCCGAACACCGCGATGTGGTCGGGCTGTTCGTCGTGGACCAGGTTGAGGGACTGCAGGATCGCGTCGGCGCTGCCCAGGTACCAGCGCGGGCCGAGCCGCTGCTGCGCCGGGACGGGCGTGACGTAGTTGCCGAGCAGGCTCGACATCCGCCAGGTGGTGGTGATGTGCCGGTCGAGCGAGTGCGACTTGTACTGCGTCAGGACGCAGATCCGCAGGATGTCGCCGTTGACGAGGTTGGACAGCACGAAGTCGACCAGGCGGTACGTCCCACCGAAGACGACCGCGGGCTTGGCGCGGTCGGACGTGAGCGGCATCAGACGCTTGCCCTCACCGCCGGCCAGCACGATTCCCAGCACCGAAGGTCCGCCGCGTCGCATCGCCGCCCCTTTCCCGCCGCCCGAGCCGGCGCATTCCTCCTGCCCGCTCCGCGGCCGTCTACGCCCGTCCGGGCCGTCCCGCCGTCTGCCGTGGCCGTACCCCTCCGGGGCGGCCTCGTACACCTCGGCGGCGCGCCGCGCGGCCGCGCCCCGGCCGGCCGCGCCGACGGTCCGCTCCCGTCCGGCCGTGCCGCCCTCACCGAAGCGGCGAGCAGCCGGCTCGCCGCGCGTCGGCCGCACCAGGAATCTGTAAAGGTTGGGTATGTACCAAGTAAATTCTTCGCCGTCAAGACTTGCGTAAGCGTCAGTAAGCGCATTGATCCGGACATCAAAAGGATTCACCTCTCGGCTTGAGGGGCGGCGTCTGACAGGCTCTCTCCCGGACAGGACATCGGAGCGAAAAGCGCCGGATGTCCTGTCTGTCTGATCGCTGTTCCTGCTGGCACAACCGGCATTTCCACAAGGAGAGCGTCAGTGTCGAAGCTCGCGCGTGCGGCCGGGAGCAACGCCGCCCCGGCGGACGGGGCCCTCGCTCCGGCCGTCACCGCCGCCCCCGCCGCCTTCTCGCACGACCACACCCGCACCGGCCGGGGCGGTCCGGGTCGCGGGGCGGCGCGCGCCGGCCGCACGCGGGTGCCCGGCGGCACCCGGCTCCGGAACCCGCGGACCGCACCGGCCCACAGCCGTCCCGCCCCGGCCGTCGTCCAGTCGGCCGGGACCGGCGTCCGCGCACCGTCTCCGGGTGCCCGCGGCTGACCCTCCCTCCCCCGACCTCTCCGCGCCCCCATGGCGGAGCAGGTGTGAGGAAGCCGGTCGGCGGCAGGACGCCTCCCCTCGCTCCCTCCGAGGCCTCCTGCCCTCAGCCGGCCTGTCACCGAGCCAACTCAGGAGCCCACCATGAACCCGAACGCCCCCCTCGATCACGAGAAGGAGTTCGAGCGGGCCTGGACCGATCCGGCCTACGTGCCCTCGGAGCTTCCCCCGCTCGACGTCAACCAGGTGATCGCCGATCACTACCGCACCACCGAGCCCTTCACGATGACCCGCACCATGCTGTGGGACATGGAGGTGCGCAAGGCCCGGAACCCCGACCGCTACCTGCCCTCCGTCATGCGCAAGGGCAGCGTCAGGATCTGGGGGGAGCAGCCGGCGGACCGCGACGGGGTGGAGACCTTCGTCCGTGCCTCGCTGCAGCACCCGTGGCTCGACCCCGTCCCGTACGGCCTGGTCCTGGAGCAGGTCCGGCTCGACCCGGCGGCGCAGAAGGTGACCTTCATCGGGGCGGCGGAATCCGTCGACGACGAGGGGAACCTGGTGAAGGCCGACACCATCCAGCCCCTCTTCCACGTGGAGCACGCGGTCGGCGGGACCGAGTCGCGGCCGCTGTCCCTGTGGCGGGTGGCCAACCTCACCGACGACCGGACCACGCGTGAGGGTCTGATCAGCCACTTCTCCCGGCTCGCGGACGAACCGTGGCTGTACGAGTACATCGAGATCTACATCCGCGAGGACCTGCAGGTGAACCTCGCCCGGCGTTCCTCCGAGTGAGTCCGCGTCGGGCCACCGTCCGGCCGGTCAGGGCCGGGCGGTGGCCCGCCCCCGTACGCGTCGGGCCCGGCCGCGCAGCGGAGGCGGACGCCCGGGGAGCCGGGCCGCGTCCTGGGCCGGCTGCGCGCGGAAAGGCGGCGCCGTGCGGGGCGGTGCGCCGCGTCCGGCCCGACCGCGCTCCGTACGGCCTTCCGTGGACGGCTGCCGGTGCGGGACCTTCCCGCACGGCCCCGAAGGGGTGGCCGCGGAGACCCCGCCGATTGACGGATTGGCGTCCGCTTCCCGTGGGCAGGGAGCCTGAGGTGTGTCATGCACACGCCTTCCTTTCCCCCACAAGGAGGTCGACCATGCACGTCCGCGCGCTCGTACGCGGTCTCGCCGCCGCCCTGGCGGTGACCTTCCCCCTGGTGGGCGGCCAGGCCACCGCCGCCCCCGCCACCACCGAACACCGCGCCGCCGCGGCACGGATACTCACCTACGACGCAAGCGCCTCCGCGGAGTTCAGGGCCGCCGTCGACCGGGGCGCGGCCATCTGGAACGAGAGCGTCGACAGCGTCGAACTGCGGCCGGTCGCGGCCGGGCAGCGCGCCAACATACGGATCCTGGCCGACAACGGCTGGCCCCGGGCCCTCCCCACCACCCTGGGCAACGGAACCGTCTACATCGGGCGGCAGGCCGTCGACCAGGGCTACGACACGGTCCGGATCTCCGCCCACGAACTCGGCCACATCCTGGGCCTGCCGGACCGCAAGCCCGGCCCCTGCTCGAGCCTGATGTCCGGTTCCAGCGCCGGGACCGCGTGCAAGAACCCGTATCCGAACGCGGCGGAGAGGGCGGAGGTCGAGGACAACTTCGGTGGTGCGTTCTCCTGGCCGGCGGGAGTGCCGCGCAACGCGGTGATCGTGGACTGACGCGCGGGCGGAGGAAGCCCGTGGCCGCGCGTACGGCGGACGCCACCCGGACGTGCCGGCCGGGAGCGGCGCGGAACCCCTCGCCCGGCCGCGCCGCCCGCCACCGCTGACAGTGCCGGGCCCCGGAGCCATCACGGCTCCGGGGCCCGGCGCCGCATCCGCCGCATCCGCGGTGACGGGCCGGCGCCGCCCGGCGCCGGCGCTGCGCCCCCCAGGGCGCGGTCGGGTACCGGGCGGTCAGGAACCGGGCGCGCCCACCCCCTCACGCTGCCGCGGCCTGGCGAGCCGGCTGTGCCCGCGCCCGTACAGGAAGTAGATCAGGAAGCCGGCCGCCATCCAGATGGCGAACCGCAGCCAGGTCTCGGCCGGCAGGTTGAGCATCAGCCACAGCGAGGCCGCCACCGACAGCAGCGGGATCCACGGGACCAGGGGAGCGCGGAAGGCGCGGTGCAGGTCGGGGCGGGTGCGCCGGAGGACGAGGACGCTGAGCGCCACGACGACGAAGGCGAAGAGCGTGCCGATGTTCACCAGTTCCGCGAGCTCGGTCAGGCTGGTGAAGCCGGCGAGGGCCGCGATCAGCACGCCGAGCAGGATGGTCGGCCGGTGGGGCGTCTTGAACGTCGGGTGGACGCGGGAGAAGAACCGCGGCAGCAGCCCGTCCCGGCTCATCGCGAAGAAGACGCGGGTCTGCCCGAGCAGCAGGATCATGCAGACGGTGGTGAGGCCGACCGCGGCGCCGAAGCTGATGACACCGGCGAAGAACGGGTGGCCGGTCTCCTTGAACGCGTTGGCGAGCGGGGCGTCCACGGAGAGCCGGGAGTAGTGCTGCATGCCGGTGACGACGATCGAGACGGCGACGTAGAGGACGGTGCAGATGAACAGGGAACCGAGGATGCCGCGCGGCAGGTCCCGCTGCGGGTTCCTGGTCTCCTCCGCCGCGGTCGCCACGATGTCGAAGCCGATGAAGGCGAAGAAGACGATGGAGGCGGCCGTGAAGATGCCCATCACGCCGAAGTTGGTCGGGGCGTAGCCGAACAGCACCTGGATGAGGGGTGAGGCGAGCCCCTCGCCCGCGGGCACCTGCTGCGCGTCCGGGATGAACGGCGAGTAGTTGCGGGCGTCGACGAAGAAGGCGCCGGCGATGATGACGATCAGCACCACCGACACCTTGATCACGACGACCAGCGAGGTGACACGGGCGGACAGCTTCATCCCCAGCACCAGGATGGCGGTGAGGACCAGGACGAGGAGGGCGGCGAGGATGTCGAAGCTGAAGCCCTCGGCGGCGTCGGGTCCGCGCAGCCCCTCGGGCAGTTGCCAGCCCGCGTTGTCCAGCAGCGAGCGGACGTAACCGGACCAGCCGACGGCGACCACGGCCGTGCCCAGGGCGAACTCCAGCACCAGGTCCCAGCCGATGATCCAGGCGGGCAGCTCGCCGAGCGAGGCGTAGGAGAAGGTGTACGCGGACCCGGCCACCGGCATCGTGGAGGCGAACTCCGCGTAGCACAGGGCCGCCAGTGCGCAGACGACACCGGCCACCACGAAGGCGATCGCGGTGGCCGGTCCCGCGGTCTCCTTCGCGACCGCGCCGGTGAGGACGAAGATCCCGGTGCCGATGATGACGCCGACGCCGAACACCGTGAGGTCGAGGGCGGACAGGGACCGTTTGAGCGCGTGCTCCGGCTCCTCGGTGTCCGCGATGGACTGCTCGACCGTCTTGCTCCTGAAGAGGCCTCGTGAGCCGTTCCCGGCGTCCGGTCCCTTTCCGTATTGCGTACTCACCGGCGCACCTCCGCGTTCGTCGTGGACCCATGATCGGGACCACGGTGGTCCGGAGCGGCGCCGTACGGGTGGGTTCACGCGGATGGGCCGGTCGGACCCACCCGTACAGGTGCCCCGGCCGACCCGCGCCATGCGCCGCCCGGTCCGGTTTCGACCGGGAGGACGGCGGCTTCCGTAGGGCCCCGGGGACGGAGGGGCCCACCGGCCGCCGCGGGGTCCCGCACGGAGCCCGCGCGGGACCCCGCCGCCGCTACGACAGCAGCTCCACCTCCGCGAGCGTGCCGCCGGAGCCGTCCAGCACCAGCCGGTACTTCCGGTAGGTGCCGGGGGCGTCCACCGTGAACACCCGGGTCTGCCGGTCCCAGGCGAACGACTGGCCGGTGCGCCGGTCCAGGTCCGTCCACCCGGTGCCGTCCGACGAGCCCTGCAGCACCCACCCGGAGGGGGCCTCGGCGCGGCCCGCGGAGGTCAGCGTGTACTGCACCGCCCGCACGTCCCCGTCCACCGGCAGCTCGACCGTCCCGGCGGCCGCGGTGGTCGCCGAGGAGTCGTCGAACAGCGGCCCGGAGCCGGTCAGGGCGTCGTCGCGGGGCGCCGGGACCTCGTCGCCGCGGGTGATGGAGACCGGACCCGCGTTCTCGCCGGTGCCCCACGCGGAGGGCCTGGGGCCCATCTCGAACTCCAGCACGCCGCCCCTGGCGAGGACCGAGTGGTCGATCGCCGTGGACGACCAGCGCTTGCCGTTGACCTTCAGCCCCTGCACGTAGATGTTCTCCGCGCTGTTCCTCGGCGCCTTGACCACCAGCGTGCGGCCGTTGTCCATGCGCACGGTCGCCTTGGTGAACAGCGGCGAGCCGATCGTGTACTCCCCGCTGCCCATGACCAGCGGGTAGAAGCCGAGCGCGGAGAAGAGGTACCAGGCCGACTGCTCGCCGTTGTCCTCGTCGCCGTGGTAGCCCTGCCCGATCTCGCTGCCGATGTACAGCCGGGAGAGCACCTCGCGGACCTTCTCCTGCGTCTTCCAGGGCTGCCCGGCCGCGTTGTACATGTACGTCACGTGGTGGGCGACCTGGTTGCTGTGCCCGTACATGCCCATCCGCACGTCCCGGGCCTCGGTCATCTCGTGGATGACGCCGCCGTAGGAGCCGACGAACTCGGGGGAGGCGGTCTCCGGGGTGGCGAAGTAGGTGTCCAGCTTCTCGGCCAGGCCCCTGCGCCCGCCGTACAGGTTGGCCAGGCCGCGGGAGTCCTGCGGCGCGGTGAAGGCGTAGCCCCAGCCGTTGGTCTCCGTGTAGTCGTGGCCCCACACCCGCGGGTCGTACTTCTCGGAGTCCACCCGCCAGTCGCCCTTCAGGTCGCGGCCCTGGAAGAAGCCGGCCCTGGAGTCGAACAGCTTGGTGTAGTTCAGGGCGCGGTTGCGGAAGTACTCGGCCTCCTCGGCGTACCGCTTCTTGCCGGTCCTCTCGTGCAGCGCCCTGGCCATCTCGGAGATGCCGTAGTCGTTGAGGTAGCCCTCCAGCGACCACGACAGGCCCTCGTGGGTGGCGGTGGAGGCGTAGCCGAGGAACGTCGAGGTCTCCATGCCCTTGCGCCCGACGCCCGAGGACGGCGGCACCACGGTGGCGTTCTTCAGCGCCGCCTCGTACGCCGCCTCCGCGTCGAAGTCGACGCCCTTGACGTACGCGTCGGCGAACGCGACGTCCGAGGAGGTGCCGGTCATCAGGTCGGCGTAGCCGGGGGAGGACCAGCGGGAGATCCAGCCGCCGTCCTTGTACTGCTGGACGAACCCGTCGACCAGCTCGCCGGCCTTCCCCGGGGTCAGGAAGGAGTACGCCGGCCAGGTGGTCCGGTAGGTGTCCCAGAAGCCGTTGTTGACGTAGACCTTGCCCTCGACGATCTTCGCGCCGGTGTGCGTCGGCGTGTCCGGACCGGTCTGCGGCGAGAACGGGCTGGCGTACTTGTAGGTCCCGTCCACCTTCTCGAAGCCGGAGTTCGGGTACAGGTACAGCCGGTACAGGTTGGAGTAGAGCGTGGTGAGCTGGTCGTGGTCGGCGCCCTCCACCGTCACCCGCGACAGCAGGGAGTCCCACTGGGCCCGGGCGTCCCTCATCACCTCGGCGAAGGAGGTGCCGGCCGGGATCTCCTGCTCCAGGTTCTTCCGGGCCTGCTCCACGCTGATCAGCGAGGTGGCCAGGCGCAGCTCCACCCTCCGGTCCCCGCCCGCGTCGAAGCGCAGGTGGCCGCGGGGGCCAAAGGACGCGCCGTCGGTCACCGGGGCGTCGAAGACGCCGTACACGAACAGGCGCGTGGCGCCCGTCGACAGGCCGCTCTTGACGTCCGAGTACCCGGTCACCACCCCGTTCTCCTCGTCCAGGGTGAGCCCGGCCGCGGTGTCGGAGACGTTGTCGAAGACGACGCTCGCGTCGTCGCCCGGGTAGGTGAAGCGCATCAGGGCGGCGTGGTCGGTCGGCGTCATCTCGGCCTTCAGCCCGTTCTCGAACGTCACGCCGTAGTAGTGCGGTCTGGCGGTCTCGTTCTCGTGCCGGAAGGCCAGCGCCCGGCCCTCGCGCGAGGTGTCCGGCGTGCCCCCGGCCGCGGACGGCATGACCTGGAAGGTCTGCCGGTCGCCCATCCACGGGCTCGGTTCGTGGCTGGCGCTGAACGCCTGGATCTCCGGCAGGTTGTCGTCGTTGTTGGCGCGCGCGTAGTCGTACAGCCAACTGGTGGAGGCGGCGTTGGTGACCGGGGTCCAGAAGTTGAAGCCGTGCGGGACCGCCGTGGCCGGGAAGGTGTTGCCGCGGGAGAAACCGCCGCTGGAGTTGGTGCCGCGGGTGGTGACCGCGTAGTCCGACACGTGGGCGGGCCGCTTCGGCGGGGCCTTCGGGGCGATCGACACGTCGTCGATCCAGCCGCGGAACTTCGCCGGGCCCTTGGGCGAGTCGTAGGCGACCAGGACCCGGTCGACGACCTTGCCCGCGGCCACCGAACCGATCCGGGACTCCTTGTGGTTCCACTGGTTGACGTACAGCGTCTTGGAAGCGGCCTGGCCCTGCGGGGTGAGGAGGGCGCCGTGCTGGTCGACGGCCCTCAGCCCGCTCAGGTACGTGCCGTCGGTGAACGCCAGGTCCACGGCGACGTGCGTGGCCGGGTAGTCGAGGTCCGTCTCCGGCATCGACGGGAAGACCCGGTAGGACAGCACGGTGTCCCGCCTGACCGCCGTGTTGACGTCGAAGACCTTGTTGTACGAGTAGGCGCGGCCCTCGCCCTCGTGGGTGCCGGAGTAGCGCAGGGCCCGCGTGCCGGTGAAGCCGGCGTTGGCCTTGGCGGTGGGGGAGCCCGTCGGGCCGCGGTCGACCTGGCTGCGCATGTCGTCGGGGGTGGGCTCGGAGGTGTCGCCGTCGGAGAACTGGACCTCGGCGAGCTGGGTCAGCCCCGCGCCGGAGTTGGCGGTGATCTCCAGGCGGTAGTGGCGGAACGCCTCACCGGCGGAGATGTCGTACGTCCTGGTCTGGAGGCGGTCGGGGAAGTCCTGGTCCTCGCGGGTGTCGAGGGTCGTCCACTCCTCCCCGTCCGCGGAGCCCTTCAGCGTCCAGTCCTTCGGATCCCGCTCCTGTGCGTCATTGGCGGAGGTGAGCGCGTACGTCACGACCTTGACGGGTTCGTCGAAGTCGAATTCGAGCCAGGCGGTGGACTCGAAAGCGAGCCACTTCGTCGTCTTCTCACCGTCGACGAGGTTCTCCTTCACCTCGCCGGCGGCGGGGTACTCGGCGCTCGCCCGGACCTCGGTGATCCGGTCGCTCACATTGCCCGGGATGCCGCTGGCGTAGCCGCCGTTGACGCCGGAGGCCCGCTTGGTGCCGTCCGGGCCGGTCTCGACGGTGTTGCGCCAGTCGGGCTGCGGCTCGCCGCTCTCGAAGGAGGAGGCGAACTCCCGGTCGGGGGCGGCCGGTTGGGCCGGCAGGGCGACGGCCGATCCGGGGACGGCGACCGCGAGGGCGAGGGCCGCCGCGGCCACTGCGGCCGCGGGTCCCTGCCCGTCCCGGAAACCGTGCCGGGGTCTTCTGCGCTGCGTACGGGGCATACGAGGCTGGCCTCCTCAGCCTAGACAACGTTGTCATAGGTGCCTTTGCACTGAACAGTAGGGAGGCAAGTGCAGGACGGTGTCAAGGGTGCTGACGGGGCGGACGGGAAACGGCCGGGATCACCGCCCCGCCGGCCGGGCACCGTACCGTTCGACGCCGACGGGCGGACCCGGCCCGGACCGGGTGATCCCGGGCCGGACCGGATTCGCCTGCCGGTCAGCTCGACAGGCCGGCGAACATGCCGGGCTCGTACGAACCCCCCGGGTTGTGCACGATCACGTTCATCCGGGTGGCCGCGTTGATCAGGGAGACCAGGCAGACCAACGCACCGACCTGGTCATCGTCGTAGTGCTTGCGCACCTCGGCCCAGGTCTCGTCGGACACGCCGTGGTCGCCGAGCCGGGTGCCCTCCTCGGCCAGCGCCAGCGCGGCCCGCTCGGCCTCGGTGAACACGGTGCTGTGGCGCCAGGCGGCGACCAGGTTGAGCCGGAGCGCGGTTTCCCCGGCGGCAGCGGCCTCCTTGGTGTGGACGTCGACACAGAAACCGCAGCCGTTGATCTGGCCGACCCGCAGCTCCACCAGCTCCCGCAGGGCCTTCGGCAGCGTCGACTGCTCCAGGACCGACGAGACGGTGTAGAACCGCTTGGCGATCTTCGCGGCGGTCGGGCTGTCGAACAGGTTGAAACGAGGTTCCATGCCTTCGTCCTCACTCGTGGAGTCGTGCGCCGCGCGGACCGTCCGCACGGCATCGTGACGGACATGGAGATGCCGCCGCCCCGATCCCTGTGACAGCCGGGTCGTGTGACGTGCGCCACCGTTCACGGGCGTCACACAGCGGTGGGGACCGGCGTCTTGTGTGCGTCACGGTCGGCGGCGAACAGGCAGGAGTCAGCCATGGGCGAGCGCAGGGAGCAAACGATGGACACAGCCGGGCCGCCTGCCCGAGGCGACCGCCCGGACCCCGCCACCGAAGCGTTCCTCGCCCACCGCAACCTGCTGTTCACCGTCGCCTACGAGATGCTCGGCTCGGCCGCCGACGCGGAGGACGTGCTGCAGGAGACCTGGCTGCGCTGGGCGGGCGTCGATCTCGGCACCGTGCGGGACCAGCGCGCCTACCTGGTCCGGATCACCACCCGCCAGGCGCTGAGCCGGCTGCGTGCACTCCGCCGGCGCAAGGAGTCCTACGTCGGCCCCTGGCTGCCCGAGCCGCTGCTCACCGCGCCCGACGTGGCCGAGGACATCGAGCTGGCCGACAGCGTCTCGATGGCGATGCTGCTGGTACTGGAGACCCTCACGCCGACCGAGCGGGCGGTGTTCGTGCTGCGCGAGGTGTTCGACCTCGGGTACGACGAGATCGCCGAAGCCGTCGACAAGAGCCCGGCCGCGGTCCGCCAGATCGCGCACCGGGCACGGGCCCACGTCGCCGCGCGCCGACCGCGCGGGGCCGTCTCACCGGCCAGGACCCAGGACGCGCTCGACGCGTTCCAACGGGCGGTCGAGACGGGTGATCTGCAGAGCCTGCTCGACATCCTCGCGCCGGACGTCGTCCTCCTGGGCGACGGCGGCGGAGTCAGACAGACCGTCCTGCGGCCCGTCGTGGGGGCCGACAAGGTGGCCCGGCTGCTGGCCGCCGGACTGGGCAGGATCGCCGCCGCGGCATCGCTGCGGCCGGCGCGGGTCAACGGCCACCCGGCGCTGCTCCTCCGGCTCGGCGGCGTGCTCGACACCGTCATGGCGGTGCGCATCGACGACGGCCTCATCACCGGCCTGTACGCCGTGCGCAATCCCGAGAAACTGTCGCACATGCAGCGCGAGACCACCCTGTGCCGCTGAGCCCGGAGCCCCTCGGACACACACGACCGGCATCGCCGCCCGCACGTCGCCGCCGGCACCACCGCGGTGACGGCCCCGGTCCGTGGACCGCCGGTCATCGCGCCGTCCGCCGACCGGAGGTCCGACCGCGGCAGCCGGGCCGGGACCCGCCCCATGGGCACCGGATGCCCATGTGCCTGATCACCGCCCGGCGACACTTCGGCCGCTGCCGAAGCATCGGGTCCCTACGCTCCGCACCATGAACACCGCGCACCCCGGCATCCTGCCCGCGGCGGCAGCCGGCACCCGCACGGCCATCGATCCGGTTCCCTTGCGCTCCGGGACCTCGGTGGGGAACCCCTCGGCGGGAGGCCGGGACGGACCGCGGCCGTCGCCCTCCGCCGTGCCGGGCGGTGGCGCCGTTGCCAGGGAAGCGGTCATGAGAGCGGCCATGGATGCGGGTGCGGCGTGACGGTGGGGGAGATGCTCGCCGTCCTCGGAGCGGGCGTCGGTGCCGGCGCCGTCAACGCCGCCGTCGGTTCCGGAACGCTGATCACTTTCCCCGTCCTGCTTGCGACCGGCCTGCCGCCCGTCACCGCCACGGTGTCCAACGCACTCGGCCTGATCCCCGGACCGATCAGCGGAGCCATCGGCTACCGGAGGGAACTCAGCGGCCAGGGCCGCCGCGTCCTGAAGCTGAGCGTCGGCGCCCCCTCGGCGGTCTCACGGGTGCGGCGCTCCTGCCGGCCCTGCCCGCCACGGCGTTCGAGAGGATCGTGCCGGTCCTGGTGGCCCTCGCTCTGGTCCTGGTGGTCCTCCAGCCCCGGATCGGCGGAAGCCTGCGGCGGCGCCGGGAACCGACCGGCACATCCGTCCGTCCCGACGGCGGGCCACTGCTGTTCACCGGACTGGCGTTGGCCAAGCACCTACGGCGGCTACTTCGCCGCCGCCCAGGGAATCGTCTACCTGTCCTTGATGGGTGTGCTCCTCGACGACAGCATGCAACGTCTCAATGCCGTCAAGAACGTTCTCGTCGCCGTCGTCAACGCCGTCGCCGCGATGTTCTTCCTCGTCATGGCGGACTTCGACTGGACGGCCGTTGCGCTCCTCGCGGTCGGCTCCGCCGCCGGAGGCCAGGTGGGGGCCAGGTCAGGCCGCCGTCTCAGCCCCGCGGTCCTGCGCACCCTCATCGTGGTGGTCGGCACCGCGGGCATCGTCCACCTGCTGCGGTAGCGGACGGGGGCGCGGCTCGCCGGAGCCTGCTCCTGGCCGCCGTGCGGAGGCGGGGGTGGCTTCCGGTGCCGGGCGGGCACCGGAAGCCACCTCGGCGGAACGTCAGGATTCCGCCGCTGCTCCCACGGCGGTGAGCAGCGCGAGAGGGGTCGCGGCCGCCCAGGCCTGGGGGGAGCAGGAATGGGGGTAGGGGACGGGGCCCTCGCCGCGGAGTCGCGGGTATCCGGCCATGACCTCCGGGAGCCGGTGGCCGTGGTGTGCGGCGGCGTCGGCCAGTGCCCGCGCGAGCGCGGCGGTCTCCTCGTGGAGGCCGTAGCGGGCGAGCCCCAGGGCGATGACGGCGTTGTCGTGGGGCCAGACGCTGCCGCGGTGGTAGGACAGCGGATGGTAGGGGCGCTGTCCCGCGGCGAGCGTCCTGATGCCCCAGCCGGAGAAGAAGTCGGGTTCCAGGAGCCGCCGGCCGGTGACACGGCCGTGCTCGGGCTCCAGGATGCCGGACCACAGGAGGTGCCCGGCGTCGGAGGCGAGGGCGTCGACCTGCCGCCCGTCGCCGTCGAGGGCCAGGGCGGGGAACGCCTGCCCGGGCATCCAGAACCGCGCGGCGAAACGGCTGCGGAGATCCCGCGCCGAGGACTCCAGCTCGGCGGCCCAGGCGGGGTCGTCCCAGACGTCGCGGGCCAGGGCCGCGGTCCGGCGCAGGGCGTCATAGGCGTAACCCTGGACTTCGGCGACGGCTATGACGCCCCGCGCCGGGGTGCCGTCGGCGAAGCAGACGGCACCTTCGGAGTCCTTCCAGTTCTGGTTGAGCAGTCCGTGCTCGTCGGCTCGGTAGGTGAGGTATCCGTGCTCGTTCAGGCCGCCGTGTTCGAACATCCAGGTCACGGCGGCGCGGGCCTGGGGTTCGAGCTGCTTGGCGAGGGTGGGGTCCGCGGTCCGCTCGGCGTGGGCGTGCAGCAGGACCAGGAAGAGGGGGGTGCTGTCGACGGAGCCGTAGTAGCGGCCGTACGGCACCTGCCGGAAGTGGGCCAGCTCGCCGTGGCGGATCTCGTGGACGATCTTTCCGGGCTGGGCGACGCGTGCGGGATCGTGAACGGCGGCCTGGGTGGCGGCGAGGGCCCGCAAGGTGGCCCCGGCCTGTTCCGGGCGGTAGGGCAGGGCGAAGTAGGAGGTGAGCAGGGAGTCGCGGCCGAAGAGGGTGAGGAACCAGGGGACGCCGGCCGCCGGGACCCGTACCGTCTCGCCGTCGGGACCCACCGCCGGGATGCGGAGGTCGGCGAGGTCGGCGAGGCCCTGGCGGCAGGCGCGGCCGAGTGCGTCGTGGCCGGCGGGGACCGGCAGGGGGACGTCGGCGAACGCGTCCCTTTCGGCGCGTGCCAGGTGCACGATCGTCGCGGGGTCGGGCGGCGGCGGGGGCGCGGCGGGGGCGCCGTGCGGCTCGGCCGCGACGTGGAGGGTGATGTCGGCGCTGCCGTGGGCGGGCAGGTCGACGCTCCAGACGAGGGCGGCGGTGCGTGCGGAGTCCTGGGACGTGGTGACCCGGGGCGCCGGACGGGCGGTGACGGTGGTGCTCGCGCGCCAGTCGTCGCGGTGGTAGCGGAACGCGATCCCGTCGGGCAGTTCGTCGAGGATGCGGCGTGCCCCGGGTTTGTCGTACCGCCGGTGGTCGCTGCGCAGTTCGAACTGGTCGGCGAAGTCGGCGTCGACGTCGAGGCGGACGGTCAAGGTCACGTCGTGGCCGGTGTTGGCGGTGATGCGGAGGTGTTCGACGAGCCGGCCGTGGAAGAGCGCCTGGCGGCGGAACAGGGTCCAGGCGGACGGTTCGTCGCGGGTGCCGGCGGCGGTGAGCACGGCGGTGTCCTCCGCCTCCCGCGCGGGGACGAGGACGGTGGGGACCTGCCCGTCGACGGTGAGGACCCAGGTGCTGAGGTGGCGGGTGTCACGGGCGAACAGACCGTCGGGGGAGGTGCCGCGGACGCCGGTGATGTCGCCGCCGGTGCCGGTGACGGCGAAGGAGCCGGCGTGCAGCAGCAGTCGGCGCTCGCTCATCGGTACTCCCGGCGGTCGTGCTCGTGGTCGCGGCCGTGGTCGTGCCGGGCGAGGAAGTCGATCGTGACGGCCGCGGTCCAGCTGAAGTGGGTCGCGCCCCGGCCCCGGCCGGTGAGGGGGTCGATGTACTCGGCGAATCGCGACGCTCCCGCGGCGTCGAGGACGGCGTGCCGCAGCGCGCTCGCCTCGGTTTCGGCACCGTGGAGGCGCAGTCCCCGCTCGATGATCCAGTTGATGTTGAACCAGGCGGGACCGCACCAGTAGCGGGAGGCGTCGAAGGCGCTGCCCAGCAGGTCGTAGCTGGGAACGAGCGCGCTGGTGGACCCGAGTCCGAAGTGGTCGCCCCGTGCCGTGCGCAGCATGGCCGAGGCGATGCGACCGGGCAGGGACGGCACGACGAGGGGCAGCAGCCCGGTGACGCTCATCTCCTCGATGACGCGGTCGGCGCGTACGTCGCGGCAGAGGAACATACCGGCGTGCGGCTGCCACAGGTGCCGGACCAGGGAGTCGGTCAGCGCCTCGGCCCGTTCGCGGTGCGGGCGCGGGTCGCGGCCGAGGACGCGGGCGATGCCGGCCAGCGCGTGCTCCGAGGCGATGAGGAGGGCGTTGAACCCCGGGTCCTCGACGGCGAAGGGGTGGGAGGTGCCCGCGTCGCGGTAGCCGTGGCCGCGGTAGTCGGCGGCCAGGCGGACGTACCGCCCGTAGTCGAGGTCGGTGGGCCGGTCGGCGGGGTCGCTGTGGGCGAGGTCCGCGCGGCGGAAGGACGCGGCCGGGACGGGGACGATCCTCTGCAGGGGACCGTCCCAGCAGGGACTGTTGTCCATCCCCGACTCCCACGGATGGACGATGGAGGCGAGTCCGTGTCCGGTGAAGTCGCGGTCGCGCAGGAGGTAGGCGTGCCAGGCGACCAGACGCGGATAGATCCACTTCAGGAAACCGCGGCGCCGGGAGCTCTCCGGATCGCTCCGGTGCACCAGTGCCGCGGCCAGCGCGTGGACGGGCGGCTGGACGATGCCGGACGTCTCCACGCCCGGGGGCGCGCCGGCCGCGCGGCCGGCGGTGGTGGACTGCCAGAAGTCGGGACCGGGGAAGTAGGCGTCGAGCCGCACGGCGGGGTTGAACACGATGTGGGGGATGCGCCCGTCGCCCCACTGGGCGCCGAGGAGTGCCTCCAGTTCGCGCTGCGCGCGGCGCGGGGAGAGGTGGCGCAGACCGATCGCGATGAACGCGGAGTCCCAGCTCCACTGGTGCGGGTAGAGGGTGCGGGAGGGAACGGTGGACATGCCGGTCCAGTTGGCCAGCAGGACGCGTGTCGCATCGCGGCGCAGCGCCGCACGGGCCTGGGCGGAGGGGCCGGTGAGGGTCGTCGTCATGCGCCGGACCTGCGCAGGAAGCCGGGGATGGAGCGGACGGCGGCGACGGGGTCACCGGTGAGCCGGCACTCGGCGGCGAGGTAGCCGTCGTAGCCGATGGCCTGCAGGGCGGCCAGCCAGGCGGGCCAGTCGAGGTGACCGGCGCCCGGCTGGAAGCGGTTGGAGTCGCTGACCTGGGCGTGCCCGATGTACGGGGCGGCCGCGAGGATGGCCGCCGCGGGGTCGGCCTCCTCGATGTTCATGTGGTAGCTGTCGATGCCGATCCGCACGGAGTCCAGGCCGACGGCGCGGATGAGGTCCACGGCCTGTTCGAGCCGGTTGACCATGTGGTCCTCGTACCGGTTGAGCGGTTCGAGGTAGAGGTGGACGCCCTCCTTGCGGGCGTGCTCGCCCAGTTCGGTCAGCCCTTCGACGAGGACGGCGCGTTCCTCCTCCTCGCCGCGGGGAGGCTCGAAGGGCGGAAGGCGGCGGGAGAACATGCCGTAGGAGGCGGGGGTCTGGGCGCCGCGGCCGCCGATCTCGGCGATGACGGACAGTTGGGACTTCATCTGGGCGATGGCGTCACGGCGCTGGTCGGCGTCGAACGCGCCGAAGAAGTGGAGCATGTCGACGCAGACGGTGGGCATGACGACGCCGTCCTTGAGGGCGGCCTTCAACTCGGGCAGCCGCCGCTCGAAGTGGAAGTCCCCCTTGGCGCGCAGTTCGATGGCGTCGTAGCCGGCGTTCAGCGCGAAGTCCCACTTCTCCTGGAGGGTGTCCCCGGGCAGCAGTTGTTCCTGGCAGGCGATCTTGAGCATCGGGAACCTCTCAGAACTCCAGGACGACCTGGAGGGCGTCGGCGGGGCGTTCGTCCAGGAGCGCGTAGGCGTCGGCGGCCTCTTCGGCGGGGATGACGTGGCTGACGAGGGACTTCACGTCGACGAGCCCGTCGGCGACCAGGGCGAGGAAGGTCTGCTGGAGGCGTTCGACGGTCCAGCGTCCGGCGAGCTGCGGCGGGACGCCGCCGATCTGGGAGCAGACCAACTGGACGCGGTTGTGGTGGAATTCGTCCCCCAGGCGCAGGCCGACGCCGTCGCCCTGGTAGAAGCCGGAGGCGACGACACGGCCGCCGACGGCGACGGAACGCAGCGCTTCGTGGAGGGCCGGGTAGACGCCGCTGATCTCGATCGCGACGTCGGCGCCGCGGCCGTCGGTGGCCTCCCTGATGCGCTCGGCGACGGCGTCGGTGCGGGCGTTGAGCGTGGTGGCGGCTCCGTAGGCGCGCGCGGTCCTCAGCCGCCCGTCGAGGGCGTCGACGGCGGTGACCCGGGCGCCGTTGAGCTGGGCGAGGCGTGTGGTCAGCAGGCCGATGACGCCCTGGCCGAAGACGGCGACGTCCTCCCCGAGGTGGATGTCGGAGGCGAGGACGGCGTTGTGGGCGATGGCGCCGACGCGGGCGAAAGCACCGGCGAGGGGGTCGAGCCCGGCGGGGAGCACGTGGCCGACCATCCGCTCGGCCGGGACGATGCCCTCGCTGCGGTGGCCCCAGATGCCCCAGACGATGTCGCCGGGGACGGGCAGGCCCGGGGTGCCGGCGAGTTCGGGGGAGACCTCCGTGACCTCGCCCACCTCGGAGTACCCCCAGCCGGCCACCGGGTACTCGATGCCGGCGGCACCCTCCCGGAAGAGCCGGGCCTCAGGGTCCCACGTGCGCGTCAGATAGGGGTTCGTCCCGCGGTACGCGGTGAGTTCCGTGCCTGCCGATATGCCGGAGTAGTGGGTGCGCACGCGCAGATGGCCCGGAGGCAGGGGTGCTCTCTCGTGCCGGGCGACTTCGACCTGCCGGGGACCGGTGAACTGGACGACGCGTTCCACGTGGGACTCCGAGGGGTTGCTCTCACGACTTGAGCTGAAGATATCTCAGTCTTATGCCTTGTCAACAAGCAAAAGCAATGCTGAAATGCCTCCGCATCCAGCGGAAGTACTGTGAGGACAAGCCATGCGCAAGTGGATCCGGCGGTCGAGGACGACCGCAGCGGGCCTGGTGGCGTTGGCGAGCGTCAGCGCGCTCGCCGGCTGCTCCACCGGCGGGGACCCTGCCGTACCGGACAACAGGATCACGGTCTGGTCGCAGGAGAACCTTCCACCGCGGATGGCCGCGACGAACAGGGTCGTCGACCGTTTCGAGAAGGAGACGGGCATCGAGGTCGAACTCGTCGGGGTGGACGAGGGCCAGCTACCGCAACTGATCATGTCCGCCGCGGCCGCGGGCGACCTGCCCGACGTCATCGGCGCGGCTCCCATGGGCCAGGTGTGGCAGATGTACGGCAACGGACTGCTCAACACCCGCGTCAGCGAGGAGATCGTCGAAGACCTCGGAAGGACGACGTTCGACGCCAACGCCCTGCGGCTGACCGCCGACGCGGACACCCAGCTCGCCGTCCCCTCCGACGCGTGGCTGCAACTGCTGGTGTACCGCGAGGACCGGTTCCGGCAGGCGGGGCTGCCCGCACCCGACACCTACGACAGGCTCCTGAGGGCCGCGGCCGCCCTCGACCGCGGCGGCCGCGACGGCATATCCGTGGCCACCGACCCCGGAGACGTCTTCACCCAGCAGAGCTTCGAGAACATCGCCCTCGCCAACGGCTGCCGGCTCGTCGACGAGAGCGGAGACGTCCAACTCGACTCCCCCGCCTGCCGGACGGCCTTCGCTACCTACGACAAGCTCGGCCGCGTCCACGGCGCCCCCGGCACCCAGACCGTCGACTCCACCCGCGCCACCTACTTCTCCGGCCAGTCGTCGATGATCGTGTGGTCCTCGTTCCTCCTCGACGAGCTCGCGGGACTGCGCAACGACGCGCTGCCCAGTTGCGCCGAGTGCAAGACGGACAGGGAGTTCCTGTCCCGCAACAGCGGCATCGTGACCGCGCTGTCCGGGCCGGACGGCGCGGAACCCGCCCAGTTCGGCGAGGTGACCTCCTGGGCCGTGACCAAGACCGCCGAGACGGCGGCCTCCAAGAGGTTCATCGAGTACATGATGAGCGACGGCTACGAGGACTGGTTCGGCATGGCCCCCGAGGGCAAGATCCCCGTCCGCGCCGGCACCGCCGACGACCCGCAGCGCTACCGGCGCGCCTGGCGCGCCAGCGAAGCCGGCGTCGACACCCGCAAGCCGATGAACCGGGTCTACCCGGACGCCCTGCTCGACCAGCTCATCCGGGGGATCGGCAACATGAAGCGCTGGGGCATCACCGAGGGCCAGGGGGTCCTGGTCGGTGCCACCAACGGCGAACTCCCGGTGCCGAAGGCGATCGGCGCCATGACCAGCGGCCAGCTCTCGCCCGGCCAGGCCGCCCGCGAGGCGGACGAGGAAGTCGCCGCCCTCCAGAAGTCCCTCCAGTAGCGTCCGCCCCCGTCGAGGAAGTCACATGAGCACTGCACCCGGCGGCGCGGAGAAGCGTCGCCCCCTCACCGCCGCCCAGCGGGAGAACCGCGCGGGGCTGGCCTTCGTCACCCCCACCTTCCTGGTCGTCCTGGTGGTGGTGATCCTGCCCATCGCGTGGACGGTGCTGCTGGCGTTCCAGCACGCCCGACTGGTCGACATCCAGGGCATGGGCCTGTTCGGCAACTGGACCGCGGACAACTTCCGCCACGTCTTCGGCTCCCCCGGCTTCTGGACCAGCCTGGTCACCACGCTGATCTACACCGTCGGCTCCACCGCCGGCTCGGTCGCCCTCGGTCTCGTCGCGGCCCTGGCGCTGCGCAGGCCCTTCCGCGGGCGCGGCCCGCTGCGCGCGGCGATGCTCCTGCCGTACGTCGCGCCGGTGGTCGCCGTGGCCTTCGCCTGGGAAGTGGCGCTCAGCCCGCAGTACGGCATCGTGGGCGAGTGGGGCCGGCGGTTCCTGGGCTGGGACCAGCCGCCGGCCTTCCTCTCCACGCGCGACCACGAAGTCTCGCTGCTGGGCGTGGAGTTCGAGATCCCGCTGGCCCTGCTGACCGTCATCGCCTTCGAGATATGGCGCTACTTCCCGTTCGCCTTCCTCTTCCTGCTGGCCCGGCTCCAGGCGGTGCCCGAGGGGCTGGAGGAGGCCGCCACGGTGGACGGCGCCACCGTCACCCAGCGCTTCCGCCACATCCTGCTCCCCCAGGTGATGCCGGTCATCGCGCTGCTGTGCGTGCTCCGCTTCATCATGACGTTCAACAAGTTCGACGACGTCTACCTGCTGACCGGCGGGGGAGCGGGCACCGACGTCGTCGCGGTGCGCGTCTACGACTTCCTCACCGCACGCTACGACGTGGGCGCCGCCGCGGCCCAGGCACTGGTGCTGGCCGCCGTCCTGACCGTACTGCTCGGTGTCTACGTCAAGTTCTTCGCCAAGAAGGTCCAGGAGGAGGCGTGATGACCCGCACCCAGTTCGAGGAACGCCTCTTCGGAGCGCTGCGGTGGCTGACGATCGCCTTCCTGGCCGTCGTCACCGTCGCGCCCTTCTGCTACATGCTGCTGCTGTCGGTGAAGCCGATCGACGCGCTGCTGCTCGACCCGGGCGCCCTGTGGGTGTCCGCCGAGGACTTCACCCTCGACACCTACCGAAGCGTGCTCAAGCCCACCTCCGAGGGCGGCCAGGGCTTCCTGCGGCTGCTCCTCAACTCCGCGGCCGTCGCGCTCGGCACGGTCGTGCTGACGCTGGCCGCCGCGGTCCCCGGCGCCTACGCCGTCAGCCGGCTGAGGTTCTTCGGCGGGCGCCAGGTCAGCGCACTGTTCCTCGCGGTCTACCTCTTTCCGGCGACCCTGCTGGCCGTCCCGCTGTTCGTCATGTTCGCCAAGATCGGCCTGTCCGGAAGCCTCGTCGGCCTCGCCGTCGTCTACATCGCGCAGACCGTGCCCGTGTCGATCTACATGATGAGGAACTACTTCGCCACCATCCCGCGCAGCGTCGAGGAGGCCGCCGCGCTCGACGGCTGCACCCGGCTCCAGGCGGTGCGCAAGGTCGTCCTGCCGCTCGCACTGCCGTCCCTCATGGCCACCGGCCTGTACGTGTTCATGATCGCCTGGAACGAGTTCCTCTTCGCGCTGCTCTTCCTCGCCGCGGACCCCGACGCGTGGACCGTCTCCCTCGGCCTGCAACAGTTGGCCAACGGGATCGAGGTGCCCAAGACCGTCCTCATGGCAGGCTCGGTGATCCTGACCATCCCCGTGGTACTGCTGTTCTTCGCCGCGGAACGCCTGTTGACCGAGGGGCTCACCAGCGGCGCCGACAAAAGCTAGGAGCACCGACACGCCATGCCGACGAACCAGGCGAGCGCAGGGCATCTGCTGAAGCTGATCCGCAGCGGACAGGCCACCACCCGCGGTGAACTGCAGGCTGCCACCGGCCTGTCGCGCTCGACCGTCGGTCACCGTCTCGGCCAGCTTTTCGACGCCGGATGGCTGCGGAACACCACCGGCACCTCGACCGGTGGACGCCCCTCCGCACGCCTGGAGTTCGACGCCGGCCACGCCGTGGTGCTGGCGGTCGACCTGGAGACCACGCACGGACGGGCGGCGGTCACCGACCTCGCGGGAACGGTCCTGAGCGAGCACGACCAGCCGCTGCTCATCTCGGACGGACCCGACAAGGTGCTGGACACCGTCGCCTCCTGGTTCCCGGGGCTCCTCCGGGCCGCCGGAGCGGACACCGCCGCGGTGTGCGGGATCGGGCTGTCCGTTCCGGGACCGGTGGACTGGCAGACCGGCAAGGTCGTGCAGCCGCCGATCATGCCCGGCTGGGACGGCTGTCCGGTGCGGTCCGTGATGCAGTCGGCGTGGACCCGGCACGTGGGCTCAACCCCGGCGCCGCCCGTCCTGGTCGACAACGACGCCAACCTCATGGCGTACGGCGAGCAGCTCCGCCACCACCCGGACTGCTCGGCGTTCGTCCTGGTGAAGGCGTCCGCCGGGATCGGCGCCGGCGTCGTCGTGGGCGGTGAGCCGTACCGCGGCATCGACGGCGGCGCCGGGGACATCGGGCACATCCGGCTGCACGACCGGCCGGACGCGCTGTGCATGTGCGGCTCGTACGGCTGCCTCGCCGCGGTCGCCAGCGGCCGGGCGATCGCCGAGCAGTTGTCGGCGCTGGCCGTTCCGACGTCCTCGGCCGCCCAGGTGCGCGAACACCTCGCCGCCGGGCAGCCGGACGCGGTCCGGCTCGCCCGCGAAGCGGGACAACGGGTCGGCGAGGTCCTCGTCACCGTGGTCACGCTGCTCAATCCGGGGGTCCTCGTGATCGCCGGGGACCTGGCGTGCCCCCCGTTCGTCACGGGGGTCCGCGAACTGCTCTACCAGCGGGCCATGCCCCGCACCACCGCCCACCTCACGGTGACGACCTCCGAACTCGGCGATCGGGCCGCCCTGACCGGCGCGGCCGCCATGGTCGTGGAGCACCTCTACTCACCGGAGATCGCCGACGCCCGGCTGGCCGCCGCCGTCCCGTGACCCGCCCACGACGTCCGCACCGGAGCACACCGTGACCCACCACCCCCACCCCCGGGCCACAGCCCCCGCCCACGGCCCCCGGCCGATCCGCGTCGGACTGGTGGGCGCCGGGCCCTGGGCCAGAGCGATGCACGCCCGCATGCTCGCCACCGGTCCCGAGACCGAGCTCACCGCGGTGTGGGCGCGCCGGACGGAGGCGGCGGCGGAGGTGGCGGCCCCGTACCGTGCCCGGGTGGCGGGATCGTTCGAGGAGCTCCTCGACCTCAGCGAAGCCGTCGCCTTCGCCGTGCCGCCGGCGGTCCAGGCCGAGCTGGCCGTGCACGCGGCGAAGGCCGGGAAGCCGATGCTGCTGGAGAAACCGCTCGGCCCCGACCTGCCGTCGGCCCGCGGGGTGGCCGAGGCGGTGGCCGAACACGGGGTCGTCACCCAGCTCGTCCTGACCAAGCGCTACCACCCGGCGACGAGGGAGTTCCTCCGCCGGGCCGCCCGGACCACCGTGGTCGGCGCGCGCTCCTGCTACCTCCACGGCGCCTTCCTCGGCGGCGACTTCGCCACACCGTGGCGGCTGGAACAGGGTGCGCTCCTCGACCTCGGTCCCCACCTGGTGGACCTGCTCGACGCGGCGGTCGGACCGATCGCCGCCGTCCGCAGTGCCGGGGACTCCCGCCGGTGGATCGAACTGACCTGTGAGCACACCAGTGGTGCGGTCAGCCAGGCCTCGTTGTCGGGGGCGGTGAACCTGCCCCGTGCCCGTACCCGCATCGAGCTGTTCGGGCCGGACGAGGAACTCGTCTACGACACCGCGGAGCTGGACCACGAGGAGTGCTGGCCGGTCCTGCGCCGGGAGTTCGCACAGGCCGTGCGTTCCGGGCGGAGCAACGGGATCGACGCGCAGCGGGGCCTTCGTCTGCAGGAGCTGCTGAGCATGGCGGTGGTCTGAGACGGCGGTGGCCTGAGACCGGGGCGCGACACCGCCCCGGGGCCGCTCCGGCGGGGCCGGGCAGGCCACAGGCGAGACGGCGCGTCTCCGGCGGGGCGAGCGAACCCGGGCCGGGATCCCCGCCGGAAGCGCCCGCGTCAGAAGCGTGCCCGTGCGGCGGATCGGTCATGGGGTGAGGTCCGTGGAGCCGGACCGTTCCGGACGGGCCGCGGAGGAGCGCGCGACCGCCCTCGCCGTCGGCGGGGGCGCGTCCGCCGGGCGGCGCCACCGGCCCGGAGCCTCGGCCATGACCAGGCCGAGCACCAGCCAGAACAGCATGCCGACGCGGTCCAGGTTGGCCGGATGGTCCGCCACGCCCATCAGGAAGAAGCCGGCCAGCGCGGCGAGCCCGGCGATGCCGACGGCGGACTTCTCGCGGGCGGCGCGGACCGCACAGGCCAGGGCGGTCACGGTGATCGCAGCCATGGCCAGCAGACCGGCCGCGCCCGTCTCGACCAGCCAGTTGAGCCACAGGTTGTGCGCGTGCACGAAGACCCTGTCGCCGGGCGCGGCGGCCGAGATGACAGCGCCCGCCCGTCCCAGTCCCACCCCCAGCGGGTCGGCGGCGGCGATGCCGAGGGCGGACTCCCACGCCTGGCCCCGCACGCCGAGCGCGGTGCCGGCCCGCGACACGCCCCAGATCACCACGGCACCGGCGGCGAGAACGGCCAGGCACAGCCCGGCCGCCAGGCGGCGCTGCCGCTCGCCGAGCCGCGGGGCCAGCCAGTACGCGAAGCCGAGCGCCAGCAGTCCGGTGGCGGCGACGTAACCGGCCCTGGAGAAGGTGGTCAGCACGGCGCCGTAGCCGACGACGCCGACGAGCACCACCACGGTCCGGGCCGTGCGCTCGGCGACCGCCACCACCGTCAGCAGGGCGACCGGGGTGAGCAGGACGAGGAACGCGGCGAGCAGGTTGGGATTGGCGAAGGTCCCGGTGGCGCGGATCAGCGTGCCGCTTCCGGGAGCGGCGCAGTCGACTTCCGCGAACAGTCCGGTGCGGCAGAAACCGGTCGGCGTCCCGTTGGTCACCTGGGCGAACGCCGTGGTGCCGACGGCCGCCACACAGACCAGCGCGAGCAGCCCGAACGCCCGCCACGACTCGGGCTGGGACCGCCGCACCGCGACGACCAGGTAGTACCCCGCGACGGCGGTCAGCAGCCCGCGCAGCGGGGCCGTGGCATGCCCGCCGATGAACGTGGCCCCGGCGGAGGCGAGCAGCAGCAGTCCGATGGGCAGGTCCAGCCGGGTGCGGAAGGTCTCCGGGCGGGCGCCCGTGACCAGCAGCGCCACCAGGCCGAGCGCGAGAGCCAGACGCAGTGGTGTGACGACGCCGGTGAGCGGGTCGTCGGGGAGGAAGTCGGTCGCGCAGTCCAGCACGACGACGGCGGCCGCCGCGAGCGGGGTGGCCCTGGCTGCCGCGTACGGCAGCCAGGAGCCCGCCGATATGGTCCGGTTCAATGCCATATGTGCACCCTAGGAGTTCCCCGCGCGATGCGGTTGGCTCGTGTCCTCCGGTCGGGTGGCCCGGTCATTCGGTGTGCGGAAGCGCGGTCCCCGACCGTGACCGACGGCGCCGGGACGCCGTCCGGTACCCCTGGGCAGGGCCACCGGGCCGGCACCGTGACATCGTGGTGCCATGACCGTCGAAGTTCGCCCGGCTTCGGTCTTCGAGGACGTCCGTGCCGTGCTCGGCCCGAAGTCACCCGGAGCCAACGTCTGCTGGTGCCTGAGCTACCGGATCCCGTCCAGGCTCAACAACGAGCTCCGCGGGCCGGCCCGCGGAGAGTACGTCGCCGAGCTGTGCCGCAGGCAGCCCCCTCCGGGGGTGCTCGCCTACGACGACGGCGAGCCGGCCGGCTGGGCCGCCGTGGCGCCGCGCGCCGACACCTCCTTCGCGCGCAACCGCAAGATCCCGCACGTCGACGACCTGCCGGTGTGGTCGCTGTGGTGCATCCGCGTACGCCCCGGCCACCGCAAGAAGGGGATCTCGCACGCCCTCATCACCGGCGCGGTCGAGTTCGCCCGCGCCCACGGCGCACCGGCGGTCGAGGCGTACCCCCTGGACAACGGTGACGCCAGGGTCGACCTGACGATGGCGTACGCCGGGCTCCGGAAGAACTTCGAACGCGCCGGGTTCACCCACGCCGCCGACACCACCTCGGTGCTGGCCGGTCATCCCCGGGTCCTGATGCGGCTCGACCTGCGCTGACGGACCGGCCCCGGGCCCCGGCGGCGAGCGCAGCGTACCGGCCGGCCTCGGGGACAACACTCAAGCCCCACCGGCACAGCACGAAGGCCGGCGGGCAGGCGACCGCCAAACCCGGACGCGCTGTCGGGAGGGCGCCGCGACGTACGCACGCCCGTATGCGCCGACTCGTTTTTACCGGTCAAACGGACCGGGTCATTGATCAGAAGGCCCGACCAGGGGAGAGGGCGCGCAGGGGCTTGGGGTCAGCTCCTCGTCGGGCCGCTTCCCGGTCCGTCTTTGTCGTGGTTCCGGCCCCGCCGGAGCCCGGCGATGCGACGATGTGCGCATGAGCTCACCGGAGGACGACCGCCTCGACGAAACCCGACGTCACCTACTGCGTCTGGCTGCCCAGTTCCCGGACGACGCCGACGTGGCGTACCGCACGGCATGCGTTCACGACCGCCTGGGCCTGGAAGCCGCGGCGGTCCCGTTCTACGAGCGCTGCCTGGCCGGAACCGGCCTCTCGGACGAGGACCGCCGCGGCGCCCTGCTCGGTCTGGGCAGTACCTACCGGGTGCTCGGCCGGTACGCACATGCCGTCGAAACCCTCCGCCGCGGGGTGGCGGAGTACCCGGACGACGGCGGTCTCCAGACCTTCCTCGCCATGGCGCTGTACAACGCGGGCGAACACCACGAGGCCATGCGGATCCTGCTGGATCTGCTGGCCACGACGAGCCAGGACCCGTCCGTACAGCAGTACCACCGTGCCATCAGCCTCTACGCCAAGGACCTCGACACCACGGTCTGACCCGGGGCGAAGGCCCGGGCCGTCGCGCCGCGATCGGGCGGCGGCCGCGCCCGGCCCTGATCCCGGCGGGGCTCACGGCGGCCGGTTCTCCGACGACGCTGGACGATTCGCGGCTCAGGGCCCGCGGTGGCTCATTTTTTGCGGTGCCGGACGGGGTCATGCAGGACAAAACCGAGCGATTTGGAGTGGTGTCGGGCCATGCCCGACCATGGGCACCGCCCGGCGACCCCGGGCGTCAGTTCGAAGAGAGGCGCACCACCCCATGCACGTCACCGGAACCGCCCCGCAGACGGCTCCGGCCCCGCAGGAGACCCCCGCGGCCCCCGCCCCCGCCGAAGACCCCACCGGCAGCTCCAGCAGGCACGCTCGCCGTTTCGGGCTGCCCGTCGCCACCGCCCTGGTCATGGGCAACATCATCGGTGGCGGCATCTTCCTGCTTCCGGCCTCCGTCGCCCCGTACGGCACGATCAGCCTGGTCGCCTTCGGCGCCCTGACCGTCGGCGCCATCGCCCTCGCCCTGGTCTTCGGCAGGCTCGCCGAGCGCACCCCGCACACCGGCGGACCCTACGTCTACGCCCGCGAGGCCTTCGGCGACTTCGCCGGCTTCCTCGCGGCCTGGGCGTACTGGATCACCACCTGGGTGTCGAACGCGGCGCTCGCCGTCGCCGCCGTCGGCTACCTCGACGTGCTGATCCCGGTCGACGACCACCGCTGGACCGCGTGCCTGGCCGCGCTCGTCCTGCAGTGGCTGCCCGCGCTCGCCAACTTCGCGGGCACCCGCTACGTGGGCGCCGTCCAGCTCGTCTCCACCGTGCTGAAGTTCGCGCCGCTGCTGCTCGTCGCGGTCGGCGGGCTGTTCTTCTTCGATCCGGACAACCTCGGCCCGTTCCACGCGGGCGGCGGCAGCGCGATCGGCGCGGTCTCCGCCTCCGCCGCCATCCTCCTCTTCTCCTACCTGGGCGTGGAGTCCGCCGCCGTCAGCGCGGGCGAGGTCGAGAACGCCCGGCGCAACGTGGGACGCGCCACCGTCATCGGCACCACCGGCGCGGCACTCGTCTACCTGCTGGGCACGCTGGCCGTCTTCGGCACGGTCGCGCACGACCGACTGGTGGAGTCCACCGCGCCCTTCTCGGACGCCGTGAACGCCATGTTCGGCGGCAACTGGGGCGGCTGGGCCGTCGCGCTCGCCGCGCTCGTGTCGATGACCGGCTGCCTCAACGGCTGGACGCTGCTGAGCGCGCAGACCCCCTACGCCGCGGCGCAGGACGGCCTGTTCCCCGCCGCCTTCACGCGCAGGCGGCGGGGCGTTCCCACCGTCGGCGTCGGCGTCACCGTCGTCCTCGCCTCGCTGCTCACCGTCTACAACTACGCGTCGGGCCCGGCCGGGGTCTTCGAGATCCTGGTCCTGGTCACCACGTTCACCGCGACCGTGCCGTACCTGCTGGCCACCGCCGCGCAGATCTTCCACCTCCTTTCGGGGCGGCGCGAGCGGGTCGACCGGGCGCGCCTGGTGCGGGACGCCGCGGTCGCGGCCGTCGCGGCGGCCTTCTCCATCTGGCTGGTGGCGGGCGCCGGGTACGCGGCGGTGTACCAGGGCGTGCTGTTCCTGTTCGCGGGGGTCATCGTCTACGCGGTGATGGCGGCCCGGCGGCAGCGGACGGCCTGATCCGGCGGCGGTCGGGGAGACGCACGGACGGTGGTGCGGCGGGTGCGGCGGTCGTGCCGCACCCGCCGCACCCGCGGGTTGCGGACCCGGGATCGCGGGCCGGATGACTCACGGCGGCGCGGCAAGCGCCGACCCGGTACGCCCGATGCGGCGTTGCGTACCGGTTCCGTCATGGAAATACACCCAAAAGAGTGACTTCCTCGTACGCCTCTGCCAACCGTCCCAGTAGTGCACTACGGTCACCCCACTTGTCATTCCAGGGGGGATCATGACCAGCCCGTACACCCAGCCCCAGCCCATACCGTCCCGGCCGGCCCCCGGGTGGGCCCGGAAGAGATTCGTCCTTCCCGCCCTCGCCTTCGCCTTCCTCATCGGCCTCGGCGCCGGCGCGAGCGACAGCGGCACCCCGGCGAAGGCCTCCGCCGCACCGTCCCCGGAGCCGGCCGTGACCGTCACCGCCACCCGGGAGGTCACCGCCACACCCACCGCCAGGCCGGAGCCGGCCGAGACCGTCACCGTCCGCGCCACCACGACCGTGCGCGCCACGGTCACCGCCCAGGCCCCGGCCGCCGACGACTTCGAATCCTCCTCGGGCGGAGGCGACGACAGCGGCTCGGTCCACTACGCCAACTGCTCCGAGGCCCGCGCGGCCGGAGCCGCACCGGTCCGCCGGGGCGAGCCCGGGTACGGCCCGCACCTGGACCGCGACGGCGACGGCACCGGCTGCGACTGGGGCTGATCCGCCGACACGCGCGAAGACCCCCTGCCCGGACAGTCCGGCAGGGAGCGGACGGAGTGCGGAGTGTGGAGTTCGAACGGCATAGCGGCCCGCTTGGCGTCTGGGCCGCACCGGTGAAGTGCGCGGATCGCCGTGGCGACCGCTATGCCGTCCGGCCGCTCCGTCAGATCAGTGCGTTCTTGTAGAAGATGCTGGAGCGGCGGTCGCCCTCCTCGCCGGAGGCGAAGCCGATGAAGAGGCGGGGCTCGCCGGCGTCGGTGCGGTAGATGGCGAGGCCCTCGGGCTCCCGGAAGGTCAGGGTGGAGCCCGCCTTGGTGAGGGTCGGACCCTGGGCGATGGCGCCGGTGTTGACGTTGATGCTGGTGAGGTAGGTGTTCCCGGGCTCGGGGTTGGTGGAGGAGTAGGAATTGCCGGTCTGGAAGTACATGTAGGAGCCGTAGAGGGTGTAGCCCTGCGGAGTGCCGGAGATCGGCGGCGGGGTGAACTTGGCGAGCGGGTTGCTGAAGTTCCCGTTGTCGGTGTCGGAGAGGTTGTACACGGCGATGTGCTTGGCGCCGTCCTTGTGGTAGCGGACGATCATGCGCTGGTAGACGGGGTCGATGGAGCAGGTGTACTCCGTGGCGCCGGAGATCGGCTGGAACCTGCTGAAACTCGTGGAGGACGAGTCGAGGGTGGTGCCGGCGCTGTACTTGATGTAGGCGAGCTTGCTGCCGTAGCCGTTGCTGTTGGCGTCGCACTCGATCCACAGGTAACTGCTGCTGCCGCTGGGACGGACGCCGAAGGCGACACCGTGACCGAAGCCGTTGAGGTGCATGTACGAGACGTAGTTACCGGCGAAGTCGAGTTCGCTGATGCACAGGTCGCCCGCCTCCTCGGCACTGCCGGACCGCTTGGCCGCCACGAACAGGCGCTTGTTGACCGAGTCGAAGGCGAAGCTCTGCTGGACGCGGTTGCTGTGCAGGACCTTGTCGCGGAAGAGGTCGTGGGACGGCTGGGACAGGTCGAACCGCGGGGTCTCGCTCACCGCCGCGGACGCGCTGTGGGCTCCGTACCCCAGACCGAGCGCGGCGAGTCCGAGACCGGTGCCGGTGCGCAGCAGTCCTCGACGGGTGATGGGCATACGGGAGTTGTGCTCCATGGCGGGGCTCCTGAGGGAGTGATCGGAAAACCCCTAGACCCTACGCAGGGGAGGCGGCGGGAGTGTCAGCAGGTCCGTCAACATCAGGCCGTGTACTGGTAGGTCGAGTAGGTCAGGTAGCCCGCGTCACCGCCCTGGTAGTACGTGGCCTCGTCGACGGGGGCGATCGGGAGCCCGGTGCGCAGACGCTCGACCAGGTCGGGATTGGCGATGAAAGCGCGGCCGAAGCTGATGAGGTCGGCCCCCAGTCCGAGCCAGTGGTCGGCTTCGGTCCGCCCGGTCTGCTTCGGTCCCATCGGAAGCACCGGGTTCATGATGAGGGTGCCCGGCCATGCTCGGCGCAGGCCGACCAGCACGTCCTCCTCGACGGTGGCTTCGAGGTGGACGTAGGCCACCCCGAGACGGGCCAGCTCGGTCAGCAGCGCGGTGTAGAGCTCGGGAACGTCGGTCTCCTCAACGCCCCAGAACGTCCCTCCCGGGGAGAGCCGGATGCCGGTTCTGGCTCCGCCGACGGCCTCGACGGTCGCGGACGCCGCCTCGACGGCGAACCGGATCCGATTGGCCACCGGGCCTCCGTAACGGTCCGTCCGCACATTGGCGTTCGACGAGAGGAACTGCGAGATCAGGTAGCCGTTGGCGCCGTGCAGCTCCACGCCGTCGAAACCGGCGTCGATGGCCCGGCGGGCGGCCCGGGCGTACGACTGGACGTGCTCGGGCACTTCGGCCGTGTCCAGGGCGCGCGGTGTCGGCGCGGGCCGGGGACCGGTCGGGGTGAACACGTCACCGACGGCGGGGACGGCCGAGGGCCCGACGGGCTGCATACCGGTGGTGTCGGGATGCGAGACCCGTCCCCCGTGCATGAGCTGGGCGAAGATCCGGCCGCCGTTGGCGTGCACGGCAGCGGTCACCGGACGCCACGCGGCGACCTGCTCATCGGTGTGCAGCCCCGGCGTACCCGGATTGGACTGCCCGATCAGGCTCGGCTGCACGCCCTCGCTCACGATCAGTCCGGCCGTCGCCCGCTGGGCGTAGTAGATCGCCATCGACGGCGTCGCCAGACCGTCGGCGGTGGCCCGGACCCGCGTCATCGGGGCCATCACCACCCGGTTGGGCAGCCTCAGGTCACCGAGCCGATAGGCGTCGAAGAGGTTCGTCATGTCGGGGCTCCGCTGTGATCCATGGCACCCGGACCTCGGGCACGGCAGTTACGCTAAAACCTCACATCCATGTCAGAGGCAAGAGGTGTGACGCAGGTCACGGCCGGGAGGGCGGCATGCGCATCGGGGAACTCGCGTCACGATCCGGGGTCAGCGTCCGGTCCCTGCGCTACTACGAGGAGCAGGGGTTGCTCACCAGCACCCGCAGCGCCAGCGGGCAGCGGCACTACACGGACGCCCAGGTCGAACGGGTCGCGTTCATCCAGCGGTTGTACGCCGCGGGCCTGTCCAGCCGCACCATCGCCGAACTGCTGCCGTGTGTCGACGCGCCCAGCGAGGAGAATTCCGATGCCGCGCTGGAGCGACTGGCGCAGGAGCGCGATCGGCTCTCCGAACACATCGCCGACCTCATACGCACCCGGGACGCACTCGATGCGCTGATGGCCACGGCCCGGGCGCACCGGGAGAACCTGCACGCCGCGGTGGCCGACTGATCGAGTCCACCCGTGCCGCCGGGGGCGGACGGCCCCGAGCGGAACCGGGCTCGATCGCGGTCTCCGCGCGCACCGGAGACGGTATCGAGGCACTGCGGGACCTCATCGACGTCCTGCTGCCGCGTCCCGAGGTGGAGATCGAGGCCATGGTGCCCTACACCCGGGGGGGCCTGGTCTCCCGGGCCCACAGGGAAGGCGAGGTGCTGTCCGCCGAGCACACCGAGCAGGGCACCCTGCCGAAGGCGAGGGCGGGGCCGGAGCCGGCGTCCGCTCTGCGGGCCTGCCCCGGCCGTGAACCGGTTGCCGGTGCAGCTTCGCACCACCTACGATGACCCCATGGGTTCCCTGTGATCGGCACGTGTGGTCCGCGAGGGTGTGGGACGTCGAGCCTGGCTCCGTCACCGCACCCGGCCGTGCACGCCTGAGAAGACGGACGCGCTGCGATTTCTTCGTCATGCGCTGTTTCCGCCGGACGGAACCGCTCCCGACGGTGCGGATTCCCGACCGACCGCGTTTTCCGACGGTCTGCTGTGTGCGCGGCGACATCACTCAACCCACATCAGGAGGACTCCCGCGTGTCGACAGCGCAACTCGCTCTGCATGACATCACCAAGCGTTACCAGGACCACGTCGTACTCGACCGGGTCGGCTTCACCATCAAGCCGGGCGAGAAGGTCGGTGTCATCGGGGACAA
>NZ_DASQNP010000166.1:0-5765 GCF_035644915.1 Streptomyces sp.
CCCGCGCCCGTCCTCGACGACGAGACGATGCTGCTGCGCCAGCCGGAGGACATACGCCCGCGGCACACGGAACCGCAGCACACGGAGCCACGGCGCACGGAGCCGGGACGTGCGGAGTTGCGGCGCGCGGGGTCGCGGCGTGCGGGATCACGGCGTGCGGAGCCGCGCCCTCCGGGCGGTGGCCGGGCCGCGCGGCGGCGGGCCCAGCGGGCCCAGCAGGAGAGCCCGATGGTGATCGCCAGCCGGGTCGTCGGCGAGCTGTTCATCACCCTCGGCGTGGTGATGCTGCTGTTCGTGTCCTACCAGTTGTGGTGGACGAACGTGATAGCCGACCGCCACGCGGGCAGCGAGGCGAAGAAGCTCGAGGAGCAGTGGGAGGGGGAGGGGGAGAACCGCGATCCCGGGGCCTTCTCCCCCGGCCAGGGATTTGCGATCATGCACATCCCCAAGCTGGACGTGAAGGTGCCCATCGCCGAGGGCATCGACGAGGAAGGCGTCCTCGACCGCGGCATGGTCGGCCACTACGGCGAGGAACCGCTGAAGACCGCGATGCCCTGGGACAAGCAGGGCAACTTCGCGGTGGCCGGGCACCGCAACACCCACGGCGAGCCGTTCCGCTACATCAACAAGCTCGATCCGGGCGACCCGATCGTGGTGGAGACCCAGGACACCTACTACATCTACGAGATGACGAGCCGTCTGGACTCGACCCTGCCGTCGAACATCGGCGTCATCGGCCCCGTTCCGCCGGAGTCCGGTTTCACCGAGCCCGGGCGGTACATCACCTTGACCACCTGCACCCCGGAGTTCACCTCCAAGTACCGTCTGATCGTCTGGGGCAGAATGGTCGAGGAACGTCCCCGCAGCGAGGGGAAGCCGGACGCGCTCGTCCGCTAGCCTGCGCGGGGAACAGGGCGGAGAAGACGGACGGTGCGTCAGATGGCAGTGATCGACCAGGAGAGCGACGCGCAGCCGGGCCCGTCCCCCGCCCCCCGCCGCAGGCGCGTCCGGCTCGCCACCGTCGCCGGCGTCCTGGGCGAGCTGCTGATCACCGTCGGCGTGCTGCTGGGCCTCTTCGTCGTCTACTCGCTGTGGTGGACGAACGTGATCGCCAACCGCGAGGCCGAACGCGACAGCGCCGAGGTGCGCGAGCACTGGGCCGAGGACGGCCCGGCCGGCGCCGGGAAGGAGTACGACGCCGGCGAGGGCGTGGGCTTCCTGCACGTACCGGCGATGGGCGACGGTGAGGTGCTGATCAAGAAGGGCACCGACACCGACGAGCTCAACAAGGGCGTCGCGGGCTACTACACCAAGCCGGTGAAGGCCACGCCGCCCTGGGAGGGGAACGGCAACTTCTCGCTGGCCGCGCACCGCGACGGGCACGGCGCCAAGTTCCACGACATCCACAAGATCGACAAGGGCGATCCCGTCGTCGTGGAGACCGAGGACACCTGGTACGTCTACAAGGTCTACGAGGTCCTCCCGAAGACCTCGAAGTACAACGTCGAGGTCCTCGCCGACGTCCCCGAGGCGTCGGGCCGGAAAGAGGCGGGGAAGTACATCACCCTGACCACCTGCACTCCCATCCTCACCTCCGACTACCGCTACGTCGTATGGGGCGAGCTGGTGCGCACCGAGAAGGTGGACGAGCGGCGCACCCCGCCGGAGGAACTCCGCTAGACCCCTCTCCGCGCCCCCCCCGTGAGGGGCCCGTGACACAAACCGAGGGCCTGACCGGCATCCGAGCCGGTCAGGCCCTCGGGCGTAGTCGTACGGGGCGGGGCCGTACGCGCGGGTCAGCCCTCCCGGAACCCCCCGTCCATGCCCTCGATGAAGCCGCCCGGACCGCCGTTGCCGCCCGGACCGCCGCCGGGGCCGCCGCCGCCGACGGTGATCACCGTGACGCTGTCACCCTTCTTGGCCTGGGCACCGGCCTGCGGGGTGGTGGCCACGACCCTGGCGTCGTCCTGGTCGGGGCCCTGCACCTGGACCTGGAAGCCCGCGTCCTGGAGCGCCTTGCGGGCGTCCTTGAGCGTCTGGCCCTGGACGTTCGGGACGGCGACCGGCTGCTCCGCGGGCGCCTTGGCCACGGTCAGGGTGATCGTGGAGCCGGCCGCGGCCTTGGTGTTGGGCTCGATGCTCTGCGCGATGACCGTGTTCGGGGCCTTGGAGGCGTCCTCCTGCTCGGTCTTGTTGACGTTGAAGCCGAGCGCCTTGAGCTGGGCCTCGGCCGCCGCGTAGTCCTGGTCGATGACCCGCGGCACGGTCGGCCGCTGGTCCTCCGTGGCCACGGTGATGGTGATCGTGGTGCCGGGCCTGGCCTTGTCGCCGCCCGGCGGGTCCTGCGCGATGACCGTGCCGGCCGGCTGCTCCGAGATCTCCGCCTTGCGCTTGACCTTGAAGTTCGCGTTCTCCAGCTCCTGCTCGGCGGAGTCGGCCTCCTCGCCGACGACGTCCGGGACCTCGACCTCGCTGGGGCCCTTGGACATGATCAGCGTGATCGTGTCGCCCTCTTCGACCTGCTCGCCCTTGACCGGGTCGGTCTTGCAGACCGTGCCCTTCTTCTGGTCGCAGAACTCGCTCGATCCCCTGACGACCTCCAGGCCGACGTTGGCGGCACTCCGCTTGGCCTCGGTGAAGGTGAGGCCGGCGAGGTCGGGCACGGTCGAGGGGTTCTGGGACGGAGTGAAGATCACCTTGCCGATGAAGATCGCACCGACCAGGACCAGGATGCCGCCGAGCACCAGCAGGATCGTCGAGAGGTTGTTCTTCTGGCGCCGCCGGTCGGGCCGCTCGTCGTAGCCGTAGCCGCCGTCGTCCTCGCGCATCGGCGGCAGCATGGACGTCTGGCCGGCCGGCGGGGCCGTGGCGCGCAGGGCGGTGGTGGGCTGGTCCTCGGGGTGGTAACCGCCGCCTCCGCCGCTGCCGTACGCCGCCGCGCCCATCGCCGCCGCGGCGCCGACCGGCTGGCCGTCGAGGGCGGCCTCGATGTCGGCGCGCATCTCGTCGGCGGACTGGTAGCGGTAGTCCGGGTCCTTCACCAGCGCCTTGAGGACGATGGCGTCCATCTCGGGCGTGATCTCGGGATCGAAGACGCTCGGCGGCTGCGGCTCCTCCCGCACGTGCTGGTAGGCGACCGCGACGGGGGAGTCGCCGATGAAGGGCGGCCGCACCGTCAGCAGCTCGTACAGCAGGCAGCCCGTGGAGTACAGGTCGGAACGGGCGTCCACCGTCTCGCCCTTGGCCTGCTCCGGGGAGAGGTACTGGGCGGTGCCGATGACGGCCGCGGTCTGGGTCATGGTCATGCCGGAGTCGCCCATGGCGCGGGCGATGCCGAAGTCCATCACCTTGACCTGGCCGGTGCGCGTCAGCATGACGTTCGCCGGCTTGATGTCGCGGTGGACGATGCCGTTGCGGTGGGAGTACTCCAGGGCCTGGAGGATGCCGACGCACATCTCCAGGGAGCGCTCGGGCAGCAGCTTGCGCCCGGAGTGCAGCAGCTCGCGCAGGGTGGAGCCGTCGACGTACTCCATGACGATGTACGGGATGGACACCCCGTCGACGTAGTCCTCGCCGGTGTCGTAGACGGCGACGATCGCCGGGTGGTTGAGCGAGGCGGCCGACTGGGCCTCACGGCGGAAGCGGGCCTGGAACGTGGGGTCGCGGGCGAGGTCCACGCGGAGCGTTTTCACCGCGACGGTGCGGCCGAGGCGGGTGTCGTGGGCGAGGTACACCTCGGCCATACCACCTCGGCCGAGCACCGAGCCCAGCTCGTACCGGCCGCCGAGGCGACGCGGCTCTTCCATAGGCCAGCCCTTCCTTCATCCCAACTGCCCCGGAGAGGGCTGAAGCGGGGTGCTAAGAGTCATCAGGGTGCTTGCCATACCGTACCGGGTTCGCCTGACCCCTCTGTGGTAAGGGCTGCTTCTCCGCGGTCACCGTATGTAGTGGTTCGGCTGGATTCGTACGCCCGCGCACGGCGTCGCCCGGGGAGGGGCGGGAGGGGCGGGGCAGCGGTGTCCGGCACGCCCCGACAGGGGGAGCAGGGGCCCGTTGACGGCGCGGAGGACGTCCGGCCGGAAGGGGACCGCCGGGTTCCGCTCCCGCGCGCGTACAGGGCCCGTACAGGGGAGCGGCGGACGCGCGCCGGGCCCGCGCCGCCGCCCCGGCGAGTGCGCGAGATCACAGGCCGGACCTCTTCCCCGAGACGGCCCCGAGCCCCTCACCGCGCGGGAAGGCAGCCCCGCGGGCGGGGGCCGCCTTCCCGCCGAGTCCGGCGGTGACGCGTCGGGGGCGCGCCGGTACGGCCGGAGGGGCCGCCGGAACGCCACCGGGGCCGGCCACGGCATCCACCGTGGCCGGCCCCGGCCGGTTCCGTCCGCCGCGGGGAGCGGCGGTGCGCCCGCTGCTTCCCGCGGGTTACTTCTTGAGGGCCGCCTCCATCATCGCCTTCGCCACCGGGGCGGCCAGGCCGCCGCCGGAGGTGTCCGCGCGGGCGGCGTTGGAGTCCTCGACCACCACCGCGACGGCGATCGGCGAGGACCCGTCGTCGGTCTTGGCGTAGGAGATGAACCAGGCGTACGGCTTCTCCTTGTTGTTCTCGCCGTGCTGCGCGGTACCGGTCTTGCCGCCGACCTTGACGCCGTCGATCCGGGCGGTGGTGCCGGTGCCCTCCTCGACGACCGTCTCCATCATCTGCTGGAGCTTCTGGGCGTTCTCCGGCGAGACCGCCTGGCCCAGCTCCTTGGGCGAGTGCTCCTCGACGACGTTGAGGTTCGGCGCGACGAGCTGGTCCACCATGTACGGCTCCATCAGCTTGCCGTCGTTGGCGACGGCGGCGGCCACCATGGCCATCTGGAGCGGGGTGGCGCGGTTGGACGCCTGGCCGATGCCCGCCATGGCGTTCTGCGGCCGGTTGTCCTCGGGGTAGACGGACTCGACGGCGCGGACCGGGACGAACAGCTCCTCGTTGAAGCCGAACTTCTCGGCGTACTCGATCATCTTCTCGTTGCCGAGCTCTTTGCTGATCTTGGCGAAGACGGTGTTGCAGGACCACTGCATGGCCACCCGGAGCGAGGCGTTCTCACAGGGGTGGTTGCCGTCGTTGCCCAGGTCGATGGTGCTGTCCGGCAGCCGGTACGGGTCCGGGGAGTCGGTCCGCTCGTCGATGTCGTACATGCCGCTCTCCAGCGCCGCGGCGGCCGTGACGACCTTGAACGTCGAGCCCGGCGGGTAGGTCTGGCGCAGCGCCCGGTTGAGCATCGGCTCGTCGGGGGCGTTGTCCTTCTGGAGGGACACCCACGCCTTCTGGTCCTTGGAGGAGTTCCCCGCGAAGACGGACGGGTCGTACGACGGCTTGCTGACCAGGGCGAGGATGGCGCCGGTCTCGGGGTCGATCGCGACGGCCGCGCCCTTCTTGTCGCCCATCCCCTCGTAGGCGGCCTTCTGGACCGCGGCGTTCAGCGTGGTGACGACGTTGCCGCCCTTCCGGTCCTTGCCGGTGAGCATGTCGATGGTGCGGTTGAAGAACAGCCGGTCGTCGTCACCGGTGAGGATGCCGTCGTAGATGGCCTCCAACTGGGTGGCGCCGAACGCCTGGGAGGCGAATCCCGTCACCGGCGCCCACATCTTGCCGTTCCGGTAGGTCCGCTTGAACTTGAAGTCGGTGCCCTTGGTCTCGGTGGAGCCGGTGATGGCCTTGCCGTCGACGATGATGTTGCCGCGCGGCTGGCCGTAGCGCTCGATGGCGACGCGGCGGTTGTGCT
>NZ_DASQNP010000167.1:0-10669 GCF_035644915.1 Streptomyces sp.
CCGTGGCCACTGTGTCTGGTCTACGAGCCGGGCAATCCCGGGCAGCGCGTGGACATCCACGAGTGCGGACCGACCCTGGCCCACGCCGCGGCGTCCCGCGGAGTACCCGTCCTGCGCTACGACAGCCGGGGCACGGGCGTGAGCGACGGGGTGTTCACCCACACGACCTGGGCGCGGCGGCTGGAGGACCTGCGCGCCGCGGTGGCGCACCTGCGCACGGCCGGGGTGGCGGAGCGGTTCGTCGTGGTGGGCAACAGCGCCGGGGCCCGCCTGGCCGCGATGGCCGCCGCCGACCTGCCCGAGATCGCGGGCTCCGTGCTGTGGGGTCCCATCCTCGTGGAGGAGGAGTCGCAGGACGGCCCGGCCCCCCGGCTGCACCGGGTGGACGGCACGCTGGCCGCGGCGTGGTGCGGCCTGTGGCTCGGCGTCGCCTACACCCGCGACGACCGCGACCGCGACTACTTCGGCCTGCTGAAGGCGGCCGGCAGACCGGTGTGCACCGTCTACGGCGACGAGGAGCTCGACAGCGGCATGGCCCGGGCCCTCCTCGCCGAGACCGACCGTCGACCCGGCTGGGAGGCCGCGGTCGTGGAGGGCAGCCACGGGTTCACCGCCGCCGGGCTGGCCGCGGCGGTGGACATCTCCGTGGACTGGGCCGTCCGTCTGGGCCGGGGCGCACCGGCCCCCGCCGTATCCGCACCCGAGAGGGGAGAACTGCCGTGAACGAAGAACACGACCACGGACCGGCCGGTGCGGAGGAACCGCCCCGGCGGACGGACCGCGGGGCGGCACGGCGGAAGGAGGCGGCACGGTCGCCCCGGGCCGAACGGATCGCCAACCGCGCCCGGCCCGCGCAGTGGCGGCTGCCACCGCTGCGCATCGAGCAGTCGGAGTGCATCAGTTGCGACGCCTGCGTGGAGGCGTGCCCCTCCCAGTTCGGAGCGGTGTTCAACCTCGAACACGGGATGGTCATCGTCCCCGAGCTGTGCTCCGGGTGCGGGAAGTGCCTGCCCCCCGTCTGCCCCGTGGACTGCATCTACCCCGACGAGTCGTGGTCCCACGCCCCCGAGGAGTGGTGGTCCCAGGCGCTCGGGCCGCAGGACCCGTACGTGCAGCCGGACGGTTCGCGGCGCCCGGCGAACCTGCCCCCGCGCATCCGCCGCTGGTGACCGGCCCCGTCCGAAAACCGTGGGAACCGAAGGAGGCACAGCGATGAAGGACCCCTCCGAGGTGGTGCGGACGTACGACATCCGCGGTGTGGTGGGCGAACAGCTCGACGCCCCGCTCCTGCGGGTGTTCGGGGCGTGCTTCGCCAGGCTGACGGGTGCGCGCACCGTGCTGGTGGGCCACGACATGCGCCCGTCCTCGCCCGGTCTGGCGGAGGCGTTCGCCGAGGGCGTCCTCGACCAGGGGGTCGACGTGACGCACATCGGCAGGGTGTCCACCGACATGCTGTCCTACGCCTCGGGCGCGCTCGGCCTGCCCGGCGCGATGATCACGGCCAGCCACAACCCGCCCCGGTACAACGGGGTCAAGCTGAGCCGCGCCGGGGCGGTGCCGATGGGGTGGGACACGGGACTGCGCACGCTGCTGCGGATGGCCGAGGACGGCGGGCCCGCGCCCGTCGGGCGAGGGGTGCTGCGGACCAGGGAGGTCCTCGGCGACTACCGCGAACACCTGCTGGGCCAGGTCGACCCGGCGGGCATGCGGCCGCTGCGCGTGGCGGTCGAGGCGCTGAACGGGATGGCCGGTCTGACCGTGCCGGAGGTGCTGGGAGCGCTGCCGGTGGAGATCGTCCCCCTGGGGTTCGGGGTGGACGGCGCCTTCCCGCACAGTGACGCCGACCCCCTCCGTCCGGAGAACACCCGCGTGCTCGGCGCCGCCGTCCGGAGCCGGCGGGCCGACCTCGGGCTCGTCTTCGACGGGGACGCCGACCGGTGCGTCGTCGTGGACGAGCGGGGGGAGGTGGTCCCTCCCTCCCTGGTGGGCACCTTCCTGGCGCTGCGGGTGCTGGCCGGCGAGCCCGGGGCCACCATCGTCCACAGCGTGGTGACCTCCCGTGCGCTGACGGAGGCGGTGGCCGCGCACGGCGGACGCACCGTGCGCGCGCGGGTGGGCCACGTGTTCATGCGGGAGGCCATGATCGCCTCCGGTGCGGCCCTGGGCGTCGAGCACTCGGGCCACTACTACTTCCGCGGCCTGTGGCACGCGGACTCCGGTCTGCTGGCCGCCCTCCACGTGCTGACCCTCGCCGGCACGGACGGAAGACCCGTCTCCCGGATCGCCGAGGCCTGCCGCCGCTACGTGTCCCTGCCCGAGACCAACCTCCCCGGAGCCGAACCGGAGCGCCGGCTGGAGCGCGTCGCACGCGCGTTCACCGGCACCGGGACCACCGACCGGCTCGACGGGCTGACCGTGGACCTGCCCGACGGGTCGTGGTTCAACCTGCGCCCCTCCCAGACGGAGGATCCCGCACCGCTGAGGCTCAACGTGGAGGCACCCACCGCCGAAGCCGCGTGGGCCCTGCGCGCACGGGTGGCCTCGCTGGCCTCCGACCGGCGCGCCGATCCCATCCATCCGACACACGCTGGAGGAGAGACCGTGACCGGAAGCACCCCCGACGAGACGGCGGAGACGCAGGCGCCGAAGGCCGCCGCCGGCGCGCCGGAGAACGGCCCGGCGCAGGACGCGCAGGGCCACGACGGTCCCGACATGGCCAGGCTGTGGGAGCTGGCCTTCGGGGCGATGCCCGCCCAGATCATCCACGCCGCGGTCAAGCTGGGCGTACCGGACGCACTGTCCGCGGGGCCGCTCACGGCGGCCGAGGCGGCCGCCGCCGTGGGCGCCCACGAACCCTCGCTGCTGCGGCTGCTGCGGGGCATGGAGGGCGTGGGCATCGTCGCCGGGCAGCGGGACGGCCGCTTCGCGCTGACCCCCATGGGACGCCCGCTGTGCGCGGACGCGCACAACTCGGTGCGCGGCATGGTCCTCCTCTTCGCCGGGGAAGCGATGTGGCGCAGCTACGGCGACCTCGCCGAGACGGTGCGGACCGGCCGCAACGGCTTCGAGCGGATCCACGGGATGCCGTACTTCGACTACTACGCGCAGCACCCGGAGGAGTACGCCGTCTTCAACGAGGCCATGGGCGCCGACACCCAGGGCGTCGCCCCCGCCCTGGCGGAGGGCTACGACTTCTCCTGGTGCAAGACGGTCGTCGACGTCGGCGGCGGCAACGGGGCCCTGCTCACCGGTGTCCTGACGGCGCACCCCGGCCTGCGCGGCATCGTCTTCGACCGCGCCGAGGGGGTGGCGCAGGCCGCGGAGCGGCTCGCCGCGGCGGGCCTGGACGACCGGTGCGAGGTCGTGGCCGGGGACGCCTTCACCTCCGTGGTGCCCGGCGGCGACCTGTACGTCATCAAGAGCGTGCTGCACGACTGGGACGACGAGCACGCCCTGGCGATCCTGCGCAACTGCCGCGCCGTGCTGCCCGACCACGGCCGCCTGCTGGTGATGGAACCGCTGATGCCCGGACCGGCGGAGGACCTCGGCCCGGCGCACGGCATCGTCAGCACCGACATGGACCTGCTCGCCACCACCGGCGGCCGCGTGCGGACCGAGGCCGAGTTCGCCGCGCTGTTCGAGGAGGCCGGCCTCCGCCTGTCCCGGGTCCTGCCGCTGGGCGACCACGAGTACCTGGCCGCCGACTACCACCGCCTGGTCGAGGGCGTCCCGGCCTGATCCCCGTCCCGCGGCGCCGCGGTGCCCCGTCGCGGCGCCTCCCTCACCGGAAGGAGACTCCATGGCAACGCAGCACTCCCCCTACGGCGGTCCGTCGCCCGCGGACTTCGTACTGGTCACCCAGCGCACCGCGGCCGCCGCCGCGGCGACCGTCGGGCAGGCCGGAGGGACCCGCGAGGAAGCCCGGGCCGCCGGCGAGGCCACGGCCGGCCTGTGGCGCCCCGTCATCGCGGAGGCCTGCCAGAACGGACCCCGGTCGCCCTGGCACCTCCCCGAGCGGCTCGACTCCGAGGTCGGGGAGATCCAGATCGACGGCGACGACGCCATCATCCGGCCGGAGATAGCCGAGACGCGGCGCTGGGAGCAGGACGAGGAGGCCGCCCTGCGCAAGTACGTCACCCCGGGCTCCACCGTGCTGGACATCGGCGCGCACGTCGGCTACTTCACGCTGCTGATGTCCCAGGCGGTGCAGGAGCACGGACGGGTCTTCGCCTTCGAGGGCGACGCCTGGAACCACCAGCTCCTGGTGCAGAACGTCCTGCGCAACGGCGCCCGCAACGTCGTTCCGGTCTACGCCGCCCTGGGCGCCGAACCGGGGATCGCGCACCTGCGGCGCGACCCGGGCAACAACACCGGCGACCACCGGGTGCTGGACGAGTCCTCCGAGTGGAGCCACCCGGTGCCGGTCATCACCCTCGACAGCGTCCTGGCGGACGTGGAGGAGATCTCCTTCGCCAAGGTGGACCTCCAGGGGGCCGACCACCTGGCCATCCTGGGCATGGCGGAGACGCTGCGGCGCTGCCGGCCGCGGATGCTGGTCGAGTTCTGGCCGCCGGGCATCAAGGAGCGCGGCGACGACCCGGTCGAGGTGCTGGGCATCTACCGGTCCCTCGGCTTCGTCCGCGAGGTGGTCGACGACCTCGACATCGATCCGGAGCTGCCCGACGACGCCTTCGCGCACGCGGCGGAGAACACCGAGCGGGAGTTCGTCAACCTGCTCCTGACGCCCGAATCGCGGTAGGCCGCCGTGAGCGGCTTGACGGATCGTGAACCGGCCCCGGTCGGCGTCGCCCGGCCGGGGCTCGGAGGGCCACGTCCGCCCGCGCTGCTGCTGGACTCGGGGGGCGTGCTGATGCTCGTCGACGGAAGGATCCTGTCCTCCTACGCCGGCCGTTCCGGCGTCCGGGTCTCCGCCGCCCGTGCGCGCCGCGCCGTCTCGCTGGCCGCCCGCGACCGGGACTTCGGCTGGCCGGACGGCCCGCCGGGCGGCCCGGAGCACGAGGCGTTCGCCCGCCAGTGGGCACTCCACGCCGGATGCCCGCCCGAGGTCGGCGTCGCCCTGTGGGAGGCCGTGGCCCGCGAGGTGCCCGACACCGTCCTGTGGGGGGTGGTGAACCCGGACGCGCGGGCCCTGCTGGAGCGGCTGCCCCGCACCACGCAGCGGTACGTGATCAGCAACGCACGCGGCCACGCGTACGCCGAGCTGGCGCAGGCCGGGCTGCTGGACCAGTTGGACGGCGTGCTGGACTCGCACGTCGTCGGAGTGGCCAAGCCGGACCCGCGCATCTTCCGGATGGCCGCGGTGGCGCTCGACCGGCCCCTGGACACCTGCTGGTACCTGACCGACACCCTCGACGGAGCCCCGGCGGGCCACCCGGCGACCCTCCTGTACGACCCGTACGGGATCTACCCCGACGGGAAGGGGCGGTACGAGCGCGTCCGCACCCTGGGCGAGGTGGCCAGAATGCCGGCGTTCGCGCACCGCCGCGGCGCGACGAGAGGAGACATCGCATGACAGGCCGTCAGGACGGGGCGCGGGGCGACACGGCACTGGTCACCGGCGCAGCGGGGTTCATCGGCGCTCGCCTGGTGGCGGCCCTGGCCGGGAGCGGCCGACGGGTCGTGGCCGTGGACCGGGTGCCGTGGGACGCGGCCGAGCGGCTGCACCCGCTGGCCGGCCGCCTGGCCGGCCACTACCACCAGGTCGATCTGCGGGACACCGCCGCCCTGGGCGAACTGGTGGCCGGATCACGGTGGGTCTTCCACCTGGCCGCCAACACCGAGAACCGCTCCTGGGCGGGGTCGGCCCGGGCCGATCTGGAGACGACGGTGGGCGGCACCGTCAGCCTGGTCGAGGCGTGCGCCCACCACCCTCCCGAAGTCGTCGTCATGACGTCGAGCCAACTGGTCTACGGCGACCAGCCGAACCTGCCGGAACAGGAGGAGAAGCGCGTACCGCGGCCCACCACCCGGTTCGGTGCGGGGAAGGCGGCGGCGGAGGCGTTCTTGTCGGCGGGCGCCGCGGAGGTGGGGTTCACGGCGATCGCGGCCAGGCTGTCGAACATCATCGGCCCGGGGATGCGGCGCGGCATCGTCTACGACTTCGTCACCCGGCTCGCCGAGGACCCGTCCGGGCTGGAGGTGCTGGGAGACGGCCGCCAGACCCGCAGCTACCTGCACGTCTCCGACTGCGTGACAGCGCTGACCACACTCGCCGGGGCGGGGTCCGGGACCGGCCGCGGAGCGGCCGGGAACGCCGGGATCGCCACGTTCGACGTCTGCAACACCGACGTGGCCAGCGCGGCCGAGGTGGCCCGGATCGCCCTGTCCGAACACCCCTCGGGCGGCGGGGAGGTGCGGTTCGCCGGCGGCGACCGCGGCTGGCGCGGCGACGTGCCCACGCTGCGCCTGACGCCGCAGAGGCTGTCGGAACTCGGCTGGCGGCCCCGGCTGTCCTCGGCGGAAGCGGTTCGCGCGGCCGTCCGGGAACTGGCCGCCGAACTGGGCGGCTGGAACGCGGACGGAGCACGGACCGGTGCCGCGTCCCGCCCGGCCTGAGGAAGGAGACACGCGCATGGCTCTGCAAGCCGTCCTCCTCGACCGCGACGGCGTACTCAACCAGAACCGGCCCGGGCACGTGACCCGGCCGGAGCACTGGCGGTGGCTGCCGGGCGCCATCGACGCGTGCCGGCGGCTCGCCGCGCTCGGGCTGCGGCTGGCCGTGGTCACCAACCAGGCCGTCATCGGCCGGGGGCTGCTGACGGAGGCCGGACTCTCCGACCTGCACGCACGGATGCGGGCGGACCTGGCCTCGGCCGGGGTGCCGCCCCCGGCGGTCCACCACTGCCCGCACCGGCCCGAGGACGGGTGCGACTGCCGCAAGCCCCGGCCCGGGCTGCTGCTGCGGGCCCTGCGCGACCTGTCGGTGGAGCCGGCCCGGGCCCTGCTCGTCGGCGACCACGACACCGACCTGGCCGCCGCCGCGGCCGCAGGCTGCTGGTCGCTGCACGTGCGCAGCGGCCGCGGCGTCCCGACCCCGCCGCGGCCGGGGCACCTGGGCAGCGTCACCGACCTGTCGGCGGCGGTGGACGTGGTAACCGCTCTGGGGGGTTCCGGCTGGTTCGGCGCGACCCTTCCCGCCGACGGCACCGGACGACTCCCGCGCATCGTTGAAGAGGAGGTGCCGTTGTGAAACGGGCACTGATCACCGGCGTCACCGGACAGGACGGCTCCTACCTGGCCGAGTACCTGGTGCGCAACGGGTACGAGGTGTGGGGCCTGGTCCGGGGGCAGTCCAACCCGCACCGGGCCCGGGTGCAGCGGCTGGTCGAGGAACTGCGGTTCGTCGAAGGCGACCTGCTGGACCAGAGCAGCCTGGTGAAGGCGGTGGACCTGGTGCAACCGGACGAGGTCTACAACCTGGCGGCCATCTCCTACGTGCCGCTGTCCTGGCAGCAGGCCGAGCTGACCGGCGAGGTGACCGGACTGGGCGTGCTGCGCATGCTGGAAGCGATCCGCATGGTCAGCGGCATCAACGGGTCGGGCAGCGCGCCGCGCGGCCAGATCCGCTTCTACCAGGCATCGTCCTCGGAGATGTTCGGCAAGGTCAGGGAGGTGCCGCAGAACGAGTTCACCCCCTTCTACCCGCGCAGTCCGTACGGCGCCGCGAAGGCGTACGGTCACTTCATCACCCGCAACTACCGGGAGTCCTACGGCCTGTTCGCGGCGTCCGGGATCCTGTTCAACCACGAGTCGCCGCGCCGGGGCCGCGAGTTCGTCACCCGGAAGATATCCCGGGCCGTCGCCCGCATCCGGCTGGGCATGCAGCAGGAGCTGCGGCTGGGGAACCTCGACGCGGTCCGCGACTGGGGTTTCGCGGGCGACTACGTCCGGGCCATGCACGCGATCCTGGCCCAGGAGACCCCGGTGGACTACGTGGTGGGGACGGGCCGCACCCACTCCGTGCGGGACGCGGTGCGCATGGCCTTCGCCGCCGTGGACCTCGACTGGGAGCGCTACGTGGTGGTCGACCCGGCCCTGGTGCGCCCGGCCGAAGTGGATCTCCTGTGCGCGGACGCGAAGAACGCGCGCACCCGGCTGGGCTGGGAGCCGCAGGTGAGCTTCCCGGAGTTGATGCGGATGATGGTCGAGGCGGACCTGGAGCGCACGGCCAGGGAGCGCGACGCGAGCGGCCCGCTGGCGGACTGGTAGGCCGGGCCGCAGCAGGACCGGAGGCACGGCCGCCGCCGTGGCGCGGCCGTGCCTCCGGCCCGCGCCTCCTCCGCCGCGGCGCCGTCGTGGACGTGGAGGCGGTGCGGGACCTCCGGGCACTCCGGGAAAGACGATCAAAAACGGTCAAAAATGGTCGTGAAAGGCGGCGACCGGACCACCGCGCAGTCCCCGGAGGCTCCTCCGGGCGGTCGGAACCGCCCGGGTCCGGGTCGTCCCTCCCGGGGCGGGTGGCAGCGTGCCGGCCCGACGGGCCCGCGGTCGCGCTCCCGCGACAGGAAACCGGCGGTGCCCCGGGCTGCACCGGGCCGCGGTCCGCCGCGCGCTCTTCCCGGCGAAGGCCGCGGGTAAAGCGCTCCTCCCGGCGCCGCCGGGCCGGACGGTGGCCGGCGGGCCTCTGATCGGCGTCTCCGACGGCACCCCCGGACCCGGTGACGCTCCAGGCCATCCGATCCACAGGGGCGACGGCCACGCCGGACCCGCAGGCCGGCGGCCCTCTCGCCGCACCGCGAAGAAGACGAACGGGCCCCGTCGCGGTGGACCGTGGCGAACCCCTCGGCCCGGCCCCGTCGCATGCGCGCCGTCACCAGCGAGGACCGGGGCCGCTCGCCGGGCGCCGCCGTGTGGACCCGCGTCCCTCAGGCGGGGAGCAGCCGCCCGGCCTCGCTCCTCCGGCGCGTACCGGTGAACCGGGAGCGCATCCTGCGGTCGTGCGAGACGAGCACGAGCGTTCCCGGGTACTCCGCGAGGGCCTGCTCCAGTTCCTCGGCCAGCGCCGGGGAGAGGTGGTTGGTCGGTTCGTCGAGAAGCAGCAGGTCCACGGGACGGGTCAGTAACCGGGCCAGTGCCAGGCGGCGGCGCTGGCCGACCGACAGCCCGGCCTCCGGGAGCGCGAGGTCCTCCTCCCGGAACAGGCCCAGTGTGAGAAGGGCCGGGGCGTGCTCCTCCGGCTCTCCGGGCAGCCCCGCCGCGAAGGCGGCCAGGAGCGATCGCCGGGACGTCACGGCGGGCACGTCCTGCGGTAGCAGGCCGATACGCTCGGGCAGGCGCACCGTTCCCGCGTCGGGCACGAGCTCGCGTGCCAGGACGCCGAGCAGGGTGGACTTCCCGGCACCGTTCGGTCCGGTCACCAGCAGCCGTTCACCGGGGCGCAGACTCAGCCGGTCCACTCGCAGCCGCGTGCCGACGACGACGTCCACCAGTTCCACGAGGGGCTCGGGTCCGCCGGCGGCCGGGGCGCCCGGTGCCACGTGCTCCGGGGACTCCGGGGAGCGGTCCGGGACCGGTTCCGCCACGGACGGCCCGAACCCGGGCGGCGGGGTGAAGCGCAGTGGGGCGGGCGGCAGCGGCACCGGATTCTCGCGCAGCCGGCGCAGCCTCTCCCGGGCCTGGCGCACACGCGCCGACATCTGACCCTCGACCGAACGCTGGTGTCCGGCGAATCGCGGGCTCTCGGTGAGCCGCCAGCCGGTGGAGAGGCGGTGCGACCCGGCTTCGGCCAGTTTCTCCTGCCGGGCGACCTCGCTCCGCCACTCCTGGTACTCCCGTTCCCAGCGGTGCCGCTCGGCCGCCTTCCGTTCGAGGTAGCCCGTCCAGCCGTCGCCGTACCGGATGAGGGTGTGCCGGTCACCGTCCACCTCCACGATGCCGTCGGTGACCCGTTCCAGGAAGTCGCGGTCGTGGGTGGCCATGACGAGGGTGCCGCGGTACCGGGCCAGCTTCTTCTCCAGCCAGGCCAGCGCGTCGTCGTCGAGGTGGTTCGTCGGCTCGTCGAGCAGGAGCAGGGCGGGTTCGGAGGCCAGGGCGCAGGCCAGGGCGAGCCGGGACTGCTCGCCGCCCGACAGCGTTCCCAGTGCGCGGTCACGGTCCAGTCCGGGCAGCCCGAGCCGGTCCAGGGCGGTGCCGAGCCGGGCCTCGGCGCGGTAGCCGTCCCTGGCCTCGTACTGCGCCACCGCATCGGAGTACCGGCGCAGCGCCGCCTCGTCCGCACTCCCCAGTGCCGCCTCGGCCTCCCTCATCTGCCTCTCCAGCGCCCGCAGATCGGCGAGGGCCTCGTCCACGAAGGCGCGCACCGGCAGGTGCGGCGGCAGGTCCACGGACTGCGCGAGGTAGGCCAGACCGCCTTCCGCGATGACCTTGACGGTGCCCTCCGAGGGCGTTTCCCGCCCTGCGAGCAGGCGGAGCACGGTCGACTTCCCGGAGCCGTTCTCCCCGATCACCCCGAGGCGCTCGCCCGGTCTGACGGTCAGGGACACGCGGTCCAGCACCAACCGCCCCGGATAGCCGACCGACACGTCGCGCACCACCACTTGAGTCACTGCGCAATCCCCTCGTGGTCACCGTCGTGTTGCGGCCACGACCCTACGGGACTTCCTCTCCCGGCATCACAGGACGCGGAGCCGGGGAACCGGCGGTGCGGGGG
>NZ_DASQNP010000168.1:0-25717 GCF_035644915.1 Streptomyces sp.
CCGGGTGCACTCCCGCCAGGAAGTGCTCACGGATTTCCGCGAGAGCCCCGCGTGCCCTGCGGACCGGGCCGACGGGGGATCAGTGCCCACCGGGGCGCCGCGCACCGTGCGGGTCACCTCGAAGGAGGCGCCCCGGCCGAAGCCGACGCCGCTCCACTCAGCCCCGCCGCCCGCGGGCTCGACGGAGCTGCAGCACGGTGAACCGCGGCGGCGCGGTGAGGACGGCGGTGAGGTTCGTGAAGTGCCGCCTCCCACAACGGCGTTCCGCTTCGGACCGGCGTTCCCGGCAGCGTGCTCGCCGGTGTTCCCGGCGGTGCCCTCGCGTTCCGTCCAGCGGGCGGAGACGAGCGGTGCTCACCGCGAACGGGTTCTTCTCGCAGCCGTGGACGGCCTCCGCGGACCGGCGCACCAGCGTCCATGCGTCCGTGCCCGGTTCGGCCCTGCGCCACTTGTCCGTCAACCGGTGGAAGGTGCCGAGCGGGAGGTGCCCGGACCCACACGCGGGGGCGAAGGGACCGGCGGCGGTGTCGTTCGCTCCCCCGATGTGGTCGAAGGCCGCGAACAGCCGGTCGCGGCCGTTGTGCTACGGGTCCTCGCGGAAGAAGTTCCCGTACCGGGCCTCGCTCGGCCGGTTCCTCGCCGGGACCGGCGAGGAGCGGCTCGCCGATCAGGCCGCTGCCCTCGCAGAACCCACGAAGACGCAGGCGGGCGCCCGGGCCGCCGCCGACCGCCGGATGCGTTCGCCCCGCCGGGTCCCGCAGGTGGCCGCCGTCCGGCGCACGTCCCCCGCCCTCCGGCGCTCGGCCTCCGATCGGGGGGCGGAGACCCCGGACTCGCCGCGCGGGCGCAGGTCGTCCGCCAGGGCCGCGGCCCACCGCCCCAGGTCCTTGAGCAGGGCACCCCCGTCCACGCCGGCCCGCGTCCCGTCACTTTCCCGCCTTCTTGCCGCTCCACCGCGTCGTCCCCGCGTGGCCTGCGGCTCGGCCCCCGCCGGCCGCCGGGGAGCGCACGGAGCCCGCGGCACGGGAGAGAGCCGTTCCCCGTGGTCATGGCCATGCTCAGCGCCACGGGCCGAGTACCTTCGTTCGGCTTAAAAGCGTGATCAGCCACACACGCGGTGTAGTCGCAAAGGGGGCCGGTGCGGACAATGGCACCGATCCGGGAGTGGCCCGAGTCATGGGGGAGGCGGCGATGTCGTTCGACGAGGAGTGGGCCGGGCTCGTGGCCCGTGCCAGGGAGAGGACCGCGCAGACGCGGCTCAACCGGGCTCCGGGAGACGGCGGCTCCCCCGGCCCTCCGGGTGCGCCCGCCGGCGGGTTCTCGGTGAGCGCCGAGTCCGTCGACGGCAGCTCGCACCTGCTCGTCGAGATCGCGGGGCTCCTCTACGAGGGGCGGATGGACGGCGAGAACGCGACGATGTGCCGGGTGCCGCGGTCCCACCCGGAGGTGGCCTCGCAGGTGAACACCTTCGCGCGGTACTCCCAGGAGCTGTACAACGACATGGTCGCGCTCCTGGCGGCGCTGTCCACCCGGCTGAAGTCCGCCGGCAACGGCTACGTCAGGTGCGACCACGACGTCCAGCGGAAGATGGACGCCCTCCTGGCCTCGGGCCGGTTCGTGCCCGCCGGGGCCCGGTGATCCGCCGTGGTCTACCGGGAGTCCGTCGAGTTCCTGGAGAACGCCAATCCCGCGCTCATCGACCGCAACGCCGAGGAGTTCCGGCGGCTGCACAGGCTGATCGAGTCCGCCGACGGCCCCTTGCGCAAGGCCGCCATGGTCGCCTGGGAGAGCGAGGCCCGCGACCGGTACGTCAAGCGGCTGGACGAGGCCGGACGGATCGCCGACGCCCTCTCGGCGAGCTTCCGCACGGTGTGGAAGGCCCTGGCGGCGTACGCCGACGCGGTCACCACCGCCAAGAGGCACTACGAGAGCGGGAAGCACACCGAGGACAAGCTCGCCGAGGTCATCTCGCGGGAGGCCGGCGCGGTCACTCCCACGGCCCGCGCGGCCGAGCCCCTGCGGCAGTGGGAGGACCTGCGCGGCACCACGGGCTTCCTGGACTTCGTCGCGGAGCTGGGCGTCGACCTCGACGCGATCCGCGAGGAGGCCGAGAGCTACTACACCAAGACCAGGGACCACTACGGCGACGCCCTGCGGGTGGAGTCCGAAGCGCGCGAGAAGTGCGTGGCCGACATCAGGGCGGCCCACCGGTCCCTGCCCGACTTCCGCGGCGGCCTCCCCGACCCGTTGCAGGTCCTGGCGAACCTGGGGGCGCTGCGCTCCGAGGCGCGCCAGGCGAGCGACGACCCCAACGTCCGGCTCCACGGCTCGGGACGGAAGACGGACACCATCCCCGACACCGTCGGGAACGAGGTGGTCTCCGACATCCTCCAGAAGATCAGGACCCGGATCGACGGTCTGCCGGAAGGCCAGGGGAACAACTACTGGCTGCCGTCGACCTCCGACGAGGACCGGCGGGCGTACATCTCGGCCAACAAGGAACTCATCAAGGCCGCCGCCCGGGACTCCGGCCTCCCGCCCGAGATGGTCGCCGGTATCGCCTGGAAAGAGGTCGCGGGCGACCCCGGCTGGGTCGACGACGCGGCCCACAAGGCACGCAGGAATGTTCCCGGCCTCGGGGACGCGGACCAGACCTCGATGGGTCCGATGGCCATCCAGGTCCGCCGGGCCGCGGAGGTGCTGGGCTACGACCCCGGCAACCTCACCGAGGCACAGCGCCAGGTCGTGGTGGAAGCGGTCAAGGATCCCGCGCAGAACATCTTCATCGCCTCGGAGTACCTGGCCCAGCTCAAGGCCGAGAGCGGCTTCGCCGACGTACCGCCGGAGCAGATGACCAAGGCACAGATGCAGGAACTCGCGGCCCGTTACAACGGCGGCCCCTACTACGAGAGCAACGACGCCCAGCGGTACGGTCGCCAGTTCGGCCAGAACCTGGACGAGGCCAAGGAGGCACTGAAGTGAGCGGCACCGCCGGACGCCCGTCCCGGGCGCAGGGCAGGCGGAGCCGAAGCCTCCTCGGCCGCGCCGCCACCGCGGTGTGTGCCGTCGTCCTCGTGCTGCTGCACGCGGTGGCGGGGTACCTGCTCTTCGTCGCCTACATGTCCGGAGTCGCCGACCCGTGGGAGCGGGACGCCGCCATCCACTCCGGCATCGCCGCGGGCCTCGCCCTGGTGATCGCCGCCGTCTCGACATTGCTGACCTGGGCGTTCGTCAAGGCACGCCGACTGTGCGGGTGGTGGTACGTGCTTCCCGCCGTCCTGGCCGTCGCCGCGCTCCTGCGGCTGACCGTCCTCGCACCCGAACTCTGAGCAGTCCGCCGTGCTGCCGTCGCACCGGCGCCGGCGACGACAGGAACCCCCGTCCGGGCAGGCCGGTTCACCGTCGCCCGGCACCGCTTCGACGGTCCTGCCGTCCAGGTGCGGTATCCGCGTGCGGGACTCCACCGGGCCCCGCACGGCCCGGAGGGTCTTGCTTCCAGGCGTACGGGGAAGGTCGTTCCCGGAGCCACTGCTTGACGGGTTCCGGCGGCCCGGGCCTGGGCGCCGCCCCCTCCCGTTGCTGTCGCTTCCCGGCCTCCGTCGCGTTCCTCGCCGACAGGGACGGCGGAACCCCGGCCGGCCTCATCGCGTGCGGGCCGGACGGAATCTCCCGAAGACGCCGCGGGAACCGCAGGCCGGGGTGGGGAGTTCGGTGCCGTCGGCCTCGCCGTCCCCGGCGGCGCGGGCGAGCGCGGCGGCCACGACCGGTGAGGCGGCGAAGGCGCGGGAGACGGTGACCAGCCAGGCCAGTTCCCCGATGCCGTCGGTGCCGCCGCGGGCGCCCCCGTGCCCGGTGCCGGCCGCGTCCGGGGGGAACCTCACGTTCGCGGCCTTGGCCGCGACGGCCGCCCTCAGCCGTGCGGCATCCACGGTCGCGCACAGGTCGACGCCGGTGAGCCCGGCCTCGCGCCCCAGCCGCAGCGCGGTCTCGGCGACCCGGGGGTCGGCGTGGGCGCGCAGGGCGAGGCGGCCGTCGTTGATCTCGGCCAGCCGGCGCGTCAGCCGCAGCTCGAAGTCCCACCAGGGGACGCGGGTCGGCGGCACGATGGCCGGGGTGGCCCGCCGCAGCGCGTCCCACAGCGGGTACAGGGCGCGGTAGGCGCGGTAGCGCTCCACCCAGCCGCGCAGCCCCGACAGGTGGTCGCCCAGGACGGGCAGCGCGTAGCCGACGGCGCTCACCACCAGGCCGAGCAGGGCCAGCACGGGGGCGAGCCGGGAGCTGAGCCAGTCCCAGTCGGTGCCGCACCACCGGGCGACCACGGCCGCCAGCTTGGCGACGCTGAAGCCCAGCGCCCCCAGGGCCCCCAGCCCGATCAGCCACAGCCCGCGCCGCAGCCAGGGGCGTCCGGCGACCCTCGCCCAGCCCCAGCACATCCGCACCTGCACCGCCATGGCGACGGCCACCGCCAGCAGGTACAGCAGGACGAACCCGGCGATGTAGGGGGTGTCGGCGTAGTACGTGTCGAAGTCCACCCGCCGCTCGACCGGCGCCTCCCCCACCGCGAACAGCGCGACCAGGGCCATGACGATCACCGCGTACGCCAGCGTCCAGCGCCGTGCGATGGTCAGGGCCTGCTCGGCCGGCCAGCGCCAGTACGCCAGCAGCACGTGGCACGAGGCGCCCAGGGCCACCAGCAGGCAGTACACCAGCGGGGCGGCGAAGTTGGCCACGCCCGTGAGGCGGTTGAGCAGCCCGATGACGGCGGGCGCGGCGCAGAAGACGCAGACGGAGGCGAGGAAGAGGGTGGAGCAGATCGCCCGCCGCATGGGGTTGCGGGGCGCCCGCCGCAGGTCGCGCAGCTTGACCGCGAACGCCACCCAGCCGAACGCCGAACAGATCAGGTGGAACGCGCTCTGGTCGTTCACCGGCGCTTCACCGCGTCCCCCGCCCGGGACCGCAGGTGTCGGGGCCGTTGCCCAGCGCGGTCTCCAGGCGGTGGATGACGGCGGCGGCCGAGTCCGGTACGTCCCAGGTGCGTTCGGGGAGCCAGCGGCTGACCTTGGCCATCAGCATGGACGCGAAGAAGTCGGCCTCCTGCTCGGCCGCGGCGTCGCAGTGGCTGCGCCTGGCGACGATGCGCGCGACGGCGCTGTCGTCGAGCGAGGGCAGCGACAGGTGGGGGGCGTCGTCGTCGATCTCGGTGGCCCCGTGGTCCACCTCCATGTGCCAGAACTCGTGGCAGGTGATGAGCAGTTGGTGCCAGGGGCTGGTGCGCTCCTCGCAGAGGATGTAGTGCGCCGTGTCGGTGGCCACCCACAGGCCGCTGACCGTGTCGGGCGGGAAGGAGACGAGCCGGTGGTGGACGTCCCGGCCGAGGCGCTGCCTCATCCTGCCGCACAGCGCGGCGATGACCTGGTCCGGTTCGGCGGGGACCGGCAGGTCCAGGTCGCGGACCAGAGCCGCGCAGCTACGGCGCATGGCCTTCAGGTCCATCGCATCAGCGCTCCGCCGGCCGGTCGCCGGGAGGCGAGGGGGCCGGGCCCGGCCCCTGGGACCGGGGCGGATGGCCGGAGGACCGCGTGCGCGCGCCGGGATCGCTCTCCAGGACGTGCTCGACGATCCGTGTCACCGCGGCGAGCCCTTCGGGGGAGAGTTCCAGGGCGCGCAGGGCGAGCTTCCTGACGCCCAGGTTGTGGGCGACCTTGGCGAGTTCGATCTCCGCGTCGGTCTGGGCCGCGGTGTTGTCGTCCAGGAAGTAGGAGGCGGGGACGCCGAAGAAGCGGGCCAGGGCCGTCAGCAGCTCGGTGGAGGGGTTCCGCTTGGTGCCCTTGCGCAGGGCCGACAGGTACGCGCCCCCCACCCGGATGCCGGGGTACGCCTGCTTGATGGCGGTGGCGACCTCCTCGTTGGTGTACCGGCGGCCCTTGGGGCCCTCCGGGCGGATGGTGTCGAAGAGCCGGTCGAGATTCTCGGCCAGCGTCCGACGCCCGCGGGGATCGGACACCGCATCCACCTCCACCACACCTGAGCCGACCAGGAGCTGTCACCGCATCATAACTCTTGGCACATGAATGGGAGTTGACAGTCCCGTCATTCGGAAGCCTAGACTCACTCATCGCATCCACTCAACTACGAGTTGAGTTGACGCGTGCATAAGTCAACCGCAGGTTCACCACTGCTCACGTGCCCGGCCGATCGGGGGAGAAGGGGATCGATGAGTACTGCGCCAGGGTTGCCCGAGGAGCACGCATCGTTCCCCTCGTGCTGTCCGGAGGGCGGCCATCACCCCCTGACAGATGACCTCACCGGGCTGCTGGTGAGGAGGGCCTGGGAGATCAGGGCCTCCCAGGCCCTCGCCTTCGCGCGCCGCCGGCGCCGCCCGCTCGCCCTGGTCATGGGCGACCTCGACCGCTTCAAGAGCGTCAACGACACCTACGGCCACCTCGCGGGGGACGCCGTGCTGCGCGCCACGGCGGAGGTGCTGCGCCGCACCGAGGGGGGGATCAGCGGGCGGTACGGGGGCTACGCGGGCGACGAGTTCCTCCTGCTGCTGCCCGACACGGGCGCCGGGGAGGCGATGGCCGTCGCCCGGCGCATCCAGCAGTGCGTACGGGAACTGCGCATCCCGGCCCCGGTCAGCCGCGGCTCCACCGTCACCATCACCGGGCAGACCATCTCGCTCGGCATCTCCGTCTGGGACCCGGCCGACCCCGCCCCCGGCGGGCTGTCCGACCTGCTGCTGGACTCCGACGTGGCACTGCGGGAGGTCAAGCGCGCGGGAGGCGACCTCGTCCGCCTGGCCGGCGCCCCGGCACCGGCGGGCCACCGCCCCGTCCACGAGGTGCCGCACACCGCCCGGCCCACCTGGCTCCCCTACGGCGGGACGCACCGCGCCCTGCCGGCGGGCACCTGGTGGGACGCCGTCCGCATGCCGGGGCCGACCGGACGCCGGGTGCTGGAGGCGCTGCTGCGCAGCGGCGACGGGCCGCCCGGCCCGGTCATCGCCGACCCGCGGGGCGGGCAGGACGAGCCGGAGGGGCCACGGGGACCGGACGGGCCGGAGGAGCGGTCGCGGGTGTACTTCCTGGTCCCGCCCCGGAGCACCGACCGCTGGGAGGTGCCGGGCACCCAGGCCCTGGGCCGCGGTTCCTACGTCGTCGTCCCCGATGCCGCCAGCACCCGTCCGCCGGGGCTGCACTGGCTCGTCCCGCCGGTCGGCGACCGCCGGCTGACCGGCCTCCGCGCGCTGCACGAGGCACTGGAGGAAGTACTGGGGAGCGCGAAGGCGCCGGAAGCCGTGGAGGCCCCCGCCCCGGCCCCCTGAGCGCGGGTGCCCGCTCCGGCTCCTGCCCCGGCGGGGCACGGGCCCTGCGGGAACCGCGGAGTCCACCGGGCCGCCGGCCGTCTCCACCGCCGCCGTGCCCTCCCGGTCATCGGCCATACCGGCACTCTACGGGCCCTCTCCCGCGCCCGTCCCGCCTTTCGCGCCACTCTCCGCGGTTGTCATGTGCCACTGCGTCATGACCCCGGCACGGGCGGCGCCGTCCCCTCCCGCCCCCTCGCACCGGCTGCGGCGTGTCCCCCGCACCGGCGGCCCGCGGCAGGCCGCACACTGCCGGGGTCCGGCGACAGGCAACAGGAGGAACCATGGACATGGCGGCGTTCAACGAGCGGGTGATCGAGCAGTTCCGGGCGAACCGCGGCCGGGGGAGGATCGGCGATCGCCTCGACGCCTCCAGACTGCTCCTGCTCACGCACACCGGCGCCAGGACCGGGACGCGCCGCACCACCCCGGTGATGTTCCTCCGCCTGAAGGGCAGGCTGTGCGTCATCGCGTCCAACAACGGGGCGCCGCGCCACCCGGACTGGTACCGCAACCTGGTCGCCCACCCCGAGGTGACCGTCGAACTCGGGGACGAGACCTTCCCCGCCACCGCCGTCGTCCCCACCGGCCGGGAGCGGGACGAACTGTTCGCGGAGGCCGTGCGGCAGCACCCGTTCTTCGCGGAGCACCAGGACCGGACCGAGCGGACGATCCCGGTGGTCGAACTCCGGCGCACGGACGCCTGACCCGCCGCCCCGCCCCGGTATTCCGGAAGGGCGTCCGCGGGGCGGGGCCGCTCCGCGGCGGCGGCCGACCGGGCGCGGCGCGGCAGCCGTAGGATGGCGCCGCCCTCGGCAAGATCCCGGCAACGGCGGCACGGAGTACGGGGCCCGGGCCACGGGGTATACGGGCACGGACGCGAGGAGAGGCGAGACAGGGGGAGCATGGCGGAGCGCACGGCCGTACCACGTCCCTCCTTCCTGCGGGTGCATCCCGCCCAGGCCACCGTGCTGGCGTTCGCCACCGCGGCCGCCGTCGGCACGGCGCTGCTGGCGCTGCCCGCCGCCTCCGCCGACGGAACGGGCACGGAGCTGACGACCGCCCTGTTCACCGCGGTCTCGGCGGTGTGCGTGACCGGCCTGGTGGTGGTGGACACCGCCGCGTACTGGAGCGGTTTCGGCGAGGGCGTGATCCTGGCGCTGATCCAGGTGGGCGGCTTCGGCATCATGACCCTGGCGTCGCTGCTGGCCCTGCTGGTCTCGGGCAGGCTGCGGCTGCGGATGCAGCTCACCGCGCAGGCGGAGACCAGGAGCCTGGGCATCGGGGAGGTCCGCCGGGTGCTGCTGGGGGTCGCCAGGACCACCCTGGCCGTGGAGGCGCTGACCGCGCTGGCGCTGACGCTGCGCTTCCACCTCGGGTACGGGATGCCGCTCGGCCAGGCGCTCCGGCACGGCGTCTTCCACTCGGTCTCGGCGTTCAACAACGCCGGGTTCGGGCTGTACGCCGACAACCTGGTCCGGTACGCCGCGGACCCGTGGGTGCTGCTGCCGGTGTCGGCGGCCGTGATCCTGGGCGGGATCGGCTTCCCGGTGCTGCTGGAACTGGCCCGGCACCGCCGCCGGCGCCGCGATACCGGGCGGCGCACCTGGTCGCTGCACACCCGGCTCACCCTGATCGTCAGCGGCGTCCTGCTGCTGGCGGGCACGCTGCTGACCTGCCTGCTGGAGTGGGACAATCCGGGCACGCTGGGCCCGATGGGCGCCGGGGAGAAGGTGCTGAACGGCTTCTTCCACTCGGTGGTGAGCCGTACGGCGGGCTTCAACGCCGTCGACGTCGGCGCCCTGGAGCCCGCGACGCTGCTGGCCACCTGTGTGCTGATGTTCATCGGCGGCGGCAGCGCGGGAACGGCGGGCGGCATCAAGGTGACCACCTTCGCCGTGCTGGCCGCGGCCATCCTGGCCGAGGTGCGCGGCGAGCCGACCTCCGCGGTGTTGGGACGGAGGCTTGCCCCGCACGCGCTGCGGCAGGCGCTGAGCGTGGCGCTGCTGGGCGTGGGCCTGGTGACGGCCGCCACACTCGTCCTGCTGACCGTGGTCCGGGCGCCGTTCGAGGCGGTGCTGTTCGAGGCGGTGTCGGCCTTCGGCACGGTGGGGATGTCCACCGGGATCACCGCCGACCTGGGAACGGCCGGCGAGCTGATCATCGTCCTGCTGATGTTCGTCGGCCGGCTGGGGCCGGTGACGCTGGTGTCGGCGCTCGCGCTGCGCGAGCGGACCCGCCGCTACCAGTTGCCCGAGGAACGACCGATCTTGGGGTGACCTATGGAAAACCACCTGCGCTTCCTGCGCCGCCGCCGCGAACGGATCTCCTCGCAGGCCGCCAGACGGCCGGCCGGCGGCGACCAGCGGATCGCCGTCATCGGGCTGGGCCGGTTCGGCGGCTCCCTCGCCGACGAGCTGACGCGCCGGGGCTGGGACGTGCTCGGCATCGACCAGGACCCCCTCCTGGTCCAGCAGTTCTCCGACGCCCTCACCCACGCGGTGGTGGCCGACTGCACGGACCCGGAGGTGCTGCGCCAGCTCGGCGTCCACGAGTTCTCCAGCGCCGTCGTCGGGATCGGCACCAACATAGAGGCGAGCATCCTGGTCACCTCCAACCTGCTGGAGGCGGGGGTGCCCAACGTCTGGGCGAAGGCCATCAGCCGCCAGCACGGCAGCATCCTGGAGCGGCTCGGGGCGCACCACGTGGTGCTGCCCGAGTACGAGATGGGTGAGCGCGTGGCCCACCTGGTCACCGGCCGGATGCTGGACTTCATCCAGTTCGACGACGACTACGCGCTGGTCAAGACGGTGGCGCCGAGCGCCGTGACGGGCGTCCCGCTGGGCGAGAGCCAGGTGCGCACGCGGTACGGGGTGACGGTCGTCGGCATCAAACGGCCGGGCGAGTCCTTCACCCACGCCACCTCCCAGACCGTCGTGGAGAAGGGCGACGTGATCATCGTCACGGGGCGGACCGGGGCGGTCGAGGCGTTCGCCGAGATGAGCTAGCCCGGTCGGCACCACGCGGCACCACGCACATCCCTGTACACGCCACCGCCCTTGCGCGGGTACGGGTGATTGTGGGTACGGTGGTACGACATTCAAGATCTCCACAGGTGTGCCGGGAAGTCTGGTCGGCGGTGTTTCTCCCCTGCCCGGAAGCGACTCCCGAAAGGCACGCCCATGGCATCCGCCCCCAAGGCCCCCGAAGAGCGCACCTCCCTGTTCGGCCTGCCGCCGTTCCAGGAGCGCCGCTTCCTGCTGGACGCGCTGCGCACCGAGACGGTCGGCGGGATGGTGCTGCTCGTCGCGGCCCTGGTGGCGCTGGTGTGGGCGAACTCCCCGTGGAGGGAGGCGTACGAGTCCCTCCGCGACATCCACTTCGGCATCCCGGCCCTCCACCTCGACCTGTCCGTGGGGCACTGGGCGTCGGACGGCATCCTGACGGTCTTCTTCTTCGTCGCCGGCATCGAGCTGAAGCGCGAACTGCTCCTCGGCGAGCTGCGGCGGCCGGCCGCCGCGGCCCTCCCGGTGGTCGCCGCGGTCTGCGGCATGGCGGTGCCCGCCGCCTTCTACCTGGCCGTCAACCTGGCGGGCGGCGGCCAGTTGCAGGGCTGGGCCGTCCCCATGGCCACCGACATCGCCTTCGCGCTCGGCGTGCTGGCCGTGGTCGGCACCAACCTGCCCTCGGGCATCCGGGCCTTCCTGCTCACCCTCGCCATCGTCGACGACCTCGGTGCGATCGTCGTCATCGCCCTCTTCTACACCTCCGCCCTGAACTTCCCCGCCCTGGCCGGGGCGCTGGCCGGACTGGCGCTGTTCTGGTTCCTCCACCAGCGGCTGCGGGTGCGGGGCTGGTACGTGTACGTGCCGCTCGGCGTCGTCATCTGGGCGCTGATGCACGCCAGCGGGGTGCACGCCACCATCGCCGGCGTGGCGATGGGCATGCTGCTGCGGGTGGTGCCGCTCAAGGGCAGCGGGGGCTGGCCGGCCGAGAAGGAGTCCCCGGCCGAGCGGATCGAGCACCGGGTGCGGCCGCTGTCGGCGGGCTTCGCGGTGCCGGTGTTCGCGCTCTTCGCGGCGGGGGTGAGCGTCTCCGGCGACGCGCTGGCCGAGACCTTCCGCCGGCCCGAGGCGCTGGGCGTGATGCTCGGCCTGTTCGCGGGCAAGATCGTCGGGGTCTTCGGCGGCACCTACCTGGCCGCCCGCTTCACCCGCGCCCGGCTCAGCGACGACCTGGCCTGGGCCGACGTACTGGGCGTATCGATGCTCGCCGGGATCGGCTTCACCGTCTCGCTGCTGGTGGGCGAGCTGGCCTTCACCGATCCCGGGACCGTCGAGCACGTCAAGGCGGCGGTCCTGGTGGGCTCGCTGGCCTCGGCGGTCGTCGCCTGCGTCTTCCTGCGGATGCGCAACGCCACCTACCGGCGGCTGTGGGAGGAGGAGAACCGGGACGAGGACCACGACAACGTCCCGGACGTCTACCAGCGGCCGCGGGGGGCGGCCCGCGAGGACACCGCCGGCCGCGAGGACTGACGAGGGCCCCGGGCGCCCCGGGCGGGACGCCTCAGCGCGCCCGGGCCGCGAGTGCCAGGCGGTGCGCCTGGAGGGTGTGCTGCATGCCGGTCAGCTTGTCGACGAAGCAGACGGCCAGCAGCGCGGAGAGGACGTCGAGGCCGCCCGCGACGGTGTGGAAGGCGAGTGCGTCCTGGAGTTCCCCGGGGGTCTCGGCCGCGTCGTACAGGGCGGACGCCACCCCGTTGCCGAACCCCGCGACCAGCCACGAGCCCCACCAGGCGTTGAGCAGTCCCGCGGGGACGCGGTAGCGGACCGTGCCGTCCGGGCCGGGCGGGGTGCTGGCGTCCCAGATGTCATTGGCGATCTTCTTGGGGAACCAGAGGTTGGCCACCGGCACGAACCAGGCGCCGACCGCCCAGCCGCTCCCCATCCGCTGCCCCGCCGCGTCGAACGCTTCGGCGTTGAGGCGGGAGCGGTGGAACCACATCAGGAACGGGATCGCGGTGGCCACCGGCGCGGCGAACCGGACGAGCTCGGTCACGGAGAAGAGTCCCTCCGCCTCCTCCAGCCGTTCCATCCCGCCGTACGCCCACGGAGCCGCGCCGTCGATCAGCACGGCCAGCCGGGAGCCCGCGTAGACGGAGGCCAGGTCGGCCATCGCGCACACTCCGAGCAGCACCATGGTGACGGTCGCCAGGAACCGGGTGGGCTGCCAGCGGACGTACGGCGGGGCCGTCCGCTGCCGCTGCCGCTCCCGCTCCTCGGGGGTGGACATCACCCACCACGGCTGTCCGTCCGGCGTGCCTGCCGACACCACCTTAGGTCCCCTCCCCGCCCGGTGACTGCCCGCCGCACCCTACCGGGCGGACGGGGGCGGCCTCCCCGGAATTCCGGGGAGGCCGCCGGGCCGGGGCGCGGCTCAGTGGTTGCCGGGGAAGCCCAGGTCGATGCCGCCGCTGTCGGCCGGGTCGGGCCAGCGGGTGGTGACGACCTTGCCGCGCGTGTAGAAGTGCACGCCGTCGTTGCCGTAGACGTGGTGGTCGCCGAAGAGGGAGTCCTTCCAGCCGCCGAAGGAGTGGTGGCCGACCGGGACCGGGATCGGCACGTTGACGCCCACCATGCCCGCCTCGACCTCCATCTGGAAGCGGCGGGCGGCACCGCCGTCGCGGGTGAAGATGGCGGCGCCGTTGCCCCACGGGGAGCTGTTGACCAGCTCCATGGCCTCGTCGTAGGTCCCGGCGCGCACCACGCACAGGACGGGGCCGAAGATCTCGTCGCGGTAGGCGTCCATCTCCGGGGTGACCTTGTCCAGCAGCGAGACGCCGGTGAAGAAGCCCTTCTCGTACCCCTCGACCGTGTACCCGGTGCCGTCCACGACCACCTCGGCACCCTGCTCGCGGGCGCCGTGGACGTAGGAGGCCACCGTGTCGCGGTGTTCGGCGGTGATCAGCGGGCCCATCTCGGAGGCGGGGTCGTCACCGGGGCCGATGCGGAGCCGGCCGGCCCGCTCGGCGATCCTCTTCACCAGCTCGTCGCCGATGCCGCCGACCGCCACGACCACCGAGACGGCCATGCAGCGCTCGCCGGCCGAGCCGTAGGCGGCGTTGACGGCGCTGTCGGCGGCGTGGTCCAGGTCGGCGTCGGGCAGGACGAGCATGTGGTTCTTGGCGCCGCCCAGGGCCTGGACGCGCTTGCCGTGCTCCACGGCCTTCAGGTGGATCCGCCGCGCGATCGGGGTGGAGCCGACGAAGCTGACGGCGGCGACCTCCGGGTGCTCCAGGAGGCGGTCGACGGCGGCCCTGTCGCCGTTGACCACGTTGAGCACGCCGTCGGGCAGCCCGGCCTCCGCGGCCAGCTCCGCCAGCCGCCGGGCGGCCGAGGGGTCCTTCTCGCTGGGCTTGAGGACGAAGGCGTTGCCGCAGGCGATGGCGAGCGGGAACATCCACATCGGCACCATGGCCGGGAAGTTGAACGGGGTGATGCCGGCCACGACGCCCAGCGGCTGGCGGATGGAGGCGACGTCGACCCGCTGGGAGACCTGGGTGGACAGCTCGCCCTTGAGCTTCTCGGTGATGCCGCAGGCGAGTTCGACGATCTCCATGCCGCGGGCGACCTCGCCGAGGGCGTCGGAGCGCACCTTGCCGTGCTCGGCGGTGATCAGCGCGGCGAGCTCGTCGCGGTGCGCGTCCAGCAGTTCGCGGTAGCGGAAGAGGATCGCGGTGCGCCGGGCGAGGGAGACGTGCCGCCAGCTCCGGTACGCCTCCCCGGCGGCGGCGACCGCGCGGTCCACCTCCCGGGCGGAGGCGAGGGCGACCCGGGCGGACTGCTCGCCGGTGGCCGGGTTGTAGACGGGGCCGTACTGGCCGGAGGTGCCGTCGACGGGCTCGCCGTCGATCCAGTGGCCGATGGTCCTCATGGGTGGGGGCCTTTCGTGGCTGCGGTGCTCTGCGGTACGGGGGCGGTACGGGAGGCGGGGCGGGGGCTGCAGGCGGCGGGGCTACAGGTGGCGGCGGCGTCCGGCGGCGTGCCGCTCGTACCTGGCGCGCGCCTCGATCGCGGCGGGCCGGGTGGCCACCTCGGCGACCGGCACGTCCCACCACGCCTGCGCGCCGGGGGCGGTGGGCGCGGGATCCGTCTCCACGTACACGCAGGTGGGCCGGTCCGAGTCGCGGGCGGCGCGCAGGGCGGCGCGCAGCTCGGCGACGGTGTCGGCGCGGATGACGTCCATGCCGAGCGAGGCGGCGTTGGCGGCCAGGTCCACCGGCAGCGGGTCGCCGGTGTAGCGGCCGTCGGCCGCGCGGTGGCGGTAGGCGGTGCCGAAGCGCTCGGCGCCGGTCTCCTCCGAGAGGCCGCCGATGGAGGCGTAGCCGTGGTTCTGGAGCAGCACCAGGTTGATGCCGACGCCCTCCTGGACGGCGGTGACGATCTCGGTCGGCATCATCAGGTAGGTGCCGTCGCCGACCAGCGCCCACACCGGGCGGTCGGGGGCGGCGAGCTTCACGCCGATGGCGGCCGGGATCTCGTAGCCCATGCAGGAGTAGCCGTACTCCAGGTGGTACTGGCGCGGCGAGCGGGCCCGCCACAGCTTGTGCAGGTCGCCGGGGAGCGAGCCGGCGGCGTTGATCACCACGTCGTCGTCGCCGACCACGGAGTCCAGCGCGCCGAGCACCTGGGTCTGGGTGGGGCGCGCGTCCTCGTCCGGGGCGGCGTACGCGGCGTCCACGGTCTTCTCCCAGGCCTCCTTGCCCGCGCGGTACTCGGCCTCGTAGGCCGCCTCGACGCGGTGTCCGCGCAGCGCCCCGGTCAGGGCTTCCAGGCCGGCGCGGGCGTCGGCGACGAGGGGGAGCGCGCCCATCTTGTGGGAGTCGAAGGACGCGATGTTGAGGTTGACGAAGCGCACCGACGGCTCGGTGAAGAGGGTGTTCGAGGCGGTGGTGAAGTCGCTGTAGCGGGTGCCGACGCCGATGACCAGGTCGGCGGTGCGCGCCAGGTCGTCGGCGACCGCGGTGCCGGTGTGGCCGATGCCGCCGAGGTCGCAGGGGTGGTCGTGACGGAGCGAGCCCTTGCCCGCCTGGGTGGAGGCGACGGGGATGCCGGTGGCGTCCGCCAGCTTCCGCAGCGCGTCCTCGGCCTCGCTGTGGTGGACGCCGCCGCCGGCGATGATCAGCGGGCGCCGGGCGGCGCGCACGGCGCGGGCGGCCTCGGCCAGCGCGTCGGCGTCCGGCGCCGGGCGGCGCACGTGCCAGGTGCGCTCGGCGAAGAACTCCTCGGGCCAGTCGTGGGCCTCGGCCTGGACGTCCTGGGGCAGGGCGAGGGTGACGGCGCCGGTGTCCACGGGGTCGGTCAGGGTCCGCATCGCCTGGAGCGCGGCGGGGATCAGCGCCTCGGGGCGGGTGATCCGGTCGAAGTAGCGGGAGACGGGCCGCAGCGCGTCGTTGACCGACACGTCGCCCGCGTACGGCACTTCGAGCTGCTGGAGGACGGGGTCGGCGGGGCGGGTGGCGAAGACGTCGCCGGGCAGCAGCAGGACGGGCAGCCGGTTGATGGTGGCCAGGGCGGCTCCGGTGACCAGGTTGGTGGCGCCGGGGCCGATGGAGGTGGTGACGGCCTGGGTGGCCAGCCGGCCGGACTGGCGGGCGTAACCGACGGCGGCGTGCACCATCGCCTGCTCGTTGCGGCCCTGGAGGTAGGGCATCGCCCCGGAGTGCTCCAGCAGCGCCTGGCCGAGGCCGGCGACGTTGCCGTGGCCGAAGATGCCCCAGCAGGCGCCGACCAGCCGCCGGCGGCGGCCGTCCCGCTCGGTGTACTGGGCGGCCAGGAAGCGCACCAGGGCCTGGGCGACCGTCAGTCGGGTGGTGGCGGTCATCGGTCGTCCTCTTCCTTCTCCTGGGCCGACGGGTCGGCCGCCGACGGGGCGGTGCAGAGCGGGAGCCGGGGGTCCACGGGCTGGTCGTCCCAGGTGCCGCGGATCCACGCGTGGTCGGGGTGGTCGCGGATGAGCCAGGCCCGCTCCTCGCCCGGGCCGGCCATCACGTTGAGGTAGTACATGTCGTGGCCGGGGGCGGCGATGGACGGCCCGTGCCAGCCGTCGGGGATCAGCACGGCGTCGCCGCTGCGGACCTCGGCGAGCACGTCGGTGCCCCGCCCGTGTCCTGAAGGGCTCACCCGCTGGTAGCCCAGGCCCGGGGTGCCGGGGCGGCCGGCGGCCGGGGCGATCTCGAAGTAGTAGATCTCCTCCAGCTCCGACTCCTCGCCCGGGCGGCACTCGTCGTGCTTGTGCGGCGGGTAGGAGGACCAGTTGCCGCCCGGGGTGAGCACCTCGACGGCGATCAGCCGGTCGGCCTCGAAGACGCCGGCGGCGGCGAAGTTGTTGACCTGCCGCGAGCAGGTGCCGCTGCCGCGCAGTTCGACGGGCACGTCCGAGGCGGGGCCGTAGCGGGGCGTCAGCCGCCGCTCGCAGCGGGCGCCGGTGAGTGCGAAGCGTCCGCCCGCGGCGGTGGCGATCCGTACGCGGGCGTCGCGCGGCGCGTACGCGAAGTCGGTGACGCCGCTGAACACGTCGGTGCGGCCGTGCAGTTCGAAGGTGTGGGTGCCGCCGTCGGCGTCCTCCACGGTCACCGTGCAGCCGCCGGCCAGCGGCAGCACGATCCACTCGCTGTCGCCGGCGGCGAACCCGTGCGTACCGCCGGCCTCCAGCGGGAGCACCCGCAGCGAGGAGTGGCTCCAGCCGGCGCGTCGGGGGTCGATGTCCAGGGCGTACGGTTCCGAGGCCGCGCTTCCGGCCGGCAGGTGGAATCCGGTGCCGGCGGCCGGGCGGGCGTCCGTGTGCGTGGTCATGCGCTGTCCCTTCCCTGTCGTGGGGCGTCGTAGGGCGTCGCAGGGCGTGTCCGTCGCAGGGCGTGTCCGGAGGGCGCCCGGGTCAGAGCAGCCCGACGGCGGTGTCCACGGCGCGCTCCACGTCCCCGTCCGGGGGGTAGAGCAGCGAGCGCCCGGCGACCAGGCCCTGGACGGTGGGCAGCCGCAGCGCCTTGCGCCACTTCTCGTACACGCCCTCCTGGTCGCCGCCGGTGTCGCCGCCCAGCAGGACCGCGGGCAGGGTGGAGGTCTCCATGACCTCGCCCATGGCGTCCGGGTCGGCGGTGACGGGCACCTTGAGCCAGGTGTAGGCGGAGGTGCCGCCCAGGCCGGAGGCGATGGCGATGGACCTGGTCACCGCCTCCGCGCCGAGGTCGTTGACGACCCTGCCGTCCACCCGGCGCGAGATGAACGGCTCGACGAAGACGGGGAGCCCGCGCTCGGCCATGTCGTCGATGGCGCGGGCGGCGGAGAGCATCGTGGTCAGCGAGCCGGCGTCCTCGTAGTCGATGCGCAGCAGCAGTTTGCCCGCGTCGAAGCCGAGCCGCTCGATGTCCTGGGGGCGGTGGCCGGTGAAGCGGTCGTCGAGCTCGAAGGAGGCGCCGGCCAGGCCGCCGCGGTTCATCGAGCCGACGGCGACCTTGTTCTCCAGCGCGCCCAGCAGGAGGAGGTCCTCCAGGATGTCGGCGGTGGCCAGCACGCCGTCCACGCCGGGGCGGGAGAGGGCCAGGCAGAGCCTCTCCAGCAGGTCGACGCGGTTGGCCATGGCCAGTTTCTGGCCGCCGACGGAGAGGGCGCCGCGCGCGGGGTGGTCCGCCGCGATGATCATCAGTCGGCCGCTGTCGCCCACCAGCGGCCGGCGCGCCCGCCGCCGGGCGGCCTCGGCGATCGCCTCGGGGCGCCGGGCGCGCACCTTCACCAGGTCGGAGATGCTGATGCTCAAGGGGTTCTCACTTCCGTGCGCGCAGGAGGTCCTCGACCTCGGACTCGGTCGGCATCGCCGGGGAACAGGCGAGCCGGGAGGCGACGAGCGCTCCGGCGGCGTTGGCGTAGCGCATGGTGTGGTCCAGTTCCCAGCCCGCCAGCAGGCCGTGGCAGAGGGAGCCGCCGAAGGCGTCCCCCGCGCCGAGGCCGTTGACCACCTCGACGGGGTGCGGGGGCACGTCGGCGGTGGTGCCGTCGCGGTGGACGGCGAGCACGCCCCTCGGGCCCTGTTTGACGACGGCCAGTTCGACGCCGGCGTCCAGCAGCGCCCGGGCGCAGGCGTGCGGTTCCCGCACGCCGGTGGCGACCTCGCACTCCTCCAGGTTGCCGACGGCCACGGTGGCGTACCGCAGGGCCTCGGCGTAGTGGGCGCGGGCCGCCTCCGGCCCCTCCCGCCAGAACATCGGGCGCCAGTCGAGGTCGAAGACGGTGGCCACCTGGGCGGCGGCGCGGTCCGCGTCCGCGGCGCGTGCGGCGGCGCGCGCCCGCAGGGCGGCGAGCGTCGCGGAGCGGCTGGGCTCCTCGCACAGCCCGGTGCCGGTCATCCAGAAGATCCGGGCGGCCGAGACGGCGTCCAGGTCCAGTTCGCCGGGGTGGATCTCCAGGTCGGGTGCCTTGGGCTGCCGGTAGAAGTACAGCGGGAAGTCGTCCGGCGGGAAGATCTCGCAGAAGGTGACGGGTGTCGGGTACGCCTCGACGGGCGTCACCCAGCGGTCGTCGACGCCGAACTCCTTCAGCGCCCGGTGGCAGTACTCGCCGAACGGGTCCTGTCCGGTGCGGGTGACGACCGCGCTGGTGCGGCCCAGCCGGGCGGCGGCGACGGCGACGTTGGTGGGGGAGCCGCCGAGGAACTTTCCGAAGGACTCCACCTGCGCCAGCGGGACACCGGTCTGCAGCGGGTAGATGTCCACTCCGATCCGGCCCATCGTGATGACGTCGAACAACGGCTCGGCCATGGGCGTCCCTTCGGGGAGCGTGTCGGGGGGCGGGCCCCTCCAGGTGTAGACCCGCCGCGGAGCCATGTCAACGCTTTGTCCTTACATAATGACGTCTAGACTCTCCACCAGTCGCAATGTTATCGGCCTGTTACGTCAAGATGAAGTGTTGTCATGACAAAGTATTGACAGCGGGGCGCCCAGGGAGTTGGCTCCCTCCAGCATGGTGGCGCTTCCGGCTCCCGTTGCCGGAAACTCCCCTTGGCCTCCGGGACGTGTTCCTCCCCTCACGACCCGGCCGGCCCGGCCCCTCTCCGCTCCACTCACCCAGCGAGGTGCAGGACGACATGAAGCGCACCACCCGTCACTCCCGCAGAACCGCCTTCGTCGCCGCCTGCGCCGCGGGCGTTCTGGCCCTCGCCGGCTGCTCCAGCAGCTCCGGCGGCAAGAAGGCCCAGGAAGGCGCCGACGGGGCGTCCGCCGGCAAGGCGGACACCCCGCGCATGAAGATCGCCCTGGTGACCCACGCCGCCCCCGGCGACACCTTCTGGGACCTCGTCCGCAAGGGCGCCCAGACGGCGGCCGCGAAGGACAACGTCGAGCTGGTCTACTCCAACGACCCCAAGGCGTCCGAGCAGGCCAACCTGGTCCAGAACGCCATCGACCAGAAGGTGGACGGCATAGCCGTCACCCTCGCCAAGCCCGACGCCATGAAGTCCGCCGTCGCCAAGGCCCGCGCGGCCGGCATCCCGGTCGTCGCCCTCAACGCCGGCCTGGACGCCTGGAAGGAGCAGGGCGTGCTCTCCTTCTTCGGCCAGGACGACCGGGTCGCGGGCGAGGCGTTCGGCGAGCGGCTCAACGAGCTGGGCGCCAAGCACACCCTCTGCGTGATCCACGAGCAGGGCCACGTCGGCCTGGAGGGACGCTGCGCCGGCGTCAAGGAGACCTTCAAGGGCAAGACCGAGACGCTCTACGTCAACGGCGCCGACATGCCGTCGGTGAAGTCCACCATCTCCGCGAAGCTGCGCCAGAACTCCTCCATCGACTACGTCGTCACCCTGGGCGCGCCCTTCGCCATGACCGCGATCCAGTCGGTGGACGAGTCGGGCGGCAAGGCGAGGATCGCCACCTTCGACCTCAACAAGGACCTGGTCGGGGCGGTCGAGGCCGGCGACATCGAGTTCGCCGTGGACCAGCAGCCCTACCTCCAGGGCTACCTGGCCGTCGACGCCCTGTGGCTCTACAAGACCAACGGCAACTACAGCGGCGGTGGCCAGGAGCCGGTCCTGACCGGCCCGGCGTTCGTCGACAAGGAGAACGTCGAGGACATCGCCGAGTTCGCCGGGAAGGGCACCAGGTGACGAACACGACCCAGGCAGTCACTCCGGCCGCCCCCGCACCCGCGGCGGGGGCGCCCGCCCCGGCCGAGGACGGCCGCACCGCCCGGCGCTCCCCGCTGCGCCGACTGCTGGGCCGTCCCGAGATCGGCGCGCTGGTCGGCGCGATCGCCGTCTACGTCTTCTTCTTCGCCGTCGCCCCGACCTTCCGCCAGGCCGACTCCATGGCCACGGTGCTCTACCAGGCCTCGACCATGGGCATCGTGGCCCTGGCCGTGGCCCTGCTGATGATCGGCGGCGAGTTCGACCTGTCGGCCGGCGTCGCGGTGACCACCTCGGCGCTGACGGCGTCCATGCTCAGCTTCCAGCTCACGCTGAACGTCTGGACGGGCGTCGTGGTCGCCCTGGTCCTCTCCCTGGCGATCGGCGCGTTCAACGGCTTCATGCTGATCAGGACGGGGCTGCCGAGCTTCCTGGTCACGCTCGGCACCTTCCTGATGCTCCAGGGCCTCAACCTGGCCATCACCAAGCTGTTCACCGGCAACGTCGCCACCGACTCCATCCGCGACATGGACGGCTTCGACCAGGCGAAGGCCGTCTTCGCCTCCGAGATCGACGTCGCCGGGGTCGACGTCAAGATCACGGTGCTGTGGTGGCTGCTCTTCGCCGCCCTCGCCACCTGGCTGCTGCTGCGCACCAGGTACGGCAACTGGATCTTCGCGGTGGGCGGCGACCAGGACAGCGCCCGCGCCGTCGGCGTCCCCGTGACCTTCACCAAGATCACGCTGTTCATGGGCGTCGGCTTCGCCGCCTGGTTCGTCGGCATGCACCTGCTGTTCTCGTTCAGCACCATCCAGTCGGGCGAGGGGGTCGGCAACGAGTTCCTCTACATCATCGCCGCGGTGATCGGCGGCTGCCTGCTCACCGGTGGCTACGGCTCCGCGGTCGGGGCGGTGATCGGCGCCTTCATCTTCGGCATGGTCTCCCAGGGCATCGTCTACGCCAACTGGAACCCCGACTGGTTCAAGTTCTTCCTCGGCGTGATGCTCCTGCTCGCCACCCTCGTCAATCTGTGGGTCCGCCGCTCGGCGACCCGGAGGTGACCCTCATGGAAACCACCGAAACCACCGCATCCGCCGGCCGGGAGAAGGCCGGCGCCGGCAGCGACCCGATCGTCGTCCTGAAGGGCGTCGGGAAGTCCTACGGCAACGTCCGCGCGCTGCACGGGGTGGACCTGGAGGTGCGTCCCGGCCGGGTGACGTGCGTCCTCGGCGACAACGGCGCCGGCAAGTCCACCCTCATCAAGATCGTCTCCGGGCTGCACCAGCACACCGAGGGCGAGTACCTCATCGACGGCGAGCCCGTACGGCTCGCCACCCCCCGCGAGGCCCTGGACCGCGGCATCGCCACGGTCTACCAGGACCTGGCCACCGTGCCGCTGATGCCGGTGTGGCGGAACTTCTTCCTCGGCTCGGAGATCACCCGCGGCCCCTGGCCCTTCCGGCGGCTCGACATCGCCCGGATGAAGAGCATCGCCGACCGGGAGCTGCGCAACATGGGCATCGTCCTGGACGACCTGGAGCAGCCCATCGGCACCCTCTCCGGCGGCCAGCGGCAGTCCGTGGCCATCGCGCGCGCCGTCCACTTCGGCGCCCGGGTGCTGATCCTGGACGAGCCGACCGCCGCGCTCGGCGTCAAGCAGTCCGGGGTGGTGCTGAAGTACATCGCCGCCGCCCGCGAGCGCGGCCTGGGCGTCATCTTCATCACCCACAACCCGCACCACGCCTACCTGGTCGGCGACCACTTCACGGTGCTCCGCCTGGGCACGCTCGAACTGAGCGCCGCCCGCAGCGAGGTCACCCTGGAGGAGCTCACCCACCACATGGCGGGCGGCGCCGAACTGGCCGCGCTCAAGCACGAGCTGGCCCAGGTCGGCGGCGTGGACGTGGGGGAGCTCCCCGACGGGGCCGGGACCTCCGGGCCCCCGGCGGCCCGCGCCTGACCCGCCGTCCGCCGCCCGGCGCACACTCCCTCCGGACCCCACGCCCCAGGCCCTCCAGGACACCCCAGGACCCCGAGGAGACCCGCCTCCCATGACCACCCACGGAACGCTCGGCGTCGCGGTGATCGGCGTCGGCACGATGGGCGCCGACCACGTCCGCCGCATCAACGACGTCATCAGCGGGGCCCGCGTCGCCGCCGTGGCGGACATCGACGGCGACCGCGCCAAGGCGCTCGCCGAGACCATCGAGGGCTGCGCCGCGTACGCCGACCCGGCCGCCGCGATGGCCTCCCCCGAGGTGGACGCGGTGCTCATCGCCTCCCCCGGTCCGGCCCACGAGGAGGCGCTGCTGACCGCCTTCGAGCACGACCTGCCGGTGCTGTGCGAGAAGCCGCTCACCCCCGACGCCGCCTCCGCGCTGCGGGTGCTGGAGGCCGAGCAGCGGCTGGGCCGCCGACGGGTGCAGCTCGGCTTCATGCGGCGCTTCGACGCCGAGTACCTGCGGCTCAAGAAGGTGCTGGACGAGGGCCGGCTGGGTCGTCCGCTGCTGCTGCACTGCCGCCACCGCAACGCCTCGGTCCCCCCGTACTTCACCGACGCGATGCTCATCAACGACTCCGTGGTGCACGAGGTGGACTGCACCCGCTGGCTGCTGGGACAGGAGATCACCGCGGTCACCGTGCTCCGCCCGGCTCCCAGCTCCGACTCCCCGGAGCACCTCGGCGACCCCCAACTGGTGATCTTCGAGACCGACGGCGGCGCGCTCGTCGACGTCGAGATCTTCGCCACCTGCGGCTTCGGCTACCAGGTCCAGACCGAGGCCGTCTGCGAGCGGGGCACCGCCCGCATCGGCGAGGGGCACGGCATGCTCACCTGCGCCGCCGGCCGCTGGGGCGGTGAGATCACCCGGGACTACGTGGAGCGCTTCGAGGACGCCTACGACCGCGAGGTGCAGGGGTGGGTGGACGCCACCCGGCGCGGCGAGGTCATCGGCCCCAGCGTCTGGGACGGCTACGCTGCCGCCGCCGTCTGCGAGGCGGGCGTCACCGCGCAGACCACCGGCCGGCGCACCACCGTGGAGCTGGCCGAGCGCCCCGCCTTCTACACCTGAGCCACCCGGCCGGGACCGAGGAGCCGCGCCCGTCCCGGCCGGTCGAGCAGGCGAACGGCCCTCCCCTGTTCCGTTCGCCTACCGGGGGCCGGATCCGCACCGGATCCGGCCCCCTCCCCCTGTCCTCCTCCTGCCTCCTTGCCGCCCTCCGTCACGATCTCGTCGCACCTCCGTCACGGCTGTCACAACCCTGCGCGTCCACCGTCACAGCCGGCCGACACGCCCTCCGTCCGGCCGCCGGGCGGCACGCGGCGGCCCAGGGTGGTCCCGACCCCCACCAGCCACCCCCCGCGGAGGTGCCTTCCATGACCGATCACGGGCTCTGGTCGTACCGGGAGATCGCCGCGCACATCCGGGTCAAGCCGGAGACCGTGCGCTCGTACCGCAAACACGGTCTGCTTCCGCCGCCCGACCTGGTGGAAGGCGGACGGCCGTACTGGCTCGCCGACACCATCCGCGCGTGGGTGGCCGCCCGCCCCGGCAACCGCGACAGGCGCCCCTAGGGGACAGTGGAGGTGGGAACCGTTCGATTCATACCCCCCTAGGGTATTATGGCGGCATCGTCGGAACGCGTGCCCGACGCGCCGCCCGAGCGTTTCCGAAGACTTCGAGGGAGCACACGCCATGAGCACCGTCACCACCACCTACAAGGTCAGCGGCATGACCTGCGGCCACTGCGAGGGCGCGGTCACCACCGAGGTCTCCGCGATCGACGGCGTCACCGACGTGAAGGCCGTCGCCGCGACGGGCCTGGTGACCGTCACCTCCACCGGCGAGCCGGACGACGAGGCCGTGCGCGCCGCGGTCGACGAGGCGGGGTACGAGCTCGTCGGCCGGGCCTGACCCCGCCCGGCCCCTGTCCCCGCCGGGCCGTACCGCCACCGCCCGCACCCGCGGTACGGCCCGGCTCCCCGCACCGGAAGACAGCCATGAGCAGCACGACCACCGGGGCGCCGGCGCCCGCCGCCGAGCTCGAACTCGCCATCGGCGGGATGACCTGCGCCGCCTGCGCCGCCCGCGTCGAGAAGAAGCTCAACCGGATGGACGGCGTGACCGCCACGGTCAACCTCGCCACGGAGAAGGCCCGCGTCACCCACGGCGCCGGGGTGACCGTGGAGGACCTGATCGCCGCGGTCGAGAAGGCCGGCTACACGGCCCGGCTCCCCGAACCGCCCGCCCCCAAGGAGCCGGAGGGCGGCACGGAGGGCGGCGCGGGGAGCGGCGCGGACGGCGGTGACCGAGAGCCGGACGCGCTGCGGCAGCGCTTCCTGGTCTCGCTGGCGCTGTCGGTGCCGGTCGTACTGCTGTCGATGGTCCCGGCGTGGCAGTTCGACGCCTGGCAGTGGCTCTGCCTGACCCTCGCCGCGCCCGTCGTGGTCTGGGGCGCCCTGCCCTTCCACCGGGCCGCTTGGCGGGGCGTCCGGCACGGCGCGGCCACCATGGACACCCTGGTCTCGATCGGGACGCTGGCCGCCTTCGGCTGGTCGCTGTGGGCGCTGTTCCTCGGCGAGGCCGGGATGCCCGGGATGCGGCACGGCTTCGAGTTCACCGTCTCCCCCGCGGACGCCTCCTCGGCCCTCTACCTGGAGGTCGCGGCCGGGGTGACCACCTTCCTCCTGCTCGGCCGCCATCTGGAGGCCCGCTCCAGGCGCAGGGCCGGTGCGGCGCTCAGGGCCCTGCTGGAGCTGGGCGCCAAGGACGTCGCCGTCCTGCGGGCAGGCCGCGAGGAGCGCGTCCCCGTCTCCCGGCTGGCGGTCGGGGACCGGTTCGTCGTCCGCCCCGGCGAGAAGATCGCCACCGACGGCACCGTGGTCGAGGGCTCCTCCGCGGTGGACGCCTCGATGCTCACCGGCGAGTCGGTGCCCGTGGACGTCACGGTGGGCGACGCGGTCACCGGCGCCACCGTCAACACCTCCGGCCGGCTGGTGGTGGAGGCCACCCGCGTCGGCGCCGACACCCAGCTCGCCCGGATGGCCAAGCTGGTGGAGGACGCGCAGAACGGCAAGGCCGCCGCCCAGCGGCTGGCCGACCGCGTCTCCGCGGTCTTCGTGCCCGTCGTCCTCGCCCTGGCCCTGGCCACCCTGGGCTTCTGGCTGGGCAACGGCGCCGGAGC
>NZ_DASQNP010000169.1:0-1664 GCF_035644915.1 Streptomyces sp.
CCCTCGCCGGAGGAACGCGCACGCACCCAGCAGCAGGGCGACGGGGGTGAGGACTGATGGGCCTGGGGGACTTCGTACCCGACGTCATCGAGGACAAGGTCGAGCAGGGCGTCGAGCTGATCGGCGAGGGCATCGAGGAACTGGGCGACGTCGGGGCCGACCTGCTGGAGGACGTCGGCTGGGAGAGCGGCGCGGACTGGGTGCGGGACAAGTCCCGTTCCGCGGCCAATGCCCTGGGCGCCGACGTGGACGAACTCCAGCTCGGCCAGACCGAGGACCCCAAGAAGCTGATCTACGGCAGCGCGGAGAAACTGCGCTCCACCGCGAGCCATCTGAAGGACTTCGCCAAGGCCTTCGACAACGTCGGCAACGGCATCAAGGGCCTGGACGCCAGCGGGCTGAAGGGCGAGGCGGCCGACGCGTTCCGGGAGAAGATCGCCAAGGAGCCGCCGCGGTGGTTCAAGACCGCCGACGCCTGTGAGAAGGCGGCCGGGGCGCTGGAGGACTTCGCGGGCACGGTGGAGTGGGCCCAGGGCCGGGCCAAGGAGGCGATCTCCAAGTACAAGGCCGCCGTCAAGGCCTCGGAGGAGGCGCGGACGGCGCACAACCAGAAGGTCGACGCGTACAACAAGGCGGCCGACGCCTACAACGCCAAGGTGGAGGCCGGGCAGGACCCGGGGACCAAGCCGCAACCGCCCGGGAAGTTCCACGATCCGGGCCCGGCCAAGGCCAAGGAGGCCGAGGAGATCCTGGCCGAGGCCCGCAAGCAGCGCAACACCGCGGCGGAGAAGGCGCGGTCGGCGGTCCGGGCGGCGCGGGACGCGGCGCCGGAGAAGCCCTCCTACGGCGAGCAGGTCAAGTACGGCGTGGTCGGCGTCCACCTGGACGCCTCGCACTTCTACGGCGGTGTCATCAAGGGCGCGACCGGGATCGTCTCCTTCGCCCGCAGCATCAACCCCACCGACCCGTACAACATCACGCACCCCGCCGAGTACCTGACCAACCTCAACAGCACCGTCGCCGGGCTGGTCCAGGTCGCCAACAACCCGTGGGGCGCGGGCAAGCAGATGCTCGACCAGTTCCTGAAGGACCCGGCCGAAGGCCTCGGCCGGCTGGCGCCGGATGCGGTCCTGGCCGTCACCACCGGCGGCGCCGGGGCCGGGGTCAAGGCCGTCCGGTTGGCGGGGGAGGCCGCGGACCTGGCCAAGGACGCCAACCGGGCCCGCCGCGCCCTGGACGGCGACGGCCCGGACGCGCACAGCACCGAGCCACGGAACAAGCCGTGCAAGGGCACCGACCCGGTGGACCTGGCCACCGGCAAGATGTTCCTGCCGCAGACGGACATCACCCTGCCCGGCGCCATGCCGCTGGTCTTCACGCGGTATGTGGAGTCCGGCTACACCGCCGGCCGCTGGTTCGGCCCCTCGTGGGCCTCCACCGTCGACCAGCGGCTGGAGATCGATGCCGAGGGCGTGGTGTTCGTCGCCGAGGACGGGCGGCTGCTGGCCTACCAGCACCCCGCCCCAGGGGTGCCGACTCTGCCGTCGGCCGGGGCGGCGCGGATGCCGCTGGAGAAGACCCCGGACGGCGGCTACACCCTCACCGACCCCGAGACCGGCTGGGTGCGGCACTTCGCCCCGCCGCCGGGCGGGGCGGACGGCGAG
>NZ_DASQNP010000170.1:0-29198 GCF_035644915.1 Streptomyces sp.
ACGTAGTGCGCGAGGGGGCGTTCGGCGGCGAGGGCCGCGCGGGCGGCGTTGGCGCCGCAGGCGCCGTGGACGCCGCCGCCCGGGTGGGCGGAGGAGGACGCCAGGTACAGGCCGCGGACGGGGGTGGCGGGGCGGCCGGTGCCGGGGACCGGGCGGAAGAAGAGCTGCTGGTGGACGGCGGCGGTGCCGCCGTTGAGGGCGCCGCCGACCAGGTTCTCGTCGCGTGCTTCGAGGTCCGGCGGGGCCAGGACGCGGCGGGCGAGGATGAGGTCGCGGAAGCCGGGGGCCCGGCGTTCGACCTCGGCCTCCACCCGGTCGGCCATGGCCTCCCGCTCGCCCGGCCCCCAGGTGCCCGTGAGGCCCGCGCCGCCCGCGTCCTCGCGGACGCGCTGCGGGAGGTGGGTGTAGGACCAGGCCGACTCGGTGCCGGCCGGGGAGCGGGACGGGTCGGCGGTGGTCATCTGGCCCACCAGCACGAACGGCCGGTCCGGGACGGCGCCGGTGGCCAGTTGGGCGCTGTTGCGGGTGAGGTGGTCCATGCTGTCGGCCAGGTGGACGGTGCCCGCGCCGGCGGCCTCGGGGGAGGTCCAGGGGATGGGCCCGGACAGCGCCCAGTCCACCTTGAACGTCGAGGTGTCCCACTGGAAGCGGCGGACGTCGTCCCGCAGCCGGGCCGGGAGGTGCTGCCAGGGGACCAGGCGGCCGTACAGCGCCGGGGCGGGGACGTCGGCCAGGACCGCGCGGCGGGCCCGTACGGCCTCCCCGTCGTCGGTCAGCACGCCCGCGGCGCGTCCGCCGATGACGACCACCCGCGCCACCCGGGCGTTGCAGCGCACGGTCCCGCCCCGGGACTCCAGGCGCCGGACCAGGGCCTCGGTGAGGGCGCCGGCGCCGCCGGCGGGGACCGGCCAGCCGACCTGCTGGCCCAGCATCGCCAGCAGCCAGCCGTAGACCGTCCCGGCCGTGGACTCGGGGAAGATGTCCGCGTGCAGCGCGCAGCCCGCCAGCAGCAGCGGTGCGCCCGGTCCGGCGAACTCCTCCTCGCCCAGGCGCCGCACCGGCAGCATCAGCATCCGCAGCAGCCGCAGGCCCCCGGCCGCCCGCAGCTTCGCCGCCAGCGACAGGGCGGGGCGCACCGGCGGGAAGGGGGTGAGCATCGCGTTCAGCAGGTCGGGGCCGAGCCGGTCCCACAGGCCGGTCAGCCGCAGGTACGCCTCCCCGTCCCCGGGCGCGAAGGACTCCAGGCTCCGCGCGGTCTCCTCCCGGTCCCGGTGCAGGACGGCGCAGCGGCCGTCGGGCAGCGGGTTGGCGAGGACGGCGGGGGAGTGGCTCCAGGTCAGGCCCCAGCGCTCCAGCTCCAGGGAGCGGATGGTGGGGGAGGCCGCGGCCAGCGGGTAGAAGGAGCTGAACAGGTCGTTGACGTAGTCGGGGTGGACGCCGCGGTCGCTGCGGACGGCGCCGCCGGGCTCGGGCTGGGCCTCCAGGACCAGCACCCGCCAGCCCGCGTCCGCCAGCAGGTTCGCGGCCACCAGCCCGTTGGGGCCGGCCCCCACCACGACGGCGTCGGGCGCCTCGGTCATCAGCGGCTGAGCCTCCTCGGGAAGTCCCCGGGACGGGGGTGTCAGGGGCGGGGCGTGTCCGGGCGGGCGGTGTGGGCGGGGTGGCCGCGGGTGCGCCGGGCCTCCTTCATCTCCGCCTCGTACAGGTGGCGCAGGCCGCCCACCAGGCGGCGCACCCGCTCCTCGGCGGCGAGGAACGGCCGGTAGTAGTGGTCGTCGTAGCCCTCGACGATCTGGAACGTCCAGTGGCCGGGGATGACGTTGCGCCCCAGGACCTCGGTCTCCAGCAGGTCCGCCTCCTCCTCGTGCCCGGCGGCGCGCAGCAGGTCCACCGCCTCGCCCAGCAGCAGGTCGGCCCGGCCGGTCATCTGGTGGAAGGAGTACAGGTGGCCGCGGGCCCGCTCGGTCGCCTCCAGGGCCTCGGAGACCTTGCCGACGGCCTCCACGGTGGCGTCGGTGACGCCCGGCGGGCGGCGGTGGGCCCGGTCGGGGCGGTCCTCGGGGGACTCGGACGGCTCGGGGGAGCGGCCCGCGGTGCGGCTGCCGGTGGACGTCATGCGCGGCTCCCCGCTTCCCTGTCCGCCCGGGAGCGGCCGGACTCCACCACGTTCCGCAGCCGCGACAGCATCAGCCGGTGCCGCAGTTGCAGCGCCACGTCCATGGGGGCGGTGTGCAGGGTGGCCACGGCGCCGCGCAGGGGGTGCTCGTCCATGGTGATCAGCGAGCCCTCGCCCCACGGGCTGACGGAGATGGCGATGCGGGCGCTGCCCAGGCGGCCCGCCGAGGCCTCCAGCTCCAGCCGTCCGGGCGGCTCGCAGATGCGGACGACCGTGTGGCCCTGCATGGCCAGCGGGCCCACCCCCACCTCGTACCGCAGGGTCGTGCCGACCTCGGGCCAGTTCCCCTCCGCCTCCACGGTGGAGCGGGTGCCCACCACCCACTCCTGGTAGCGGTCGGCGTCGCCGAGCACGCTCCACACCCTGTCGGGTTTCCTGTTGACCCACACGTGTCGCACTGCCATGCGGCCCGGGTACCCGGTTTTCCGCGATGCACCGCGCGGGGCGCGCCGCCGGCCCCCTTACGGGCGAGTCCCCGCCCGCCGGTCCGGGTCCCCGGCGCGCTCGTCGGGCAGGGCGGGGATCTCCATGGTGACCAGCGTCGGACCGCCCGGCGGGCTGCTGACGGCCAGGATGCCGTCGAAGGTGCCGAGCCGGCGCTCGACGCCGGCCAGCCCCGTGCCCGCGGCGGTGTCGGCCCCGCCGCGCCCGTTGTCGGTGACGGCGATCCGCAGCGCGCCGCCGGCCGCGTCGTAGTCGACGTCCAGCCAGATCCGTTCGGCGCCCGAGTGCTTGGCGGCGTTGGTGAGCACCTCGCCGACCGCGAAGTACGCCGCGGCCTCCACCGGCGCCTCGAAGCGGCCCGGCAGGTCCACCTCCGCCTCCACCGGGATCGGCGACCGCAGGGCCAAGGCCCGCAGGGCGTCCCCCAGGCCGCGCTCGGCGAGCACCGGGGGGTGGATGCCGCGCACCAGGTCGCGGAGTTCGGTCAGGGCCTCGGCGGAGTTCTGCCGGGCCTGCGCCAGCAGCTCCCTGGCCTGTTCGGGGTCCTTGTCGATCAGCGCCTCGACGGTGCCCAGGCTCATGCCCATCGCCACCAGCCGCGCCTGGGCGCCGTCGTGGAGGTCGCGCTCGATGCGGCGCAGTTCGGCCGCGGAGGAGTCCACCGCGTCGTGCCGGGTCTCGTACAGCCGGTCCACGCGGCGGCGCAGCGCCATCTCCCGCGTCGGGGCCAGCAGGGCGCGGGTCAGGAGGGAGCCGGTGCGCAGCAGGTGCGGGCCCGCCCACAGGCCGAGGGCGGTCAGGCACCAGCCCAGGCCCAGCGCCAGGAAGGCGTTGACCTGCGAGGTGAGGGGGACGAACAGGAACCACTCGCCCCGCATGGCCCGCCAGACGCCCGCCGCCACCACCGTGCCGTACGGGCCGTGGAGCGTCAGCGCGGTGGGCAGCAGGGCGAGGACGAAGCCCGCCGTGGCGTCGGCCAGGAGCCACTGGAGGTCGCGCCAGGTCGCCGGGTCCTTCAGCAGGAACACGCAGCGCTCGACCTGCCCGGTGACGCCGGAGCGCAGGTCGCGGGGCCAGGGGCGGTACGGCGCCGGGCCGGCCGCCGCGCGCCGCCACCGGGCGTACCAGCGCACCGCGCCCAGCACGGCGGGGGTGGTCAGGACGCCCACGCCGACCAGGACGAGCGCGATCGACACCACCGACAGCACGAACAGCGTGATCCCGCACGCCAGGGACATCACCGCCAGCGGCAGCCCCCGCGCCGCGGCCAGCAGCCCGTCCGAGACCTTCTTCCCGTTCACCCGCGCACCCCCGTCCTCAGCCCGTCCGGGGCACTCGCCCGGCGGGAACCCCAGTCTGGGCGGCGCCCGGCGGCCGGGTCACGGGGACGGGCACCCGGAACGGGGGTGTAGCCGGCACCACCCCCGGGCAGGACGGCGGGAGCGCGGCCCGCCCCGCCGTCCTGCCCGGGACGGGGCGGAACGCGGCCGTCCGCGCAGGTCCGGCATAGTGGCGGTCCCCGCCCCGCGCGGCACACCCGAACGCATCCGAGAGGAGACGCAGCGCCATGAGATTCGGTCTGCTCGGCACCGGTCCCTGGGCGGAACGCACCCACGGCCCCGCACTGCGGGACCACCCCGGCGCCGAACTGGCGGGCGTGTGGGGCCGCCGCCCGGAAGCGGCGGCCCGCCTCGCCGAACGCCTCGGCACCCGGCCCTACGACGACGTGGACGCACTGCTGGCCGACTGCGACGCGGTGGCGGTGGCGCTGCCGCCGGACATACAGGCGCCGCTGGCGGTGCGGGCCGCGAAGGCGGGACGCCACCTGCTGCTGGACAAGCCGGTGGCCACCACCGTGGCGGCGGCCCGCGAGGTGGCCGAGGCGGCCGAGGGCGCGGGCGTGGCCTCGGTGGTCTTCTTCACCATGCGCTTCCGCCCCGAGACGGCGCGGTGGATCGAGGAGCAGCGGGCGGTGGGCGGCTGGCAGGTCGGCCGCGCGGACTGGCTCGCGGGGATCTTCGGCGAGGGCGCCGGGGAGAGCCCGTACGCGGCCTCGCCCTGGCGGCGGGAGAAGGGCGGGCTGTGGGACGTCGGCCCGCACGCCCTGTCGGTGCTGCTGGGGGTGCTCGGCGACGTGGCCGACCTGGACGGTTCGGTGGCCGCCGTGTCGGGGCCCGCCGGGGGCACCGTCCAGCTCGCGCTGCGCCACGCCTCGGGCGCCGCCAGCACCTGCGCGCTCAGCCTCGCGGTGTCCCCGGCCGCCGCCACCACCGCGGTGGAGCTGCGCGGCACCGCGGGCGCGGTGTCCCTGCCGGACGGGTGGACGGATGCGTCCACAGCCTTCGGGCACGCCGTGGACGCCCTCCTGGCCTCGGCCCGCACCGGTGAGCCGCACCCGTGCGACGTACGGCTGGGGCTGCGGGTGACGGAGATCCTCGCGGCGGCGGAGGCCCGCCTCCGCCGCTGACCCGGCCGGACCCGGCGGCGGACGGGACCTGACGGGCCGTCACTCCCGGTGCAGGCTCACCCCGCACGCCGCGCACAGGGTGTGCGTCCAGTAGCCGTTGTGCCACAGCCTGGTAGTGGTCGGCCCGGCGCACACCCAGCACACCGCACGGCCGTCGGCGCCGTGCTCCCGGGGGCCGCGGACCGGCGGGGCGTGCAGCAGGCGGCGCACCACCACCGGCAGCGGATCGGTGGGGTGGCGCCGGGGGTCGGGGCAGTAGGCGATGCCGTTGCAGCCGCGCCACCGCGCCCGCCACGCGTCGGCGGGCGCGGGCTGCCGCCGTCCCGAGCGCTTCTCGCGCGTCCGCCGCCTGGCGTACGCGGACTCGGCGGCCAGCCAGACCAGCCGGGCCTCGTGCAGTTCCTCCACGGCCCGCACCAGCGCGTCGGGATCGTCCTCCGGCCGCTGCGGTATGCCGGCGCTTCCGCGCAGGTGGTGGAACGTGGCGCCGAAGCCGTACGGCGCGAAGTGCACCAGGCACGACCGCAGGTCGCTCAGCCGCCACCGCGGCGGCCGTGCCGCATCGTGCACCCGGGCCCGGTGCGTGCCGAAGCTGCTCATCCCCCGCCCCCTTGTCGCTCCTAGGAGAGGATGACGGCACCCTGCCCCATCCGGACCCGCGGTGACGGAACTTCCGTGACTTTTCCGGGAGCACTTTCCCGGCGGCGCCTCCCGGGCGGGCGGCCACCCGGGGAAGCGACAGAACACCTGTCCGGCTTTGGCCATAGATTTCCGGAGCGTACAACCGCCCAAAGCGGCACGAACGCGCTGGCTCCGGCCGTATCGCCCGGCCGTGCGCCCTGCGTGCACCCGCATATTCGGGCCGTGTCTGTCAAGTTTCTGCGACGGCTCGCCGCAAGCCCCTATGCTCCCTGTCACGCAGCGAGTCGTCGCCGTTACGGCTTGTTGCCGCTGCGTGTGACGTCCTGGCGTCGACATGCCCTTCAGGCGGGGCGGCCGGGGGGCCCGACGGATCCACCTGCCCTCTTCCGGGGGTGGCGTATGCCAGGGGTCCGTGCCACCCGCAAGGTCGCCCGCACCGCGTCCCGCGCCGCACCCGATCGACCCCGCCCGACCCTGCCGTCCCACCGTCCCGACCCGTCCCCGCCCCCGAGACCCACCGTCCACCCCGAACCCCGAGGATGCCCATGGAGCCTGCCGGCTCGCTGACGGGAGGCCGACGCCCCGCTTCCGGGGGCGTGTGGCTCATCCCCCCTGTCCTGGTCGCCGCCTGTGCGGCCATAGCCGTCTCCGCCGTCACCGACCAGGCCCGCGCCGCGGTCGCCTGGTGCGGGGCCGCCGCGGCGCTCGCCGTCGCCGTGGCCGCGTACGAGGTGGTGCGCCGAGGGCGCGCGATCACCGCCCTGGAACGGCGCGCGGAGCGCCAGATGGCGGACCTCGAACGCTACTGCCACGAGGTCATGCCCCCCATCGTCACGGCCGTCCAGCGCGGCCGGGCACCCGCCGACGTGGTGCCCGCCCAACTGCACCCGGACGACTCCGACCCGCGGCTGGTCGAGGCCCACCGCACCCTGACGAACCTGGTCGTGCGGGCGGTCCAGGACCGCGAGTACCAGCGCGACTCCGCCCGCCGCGCGATCGTCAACATCGCCTGCCGCATCCAGGCCGAGATCCACCGCCTCCAGGCCGACCTGCGCAGGATGCAGTTCAAGCACCCCGGCCCGGAGATCCTCGGCGACCTGATGCACCTGGAGCACGGCGTCAACGTGGCCGGGCGCGTGGCCACCAGCCTGGCCGTCCTCGGCGGCGGCAGCCCGGCCCGCCAGTGGCAGAAGCCGGTCTCGCTGTACGACGTGCTGCGCGCGGGCAGCGCCCCCATCGCCGAGTACCTGCGCATCGACCTGCACCGCATCGCCGAGGTCGCGGTGCTCGGCCCGGCGGTCGAGCCGCTGAGCCTGGTCTTCAGCGAACTGATGGACAACGCCACCCGCTACTCGCCGCCGAGCACCAAGGTGGTCGTCAACACCGAGGAGGTGGCCTCGGGCATCGAGGTCTCCATCGAGGACAAGGGCGTGGGGCTCACCGAGGAGACCCGCGAGCACGCCGAGTTCCTGCTGACCCAGGCCCTCGACGGCCTGGACCTGGAGGACCTCGGCGAGACGGCCCGGATGGGCCTGCGCGTGGCGGGCATCATGGCCAACCGGCTCGGCCTGCGGATCTCCCTGCGGCCCTCCACCTGCGACGGGGTGCGCGCGGTCGTCTTCGTCCCGCACGACCTGCTCACCGCACTGCCCATGGACGGATACCCCAGGGTGGGCGGCCGTCCCCCCGGCATGGTGACCCGCCGGCCGGAGCCGGCCGGCCCCGCCGCCGAGCTGGAGGAGGCGGTCGTGGTCGAGCGCAACGCCAACGGACTGCCGCAGCGCCGCCGCCGGCGCATGCCCGAGATGACGGGCCGGACCGGCGCCCGGACCGGCGCCCCGGCCGGGACCGGGCGGAGGGCGACCGGGCGGCAGCCCCTGGAGATCCACCCCGACATGGGGCTGTGGATGGGTGACTTCTTCGGCAGGCCCGGCGGCGAGAACCACGGTGAGAACGACGGCGGGGACGGCAGCGGGAGCACCGGCGACGGCGCCGCGCCCCCGGCCCCCCGGACATCCCCGGCGACCGGCAACGAGTCGCGGAACCAGTAGTGGAATCAGGTGAGTAGCACGTGACGCAGCAGCGCCTCAAGAACATGGACTGGTTGCTCAAGGACCTGGCCGTCACCGTCCCCTACACCCGGCACATCGTGCTGCTGTCCGCGGACGGGCTGTGCATGGCCCAGTTCGGCACCGACAAGGACACCGCCGACCGGCTGGCCGCCGCGTCCTCCGGGCTCAAGAGCCTGGCGCAGTCGGTGGCCGCGGAGTTCCCGCACGGCGGGGGCGACGTGCGCATGGTCGTCCTGGAGGTGGACGGCGGCTTCTTCTACCTCATGGCCGCCGCCGCCAACTCCTACCTGGCGGTGACCGCCGACGAGGGCGTGGACGCCGGCCTGATGAGCCAGCGCATGAGGGACCTGGTGATCCGGATCGGCGACCACCTCGCCAGTCCGCCCCGCGCGCCCGAGCAGGCGCGGTGAGCAGGGGCGACCGGAACAGGGGAGGGGACTGGGAGGAGGGCACCCCCGTTCCCCTGTACATCGTCACCGGCGGGCGCACCGAGGCCGGGGAGGCGGTGGTGCTGGACCTGGTCACGCTGATCGTGGCCCGCTCCGAACCGAAGCCCGGCATGCGCCCCGAACACGTCTCCATCCTGCGCATGTGCGCCAACCCGCTCTCCGTGGCCGAGATCTCGGCGTACCTGGACCTGCCGTTCAGCGCCGTCCACGTGCTGCTCGCGGACCTGATCGCCGAGTCCTCCGTGGAGGCGCGGCAGACCCGCACGGCGGACACGGCCGCCGCGGACCCCGACATCGAGATCCTGAAAGCGTTGATCGATGGACTACAACGACTCTGAACTGCCCCTGGGACCGCGGCGCGAGGACCTGCTGCCCACCTCGACCGAGAGGTCGGTCAAGGTGGTGGTCGTCGGGGGGTTCGGCGTCGGCAAGACGACCATGGTGGGCTCGGTCAGCGAGATCCGTCCCCTGACCACCGAGGAGACGATGACCCAGGCCGGCGTCGGCGTGGACGACCTCTCCGGCGTGGAGCGCAAGACCGAGACGACCGTGGCCATGGACTTCGGCCGGATCACGCTCAACGACCAGCTCGTCCTCTACCTGTTCGGCACCCCCGGCCAGCAGCGCTTCTGGTTCCTGTGGAACGGCGTGATCGCGGGCGCGCTGGGCGCCGTGGTGCTGGTGGACACCCGCCGCCTGGAGGACAGCTTCCCCGCCATGGACCGGCTGGAGCAGGGCGGCATCCCCTTCGTCGTCGCCATCAACAACTTCCCCGGCGCCCCCGTGTATCCCGTCTCGGACCTGCGCTCGGCACTCGACCTGCCCGGCCACGTCCCCCTGGTCAACTGCGACGCCCGCAGGCTCGACTCCAGCCGCGACGTCCTGCTGACGCTGATGCACCACCTCTACGACTCCGCCACCGCGACCTCGGAGGCCCTGTGACCACGCCGCTCCCCGACCCCGACCTCTCGCGCGCCGGGTTCCCCGCCGGCGCGACACCCCCGCCCGGCTGCCCCGCCCACGTCCCCGACCGGGCCAAGGGACCGGGCGGCGCGACCCGGCTGTACGGGCCCGTCGCCTCCGCCGACCCCATGGGGCTGTACGAGCGGCTGCGGGCCGAACACGGCCCCGTCGCGCCCGTCCTGCTGGAGGGCGACGTCCCCGCCTGGCTCGTCCTGGGCTACGACGAGATCCTCCAGATCGCCCGCAACCCGCGCCGCTTCACCCGCGACGCCCGGCACTGGCGCGACTGGCAGGAGAAGAGGATTCCCGAGGACTCCCCGCTGCTGCCGGTGCTGGCCTGGCGCCCCGACTGCATCTCCCAGGACGGCCGGGAGCACAAGCGGCTGCGCGGCGCGGTCAAGGACAGCCTGGAACGCTTCGACCGCCGCGCCATCCGCCGCCACGTCCACCGGCGCGCGCACCAGCTCGTCGACGACTTCGCCGGGGCCGGACGGGCCGAACTCCTGGGCCAGTTCGCCCAGTTGCTCCCCATGCTGGTGCTGACCGACCTCTTCGGGCTGCCCGACGCCGAGGGGGCCCGGCTGGTCGAGGCCAGCCGGCAGCTCGTCAAGGGCACCGAGAAGGCCCTGGTCGCCGACCGCCGCATCCACGACATCCTGGAGCGGCTGGTGGCGGAGAAACACCGCTCGCCCGGCCCCGACCTGGCCTCCTGGCTGGTCGAGCACGAGGCCCGCCTCACCGACGAGGAGGTCCTCCACCACCTGCGGCTCGTCCTCGTCCTGGCCAACGAGACCACCACCAACCTGATGGTGAACACGTTGCGGATGGTCCTCACCGACCCGCGGTTCCGCGGCACCCTCAACGGCGGCCAGATGACGCTCCCGGCCGCCGTCGAGCAGATCCTGTGGGACGAGCCGCCGCTGACGGTGCTCCCCGGGAGGTTCCCGACGTACGACACGGAGATCGCCGGGCGCGAGGTCCGCAAGGGGGACCTGCTGCTGCTCGGCCTGGCGGCCGGGAACGTCGACCCGGCCATCGGGCGCACGGCCGGCGAGGACATGCACGGCAACCGCTCGCACCTGGCGTTCAACAGCGGGCCGCACGAGTGCCCGGGGCAGGACATCGGGCGGGCCATCACCGGCTCCGGCATCGACACCCTGCTCAGCAGGCTGCCGGACCTCCAACTGGCCATCCCCGAGGAGGAGTTGAGCTGGACCTCCGTGTCCTGGTCCCGCCACCTCGACGCCCTGCCGGTGCGGTTCACCCCCCGCCACGCCCGGAACCCGTTCTCGCGCCGGGCCGCTGCCGGGCCGCCGGGTGCGTCCCCGTCGTCTCCGTCGCCGCGGCCGTCCCCGCCGTCCCCGGCCGCTCCGCGTCCGCGCGGCGGCGGAGGCGCGCAGGCGGACGCGGGGACGGCGGCCCGGGTGGCGACGGCACCGGCCCACGGGCGGACGCACGGCCGCTGGTGGGACCTGCTGCGGCCCTGGCGGCGCGGCTGACGCCCGGCCGGGCCCGGGGAGGAGGGGGCGTGGCCGCCGGAGCACCGGCGGCCACGCCCCCTCCTCCGTGCCGCCCCGCTCCGGGAGCGGGGCCGCGACGACGGGGGAGGGCCTTCCCAAGGACGTTGGGGCACGCGCCAGATGACGGACGGTTAATATGACCGCGTCAATCGCACGAGAGGGCAACCTTCCGCCGATCGAAGGATCTCCGGCCGTCGTGTGCCGTTCGCTTCACATCACTCACCCCACACCGTCAGAGGGATCGCGCGATGTCAGAGCCTGTCGCCCCCAGCCAGCGCCGAGCGACCGGGGGGCGTCCGCTCCTGGCCGTAACCGCCGCCTGTCTGGCCGTGCTCGGCACGGCGGGCGGGACCGTCACCGCAGCCGCCCCGGCCGCCGCACGGCCCTGGGTGCTGTGGACGGCCGTCGCCGGAGGACTGATCGCCCTGGTGGCGGTCGTCGTCGCCACGCTGTCGGCCCGGCGGGCGCGCGCCGCCTCCGCTGAGGCCGCCGAGCGGGCCGACGCCCTGCGCCACCAGGCGGGCCGGCAGGCGGCGCACACCGCCCAGCTCGTCAACGTCACCCTGCCCGCGGTCGCCGAGCGCCTGCGCGGCGGGGCGAGCGCCGAACAGGCGCTGACCGGAACGCCGATGCCGGACGACGCCCACCTCGCGCGGGTGCTCGACGCCTTCGCGCGCGAGCTGGCCTCCTGCGTCCGGCAGCGGCGGGTCGCCGAGGCGGAGCGCGAGGCGGCGGAGCGCCGGGCCGCACACCTGGCGGACGAGGCGGAGCGGCTGACCACGGCCGTCCTCCCCGCCGCCTTCGGGCGGCTCCACGACGGCGCCTCGGCCGACACGGTCCTGGCGGCGCTGCCGCGCCCGCAGGAGGAGCGCCTGGCCGGACTGCTGGACTACGTGGTGCGGCAGTACGCGACCAGCGAGCGGCGCTCCGCCGCCGCGCAGGCCGCCAGCGCCAAGGCCCTCAGCCGTGTGCAGGCGGCGGCCGTGAGCATGCTGGCGGACCTCCGCGAGATGCAGGAGCGCCACGGCGAGGAGCTGCTCGGAGACCTGCTCAGGCTCGACCACAGCACCTCGCAGCTCGGCCTGCTCGCCGACCGGGTGGCCCTGCTGATGGGCGGACGGGCCAGCCGGTCGTGGAACAAGCCGATCGTCATGGAGAACATCCTGCGCGGCGCCATGGGGCGGATCGCCGCCTACCGGCGGGTGCGGCCGCACTGCGCCAGCACCGCCGCGATCGCCGGCTTCGCCGCCGAGGGCGTGATCCACCTGCTCGCCGAACTCATCGACAACGCCGCGAACTTCTCGCCGCCCACCGACGACGTCAACGTCTACGTCGAGGAGCGCACCGCGGGCATCGTGGTGACCATCGAGGACAGCGGGGTGCGGATGGCCGACGCCGCGATGCGCCGCGCGGAGAAGGCCGTCGCCGGTGAGCTGACCGACCTCGCCGACCTCCAGGGCACCCGGCTCGGCCTGGCCGTCGTGGGGCGGCTGGCCGTCAAGTACGGCATCTCCGTCAGCTACCGGCCGTCCTCCCGCGGCGGCACCGGCGTGGTGGTGCTGCTGCCGCCGCACCTGCTGGCCCAGCAGCGCGCCGAGCCCCACGCCCGGGCCGCCGCCCCCGAATCCCCCGCGCGGAAGAAGCTGCCCGCCCCGGCCGCCGAGCGCGCCCTGCCGGAGGCCCGGACCCGGACCGAGACCGGTGCCGGGGCCGGGAGGACCGAGACCGAGAAGACCGAGACCGAGAGGACCGAGGCCGAGGCGGAGAGCGAGGCCGGGACCCGGGCCGCCGGAAGGACCCCCCACGGGCTTCCCGTACGGCCCCGGGGCCGCACCCTGGCCCAGGCCGACCGCGGCCGGGAGCGGGCCGCGGACACCGCGGAGGGGAAGCGCCCCGTCCGCGACACCGGCGCCCGCTTCGGGGCCTTCCACCGTTCCCGGCGTCCCGAGAACCCCTCTTCGTAGGCGAGACACGGTGCCGTAGGGGCACTCGACGAGTCGGACGCCCATCCCGCTGTGAAGACCGTGAGATTGGAGACACGGGCTGGTCACCGGTTACCGGTTCCGAACCCGCCCGACACCGCCATGCAGACCACTGACAAGAGTTTGAACTGGCTCCTGGAGAACCTGCTGGACCGCACCCCCGGGACGCGGCACGCCCTGGTGCTCTCCCGCGACGGGCTGAAGCTGTGCTGGAGCAGCAACCTGACACTGGACCGGGCGGACCAGCTCGCGGCCATAGCCTCCGGAATGCAGGCCCTCGCCCACGGGGCCTCGGTGGAGTTCGGCGACGGGACCGGGGGCGTCCGGCACTCGATGACGGATTTCCACGGCGGCCTGCTGTTCATCGTCGACGCGGGTGACGGCGCGCACCTGGCCGTCGTGGCCGACGACAGCGCGGACCCGGGCGTGGTGGGCCACCACATGGACGAGATGATCGAGCAGATCGGCGACCACCTGCGGGCGGAGCCGCGGACGCAGGCCCAGGACGACGTCCGGTCATGAGCCGCAAGCCCGTCGACACCGGGGAGCCCCACCGGCTGTACACCGTCACCGGTGGGCGCAGTCGCGCCGAGGGCGTCTCCCTGGACCTGGTCACGCTCATCGTCAGCGAGTCCCGGCCGCTGGAGGGCATGCAGTCCGAGCACGTACGGATCCTCGACCTGTGCCGCACCCCCACCGCGGTGGTCGAGATCGCCGCGGAACTCCAACTGCCCATCACCGTGGTGAAGATCCTGCTCAGCGATCTGCTCGCCACCGGCCGTGTCACCGCACGGCACCCCCGCGGGGCTGCGGCGCGCAACGACGCGCCCGACTCCGCCCTGTTGAAGGAGGTGCTCCTTGGACTCCAGAACCTCTGAGGCCCCCGCCCGCCTGCCGCTCGCCGCCGCGGCACGGAACGGCCTGAAGATCGTCATCGTCGGGGGCTTCGGCGTCGGCAAGACGACGCTGGTCAGATCCGTCAGCGAGATCCGGCCGCTGAACACCGAGGAGGTCATGACCCAGGCCGGGGCGGGCGTGGACGACACCGCGGGGCTGACGGCCAAGACCACCACCACGGTGGCGTTCGACTTCGGCCGGATCAGCCTGAACGAACGCACGGTGCTGTACCTGTTCGGGGCCCCGGGCCAGGAGCGCTTCTGGTTCCTGTGGGACCGGCTGTTCTCCGGGACGCTCGGCGCGGTGGTGCTGGTGGACACCCGGCGGATGGCCGACTCCTGGTACGCGATCGACCGGCTGGAGCACCACCGGACGCCGTTCGTGGTGGCCGTGAACCGGTTCGACGACGAGGAGAAGTACTACTCCCTGGAGGAGATCCGCCAGGCGCTGAACCTGCCCGAGGACGTACCGCTGATCGACTGTGACGCCCGGGTCCGCTCGTCGGGCAAGAAGGTGCTGATCACTCTCGTCGACCATCTCTACCAACTGGCGCTGGCCCGGGAGACGACCCCATGACCGACCCTTCCGCCCCCGACAACACCCCCGGCGCGGTTCAGCCCCCGCCCGGCTGCCCGGCGCACGCCGACGCCGTACCGCTCAGCGGCCTGGAGTACCAGCAGACCCCGTCCGAGCTGTACCGGGCGCTGCGCCGCGAGCACGGCGCGGTCGCCCCCGTGCTGCTGGAAGGGGGCATACCCGCCTGGCTGGTGCTGGGCTACGCCGAGGTCTCCTACGTCACCAGCCACGACGAGCTGTTCGCGCGCGACTCGCGGCGCTGGAACCAGTGGCCCAACATCCCCGACGACTGGCCGCTGCTGCCGTTCGTCGGCTACCAGCCGTCCGTGCTGTTCACCGAGGGGGCCGAGCACCAGCGCAGGGCGGGCGTCATCAGCGAGGCCCTGGAGGGGGTCGACCAGTTCGAGCTGGCCCACCGCTGCCGCCGGATCGCCGACCAGTTGATCGACCGGTTCGCCGGCAGCGGCGAGGCCGAGCTGATGTCCGCCTACGCCCACGCCCTGCCGATGCGCGCGGCGGTCGAGATGTGCGGCATGCCGGCCGAGGGCACCGACACCGACGACCTGGTGGAGGACCTGCGGATGTCCCTGGACGCCTCGGAGGGCGACGATCCGGTGGCCGCCTACGTCCGCGTCCAGGAGCGCATCCAGCAACTGGTCAAGGACAAGCGCGCGACCCCCGGCCCGGACGTCACCTCCCGGATGCTCACCCACCCGGCGGGACTGTCCGACGAGGAGGTCGTGCAGGACCTGATCTCCGTCATCGCCGCCGCCCAGCAGCCGACCGGCAACTGGATCGGCAACACGCTGCGGCTGCTGCTGACCGACGACCGCTTCGCCCTGAACGTCTCCGGCGGCCGGGTCAGCGTCGGCCAGGCGCTCAACGAGGTGCTGTGGCTCGACACCCCCACGCAGAACTTCATCGGGCGCTGGGCGGTGCGCGACACCCAGCTCGGCGGCCGTCAGATCAAGGCCGGCGACTGTCTGGTGCTGGGGCTGGCCGCGGCCAACACCGACCCGCAGCTCTGGCCCGACGGGTACGTCGGGGCCGAGGGCAACTCGGCGCACCTGAGCTTCAGCAACGGTGAGCACCGCTGTCCCTACCCCGCGCCCCACCTGGCCGACGTCATCGCGCGCGCCGCGGTGGAGAACCTGCTGGAGCGGCTCCCGGACATCGTCCTGGCGGTGGAGCCCGAGGAGCTCACCTGGCGCCCCTCCATCTGGATGCGGGGCCTGACCGCCCTCCCCGTCTCCTTCACCCCGGTGATGCAGTGACGACCCGGCAGACGCGGTAGCCGGTGGCCGGGCCGGCCGGAGCCCGGTCAGCCGGCGGGGGTGAACGTCACCGGCACCGCCTTCGGCCCCCGGGTGAACACGCCCTGCTCCACGATCTCGGCGCCGTCCGCCAGCCGCACGTCCGGCATGGCGTCCAGCAACTGGTTGACGCCGATCTCCACCTCGGCCCTGGCCAGCAGCGCCCCGACGCAGAAGTGCCGGCCCAGCGCGAAGGCCAGGTGGTCGGCCGCCGCGGAGAACGCGGTCGTCGTCGTCAGGTCGTCGCGGAAGATGTCGAAGGCGTCCGGGTTCCGGTAGCGCTCCGGGTCGCGGTTCGCGGCGCCGATCAGGCAGGTGACGGTCGCCCCGGCGGGTATGGTGCCGCCGCTGAGGGCCACCTCGGTCGTCGTCTGCCGCATGATCATGTGGACGGGCGGGGTGTAGCGCAGGGTCTCGGCGAACGCCCGGTCGATCAGGCTCCGGTCGGCCCGTACGGCGGCGAGCTGGTCGGGGTGGGTCAGCAGGTTGGCGAAGAGGGCGGCGATCGCCTTGTCGGTGGTCTCCCCGCCGGCGGCCAGCAGCAGGCTGCAGAACGCCTTGATGTCCTCGTCGCTCATCCGCACGCCGTCGACCTCGGCGGCGCAGAGCGTGGACAGCAGGTCGTCGCCCGGGTTCTCACGCCGCCGCCGGATGATCGGGATCATGTACTCGGCGAACTCCTCCCTGGTCCGGTGGCCGGCGGCCGTCACCTCCGGGTCGCCGGAGAGGTTGCCGAGGAAGGCGATCACCGAGGTGTACCAGCGGTGGAACTTGTCGTGGTCGGCCTTGTCCAGCCCCAGCATGTCGGCGATGACGTTGACCGGGAAGCGGGTGGCGAAGGCGTCGACCAGGTCCGCCGTGCCGGTGGTGCGGAAGGCGTCGATGAGTTCGCGCGCGTTGCGCTCGATGACCGGGAGGAACTTCTCCCGCAGGTCGCTGCCGCGGAAGGCGGGGGCCACCAGCGCCCGGCGCACCGCGTGCTCGCGTCCGCTCATCTGCAGGATCGTTCTGCCGTGGACGGGCTCGATCTGCCAGGTGTAGTTGTCGGTGCTGAACGACGCCCCGTCCTTGAAGGCCCGCTCGACGTCCTCGTACCGGGAGACGATGTAGCTCTTGGTGGCCTCGTGCCAGATCAGCGGCGCCTCCTCGCGCATCACGCGGTAGGCGGAGTAGGGATCGGCGGCGAACTCGGCCGAGAGTATGTCGGGCATCTGCTGCGCGGTGGTCAAGACGGAGCTCCCTCGATGAGGTGACGAGCGGATGCGTCCAGAATATTGACCTTTCAACGGATGAGACAGCCTCGCCGGAGTGATATGTGCAGCATGCAGCCACATCAAGTGCCGTTGTCCGGTGGGCCGTTCACCCGCCACGGCCGTCCGGCCCCACCGCGCCCGCCGGGCGGCGCGCCGTCAGGGGGCTCCGCCCGGCGGCGATGTGACGGAACGGATGCGGCGGGACGCTAGCGGGACAGCGCGTCGCGAACGGCCTCGTCGGTGCGCGCCACGACCGCCGTACCGTCGTCGGCGGTGATGATCGGACGTTGGATCAGGCGCGGGTGCCGCGCCAGCGCCGCGATCCACCGGTCCCGGGCGCCGGGCTCCCGGGGCCACTCCTTCATCCCCAGCTCCTTGGCCTCGGCCTCCTGCGTCCGTGTGATGTCCCACGGCTCCAGCCCGAGCCGCTCCAGCACCTCCCGCAGCTCCTCCTCGCCGGGCGGGTCCTCCAGGTAGCGGCGGACGGTGTACTCGGCGCCCTCGGCGTCCAGCAGCTTCACCGCGCTGCGGCACTTCGAGCAGGCGGGGTTGATCCAGATCTCCATGCGGCCACCGTAGCGGTGCCGTGGGCGTCGGGAGGGCCCCCGGACCCGGGCGGCCGGGGCGTCCCGGTGGGCCCGGAGCCGAGGCCCCGGCGTCAGACGACCGGCGGGAGGACGGCCGTCCCGGCCCGACAACCGGCCGTTTCTCCGCACCGCCCGGGAGCGGGGGAGACGGCCGGATACCCCGCCGACCAGCGCAAACGCACCGCGGGACGGGCAACGGCCGGTGCTTGACGCCGCGTTGGGGCCTTCCTATGGTCTCTTCGCCCTACCGGAAGGGTTCCGAAAACTTCCGTCCCTCCACACCCCCACACCCCCACACCCGCGGACCGGGCCGGCGCGCCCCCGGCGAGGAGCGCCCGGACCCGGCCGCGTACCAGGAAGGAACCGGAGTTGGCCATGACAACGAGCACCCCCCACAGGACCGTCCGGAGCCGCTCGCGCTCCCGGCGCCCGGGCCGGCTGCGCCGCCTGGTGGCGCCCCTGCTGCTCTCCGCCGGGCTGTGCCTGGGCACCCTGACCGCCACGGCACCGGCACAGGCCGTCGACAGCACCGTCATCACCTCCACCCAGAGCGGCGGCCGGACCGTCTCCTTCACCTTCGACGACGGCCCGAACCCCACCGACACCCCGCGCCTGCTGGAGGTGCTGCGCAGGCACGGCGTCAAGGCGACCTTCTGTCTGTGGGGCGACCACGTCCGGCAGTACCCCCACCTGGTGCGCGCGATCGTGGCGGACGGCCACCGGCTGTGCAACCACTCCATGTCCCACCAGGACATGGGCGGCTGGTCGCAGCAGCAGATCCGCCAGAACCTGGAGCAGACCAACGCCGTGATCCGCCAGGCCGCGCCGAACGCGCAGATCACCTACTTCCGCGCCCCGTACGGCAACTGGGGCCAGAGCCCGCAGGTGGCGGCGTCGATGGGGATGCAGCCGCTGGGCTGGCGGCTGGCGATCAACGACTGGGAGCCCCCGGGCACCAGTGAACTGCTCCGCCGCCTGATGCAGGGCGTCACGCCCGGGGCCGTGGTGCTGATGCACGACGGCGGCGGCGACCGCAGCCAGACCGTCGCGGCCGTGGACCAGGCCATTCCCCAACTGAAGTCCCAGGGCTACACCTTCGACCAGCCGGCCGTCCGCTGACCCGGCTCTCCTCCCACGGCACGTGACACCGGTCCCGGCGGGGCGTCCCCGCCGGGACCGGTGCGTTTCCCGTGGTGTCCCGTGTCCTCCGGCGTGCGGATCAGACGGTGGTGCAGGCGGTGCCGTTCAGCGTGAAGGAGGCGGGCTCGCCGGTGTCGCCGGTGTGGGCGGCCTGGAAGCCGAACCGGACGACCGCGCCCGCGGCGAGGGTGGCGTTGTACGCGGCGGGCGTGGCGGTCACGGCACCGCTCGCCGGGCTGTAGGTGGCACCCCAGCCGGAGGTGATGGTCTGGCCCGCGGGCAGGGTGAAGGCCAGCGACCAGTTGCTCAGCGGCGCGCTGCCGGTGTTGGTGACGGTGACGGTCGCGGTCAGACCGGTGTTCCAGGCGCTGACCGCGTAGTCGACCCGGCAGGCGCCCGGGGTCGGTTCCGGCTCCGGGTCGGGACCCGGGCCCGGGGTGGTGCCGTCCAGGCCGAAGAACGTGACGGCCCGGGCGGCCATGCCGCTGGTGGGCAGGGAGTGCCCGACGCCCTGGAGGCTGATGGCCTCCACCGGCGCCTGGTCACCGGTGCCGCCGTAGCGGGTGCGGGTCCAGTTGGACTGCGGCCGGTCGGTGCGGGCGGGGGTCTGGCTCACCCCGTGCACGTTGGTCCACTGCTCGATCTGCTCGGTGAAGTTCGGGTAGCGCAGGGTGCCGTCCTCGGTGCCGTGCCAGATCTGGATGCGGGGCCGGGGGCCGCTGTAGCCGGGGTACGCGGCGCGGACCAGGTCGCCCCACTGCTGCGGCGTCCGGTTGACGGTGCCGTTGGCGCAGGCGCTGTTCCAGCCGGACCCGTCGGTGGTGGCGAAGCAGGAGTGCGGCACGCCCGCGAAGGCCGCGCCCGCCTTGAACACGTCCGGGTAGTTGCCCAGCAGGACGTTGGTCATCATGGCGCCCGACGAGGCACCGGTGACGAAGACCCGCTGGGGATCGGCGTTGTGACGCTGCAGCACGTGGTTCACCATCGACCGGATGCCCACCGGGTCGCTGCCGCCGTCGCGCCGCAGCGCCTGCGGCGAGGAGACGTCGAAGCAGTTGCCGCTGCGGGTGGCGGACGGGTAGACGACGATGAACCCGTACCGGTCGGCCAGCGAGGCGAACTCCGTGCCGGAGTGGAACGCCGGGCCCGAGCCCGTGCAGTAGTGCACCGCCACCAGCACCGGCGGACGTGCCCGGACGGTGTCGGGCACGTACAGGTGCATCCGCAGGTTGCTCGGGTTGGTGCCGAAATTGGTCACCTCGGTCAGGGTGGCCGCCGAGGCGGGAGGCGCCGCCAGGGCGAGGAGGAGCGCCCCCAGCAGGGGTAAGACGCCTCCCAGGAGCGCTGTCAGCCGCGGACCGACCGACCGGAGCGATCGCCTCCGGACAATCGTCTCCGCCTGCTGCACGGATCTGTCGGACATGTTTCCGTCCTTCCTAGACTGCGGGACGTGAAGGGACTGCTGCTGCGGCTGTCGGAGCTGGACGCGGACGCGGCCACCGCCGTGCGCGTGATCGCCCACTTCGAGGCGCTGCTCGGCGGCGGCCCCGACCCGGTGACCCTGGCGCGCTCCACGGCCGCACTGGCCGGGTGCGCGGCGGGACTGGAACTGGCCGACGGCCGCACGGCGCGGTTCGGCCCGGACGGCGCCGCCCTGCCGGGCCCGCCCGGACACGTCTCCGGCCGCGTGGACCTGGAACCGGCCGGGCGGGTCTGGCTGGAACGCTCCGGGGCCCCGGGACCGTTCGACGAACTGGTCCTGGAGTGGATGGCCATCACCGCGCGGGTGCTGGCCGGCCGCCCCCGGCAGACCCGGCCGCCCCGGGCCGCCGACCCGGCGCTGGTCGAACTCGTCCTCTCCGGGCGGGAGGCCGTGGAGGACCGCGCCCGCGCGCTGCGGCTGCTGGGCCTGGCCCCCGGGGTGCCGCTGCGGGTGGTCGCGGTGACCGGCGGCACCGCGGCGGACCCCGGAGTGGAGGCGGTGGCGCTGCTCGGACGCGGGGCCCTGCGGGGCGCCGTACGGATCGCGCGGGTCGGCTCCCTGGGCGCGGTGCTGGTGCAGGGCCCGGACGGCCCCGCGGCGGGCACCCCCTCACCGGCCGGGGAACTGCGGGCGGCGATCCGCGAGCGCGCCCGCGACCGGGCCGCGGCCCGCACCCCCGCGTCCGCACCCGGGACACCCGGGACACCCGGGACACCTGGGACAGCCGGGGCGTCCGGGATACGCGTCGGGATCGGCGGCGCCGCCGACCCGCTGGAGGCGCGGACGTCCTGGGCGCAGGCCCGCGCGGCCCTGCGGTTCGCCGTGCCCGGCACCCCGCGGGAGGCGGTGGCCGACCACGACGAGCTCGGCCCCGTCGCGCTGCTGGCGGACATCCCCCTGGAGCGGCTGCGCGCCCAGGCCGACGTGCGGCGGCTGCGGGAGCTGGGGCGCAGCGAGTGGGGCGCCCAGGGCATCGCCGCCCTGGCCGCGTTCTGCCGCACCGGCTCGCTGCGGCAGGCCGCCGTGGAACTCCACCTCCACCACAGCTCGGTGGCCGCCCGCCTGACGCACGTCGAGAGGGAACTGGGCTGGCGGCTGCGCGATCCGCAGGACCGGTTCCGCGCCCACCTGGCGCTGTACGCCCTGCGGCTGGCCGGCGGCGGGTGAGCGCTCACCGTCCTCACCTCCCCAGCGCCCCGCGCAGCACCGCGACGGCCTCGGCCGTCGCCCGCCGGATGACGGCGGCGTGCTCCACCGCCCACGCGCCGTGGAAGGTGCCGGGGATCAGGTGCAGTTCGACCGGCACGCCGGCGGCCAGCAGCGCGCGGGCGTAGTCGATGCCCTCGTCCCGCAGCGGGTCGAACTCCATCACCGAGACGTACGCCGGCGGCAGCCCCGACAGTTCGATGACCCCGGCGCGGGCGGGCGCGGCGTACGGCGAAACCCCGGCCGTGCCCGGCACCCCGTACCCCAGGTACGCCTCCCAGCTCAGCCGGGCGTTGCGCCGGTTCCACACGGGCGTGTCGGTGAACAGCCGCGCGCTGGGGGTCTGGAGCCGGTCGTCGAGCGCCGGGCTGCACAGGTGCTGGAAGCAGACCGCCGGCCCGCCGCGGTCGCGGGCGAGCAGGGCCAGCCCGGCGGCCAGACCGCCTCCGGCGCTGTCGCCCCACAGGGCGACGCGGTCGGGCCGGACGCCCAGTTCGGTGGTGTTCTTCGCCAGCCAGCACAGCCCGGCGTAGCAGTCCTCCAGGGGCGCGGGGAAGGGGTGTTCGGGCGCCAGCCGGTAGTCGACCGAGACCACCAGCGCCCCCAGCTCCCGGCACAGCATCAGGTTCCAGGCGTGGTCCACGTCCGGCGAGCCCAGCACGAACCCGCCGCCGTGGATGCCGTAGACGGCGGGCAGCGGGCCGGCGGCCCCCTGCGGCCGGTAGATCCGCAGCGGCACCTCGGGCGCGCCGTCCGGGCCGGGCGCGCGGACCTCCGCGACGTCCACGCCCGTGGTGTCCACCGCCGCGACCGCCGCGGCGAGCTGCTCCGCCTGCGCGGCCCGGGCCTCGTCGACGTCGGAGATGTCGACCTCGGGCATCAGCGCGAGCGCCGCGGCCAGCTCGGGATCGAACCGATGGCGCATGTCCGTCCTCCGGGCGTCGGTGTACGGGCTGGTGCGGTGCGGCATGGCGTCGTGGGGAGACGGTGTCACGGGCTTCCTCCCAGGTCATCAGACGGGTGTCGGGAGAACGGCCGTCCCGGGCCGACAGCCGCGCGGTCTCCGGGTGCCCGCCCGGCGGCGACCGGCCCCCAAGGGCGGCCGAACACTTCTGTGAGCAGCGGAAACACCCCTGCCGGGCGGCCTGTTCAGCCGTGCTTGACGCCGGGTGGGGGCCTCCCTATGGTCTCCCCGCTCCACCGGAGGATCCCCGGGGGTTTCCAGCCGTGCGCGTGGCCCGTACCGCCTCGCCCGCCCGTCCGGCCCGCGAGCCCGCCGTCCCGCCGCACCGTCCACGACGCCCAGGAGACCCATGTGAGACCGCACACCGCACGCACCCCCGCCCGGCGCCGCGCCGGACGCGCCCGGGGCCGGTTCACGGCCCTGCTCACCGGGGCCCTGCTCCTGCTGACGGCCCAGTCCGCGCCCGCCGTGCCCACCCCGTCCGCCGCCCCCGCCGCGCCGGAGCACACCCGCGGCCGGACCTGGGTCGGCACCTGGTCCACCACGCCCACGGCCGTCCCCGCCTCGGACACCACCGTCTTCGAGGACCAGACCCTCCGCCAGGTCGTCCACACCAGCGTCGGCGGGAGCGAGGTGCGCGTCCGGCTGTCGAACGAGTTCGGCGACCGGCCCCTGGTCATCGGCGAGGCCCGGATCGCCCGCCGCGCCGGCGGCGGGTCCGGCACCCGCATCGACCCCCGCACCGACCGCCCCCTCACCTTCGGCGGCCGCACCTCCGTCACCGTCCCCGCCGGCGCGCCCGCGGTCAGCGACCCGGTCCCCCTCAGGGTGCCCGCGGGCTCCGACCTCGTCGTCAGCGTCCACCTGCCCGAGCGCACCCCGGGCTCGACGGTCCACGCGTTCGCCTTCCAGCACAACCACGTCGCCGCCGGCAACGTCACCGCGCGGACGGACGTCGAACCGACCGCCACCACCGACCGCTGGTACTTCCTGACCGGCGTGAGCGTGCGGACTCCCCGCTCCGAGCGGGCCTCGGCCGTCGTCGCCCTCGGCGACTCCATCACCGACGGCTCCGACACCGACGTGAACGCCAACCACCGCTGGCCCGACCTCCTCGCCCGGCGCCTGCGCTCCGCCCCCGGCCCGCACCCCCTCGGCGTGCTCAACCAGGGCGTCAGCGGCAACCGCCTGCTGCACGACCCCAATCCGCCGGCCGGCTCCGGCGCCGAGGGGTACGCGGCGTACTTCGGCCAGAGCGCGCTGCGCCGCTTCGACCGCGACGTGGCCGCCCAGCCGGGCGCCGAACACGTCGTCGTCCTGCTCGGCGTGAACGACCTCGGGCACCCGGGCACCACCGCCCCCGCGTCCGAGAAGGTCTCCGCGGAGGACATCATCGCGGCCCACCGCCAGCTCATCGCCCGCGCCCACGAGCGCGGGCTGACGGTCCACGGCGGCACGATCCTGCCGTTCAAGGGCGACACCTTCGGCTTCCACAGCCCCGAGAACGAGGCCGCGCGCCAGGCCGTCAACCGCTGGATCCGCACCAGCGGCGAGTACGACGGGGTCGTCGACTTCGACGCGGCCCTGCGCGACCCGGCCGACCCGCAGCGGCTGCTGCCCCGCTACGACAGCGGCGACCACCTGCACCCCAGCGACGCCGGGGCCGAGGCGATGGCCCGCGCCGTCCCCCTCCACCTGCTGCGCTGACCGCCCGCCGCGCACCGCTGCCGCGCCGGACTCCGCCGCTCCCGTACGCTTGTTGGCACTTGCAGAGAAATACGATGTTTGTAGCGATATAGTCGACAGGTGCGAACGAGGGTGCGATCCTCCGGCACCAGGAGCCCGGACGAGAAGAGCTGACGGTGACCGGTGACGACGAGCTGACGCGGTTGCTGGCGGCGGCGGAGACCGCCCCGCCGACCGAGTCGGTCGACGTGCTCATGAAAGAGCTGAGGCGGCGCTTCGGCGCCGCCTCGGTCTCCTTCCTGGTCACCGACCTGCTGGGGAAGATGATGGTCCGGGTGGTGCCGGAGGAGGACGGCGGCGCCTGGGAGGACGCCGAGCGCATCACGCTGGCCGGCAGCACCCACGCCCGGGTGATCCGCACCCAGCGTCCGCACTGGGAACGGAACACCGCCTCGGGCAGATACCGCCTCATCGTTCCGGTCACCAACCGCGGGGACTCCCTCGGCCTGCTGGAGCTGACCCTGCCCGGCGACCCGGACGACGCCGTGATGGAGCAGATCGGGGCCGCCGCGCACGCCCTGGCCTACATCGTCGTCACCGACGGCCGCTTCACCGACCTGTACCAGCGCAGGCAGCGCAGCTCCGGGGTGAGCCTGGCCGCCGAGATCCAGTACCAGTTGCTGCCCCCCGCGCTGTCGTGCGAGGCCGCGCAGTTCACGGTGGCCGGCGCCCTGGAACCGGCCGCCAGCATCGGCGGGGACACCTTCGACTACTCGCTCGACCGCGACACGGTGCACCTGTCGGTCACCGACGCCATGGGACACGACGTCGACGCCGCCCTGCTGGCCACCCTGCTGGTCGGCGCACTGCGCGAGGGCCGCCGCGCGGACACCGCCCTGGTCGAACAGGCCCGCCGGGCCCACCAGGCCCTCCTGGACCACGGCCGGGGTGCCATGGCGACCGGGCAACTGCTGCGCATCGGCCTGAAGGACGGCCGGGCACAGATGGTCAACGCCGGCCACCCCTGGCCCCTGCGGCTGCGCGGGGACACGGTCGAGGAGATCCACCTGGGCATCGACCTCCCCTTCGGCGTCTCCTCCCCGCACTCGTACCGCGTCCAGGACCTGGACCTGCGGCCGGGCGACCGCCTGATCATGCTCACCGACGGCATGCTGGAGCGCAGCGGCGCGGACGTCGACCTGCCCGCCCTCGTCACCCGCACCCACGGTCTGCACCCCCGCGAGGCGGTCCGCGTGCTGGCGAGCGCGGTGTCCGGCGCCCACGAGGGCGGGCTGCCGGACGACGCCACCGTGATGTGCCTGGACTGGTACGGCACCGGCTCCACCCGGCGCGACGCCGACACCGGAGCCGACCTCGACCAGGCGTCCCCGCCCCAGGACGAGTGACCGGGCCACCGCCGCCGCGGCGCGCGGTCCGGTGGGCGGCCCCGCTCAGGCGCCCGCCGCCTTCGACCGGCCTTCGACGACGGCGGTGATGCCGTCCAGCAACTGCTTCAGGCCGAACTCGAACAGTGCGTCCAGGTCCAGGTCGTAGCCGCCTCCTTCCTCGATGGCCGTGACAACCTTGGTGAACACCGGATACCGGCCCGATCCGGTGATCGCCCGCAGCGCGGCGGTCTGACGGTCCATCCACTGCTCGTCGCTCAAGCCGGTCGCGGCTTCGGCCTGGACCTCCCGCTCCAGGTTGACCGCGATGCCCTGGACGTGGCTGTACAGCAGGACATGCAGGTCGAACACGGTCACCGGGTCGAGGCCGTGTCCGTCCAGGGCGCCGAGCATCCATTCGGCGTGGACCATCAGGTTGGGCAGCATCAGGGGGCGGGTCAGTGGACCGAGCTGCGCCAGCCACGGATGTCTGCGGTACAGCCGCCACAACGTGCGCGCGCCCAGCTCCAGGCGGGCCCGCCAGTCGTCGGGGGGCGTGGCAGGGTAGTCCGCCTCGCCGAAGGCGGCGTCGGCCATCAGCAGGACCAGGTCGTCCTTGCCGTCGACGTACCGGTAGGGGGACATGGCCGCCACACCCAGCCGGGCGGCAACACCGCGCATGGACAGTGCGGAGAGGCCCTCGGCGTCGGCGATCTCGATGGCGGTGCGGACGATCCGCTCCCGGCTCAGCTCGTGGTCGGGGGAAGAGGACGGGACGGTGGCGCGGGTGGTGCGGGGAGTGCGCGGCCCCGGCGATCCGGGCGCCGGGCGGCCGGCGACGACGGTGCCGACACGCGGCCGGGTCTCCACGAGCCCCTCCATCCGCAGCGTGGTCAGCGCCTTGGTGGCGGTGGCGAGCGCGACCCCCCATTCCCGGGAGATCCGGCGGGTGGAGGGGACCGGGGCGCCCGGGGCGAGTTCGCCGTCCGCGATGCGCCGTCGGATGTCGGCGACGATGCGCAGGTAGGGCGGCTCGGAGTCTGCGGCCACGTGACGTCTCCTTGAATGCTCACGGATTTCCGGCCCCGCTGCACCTGTACTAGTACAGGCGTATGCGGCGGAAATCCTCGACCGGCGGCTTCTGTCCTAGCTCAGCTTAGTAAATAAGCTGGTTGAAAGACCTGCGAATACGGCGTACGTTCAGCCGCGTACACCGTATGGAAGGGGCCTCGGTATGAGGACGGTACTCATTTCCGGCGGCGGGATCGCCGGATCCGCGCTCGCCCACCTGTTGCGCGAACGCGGCTTCGTGCCCACCGTCGTGGAGCGGGCTCCCGGTCCGCGCCGGGGCGGACAGGCGATCGACATCCGCGGCGCGGCACTCGACGTCATGGCGCGGATGGGCCTGCTGGAGCGGGCGCGGCGGGTCCGCACGCGGATGCGCGGAATGTCGGTGCTCGACGCCGAGGGCAGGGAGGTCGAACGGTCCACCGAAGCGACCTTCAGCAGCGGCCGGCTCGACAGCGACGACATCGAACTGCTCCGCGACGACCTGGTGGACCTGCTGCACGAGCACACCCGCGACGGGGTGGAGTACGTCTTCGGGAACTCCCTCACGGCCCTGGAAGAGGACCCGCACGGGGTACGGGCCGACTTCGCGCACGGGCCGTCGCGCACCTTCGACCTGGTGGTGGGAGCGGACGGACTGCACTCGGCCGTACGCCGCCTGGTGTTCGGCCCCGAGGAAGAATTCGTCCGCCATCTGGGCGTCTACGTGTCGGTCTTCGGCGCGGACAACTTCCTCGGCCTGGACGACTGGCAGGTGTGGGTCCGGGACGGAGACACCGGCTACGGCGCCATGCCCGTGCGCGACAACACCGAACTGAGGATCGCCTTCGGCTTCGAGTCCGGACCGCTCGACGACGACCACCGCGACACCGGGCGGCTCAGGCAGCTCGTCGTCGACCGGCTGGAGACCATGAGCTGGCGGGGACCGGAACTGGCGAAGGCCGCCCGGGAGGCACCCGACTTCCACTGCGACGCCGTGGCCCAGATCCACATGGAGCGCTGGTCGCACGGCCGGACGGTGCTGCTGGGGGACGCCGGGTACTGCGCGTCCCCGATGTCCGGCCAGGGCACCAGCCTGGCCTTGGTCGGCGCCCATGTGCTGGCCGCCGAACTCGGCCGGGCCGGTGAGGACCACCGCACCGCGTTCGCCCGTTACGAGGAGCGCATGCGGCCGTTCGTCGCGCTCAACCAGGCCCTGGCCACCGAGAACCCGGGCGGTCCGGCCCCCCACGAGTCCGTCGAGCGGGCCAAGAACGCCATCTCGCTCGACGGCTGAGCCGCCGGGCGCCCGCCGGGCACCCGGCGGGAGGACCGGGAGGGCTCCGTGCGGGGCCCGGGCGGAACCGGGACGCCGTACAGCACGAGGTTCTCCTCGTACCCGCCCGCCTCCCGCCGCCACCGGCCGGTGCAGGTGACCAGCGCCAGCCTGGCGGCGCCCCGGGCGCTGAACAGGTCCCCGGGCAGCGCCTCCCTGCGGTAGGTGCGGCGCGCGGTGATCACGTAGCGGTGGCGCACGCCGTCCGCCGTGATGACCTCGGCGTGCGCCCCGAGCGGCACCCCGCGCAGCGCCGCGAAGACCCCCGGCCCCGCGCCCCGGACGTCGACGTGCCCGGCCAGCAGCACGGTGCCCCGGGCGGCCCCGGGCGTGCCCCCGAGCGCCCACCAGCCCAGCCGGCGCGGCGAGTCCGGAAGGCGCAGGGCCCCGTCGGTCCCGGCGGCCACGGCCTCGACCGGGGCGGTGAGGTGGCCGGGTACGGAGAGGGCGAGCGGCGGTGCCGCGGGGGAAGGGCGCGGCACCGCCGCAGTACGGCCGGCCCCGGGTACGGTCCCGGCGTTCCCCGCCGGAGGGGCGGGGGCGTCCAGCAGCAGGACTCCCGCGGCGACCGCGGCCAGCCCCACGCCGACCGCCGCCCCCGGACCGCACCGCCGTGGTGACCGGCCGCGCACGGTGGACCGGTGGTCAGCGCCCGGCCGCGGCGCGGCGCGCACGGGCGGCCCACACGGCACCGGACGCGGCGAGCAGGACGCCGCCGCCCAGGGCCGCCGCTCCGGCGTGCTGCCGCACACCCGGGGAGTCGGCCGCCTGGCCTCCGCTGCCGGAGGGGACGGTCATGGCGTGGGCGGGTGCGCGGCAGGTCCCGCCGCGCACCGCCTCCAGGTGCATGGCGACGACCGGCCGGGCGGCCCGGGCGGACGCCCTGACCTCGGGGTGCCGTCCGGTCCTGATCTCCTGGTCGATCAGGGCCAGGGTCTTCTCGTGGGAGGCGGCCTGCAGGCGCAGCCAGGCCCGGTCGTACTCGGGCGTGCCGGCCTTGGCGCGGACGGCCGCCAGTTGCTGCTGCTGTTCGGCGGTGGGCGTGCCCGGCAGGGAGACGCCGAGCTTGCCCGCCAGTGCTTTGTCCTGCGCGTCCAGACGCGTGTGGTCGCGCACCAGGACGGCGCCGACGTTCCTCACACAGGAGGTGGCGGCGTTCCTCTGCGCGTCCTGACCGGCGGCTATCTCCGCGAGATTGCCCTGGTGGGACGCCTTCAGGTAGGTGCTGTCCTGCTCGCTGGCCTGCTCGACGGCGACGGCCGGGCAGGTGACCGCACCGGCCATGGTCAAAGCCGCCGCGGTGGTGGAGGCCCAGTGCCATGTACGCATGTCCAAGCTCCGTTCTCCGTCGGTCCGGGCGGATGCCGCCCGCTGCCGACCCGGGGCGGGCGCCGTACGGCGCCCGCCGAATCGATGAATTCCCCGGCCGGTCGAATGGACGCGGAACGTGCCGCCAATGGAGTACCGGTATTTCGCTCCGTGTGGAGAGCTCCACGGAGAGGAATGGAAAACCGGAACCATGATTTTCCTCCCGTGCTTTTCCGGCCCCGGAATTCCCTTTTCCACGGGGGTGGGGGGCCGGCCGGCGGGGCGTTCACCCCCCGCCGGCG
>NZ_DASQNP010000171.1:0-5622 GCF_035644915.1 Streptomyces sp.
ATGGAGATCACCACCGACGCCGTCCAGCTCCTGGGCGGCTACGGCTACACCCGCGACTACCCGGTCGAGCGGATGATGCGGGACGCCAAGATCACCCAGATCTACGAGGGCACCAACCAGGTCCAGCGGATCGTGATGGCCCGCAACCTGCCGTAGGGCGCCGGGGCGCGGGACGCGCCACGCGCGCGTGGGGCCCCGGACCGTCCGGTCCGGGGCCCCACGCACTTCACATGGCACTGGGCAGCGTTCCCGCGCGGGCGGGGTTCAGTCGCCCCTGACGGTGACCTTCTCGCCGTTCTTGAGCTGCTCGACGAGCTGTTTGACCTTCGGCATGTCCCACCGGAGCGAGCCCTGCGGTGCGCTGCCGGCGATCGGCATGTTCATCGAGGTGCCCTCCCCGCCCGAAATGCCCTTCATCGCCCAGAACATCGAGGCGAGGTCGAACAGTCCCATGTCCTTGTCCACGATCAGGGTGTCCAGGCCCGCGCCCAGCGTCGGGTAGAGCCTGAAGGGGTTGAGGATCGTGGAGGGGGTGGCGGTCTGGTTGGCCAGGGCCGAGAGGAACTTCTGCTGGTTCTTGGTGCGTTCCAGGTCGCTGCCCGCCTCGTAGCGGTTGCGGACGAAGGCCAGGGCCTCGGCGCCGTCGAGGGTCTGACGGCCCTTCTTGAAGTCGGCGCCGGAGTTCTTGTCCTTGATGTCGCGGGGGATGTCCATCTCCACGCCGCCGACGGCGTCCACGATCTTGGCGAAGCCGCCGAAGCCTATCTCCGCGTAGTGGTCGATGCGCAGGCCGGTGTTGTACTCGACCGTGCGCACCAGCAGGGCCGCCCCGTCCATGGAGTAGGACGCGTTGAGCTTGCGCGCGCCGGGCGAGGGGAAGGTCTTGCCGCTCTCGGAACCCCGGAACTCCGGGATGGTGACCCACGAGTCACGCGGCAGGGAGATCATCGTGTTCCCCTCCGGGCCGACGTGCAGCAGGATCATGGAGTCGGTGCGCTTGCCCTCCGCCGAGCCGGTGTGCAGCTTCTTCCGCTCCTCGCCGGACAGGCCCTCGCGGCTGTCGGAGCCCACGATCAGGTACGTGGTGCCCTCGCCCTTCTCGGGGCGGTCGACGACCGTGCTCAGGTCGACCTCGCGGCGCAGCTTGGAGTCGGCCCAGAAGTAGGTGCCGACCGACCACACCAGGACCACGACGAGGAGGGTGATCAGACCGACCTTGATCCGACGGCCCCAGTCGACGGTGGAGGCCCCGCCGTAGCCGGGATCGCCGTGGACCACGCCGCGGCGGCCCGGGCCGCCGTAGCCGGAACCGGCGTATACCTGACCGGTGTTGTAACCGGAGTCGTAATCCGCGCGGCCCCCGTGGCCACCGCCGTGGCCGCCGCGCTGCGTGGTCGGCATGACGCGGGTCGGGTCCGGATGCGGGCCGGGGCCGCCGCTGTTGGGCCAGTCAGTCATGGAAGGCAGTGTGCCCCCTCCACCCGGTTGCGCCACAGACGGGGGCGAAACAGGAGCGGGGCTGTTGCAGAGCTGACGCATTGCGGCCGATGCGGCGCGAAGTGGTCCGGACGGGGCGCATAGGCTGGAGGCATGACCACTCAGGCCCAGGCTCATCAGCACCACGAACTGCCGGGCAAGCCCACCGCTGTGTCCCGCACCACCCTGTCCCGCATCATGACGGGCAATGACACCAACCTCCTCGGCACCGTCCACGGCGGCGTGATCATGAAACTGGTCGACGACGCGGCGGGCGCGGTGGCCGGACGGCACTCGGGCGGACCGGCGGTCACGGCGTCGATGGACGAGATGGTCTTCCTGGAGCCGGTCCGGGTCGGCGACCTGGTCCATGTGAAGGCCCAGGTGAACTGGACCGGCCGGACCTCGATGGAGGTCGGCGTGCGGGTGATGGCCGAGCGGTGGAACGAGTCCACGCCCGCCACCCAGGTGGCCTCGGCCTACCTGGTGTTCACCGCGGTCGACGAGAACGGCAGGCCCCGGCCCGTACCGCCGGTGATCCCCGAGACCGAGCGGGACAAGCGGCGCTGGCAGGAGGCGCAGATCCGGCGCACCCACCGGCTCGCCCGCCGCCGGGCCATCAAGGAACTGCGCGACCGGCGGGCGGCGGAGGGCATGCTCGACGACTAGGAAGACCGGGAAGACCGTGACGGCGGCCCGCCCGGCACCGCCCGGGAGCGACCCGCCGTCACGGACACACCACCTCGTCGCCGGTGACCGCGGGGACGTGCCCGTCACCGGGCCGGCCGGCCCGGTGGCCGTCCCCCTGCCCGGGGTCCTCGTGCCCGGGTTCCTCGTGGCGCACCCGCACCGGCCGCACCCGCTGGTGGTCCGCACCGAGTGTGACCCTCAGCACCGGCCCCTGCCCCTCGGTCTCCCGCAGCAGGGCGCCGGGGAGCGCGGCCGCCAGGGAGCGCGCCGAGCGCCTCCAGGCGGGGTCGTGGTGGATGACCGTGCGCGGTACGTCCTGCCGGCCAGCCGTACGGGGGACGCCGGTGGTGTCGAAGCCGGTGGCGCGCAACTCCCGGTCCACCCGCGGGCCGAGGCCGGCGACCGGTGTGCCGTTCTCGACCTGGACGCGGATCTGCGCCGGGTCCACCTCGACCCGGGCGGGCCCGGACGGGCGGGACGTCCCCGACCGGCCCGCCTTCTCCCCCGGCCGCTCGGGGTTCTTCGCGCCCGTCTCCGTCCCCGCCTCCGTCCGGGGCGTCAGCGGCCGGTCCCGGCGCAGCGCCGCGAACAGCTCCTCCGCGCCCTTGGCGTCCCAGACCACCGTCGAGCCGACGCCCGGCACGCTGCGGTCGGGGTCGGCCACCGGCACCGAGGCGAACTCCGCGGAGGCCGCCGTGAGGCCGCGCATCGCCCGGCCGAGGGCCAGCATCTCGTCGGTGCCGAAGTCCGGGTCGGCGCGCACCGAGCCGAGCAGCGCGGTGACGATCCGGTTGAGCCGGGCCGGGTTCATCAGCACTCCGCGCCGGGTCGCCTCGTCGATCACGGAGGCCAGGAAGCGCTGCTGGCGCTTGATGCGGCCGAGGTCGCCGGCGGCGTCCACGTACCGGGCGCGCACGTACTGCAGCGCCTGACCGCCGTTCAGGCGGGTGGTGCCGGCCGGCAGGTCGAGGCCGCTGCGGCTGTCGCGGAGCGGCCGCGTGGTGCACACCGGAACCCCGCCCAGGGCGTCGACGGTCCGCATGAAGCTGGTGAAGCCGACCTCCAGGTAGTGGTCGATGCGCACCCCCGTCAGCTCCTCGACCGTGCGGACGGTCAGGCGCGGGCCGCCGTACGCGTAGGCGGCGTTGATCTTCCCGGCGTGGCCTGCGCGCCGTTCCCCGGTGACCGGGTCGGTGTGCTCGGGGAACTCGGTGTAGGTGTCGCGGGGGATGCTCACCACGCTGGCACGGTCCCGGTCGGCGGAGAGGTGCACCAGCATGATCGTGTCGGTGCAGTTGCAGGGGGTGCCGCCCAGGGAGTACGCACGTTTCTCCCACGGGGTGACGGTGGCGCGGTCGTCGGTGCCGACGACCAGGAAGTTGGTGCCGTCGCCGGCCCTGGGCCGGTGGCTGAGGCCGCGGAAGGGATCCACCCGTTCCAGCCGGGTGTCCAGCCCGGTGACCACCGCGTAGCCGATGCCGCTGGTCATCAGCACCATCGCCGAGACGGCCGTGACCACCCGGGCGCCCCAGCGGGACAGGCCCCGCCGCCTGGGCCGGGGGCGGGCGTGGCGACCGCGCTGACGGGACCGAGCTGGCATCGGAGAACCACCTCCGTGGCGGTGGGGGCCGGGAAGCGGCCAACATAGGCCCATACGATCTACGGACCGCGGTCACACGCCGTCCGGGAGCCCTCCGCCACCCGGCTGCCGTGCGGGGGCGTCACCCGTTCGCGGTACCGTGGCCCGGTGACGTCTCCAGCCGAATCCCCCTCCCCGGCCGCGGCGCCGCCCGCGGTCTCCGTGATCATGCCGGTGCTCAACGAGGAGCGCTACCTGCGCAGCTCCGTGCGGCACATCCTGGAGCAGGAGTACGCCGGTGAGCTGGAGGTAGTGATCGCGCTCGGCCCCTCCCAGGACCGCACCGACGAGATCGCCGCGGAACTGGTCCGCGAGGACCCGCGGGTGCGTACGGTGCCCAACCCCACCGGTCGTACGCCCGCCGGGCTCAACGCCGCCATCGCCGCCTCCCGCCATCCGATCGTGGTGCGGGTGGACGGCCACGGCATGCTCTCGCCGAACTACATCGCCACCGCCGTGCGGCTGCTGGAGGAGACCGGCGCGGCGAACGTCGGCGGCATCATGCACGCCGAGGGCGAGAACGACTGGGAGAAGGCGGTGGCCGCCGCCATGACCTCCAGGATCGGCGTCGGCAACGCGGCGTTCCACACCGGTGGCGAGGCCGGCGAGGCCGAGACCGTCTACCTGGGCGTCTTCCGCCGCGAGGTCCTGGAGCAGCAGGGCGGCTACAACGAGGAGTTCATCCGGGCGCAGGACTGGGAGCTGAACTTCCGCATCCGCCAGGCCGGCGGCCTGATCTGGTTCTCGCCGGAGCTGAGGGTCTCCTACCGCCCGCGGCCCACCGTGCGCGCCCTGGCCCGGCAGTACCGCGACTACGGCCGCTGGCGGCACGTGGTGGCCCGCTACCACTCCGGCTCGATCAACCTGCGCTACCTGGCGCCGCCCGCGGCCGTGGCCGCCATCGCGGCGGGCCTGGTGGTGGGCGCGCTGGTCACCCCGTGGGGCCTGGTCGTCCCGGCGGGCTACCTGGCGGCGATCACCGCGGGGTCCGTCCCGGCGGGCCGGGGGCTGCCGCTGAGGGCGCGCGTGCGGATCCCGCTCGCGCTGGCCACCATGCACATGTCCTGGGGCTGGGGCTTCCTGACCAGCCCGCGCAAGCTGGCGGAGAAGGTGAAGGCCAGCCGCCGGGAACCGGTGGTCACCGGCGGCTGACCGGAGCGGCGTCCACGCCGTCACGGGCCGCTCCCGCGCGTGCGGGAGCGGCCCGCGGCCGTTCCTCACCAGGTGTGGGCGGGGTTCACGTCCATGCAGTCCTTCTTCTCGCCGTTGAGCGCCTCCGCGCTCTCCGGGGCCTTGCGCTCGTCGCCGTCCGGGTCCTTCGCGGCGCCGGCCGCGGCCGGCGGGTAGGCGTTCCCCGCGCGCCAGTCGGCGCCGATCACCAGGACGATCCCCTCGGTCCCGGCCGAGCGCCGTACGGCCCGCTCCGGAAGGCCGAGGGCCTTCGCGACGGCCAGGGCGTCCCCGTGCTGGTCCTCGCGCGCGTACGACAGGGTGGTGTCCGCCTGGGAGGCGGCCGTCGGGTCGGCGACGGCCCGGGTGAAGCCGAGCCGGTGCAGCTCACCGGTGATGACGGCGGCGCGTCCGTTGACCGGCCCCAGGGCGGGAGTGCGGGTGCCGTTGCGCACCCGCACCGCGATCTCGCCGCTGGGCGCGGCCGGGTCGGCGGACTTCCGCTCCGCCTTCGGCTTGCGGTCCTTGCCGTCGAGCGCGACGTCGTCGCGGATGAGCGAGAACACCCGCTCGGCGTCGCCGGGCTTGGGCACCACGTACTCGCCGCCGTCGGAGTACTCCCACGGCATGGTGGCCATGGTGATCCG
>NZ_DASQNP010000172.1:0-2390 GCF_035644915.1 Streptomyces sp.
GCGGCGGGCGGCGCGGCGGCCGTTCCCCCGGGCGTGATCCCCGCCCGTCCCCGGGCCGGGGCTGGGTTGTCCCGCCCCGGCCCGGGGACGGGTCTCCGCCGCGCCGCACGCGGGCCGGACAGGGCCCCGACCGGTTCGGGAAAGTCGTGCGCCGGGCATGGACAGATGTCCGCGGGCGTGCTGTCATCCTGCACAGCGCCGCGTTTTTAACGTTGGAAAGGCAGTTCACCGGACGTCCGCGCAGCGGTCCCGCTCCACGCTCCCCGGACTCCTCGCACCGTGGTCCCCCCTCGCGCGCCCCGGCGCGCACCCCCCACCCCACGGAGGGTCGCATGTCCCTGAGCCGCCGCCACTTCGTCGGTCTGACGTCCCTGGCCGCCGTCCACGCGGTGGGCCGGGCCCCCGCGCCGGCCGCCGCCGCTCCCCTCGCCACCCGTGTCCGCCCGGCACCCGGCGGCCTCCACACCCCCAACGCCTCCCCCCTGCACCCCACCGCGCTGCTGCGGCTGCCCGTCACGGCCGTCCGGCCGCGCGGCTGGCTCGGGGAGCAGTTACGCCTCCAGCTCGCCGGCCTGTGCGGCCGGTACGACGAGATCTCCCACTTCCTGGACTTCTCCTCCTCCGGATGGGTGCACCCCGACCGCGACGCCTGGGAGGAGGTCCCCTACTGGCTGCGGGGATACGTCGACCTCGCGATCGTCACCCGCGACCCGGACGCGCTCGCCACCGCACGCCGCTGGTTCGACGCCGTCCTCGCCACCCGGCAGCCGGACGGCTTCTTCGGACCGCGGTCGCTGCGCACCTCCCTCGGCGGCGGCCCCGACTTCTGGCCCTACCTCCCGCTGCTGCAGGCGCTGCGCTCCTGGCAGGAGTTCACCGGGGACGACCGCGTCATCCCCCTCCTCACCGGCTTCCTGCGCTACATGAACGCCCAGGGCCCGTCCGCCTTCAACCAGAGCTGGGTCTCGCTGCGCTGGGGCGACGGCCTGGACACGGCCGTCTGGCTGTACAACCGCACCCGTGACGCCTTCCTCCTCGACCTCATCGGCACGATCCACGCCCACGGCGCCGACTGGACCGGCCCGCTGCCCGACCGGCACAACGTCAACATCGCGCAGGGCTTCCGCGAGCCCGCCCAGTACGCGCTGCGCTCCGGCTCGCCGGCCGACACCCGGGCCGCCTACGCCACGTACGACGGCGTCCTGCGCGCCTACGGCCAGTTCCCCGGCGGGGGCTTCGCCGGCGACGAGAACATCCGCGAGGGGTACGGCGATCCCCGCCAGGGCTTCGAGACGTGCGGCGTGGTGGAGTTCATGGCCAGCCACGAACTGCTCACCCGGCTGACGGGCGATCCGGTGTGGGCCGACCGCTGCGAGGACCTGGCCTTCAACTCGCTGCCCGCCGCCCTGGACCCGGAGGGCCGGGCGGTCCACTACATCACCAGCGCCAACAGCATCGACCTGGACAACGTGCCGAAGACCCTCGGCCAGTTCCAGAACGGCTTCGCCATGCAGTCCTACCGGCCCGGCGTCGACCAGTACCGCTGCTGCCCCCACAACTACGGCATGGGTTGGCCCTGGTTCACCCAGGAGCTGTGGGCGGCCACCCCGGCGGGCGGCCTGTGCGCGGCGATGTACGCCCCGTGCACGGTCACCGCCCGGGTGGCCGACGGCGTCCCGGTCACCGTCCGGGAGGACACCGACTACCCCTTCGGGGAGACGGTGACGCTCACCGTCTCCACGCCCCGCGCCGTGGCCTTCCCCCTGGTCCTGCGGATCCCCGGCTGGTGCCGCGCCCCCGCGCTGGCTGTCAACGGGCGGACGGTGGGCGCGCCCGACGGCCCGGCGTTCACGACCGTCGACCGCACCTGGTCGGACGGCGACACCGTCATGCTGAGGCTGCCGCAGCGCATCACGGTGCGCACCTGGCCCGGCAACGGCGACTCCGTCTCCGTCGACCGCGGACCGCTGAGCTACTCCCTGCGGATCGGCGAGGAGTACGTCCGCACCGGCGGCACGGACACGTTCCCCGAGTACGACGTCCACGCCACGTCGCCGTGGAACTACGGCCTGGCCCTGGACCCGGCGGACCCGGCGGCGGGGCTCTCCTTCTCGGCGGCCGGCGGCCCGCTCCCGCCCAACCCCTTCACCCTGGCGACCACCCCCTGCCGCATCACCGCACCCGCGCGCCGCATCGCGGAGTGGACGGCCGACAGCCAGCACGTCGTCACGCCCCTCCAGCAGAGCCCCGCCCTCAGCACCGCCCCGGTGGAGGCGGTCACCCTGGTCCCGCTCGGTGCGGCCCGGCTGCGGATCTCCGCCTTCCCCCTGGCGTCGCCCACGGGCAGGCGGTGGACCGCGGGCAGCACGGTCTTCCGGATCGCCAACCGC
>NZ_DASQNP010000173.1:0-26214 GCF_035644915.1 Streptomyces sp.
CGCCTTCGGCTTGCGGTCCTTGCCGTCGAGCGCGACGTCGTCGCGGATGAGCGAGAACACCCGCTCGGCGTCGCCGGGCTTGGGCACCACGTACTCGCCGCCGTCGGAGTACTCCCACGGCATGGTGGCCATGGTGATCCGGTCGGTGGGGACCTGCTTGAGCTCGTTCGCCAGGTCGTAGAGGTCCTTGACGGTGTCGATGCCCTCGTCGACGGTGAGGGCCTTGGTGGCCGCCTCGGCAAGGGACCGCAGCTTGCCCGGATCGGTGAGCTTGGTGCCCGCCTTGAGCTGGCGCACCATCGAGTTCATGTACATGTGCTGGGCCTTGGCCCGGCCGATGTCCGAACCGTCCTCGAAACCGTGCCGGGTGCGCAGCCACTGCAGGGCCTGCTCGCCGGTGACGGTGGTGGTCCCCTTCTCCAGGCGGAGGCCCGACCGCCGGTCGTGGACGTTGGCGTCCACGCAGACGGGGACGCCGCCGATGGCGTCGGCCATGTCCACCACACCCGCGAAGTCGATCATCATGAAGTGATCGATCGGGATGCCGGTCAGTTCCATCCAGGTGGCGACTGTGCAGCCCGGACCGCCGTGCTGGAGACTGGAGTTGATCTTGTCGACGCTCTGGGGGTAGACCGTGCCGTCCTCGGGGTCGGTGCACTCGGGGATGGTGACCTTGGTGTCCCGGGGGATGCTGAGCACCGACATGCTGTTGCGGTCGGCCGAGAGGTGGAGCAGCATCTGCACGTCGGCGAGGGGCTTGCGGTCCGCATCGTCCCGGGCGCCGCCGAGCTCGACGTTCCGCTGAGAGCCGCGGCTGTCGGAGCCTAGTAGCAGGATGTTGACGGGGGATCGGCCGACGGCGTCCGTGCCGTGCCGGAGCTGCTTGCCGCCGAGGTTGAGGGGCTTCCTGGTGAGTTTGCCGTTGAGGTGCTCGTAGTAGAGGTAGCCGGCGCCCGCCGTACCGAGGATCAGCATCGACAGGCCGAGGGCCGTCCAGCGCAGCACCCGCTTGCCGCGGCGCGGGATCCGGGGCCGGTCGCGCCGCGAACCGTCTGGGTCCTGGAGACCCTTGGGGCCGCGTCCATTCCGGGACGCGGGGGCCGCTGGGCGGTCGGAGCCGGCGCTTTCGCCCGCGGGTGCGTCGGCGTCCGTGCCGTCCCCCTCCGGCCCGTCGTACAGGCTGTCGTTCCAGCCGAAGTCCTCTGCCCGGGGAGCGCGCCCGCGCGCCCCCTCACCCCGTACGGCGCTGTGCCCCAACGGGTTTTCCTCCCCCATGTCGTTCAGTCGGCGCCGAGGGCGCGGTGTACGGGCCTCACCCTGCGCATATCTGCTTGTCGGCTTCCATCTGCGGGATGCCCTCCGGCGCCTTCGTCGGGGCGGCGATGGGAACTCCGGCTCCCTCGAAATCGGCGCCCAGCGTCAGGGTCATCGGCTCCAGCGGCTCAGCGTCCTCGGTGCCCTGCTTCAGGGCGGAGGCGGGCAGGCCCATGAGGTCCGCGAGCTTGCGGGCCTGGTCGGCCTGGTTGGGCGCGAACTCCAGGGTTGTCTTGGCGATCTTCTTCGGCGCGTTGCCGCCGTTGCTGGACTTCAGCACGCCCTGGGAGTTCTGCAGCCAGGTGAGCGTCGTCTGGGCGGCCCCGGCGGTGTCCCCGCCGTTGAGGACCTCGACCCGCACATCGGATGCCGCGGCCCGCTCGCCTTTGAGTAGCGCCTCCTGCTCCTTCTTGGCCTTGTCCTTGGCGGCCTTCTCCTTCTTCTCCACCTCGGTTAGGGAGACGTCGTTCTGCAGCATCGAGAACAGCGGACGCGCCTTGGCTTCGTCGAGGACGACGGTGGCCTTGACGATCTCCGCGGGGTTGTCTTTCACCGGCAGGGTGACGAAGGAGATGTTCTTGGTGTTGATCCCGCTGATTTCCTGACCGAACTGGGTCAGTTTCTTGATGGTGCCTATGCCGGTGTCCACCGTCAGCGCCTTGGTGACGGCCTCGGCCAGTTTCCACATCTTGCCGGGGTCGGTGAGGGTGTCGTTGGACTTGAGCTTGCGGATCATCGAACTCAGGAACTGTTGCTGGACTTTGATGCGGTCCAAGTCGCTGCTGTTGCCGAAGCTCTTCCGGGTACGGACGAAGGCCAGGGCGTCCTCGCCCATGATGGTGCTCTTGCCCGCGGGCAGGTCCAGATGGGACTTGGGGTCCTTGACGGGTTTCTCCAGGCAGACCTCGACGCCGCCGATCGCGGTGGTCAGCGTCTTGACGGCGTTGAAGTCGGCCATCATGAAGTGGTGAACGTCCAGGCCCGTCAGTTCCTTGACGGTCCGCATGGTGCAGCCCGGGTCGCGGCCCTCCTGTCCGAGGCTGTTGTTGAACCGGGTGCCCGGCGTGCCCGGAATGATCTCGGTGGAGCCATCCTCCTGCTTGGTGGGGCAGTCGGGGATGTCGGTGATCAGGTCCCGGGGGATGCTCAGGACGGTCGCGTTGGTGCGGTCCGCGGCGACGTGGAAGAGGAATGTGGTGTCGGCGTGGCCGCCGCTGCCGTTGTCCCCGTAGCCCTCGTTGCCCTTGCCGGTGCGCTTGTCGGTGCCGATCAGCAGGATGTTGATGGGGCCGTCGGTGCCGAAGCCGCCGTTGCCCGCGTTGCCGACGTCGATGGTGCTGAGGTTGCCGTTGAAGTGGTCGTAGAGGTAGTAGGCGGCGGCCGAGGTGCCGACGATCAGGAAGGCCGTCACGCCGCCGGTCCACACCAGCGCCCTGTTCTTCCGGGACTTCTTCGGCTTGGCCTTGCGCCGGCCGGCCGCCCGGCCGCCCGGCCCGCCGCCCGTCGGCCCGCCGCCCGCGGGGGCCTCCGCTCCCCGCCGCCTGCGCTGCCGGGGCACCTCGCCGCGGGGGGAGGCCGCCCGCCGGTTCCCGGCCCGCGAGCCGGCCCGGGAACCGGGACGGGGAGCGGCGGAGCCGGACGGGGAGGGCGACGCGGAGGAGGCGGGGGACGAGGAGGCAGCCGGTCGCGTTCCGGGGGAGGACGGTCGCAGTCTGTAGTCACCGGTCTCCGGGTCGAACACCCACTGGTCTGCGGGGTCGATGTCCCCCGCCCGCCCACGGCTTTGCGCGTCCACGGTTGCCTGAGTCCTCCGTCGATGCCACGCAGCGCCCTCCCTCTCGGGCGTCAAGGCGCTTGGTCAGTCATCATCGCGGTGCGCAGCGGCCTGGGCGAACGCACCGGATTGCTCACACTATCTGCCACAGTCCAGCGTCGAGCACCCCCGTTGGCAAGTTCCCTTCTCCGTCAAACGGGCATTCCCGCCCATTCCTTGTGCGGGGAGGTGTGCTGTTTCTCTCCCCGGCATGCTCACCCACACAGATTTCCGGTCATGTCTCCGGACGCGGGCGTCGCCCCCGGGGAGGGCGAGCCGGTCGGCTCGGGCAGCCCGGTCCCGGCCTCCAGCGCCGTGGCCCCGGTCGCCGACAGCCTGGTCGCGGCGTCCGGCACGGCGGTCGGCACGGCGTCCGGCGAGGCCTGTGCGCCTCCGGTCCCCGCGTCCGGGGCGGCGGACCCGTCCTTGTCCTCCGCGGGGAATTCCGGCACCGGCCGGTCGTCGCGGAGCGCCTCGAACAGCCGGTCGGCGTCGGGCCGCACCAGCTCGTCGCGGTTGGGGTCGAGGGCGTACGGCTGCCGGGGCGCGGTCATGAACCGCACCCGGTCCGCGGGGATGTCGCGCACGCTGTTCGCCAGGGCGTAGAGCTCGGTGAGGGAGTCCAGCCCGGGGTCGGCGGTGAGCGACGACGTCACCGCGTCCAGCACCGGGTAGAGCTCGGCCGGGTTGGTCAGGATGCCCTCGTCGTGCACCTTCCGCACCAGCGAGGCGAGGAACTCCTGCTGCCGGGCCATCCGCTGGGTGTCGCTGCCGTCGCCGATGCCCTTGCGGGTGCGGACGTAGCCGAGCGCCTGCTCGCCGTCGAGCGTCTGGCGGCCCGCGTCCAGGGTGAGCTGGGCGTCGGGGTCGTCCACGGGCTCGGCGAGGCACACCTCGACGCCGCCGACGGCGTCCACCAGCCTCTTGAAGCCGGTGAAGTCCACCACCAGGTGGTGGTCGATGCGGATGCCGGTCAGCTTCTCGACCGTACGGATCGTGCAGCCCGCGCCGCCCATCTGGAAGGCCCAGTTGAACTGCGTGAACTGGGCGCGGGTGGTCGTGCCGTCCGGCCGGGAGCACTCGGGGACGTCCACCATCAGGTCGCGCGGGATCGACACCCCGGTGGCGCCGGAGCGGTCGGCGGACAGGTGCAGCAGGATCGTGGTGTCCGAGCGCTGGGTGCCGCTGTCGCGGCCGTACTCGCCGTTGTCGCCGCCGCGGTCGTCGGAGCCGATGAGGAGGATGTTCCTCGCCTCGTGCACGACCGTCCGGGGGCGCTCGCGCTCGAAGCGCCGCAACTGGTTGACGGTCTCGACGTCCGTGCGGATGTTGCCGTCGAGCTTGTTGTAGAGAGTCCAGACCGCCCCGGCCGCCGCCAGCACGGCGACCGACGCGCCCAGCGCCGTCCAGCGCAGCCAGCGGCGACGGGGCCGGAGCGGAAGGCCGGCCGGGTGCGCACCCTCAGGTTCGGTCACGTCTGTGTTCATCCCTCGCGCGATCGTCGGCGCGTACGCGCACAGGCGTGCGGTCGCCGGTCTCCTGTACAGACACGTGACGGGCGCGTGTGGTTGTACGGAGGGTGCGGGAAAACCGTCCGCGCGACCGGAGGCCGGGCGGTTCCGCCCCGAAGCGGCGGAATGTCCCCTCGTGTGGCGCCCGGGTGGGGAGCGCCGTGGCGGCTCACCCGGCGGTGTGGGTGACGCGCTCGCTCTTCTTCCGCTCCGTCAGCGCCGACGCGTCCAGCCGGTCGGAGTGGCGGCACAGCACGACCGAGCCGCCGGTGGCCAGCGGGGCGAACAGCCCGGCCGAGACCCCCTCCCAGGTGTCGTACGGCAGCACCGACAGCAGGCGCGAGCCGGGGCCGAGCCCGCGTGCCCCGGCGTCCGCGCGGGCGCGCTCGACGATCTGCGCCCCGGTCAGCTCCTCGCCGCCGACGACCAGCGCGGGCGCGTCCGGGTCGACGGGGGAGTACGGGGTGAAGTGGTCGCCCTGGCCCGGCACCTCGACCGCGTAGTCGGTGAAGCCGTCCGGCGGCTGCGGGAAGCGGGCGCCCAGGGGGCGCAGGCTGAGCGCGACGCGCTCGCCGGAGCAGGCGCGGGCCGCCTCCAGCGTGTCCGGGCCGCTGACGACGAGGTCGGCGGCGGAGGCGGTGGCGGAGACGGCGGCGGGATCGGCGGAGCTGCCGGGCAGTTCGGCGACGACCCCGGTGGAGGAGCAGGCGAGCAGCCAGACCGCGGTCTGCCAGTGCGCGGGCAGCAGCAGGGCCAGGCGGTCGCCGGGCTCGGCGGACAGCTCGTCCTGCAGGAGGTTGGCCGTCTTCGCCACCCAATTGGCGAGGGTGGCGACGGAGAGTTCGACGCGCTCGCCGGTGGCGTCGTCGTAGAAGGTCACCAGCGGACGGGCGGCGTCTGCGGCGAGCGCGGATCGCAGCAGGTCGGCGGGGGTGCGGTCGGTGGTGTTCATCGACGCCAGGGTACGCGGGCCGCCCGTCCCCCAGGGGGCCTGGCGGGGGTTGGTGAGGAGCGCTCAGCGCGACACCCCATCAACTTACCGTTCGACAGGATTATTGCCTTATGTCCACTATCTGATTTATGCGTGCATTCATTGCGTCCTCGATCGGCGTCGCGTGCGCGGCGGCCGCGGTGCTGCCGCTGACCTCGCCCACCGGCGCGGCGGCCACGGCACCGGCGGCCCCCGCGTCCGCCCCCGTCCCCGTGACGGCTCCCCGGCTGCCGGGGAGCACCCAGTCACTGCCGCTCGTACCGCTCGCCCCGCCCACCACGACCCCCGCGACCACCGCCCCCGGCTCGTCCGGCTCCTCCGGCGACGGGGTGCCCCTCGGCCTTCCGGCGCGCGACGTCGAGCCCTTCTCGCTGCTCGGCGTGGTGTGGGACGACCCGGAGGAGGAACTGCACGGACGGATCCAGGTGCGCACCCGGGCCGTGGACACCGGCGCCTGGTCCCCCTGGCAGGAGCTGGAGCCCCACGCCGACAGCCCCGACCCCGCCTCGGCCGAGGGCCGGGGCCGCGGACTGCGCGGGGCCACGGCCCCGCTGTGGGTCGGCGACTCCGACGGCGTACAGGCCCGTGTGCTGCCCGAGGAGGGCGACGGCTCCGACGACTCCGGCGACGGGCCGGGACTGCCCAGGGGGCTGCGCCTGGACCTGGTCGACCCCGGTGACGCCCCTGCCGACGACCCCACCCCCCAGGCCCGTGCCAGCAGCGAGGCCAACGCCCGGCTCGCCCCGGTGGGCGCCCACGAGATCCCGGCCCTGGACCAGGAGGCGTCCCAGGGCGACCTGGAAGCGGTGGACGCCGCGCCGGAGGCCGCGACGGACACCCCGGACGCCCCGGACGCCGCGGACGCCCCGGACACCGGCGGAAACACCGACGGGGGCAGCGGCGACCTGATGAGCGCGGCCTCCGGGCAGGGCATCGTCCGGACCGGCGCGCTGACCGCCGACACCCTCGCCCCCATCGGACCGCGCCCGGCCATCGTCACCCGCAGGGGCTGGGGGGCCGACGAGCGGCTGCGCGGCCCGTTCCTCTACACCAAGACGGTCAAGGTCGCCTTCGTCCACCACACGGCGATGAGCAACAACTACTCCTGCTCACAGGCCCCCTCGCTCATCCGGGGCATCTACCGCTACCACGTCAAGAGCAACGGCTGGCGGGACGTCGGCTACAACTTCTTCGTCGACAAGTGCGGCAAGATCTACGAGGGCCGCGCCGGGGGCGTGGCCCGACCGGTGATGGGCGCCCACACCTACGGCTTCAACGCCAACAGCACGGGCATCGCGGTCCTCGGCTCGTACAGCACCACCAAGCCCTCCGCGGCGGTGGTCAACGCCCTCTCCCGCCTGGTGGCGTGGAAGCTCGGGCTGCACGGCGTGAACCCCAGGGGCACCGTGACCGTGACCTCCGGCGGCGGCAAGTACCCCAAGGGCACGAAGGTCGGGCTGCGCACCGTCTCCGGACACCGCGACGGCGCCCAGACCAGTTGCCCGGGCGACCGGCTCTACCGCGAGCTGGGCACCGTCCGGGAGCGCGCCGCCCGCCTGCAGGGCAGGTAGCCCCGGCCGTGCCGGGCGGTCCGGCCTACACTGGCCCGGCCACCCGGCACGGTCCCCAGCAGGAAGCAGAGACGAACCGGTGAAAGAAGCGATCCTCCTCGTCGGGGGCAAGGGCACCCGGCTGCGGCCGCTGACGGTGCACACGCCCAAGCCGATGGTCCCGGCCGCGGGAGTTCCCTTCCTCACCCACCAACTGGCCCGCCTCCGCGCGGCCGGCGTCGAGCACGTCGTGCTCGCCACCTCCTACCTCGCGGAGGTCTTCGAGCCCCACTTCGGCGACGGCTCGGCCCTGGGCCTCCACCTGGAGTACGTCACCGAGGAGGAGCCGCTGGGCACCGGCGGCGCCATCCGCAACGTCGCCCCCCGGCTCCGCTCCGGCCCCGGCGACCCGGTGCTGGTCCTCAACGGCGACATCCTCACCGGCCTCGACATCCGCGCCCTGCTGGCGGTGCACACCACCTCCGGCGCCGACGTCTCCCTGCACCTGACCCGGGTGGCGGACCCGCGCGCCTACGGCCTGGTCCCCACGGACGACGACGGCCGGGTGACGGCCTTCCTGGAGAAGCCCCAGACCCCCGAGGAGATCGTCACCGACCAGATCAACGCGGGCGCGTACGTCTTCGACCGGTCCGTGATCGACACCATCCCCGCCGACCGCCCGGTCTCCGTCGAACGCGAGACCTTCCCCGGACTGCTGGCCGACGGCGCCCACCTCCAGGGCATGGTCGACTCCACCTACTGGCTCGACCTGGGCACCCCGCAGGCGTTCGTCCGCGGCTCGGCCGACCTGGTGCTCGGCCGCGCGCCCTCCCCGGCCGTCCCCGGCCGCCGGGGCGAGCGGCTGGTGCTGGAGGGCGCCGACGTCGCCCCCGACGCCAAGCTGACCGGCGGCACGGTGGTCGGCGCGGGCGCGGTGGTCGGCTCCGGGGCGCGCGTGCACGGCAGCACGCTCCTGGACGGCGCGGTGGTCGGCTCCGACGCCCGCGTCCACGACTCGCTGGTCGGCGCGGGCGCGCGGATAGGCGCCCGTACGGTCCTGGACGGCGCGGTCGTCGGCGACGGCGCCGTGGTCGGCGAGGACAACGAGCTGTGCGGCGGCATCCGGGTGTGGTGCGACGCCGAGCTCGCCCCGGGAACCGTCCGCTTCTCCCCGGACCGCTGAGGGGAGCCGGTGCCGTGCCCGTCCGCCGCTGGAGTCCGCCGCAGCCGTACGGACCGCACGACCTGCACCGCAACCTGCGGGTGCTCCAGCGCGGCGCGTACGACCCCGCGTACCGGGTGGCCGGCGGCGCCGTCTGGCGGGCCACCCGCACCCCGTGCGGGCCGGCCACGCTGTGCCTCGCGCCGGACGCGGGCGCGGGCGAGGTGGTGGCCGAGGCGTGGGGGCCGGGCGCCGAGTGGGCGCTCGACCGCGTACCGTCCCTGCTCGGCGCCGACGACGACCCGTCGGCCTTCGTCCCCCGCCACCGGCTCGTCGCGGAGGCCCACCGCCGCCACCCCGGGCTGCGGCTGGTCCGCACCGGCCTGGTGCTGGAGTCGCTGATCCCCTCGATCCTGGAGCAGAAGGTCACCACCGAGGAGGCGTACCGCGCCTGGCGGCGGCTGCTGCGGCGCTACGGCGAGCCCGCGCCGGGCCCGGCCGGGCGGCTCCCCGAGCCGATGCGGGTGATGCCCGAGCCGCGCACCTGGGCGCAGATCCCCTCCTGGGAGTGGCACCGGGCGGGCGTGGACCACAAGCACTCCTCGACGATCCTGCGGGCGGTCGCCCGCGCCCGCCGCCTGCAGGAGGCGGCGCACATGGACCTGGCGGCGGCCACCGCCCGCCTGACGGCGATCCCCGGCATCGGCCCGTGGACGGCGGCCGAGACCCTCCAGCGCACCAACGGGGCGGCGGACGCGGTGACGGTCGGGGACCTGCACCTGCCGAGGACCGTGGTCTACGCGCTCACTGGCGCGCGGGACGGCGACGACGCGCGGATGCTGGAGCTGCTCGCCCCCTACGCCGGCCAGCGCCACCGCGCCACCCGGCTGATCCTGACCACGGGGCGCACCCCGCCCCGCCGCGCGCCCCGCTTCCCGCGCGTCGACATCGCGCGCCTGTGAGCCGCCGCCCGCCGCCCGGACCCCGCCGGTGACGTCCCCTCAAACGAGTGACACCCCTTCGGCGGATGACGTCCCCTCAGCGGACGACGACGAAGGCGTCGGCCGGCCGCGGCGGCCGCGGCCTGGGCGGGGCCGCCGCACGGCCGATGGCCACCGCGCCCATCGGATCCCAGTCGGCGGGCAGGCCCAGCACCTCGCGCACCACGTCCCGGCAGAACATCGTCGAGGACACCCACGCCGACCCCAGGCCCTCACCGGCCAGGGCGACCAGGAAGTTCTGCACCCCGGCCCCGGCCGCGACCACGAACATCTCGCGCTCGGCGGCCGACCGCCGCGCGTCCGGATAGGCGTGCGCCCCGTCGGTCACCAGGCACGGCACCGCCAGGTACGGCGCGTTGCGCAGCACGTCGCCGCGCCGCACCCGCTTGGCGATGCTCTCCTCGCTCTTCCCGTCCCGGCGCAGGTCGGCCACCCAGGCGTCGCGCATCGCGTCCAGCAGCCGGGTGCGGGACTCCGCCGACTCCAGCAGGACGAAGCGCCACGGCGTGGTGTGGTGCGGCGCCGGGGCCGTGACCGCCGCCGCCACCGCCCGCCGCACCGCCGCGCCGTCCACCGGCTCGCCGGTGAACTCCCGGACGGTGCGCCGCAGCGTCACCGCCTCCCGTACGGCCTCCGAGGTGCCCAGGCGGAACATGTCGTCGGCCGCGTCGCGCACCAGGGAACGGGCTCCGGCCGCCTCCTCCCCGCCGTCCCCGGCCGCCACGTGCCGGGCCAGGCCCCGCACCACCGCGACCGGCAGCCCGTCGGCCTTGCCCTTCACCAGCTCGCCGGCCCCGGCGAGCTCGTCGCCGACCGCCGTGACCGTCACGCCCAGCGGGTTGCCGTACATGTCGGTGCCGCCGCGCAGGTCCTCCAGGACCCGGACTCCCGCGGCGCCGATCGCCACGTCGGTCTGGCCCTCGCGCCACGGCCGCCCGAAGGTGTCGGTCACCACCACCCCGACCGTCACGCCCAGCGCCGTCCGCAGCCCGTCGCGGATGCGGCGCGCGGAGGCGTCCGGGTCCTCGGGCAGCAGCAGCACCGTGCCGGCGGGGGTGTTGGAGGCGTCGACCCCGGCCGCGGCCATCACGAAGCCGTGCCTGCTCTCCACGATCCGCGCCGGCCCGCGCCGGGCGACCACGCGCACGGTCTCGGCGTCGATGGCGGCCTCCCGGTCGTCCGCCCGCACCACCCGGCCCTCGGCCTTGCTCACGATCTTCGACGTGACCACCACCACGTCCCCGTCCGCCAGCCCGGGCAGGCCGGGCGCGGTGGCGGCGTCCGCGATGAGCTTCACCAGGTCGTCACCGGGCCGCACCTCGGGAATCCCGGGCAGCGCCCACACCCGGTACGCCGGGACGTCCGCCGGGACCGTCTCCTCCGCGACGTCCGTCACACCCGCACCTCCCCGGCGAGCGCCAGCGCCTCGCCGGCCATCCGGGCGGCGGCGTCGACGTCGGTCATCATCAGCGGCACGGCACGGCAGCGGATGCCCGCGGCCTCGACCTCGGGCACGGCGCCGGCGTCCGCGGTGTCCACCAGCCAGCCGTCCAGCAGCCCCGGCCCGTAGTGCCTGGCCACGGCCGCGGCGGTGGTCTCCACGCCGACGGCGGCCAGCATCTTGTCGGCCATCCCGCGCACCGGGGCGCCCCCGACGATGGGGGACAGGCCCACCACCGGCACCCCGGCGTCGGCGATCGCCTCGCGGATGCCGGGCACGGCGAGGATCGTGCCGATGCTGACCACCGGGTTGGACGGCGGGAAGAGGACGACGTCGGCCCCGGCGATGGCGTCCAGCACGCCCGGCGCCGGCTTGGCCTGCTCGGCGCCCACCGGCACCACGGCCTGCGCGGGCACGGACGCCCGCAGCCGCACCCAGTACTCCTGGAAGTGCACCGCCCTGCGGCCGCCGTCCTCGGTCTCGATCACCACATGGGTCTCGACCCGGTCGTCGGTCATCGGCAGCAGCCGCACGCCCGGCTTCCAGCGCGCGCACAGCGCCTCGGTGACGGCGCTGAGCGGGTAGCCCGCGCCGATCATCTGGGTGCGGACGATGTGCGTGGCGAAGTCGCGGTCGCCCAGGCCGAACCAGTCCGGCCCGACGCCGTACGCCGCCAGCTCCTCCTTCACCGTGAAGGTCTCGTCCGCGCGGCCCCAGCCCTGCTCCTCGTGGATGCCGCCCCCGAGGGTGTACATCACCGTGTCGAGGTCCGGGCAGACCTTGAGGCCGAAGAGGTGGATGTCGTCCCCGGTGTTGCCGATGACCGTGATCTCGGCGTCGGGCACGGCCGACTTGAGTCCACGCAGGAAGCGGGCACCACCGATGCCCCCGGCCAGAACCACAATGCGCTGCATGCCAGACAGTCTCTCAGCCGGAGGCTGTCCTCTGGGGGTGGAGGTCGGGCGGCGGGAGGGCCTCTCGGCCGGAGGCTGTCCTCTGGGGGCGGAGGGGACTTCCCGGAACGGGACTCAGGGGACGGCCGGGGCGGTCTCCTCCCGGTCCGCCGGGGAGCACGCGAGGGCGTGCGGGGAGTGCATCGGCATCTCGGTGAGGCCGGGGAAGTAGACGTGCAGGCTCACGGCCGGTTCGAGGGCGTCGTTGACGACCTCGTGCACGTAGCCGGGGGCGAAGACCCGCTGTGCCCCGGGGCCGAGCGTCCGCTTGCCGCTCGCGCTCCGCTCGGTCAGCTCGCCGTCGAGGACGGTGAGCACCCCGGAGGAGGGGCCGTGGTCGTGGAGTCCGCTGCCCTGGCCGGGGACCCAGCTCAGCAGCCAGACCTCGTAGCCGGGGCCGGTGCGCAGCCGGTGGTACCAGCGGGTGGTGGCGTCGTACCGCACCAGCGGGGCCCAGCCGGCGCGGTCGGCCGCGATCGTACGGGCGAGGCCGGCGAAGCCGGCGACGGTGGTGGGGTGGGCGGGGACGGGCGGCAGGAGATGCGGGACGGCGAGCGGGTCGCCGGCGATCTCGACGTCGCTGTTCACGGTCGGGAGTTCCTCGGAGGGGAAGAGCGAAACGGGGAGGGGCCCGGCGGGACCGGAACCGGAAGCGGAGCCGGGAGGGCCGGGAGGGGAAGGAGCAGGTGATGGCGAGGCGGGAGAGAAGGCCTCAGCGACAGCAACAGCGACAGTGAATCTGGGCAGCGCGAAGGGCCCCGCGGAGGCGGGCCGGGCTGAACGCGCGAATCGCTGGCATGACACCAAGAAGACCGGGTAAAGCGTCACGCTGTCAACCGGATGGCCCGTTTGGCGAGTGTGTTTCACCACATCCGGTTGCCGGGGCGGTGAAAGGTTTATGCGGGCCGAGAGCGGACAGACGGCGCACCATCCGCACACACGAGTGGCGTTGCGGATCTGTGATCCAAATGTGATCATTCTCGCCTCGGTGCATGCGGGGCAACGCGGTCGGACCCGGTCGCGTCCTCCTTGGCGGGGGAGGAGCGACTGAGTGAGATGTCCGATCTGCGTGTCGTACTTTGTGCCGATTTAAACACATAATGCTATGGCTTGGTTCCGCAGAGTGAATAACGGGCCCAATAGCAGATCTCGGCTTGACTCGGGTGGATGCACACACTTGTAATTTCACTCGTGTCGTTCGGCTGGGATCGATAACGACAGCATCACGGGGACGTAAAGACAGACGAGGGGCGCGCGCATGACCGAGCTGTTCGAACAACTGCTGGTCGAAGAGGCGGACGAGGAGCTCGGCTGGCAGGAGCGCGCGTTGTGCGCCCAGACCGATCCCGAGTCGTTCTTCCCGGAGAAGGGCGGCTCGACGCGGGAGGCGAAGAAGGTCTGCCTCGCGTGCGAGGTCCGCTCCGAGTGCCTGGAGTACGCCCTCGCCAACGACGAACGCTTCGGCATCTGGGGCGGCCTGTCCGAGCGTGAGCGCCGCCGCCTGAAGAAGGCCGCCGTCTGACCGGTGCCCGGCGCGGCCGCCGGTTCCCCCGCCGCCGGCGGACCGCCGGACCGTCAGAACCGTTTCCCCGGCCGTCCGGCCGGCCGCCCCTCCTCCCGGCCGCTTCGGCCGCCGGCGACCGACCGCCCGGCAAGCGGTGCGGAACGCCACACGATTCCCACCATCCCCGGTCCGCCTCCCGCCCCAGTGCGCGGGAGGCGGACCGCTGTTCGGAAGGGCGTCCCCCAGGACCCCGAACGGCGGGGGACGTTGAGCCATTAGTGTGGGGGGCCGTCCGCGACGCGGCCGCCGCCCGTGCGGCATCCGCGTCCAGCTCAGTCCGCAGCAGTCCGAGCAGCAGCCTTCCGGGGGGCGACCCCCGGACCCCGGCCGGAGGGCCCCTACCCCGATGTCCGTGCACAGCCACCCGGCGGCCCAGTACGAGGCGGCCGCAGAAGCGTTCGCCTCACCCCAGCAGGCGTCCGCCCCCAGCCAGGCACCCGAGTTCCCGCGGCACGTCGTCACCGCCGTGCTCGTCTCCCACGACGGCGAGCGCTGGCTGCCCGACGTGCTGGCCGGACTCGCCGGCCAGGAACGGCCGGTGCAGAACGTCATCGCCGCCGACACCGGCAGCGCGGACGACTCCGCCCGGCTGCTCACCGAGGCGTTCGGCCCCGACCGCGTCCTGCACCTCGCCCGCCGCACCGGATTCGGCGCGGCCGTCGACGAGGCGGTCCGCACCGCGCCCGTCCTGGGGCCCGACGACCTGCCGTACCTCAAGCGGCCCAGCGGCTGGGACCCGGTCACCCGCACCTGGCGGGACGACGCGTACGACATGCCCGAACTGCCCCACGGCGAACCGGTCCAGTGGCTGTGGCTGCTGCACGACGACAGCGCGCCCGAGCCGGACGCCCTCGCCGAACTGCTGCGGGTCGCCGACTCCAGCCGCTCGGCCGCCGTCGTCGGGCCCAAGCTGCGCAGTTGGTACAACCGCCGCCAGTTGCTGGAGGTCGGCGTCTCCATAGCCAACAGCGGACGCCGCTGGACCGGCCTGGACCGGCGCGAGCAGGACCAGGGCCAGTACGACCAGGTGCGGCAGGTGCTGTCCGTCTCCACCGCCGGCATGCTCATACGCCGCGACGTCTTCGAACAGCTCGGCGGCTTCGACCGCCGCCTGCCGCTGATGCGCGACGACGTGGACCTGTGCTGGCGCGCCCAGGCGGCCGGGCACCGGGTGCTCGTCGCGCCGGACGCCGTCCTGCGGCACGCCGAGGCCGCCTCCCGCGAGCGGCGGCCCATCGACTGCGCCGGGCGCTCGGTGGCCGGCCCGCACCGGGTGGACAAGGCGGGCGCGGTCTACACGCTGCTGGTCAACACGCCCGGCAAGCTGCTGCCCTGGGTCCTGCTGCGCCTGGTCCTGGGCACCCTGCTGCGGATGGCCGCCTACCTGGTCGGCAAGGTGCCCGGACAGGCGCTCGACGAGGTCACCGGGCTCCTCGGCGTCCTGCTGCGCCCCGGCCTCGTCATGGCCGCCCGGCGCAGGCGCGGCAGACCCGTCGTCAGCCACTCCGACCTGCGCCCCCTCTTCCCGCCGCCCGGCGCGACCGTACGGGCCACCGTCGAACAGGTCGCGGGCAACTTCGCCGGCCGCTCCGACCCCGACTCCTCCTCCGGCGGACGGCACGGCGCCGTCGAGTCCGGTCCCGGCGACGAGGACGCCGACTTCCTGGACGTCGAACAGTTCGCCCGGCTGAAGCGGATCGCCCGCAGGCCGGCGCCCGTGCTCTTCGCCGTCCTCCTCGTCGCCTCCCTGGTGGCCTGCCGCGCCCTGCTGGGCGGCGGCGCGCTGGCGGGCGGCGCCCTGCTGCCCGCGCCCGCGGAGGCCGCCGACCTGTGGGCGCGCCACCTGGAGTCCTGGCAGCCGGTCGGGGTGGGCGGCACCGAGTCCGCGCCGCCGTACCTGGCGATCCTGGCCACGCTCGCCACCGTCTTCCTCGGCAGCACCGGGTTCACCCTCACGCTGCTGCTGGTCTGCTCGGTGCCGCTGGCCGGACTCACCGCCTACTTCGCCTCCCGGCCGCTGGTCACCTCCCGGCTGCTGCGCGCCTGGGGCAGCATCGCCTACGCCTTCCTCCCCGCCGTCACCGGAGCCCTGGCCGGCGGCCGGATCGGCACCGCCGTCCTCGCCGTCACCCTGCCGCTGATGGCCCGTGCGGCGGTCGCGGCCGCCGGACTGCGGCAGGGCGGCGACGCCAAGCCCGGCTGGCGGCCGGCGTGGGCCTGCGCGCTGCTGCTCACCGTCACCACCGCCTTCACCCCCGTGATCTGGCCGATCGCCGCCGTGCTCGCGCTGGCCGTCCTGGGCCTGCGGGCCCGGCAGGGCGCCCACGCGGCGGCGTACGCGGTCCGCGCCGCCGTGCTGCTGGCGGTCCCGGTGGTGCTGCTCGCGCCGTGGTCCCTGGAACTGTTCACCAGCCCCTCGGCCTTCCTCCGCGAGGCCGGGCTGCCGTACGGCGAGGGCACCGCCTCCGCCGTCGACCTGCTGGCCCTCAACCCCGGCGGGCCGGGCACCGTGGGCGGCGTGCTGTTCGCCGGCGTGGTGCTGGCCGCGCTCGCCGCGCTGCTGCGCGCCGAGCGGCGGACGGCGATCCTCTCCGCCTGGACCGCCGCCCTGACCGGCCTGCTCTTCGCCGCGCTCACCGGCGGCTCCGGCTGGGCCGGTCCCGCCACCCTCGTCTACGGGCTGGCGCTGCTGGCCGCCGCCGCGGTCGGCGCCGAGGGCGCGCGCGGCCGGGTCGCCGCGCAGAGCTTCGGCTGGCGGCAGCCGGTCGCCGCGCTCATCGCCGCCGCGGCCGCCGCGGCACCGCTGGTGGCCGCCGTCGGCTGGATGGTGAGCGGCGCGGACGGGCCGCTGACGCGGCGCAGCCCGGTGCAGGTGCCGGCGTTCGTCGCGGAGGAGAGCGCCACCCGGGACCGGCCGCGCACCCTCGTCCTCGACGGGGAGGACGGCACCGGGAACACCGTGTCCGCCGGGCCGTCCCGGGTCTCGTACACCCTCGTCCGCGGCTCCGGCGCCCGGCTGGGCGACGGCGACCTGGCCCGCGCGATCGGGGGCGACCGGCGGCTGGACGAGGTGGTCGGCAACCTGGTCGCGGGCTCCGGCGCCGACCAGACCAGGCAGCTCGGCGGCTACGCCGTCCGCTACGTCCTGGTGCGCGACGGCGCCCCCCGGGAGATGAGCCGAGTGCTGGACGCGACGCCGGGCCTGACCCGGCTGAGCAAGCAGGACGGCGGCGCGCTGTGGCGGGTGGACGCCCAGGTCGCCCGGATCACCGTCGTCCCCGGCGGATCGCGGGAGGCGGCGCCCGGCGGCACGGCGGCCGAGCCGGTGACCGTCGCGGCCGGACCGGTCGAGGCCCACGCCGACGTCCCCGCCGGGCCCGCCGGACGGGTGCTGCGGATCGCCGACGCGGCGGACCCGGGCTGGCAGGCCACGCTGGACGGGCGCCCGCTCGAGCCGGTCACCGTGGACGGCTGGGCGCAGGGCTTCGAGCTGCCCGCCGAGGGCGGCCGGCTCGACCTGACGTACGAGACCCCGGCGACGCACACCGGCTGGGTGTGGGCGCAGGGCCTGCTGGGCCTGGTCGTGCTGGTCATGGCGCTGCCGGGACGGCGCCGCGAGGTCGACGACGACCTGCCGGACGCGGCGGACGCGGAGACCGTGCCCGCCCAGCCGGTGGAGGGCGAGGGCCGCCGGGCCCGCAGGCTGCGGGCGGCGCAGGAGGCCGCTGCCGCGGCCGGGACGCCCGAGCCCCGGCCCGAGCCCCAGTCCCAGCCGGAGCAGCCGCAGCCCGAGCCGGAACTCCAGCCCCAGGCCCAGGCCCCGTACGCGCCCCAGCAGCAGGGCCACGGCGGCTGGGACGGCACGTACGACCAGACCGGAGGGGACCGGCCCCCGTACGACGGCCAGTACGACGGTCAGTACGGAGCCCAGTACGGCACCCAGTACGACGGTCACTACGGCGGCCAGGAGGGCTACGGCGGTTACCAGGGCGGTTACGGCCAAGACGGTTACGGCCAGGAGGGCTACGGCTACGACGGCGGCCGGAACGGCGCCCAGGACGGCGCCCAGGACGGCCACGGCTACGGCACCCAGCAGGACGGCACCACGTACGGCAACAGGAGCGACCGCCCATGAACCGCACCGCCTACTCCCTGATCGGCGTGGCCACCGCGCTGGCCGCCGTCACCGGCGTCGCCGCACTGACCGCACCGTCCGGCGAGCCCGCCGCTCCCGCGTCCGCGGCCCGGCTCCCCGTGGAGCGCTCCACGCTGCTGTGCCCGCAGCCGACCTCCTCGGAGATCGGCGAGACCACGTACACCGCCTTCACGCCCAAGGGCGGTGCCGAGCGCACCTCCGCCGGGAAGGGCACGGCCGAGCTGCTGCCGGCCGCGAGCACCCTGGAGGGCGGCGGCCAGAACACGGGCGAGGGCGGTGCGAAGCCCGAGCCGGTCGCGCCGCTGCGCGAGCCCGGCACACCGGTCACCGTCGACACCGACCGCACCGGGGCCCCCGCGCTCACCGGCTCGGCGGACGGCCGTCTCGCCCCCGGCTGGACGGTCCAGCAGACCACCCTCGTCACGGCGGGCACCGGCCGCGGGCTGCTGGGCCTGTCCTGCACCGCGCCCGACACCGAGTTCTGGTTCCCCGGCGCGAGCACCGCCGACGAGCGCCACGACTACATCCACCTCACCAACCCCGACGACAGCCCGGCCGTGGTCGACCTCGAGCTGTACGGCAAGGAGGGCTCGGTGCGGACCGACAGCGGCCAGGGCATCAACGTCCCCGCCCGCTCCACGGTCCCCGTGCTGCTCTCCACGCTCTCGCGGGAACCGGTCACCAACGTGGTCCTCCACGTCGTGGCGCGCACCGGCCGGATCGGCGCCCAGGTGCAGTCGCTGGACGAGGGCCTCGGCGGGGACTGGCTGACCGCCTCCGCCGACTCCCGCGGCAGCCTGGTGCTGCCCGGCATCCCGGCCGACGCCACCGCCGCGCGTCTGGTCGTCTTCGCGCCCGGCGAGGAGGACGCCGACCTGAAGGTGCAACTGGCCACCCCCACGGGCACGATCACCCCGGCCGGCCAGGAGACCCTCCACGTCAGGAGCGGGACGACCGTCGCCGTGGACCTCGGCGACGTCACCAGGGGCGAGCCGGGCTCGCTGGTGCTGAGCCCGGCCGAGAAGGGCCGGGAGGCCCGGGTGGTGGCGGCGCTGCGGGTGCTGCGCGGCAAGGGCACCCAGCAGGAGATGGCGTTCGTCCCCGCCGCCGAGCCGATCCGGGAGCGGGCCTCCGCCGTCGGCAGCGACGCCGAGGCGGCGGGCGACGAGAGCGTGGGGACGGTGCTGTCGCTGGTGGCGCCGGAGGAGACCGCGAAGGTGCGGGTGACGGCCTCGGCGGGCAGCGGCGGCGGCGAGCCGGTCAGCAGGACGTACACCCTCAAGGGCGGCACCACCACGGCCGTGGACGACCTGCGGCCGGAGGGCGGCAAGGGGCGGTACGCGCTCACCGTCGAGCGGCTGTCGGGCGGCGCGGTGTACGCGGCGCGGACGCTGACGGTGTCGGAGGACGGCATTCCGATGTTCACCGTGCAGACGCTCCCGGACGACCGGGGGACGGTGTCGGTGCCCGAGGCCGGGCAGGACCTGTCCGTCCTGGTCGACTGAACCTGACCGGCCGGGGCCGCCCCGCCCCGGCCGGCTCAGTCCTGCCCGTACCGGGGGTCGATCGACTCCGGGGCCAGCCCGAGGAGCCCGGCGACCTGCTCGACGACGACCTCGTGGACGAGCAGCGCCCGGTCGTCGCGCGTCTTGGAGCGCAGCTCGATGGGGCGCCGGTAGACGATCACGCGGTCGGGACGGCCGTCCCGCGCCGCCGCGTACCGGCCGAGCGGCACGCTCTCCGGGCCGTCGCCCCAGATGCCGTCCCAGCCGTCGGCGCCGTCCTCCGCCGGGTGGGCGGGTGGCACCTCCTGCACGACGAACTCCACCCCGGCCAGTTGCGGCCACTGTCTCTCCAGCCGGTCCGCGGAGTCGCGCACCAGATCGTCGAAGGCGTCGGCGCGACTCATGGCGAGGGGCACCTGGGGCGGTGCGATGGGGCCGCGCATGCCGCGTCCATGGCGGTCCCGGCGGCGGGGCCGGGGGTCGGGGCGGCGAGGCGGTACGGGGTTGCTCATCATCTTGAGAGTAGCCCTCCGGGGACGGCCGAAGACCCGCGATGACGGGACGTGCTCCCGTGCGTCGTTCCGCACGTGGCGGCGTCCGGAACCGGGTGTCGACGGTTGATCGACTCCGTTTTTTCGAGGCGCGGTTTCGGTCATCTCTTCGATCGATGATCGCTCCTCGATGACGGTATCCGAACGAAGTGATAACGGGCCCAATGTCCCCCCGCCAACCGGACTTTTCCGTCATTCGGCAGGTCAGCCCGGGCGTCGCCATCCCGCGCGGTGCCGGTGGAGCCATACGACACAACCGGGTGACCTCCCGGAGAGTCGTCGCGGCCCGCTCAAGAGTGCGGTACCGTCCAACGTCGTGAGCCCTGTACGTCGCTGTTCGCGCACCGCGTGCGGCCGCCCTGCCGTGGCGACGCTGACGTACGTCTACGCGGACTCGACCGCCGTTCTCGGCCCCCTGGCCACCTACGCCGAGCCCCACTGCTACGACCTGTGCTCGGAGCACTCGGAGCGGCTGACCGCCCCGCGCGGCTGGGAGGTCGTCCGCCTCGCCGTGGACACCGGCCCCGCGCGACCCAGCGGGGACGACCTGGAAGCCCTGGCCAACGCCGTGCGCGAGGCCGCCCGCACCCCCCGGCGCAGGACCGCCCCCGCCGAGCCGCCCCCTCCCGGCGGCCCGCGCGAACAGGACCTGATGGAGGTGGCCAGACGCGGCCACCTGCGGGTGCTGCGTTCGCCCGAGAACTGATCCATCCCCGTTACATTTGGGCCGTCACCAGATACTCCAGAAGGGGTGGACTGTGCCTGACCTGTCACAGCTCGTGAAGGCGTACGACGTACGTGGTGTGGTGCCCGACCAGTGGGACGAAACCCTCGCCGAACTGTTCGGCGCCGCTTTCGTGCAGGTCACAGGCGCGAGCGCGATCGTCGTCGGACACGACATGCGCCCCTCCTCGCCGGGCCTGTCCCGGGCCTTCGCACAGGGAGCGGCCGCCCGCGGCGCCGATGTCACCGAGATCGGCCTCTGCTCGACCGACCAGCTCTACTTCGCCAGCGGTCATCTGGACCTGCCGGGCGCGATGTTCACCGCCAGCCACAACCCCGCCCGCTACAACGGCATCAAGATGTGCCGGGCGGGCGCCGCCCCGGTCGGCCAGGACACCGGCCTGGCCGAGATCCGCGCCCTGGTGGAGGAGTGGTCGGCCGCCGGCGCCCCGGAGCCGGTGGAGGACCGGGGGACGATCAGCCGGCGGGACGTCCTGACCGACTACGCCGACCACCTGCGCTCCCTGGTGGACCTCACCGGCATCCGCCCCCTGAAGGTCGTCGTGGACGCGGGCAACGGCATGGGCGGTCACACCGTGCCGACGGTCCTGAGGGACCTGCCGGTCGAGCTGGACGCGATGTACTTCGAACTCGACGGCACCTTCCCCAACCACGAGGCCAACCCGCTGGATCCGGCCAACATCGTCGACCTCCAGGCCCGGGTGCGGGAGACGGGCGCCGACATCGGACTGGCCTTCGACGGCGACGCCGACCGCTGCTTCGTGGTCGACGAGCGGGGCGAACCGGTCTCGCCGTCGGCGATCACCGCCCTGGTCGCCGCCCGCGAACTGGCCAAGCACCCCGGCTCCACGGTGATCCACAACTGCATCACCTCCTGGTCGGTCCCCGAGGTCGTCAGGGAGTCCGGCGGCACCCCCGTGCGCACCCGCGTGGGCCACTCCTTCATCAAGGCGGAGATGGCGCGCACCGGCGCGATCTTCGGCGGCGAACACTCGGCGCACTACTACTTCCGCGACTTCTGGAACGCCGACACCGGCATGCTCGCCGCCCTCCACGTCCTGGCCGCGCTCGGCGGCCAGGAGGGCACCCTGTCGGAGCTGGTCGCGCAGTACGACCGCTACGCCGCCTCCGGCGAGATCAACAGCACCGTCGACGACCAGGCCGGCCGCGCCGCCGCCGTCAAGGCCGCGTACTCCGGCCGCGCCGGGCTGGAGCTGGACGAGCTGGACGGCCTGACGGTCACCGCGCCCGGCGACTGGTGGTTCAACCTCCGCCCCTCCAACACCGAGCCGCTGCTGCGCCTGAACGTCGAGGCCCGCGACGCGGAGACGGTCGCCAAGGTCCGCGACGAGGTCCTGGCCATCGTCCGCGGCTGACCCGCGGCTGATCCGCGCCCCACGGTGCCCGGTGCGGGGCCCGGCGAACGGCCGCCGGGCCCCGCACCGCGCTGCCCGCCACCCCTTCCGCAAGCGCGCGCCGCACCCGCGCCGTTCCGCATCCGGGCACCCGCCTGTGGCGCGCGACCCCCCGGCGGTACGCTGACCGCACGACCGCACTGCCCCGAAGGGACGACACCCCATGCCGCTCGAAGCCGGCCTCCTGGAGATCCTCGCCTGCCCGGCATGCCACGCCCCCCTCCGCGAGGAGGGCGACGAACTGGTCTGCGGCGGCGCCGAGTGCGGGCTCGCCTACCCCATCCGCGACGGCATCCCCGTCCTGCTCGTCGACGAGGCGCGCCGTCCTGCCTGACCGCCCCGGCGACCTGAGAGGCCGCACATGCTGGACGAGACCCTGCTCGACGCCCCCGAAGCCCTGGCCGGCGCCGACACCCACGGCCTGCTGCGCGGCGCGGCCCAGGCCGGCGCCCGGGTCCGCACGGCCGTCCGGCACGCCACCGAGGCGGGCCTGACCGAGCTGCGCCCCGACGGCCGCCCCCGCGCCATCCTCGTCGCGGGCACCGGCCCCGCCGTCTCCTGCGTCGCCGACCTCCTCGGGGCCTTCGGCAACGGCGCCGTCCCCGTCTCGCTGCTCCGCCCCGCCGGCCCCCTCGCCGACCCCGGCGCCCTGCGCTGGACGCTGCCCGGCTGGGCCGGTCCGCTGGACCTGTTGCTGCTCGCCACCCCCGACGGCACCGAGGCGGGTCTGGCCGCACTCGTCGAACAGGCGTACCGCCGGGGCTGCACCGTGGTCTCCGTCAGCCCCTCCGGAACCCCGCTGACCGGGGCGACCGCCCAGGCCCGCGGTCTCGCGGTGCCCCTCGCGGCGGTACCGGGCGAGGCGTACGAGGGCCCCGACCCCCGCGACGCGTACGAGCAGCCGCGCCCGGCCCCGCCCGCCGCCCCCGGCGTCCTGTGGGCCATGCTCACCCCGCTCCTCGCCCTGGCCGACCGGCTCGGCCTGGCCGCCGCCGAGCCCACCGGCCTCCAGGCCCTCGCCGACCGGCTGGACCGGGTCGCCGAACGCTGCGGCCCCGCCGCCGCCACCTACGGCAACCCCGCCAAGACCCTGGCCGCCGAACTCTCCGGCGCGCTCCCGCTGCTGTGGAGCGAGGGCGCCGTCGCGGGCGCCGCGGCCCGCCACTGCGCCACCACCCTCACCGCGCTCGCCGGCCGTCCGGCGCTGACGGCCGAACTGCCGGAGGCGATGACCGCGCACGGCGCGCTGCTCGACGGCGCGCTGGCGGGCGACGACACCGACGACTTCTTCCGGGACCGGGTGGAGGAACCGGAGCCGCTGCGCCCCCGGATCGTCCTGCTGCGCGAGGGCGCCCCGGCGGGGGAGTCCGCCACCGTCGCCGCCCGCGACCTGGCGTACGGCCACGGCACCCCGATCAGCGAGCTGGAGCCGGCCGAGGGCAGCAGCCGGCTGGAGACCGCCGCCGAACTGCTGGCCACCCTGGACTTCACCGCCGTCTACCTCGCGCTCGCCGGCGGCCGGCGGCCGTGACGCAGGAAGCGTGGCACCGGCAGGCCATGACGGCCGCGACACCGGAAGAAGCCCGGAAGAAGCCGTGACAGGAGAGCCGCGAGACCGGCGCGCCGGCCCGGCACAAGGACCAAGGACATCCCGCATGGACCTCCTCGCGAACACCGTGCGCCCCTACGCCTGGGGCTCCACCACCGCCATCCCCGAACTGCTCGGCACCGAGCCGACCGGTGAGCCGCAGGCCGAACTGTGGATGGGGGCCCACCCGGGCGCGCCGTCCCGGATCGACCGCGGCGGCGGGGAGACGGCCCTGTCGCAGGTGATCGAGGCCGACCCCGAGGGCGAACTGGGCGCGGCGACCGTACGGGCCTTCGGGCCCCGGCTGCCGTTCCTGCTGAAGGTGCTGGCCGCCGCCTCGCCGCTGTCGCTCCAGGTGCACCCCGACCTCGCGCAGGCCGGGGAGGGATTCGCCGACGAGGAGGAGCGCGGCGTCCCGATCGACGCCCCGCACCGCAACTACAAGGACGCCAACCACAAGCCCGAACTCATCTGCGCCCTCACCCCCTTCACCGGCCTGTGCGGCTTCCGCCGCCCCGCGGAGACCGCCGCGCTGCTGGAGGCGCTGGACGTCGACGCGCTCAAGCCGTACGCCGACATCCTGCGGGCCCGTCCCGAGGACGAGGCGCTGAGCGAGGTGCTGACCGCCGTCCTGTCGGCCGACCGGCAGGCGGTGGCCGAGACCGTCGCCGCGGCGGCCGGGGCGGCCCGCCGCCTGGGCGCCGGCGGCGGGCCCGGCGCCGAGGCGTACGCCGCGTACGCCGGCATCGCGGACCACTACCCCGGCGACCCGGGCGTCCTGGCCGCGATGCTGCTCAACGTCGTCCGCCTGGAGCCCGGGGAGGCCCTGTACCTGGGCGCCGGCGTCCCGCACGCCTACTTGGAGGGCCTGGGCGTCGAGATCATGGCCAACTCCGACAACGTGCTGCGCTGCGGCCTGACCCCCAAGCACGTGGACGTGCCCGAACTGCTGCGCGTCGTCCGCTTCGAGCCGACCGCGCCGCAGGTGCTGCGGCCGGAGGCGGCGCCCGGCGGCGAGGAGGTGTACGCGGCACCCGTCGAGGAGTTCCGCCTCTCCCGGTACGTCCTGACCCCGGATGATGCATCCCGCACCCTGGACGGAGGCGCCCCGCAGATCCTGCTGTGCACGGACGGGGAGATCACCCTGCGGGAAACGGGGCACACGGAAGGGCGGAGCGCCGACGACGGGGGCGGGCTGACCCTCGCCCGCGGTCGCTCGGCCTTCGTACGGGCGAGCGACCGCGTCACCGTCTCCGGCGGCGGTACGCTCTTCCGCGCGACCGTGGCCGTGTAGCCGCGGCCCGGACCCAGACCGAACGAACCGCTGTCCCTCGCTGTCACCCCAGGAGAGTCACCCTTCCATGAGTGCATCAGGCGGAACCAAGGCGATCGTCGCCGCGCTGGGCGCCAACCTGTCCATCGCCGTGGCCAAGTTCGTGGCGTTCGCCTTCAGCGGCTCCTCGTCGATGCTCGCGGAGGGCGTCCACTCCGTCGCCGACTCGGGCAACCAGGCGCTGCTGCTCCTCGGCCGCAAGAGGTCCGAGCGGGCGGCGAGCGAGGAGCACCCCTTCGGCTACGGCCGCGAGCGCTACATCTACGCCTTCCTCGTCTCCATCGTCCTGTTCACCGTCGGCGGCGTCTTCGCCCTCTACGAGGGGTACGAGAAGATCACGCACCCGCACGACCTCGACCACTGGTACTGGCCGGTGGGCGTCCTGGTCTTCGCGATCATCGCCGAGACGTTCTCCTTCCGCACCGCCATCAAGGAGTCCAACGAGGTCCGCGGCTCGCGGTCGTGGACGTCCTTCGTCCGACGGGCCAAGGCGCCCGAGCTGCCGGTCGTGCTGCTGGAGGACCTGGGCGCCCTGGTCGGCCTCATCCTGGCCCTGGGCGGCGTCGGGCTGGCGGTCCTGACCGGCGACCCGGTGTGGGACGGCATCGGCACCATGTGCATCGGCGTGCTGCTGGTGGCCATCGCGATCGTCCTCGCCGTCGAGACCAAGTCCCTGCTGCTGGGCGAGGCGGCGGAACCGGACGCCCTGGTCAGGATCCGTGAGGCGCTCGTCGACGGCGAGCGGGTCACCCGGATCATCCACATGCGCACGCTCCACCTCGGCCCGGAGGAGCTGCTGGTCGCCGCCAAGATCGCGGTGGAGAGCCACGAGTCGGCGGCGGAGGTCGCCCGGGCGATCGACGAGGCCGAGAAGCGGGTCCGCGAGGCGGTCCCGATCGCCCGCGTGATCTACCTGGAGCCGGACATCTACCGCGCGGACACCGTCGCCGGAGCCGACGAGGCCGCCGGGGAGGCCGCCGGGGAGGCCAGGACGCACTGAGCCGAGCGGACGCGGCGACACGGCGGGACGGGGCGGGGCACGAGCGGTGCCCGTGGCCGGAAACCTCCGGCGGCCCGTCCCGCTTTCCGCGCTGTCCCGACCGGGTGACGCGCCGAGCGTGTAAATTCGATGAGGCACAGACGTCGCTGCTGATGGCGGTCGGTCGGCCACGGGCCGGCCGAGGGAGAGAGGGCCTCCGACGGACTGCGCTGCGGTCAGGGGACACGTACGTCCGTACGGTGCGTACGAGCCGGTGGCACACGACGGCACGAGAGCCGTGTGCCCGCTTCGGCGCACCCGTCCGCTGCCGCAGACCAGCCAGCCGAACCACCTCGACCAACCTCCGAGGAGCAGCTCGCAATGACGACGACCGACACCGTCCGGGACTTCAAGGTCGCGGATCTGTCGCTGGCCGCCTTCGGCCGCAAGGAGATCACCCTCGCCGAGCACGAGATGCCCGGCCTGATGGCCCTCCGCCGGCAGTACGCCGACGCCCAGCCGCTGGCCGGGGCCCGGATCACCGGCTCGCTGCACATGACCGTGCAGACCGCGGTGCTGATCGAGACCCTGGTGGCGCTGGGCGCCCGGGTCCGCTGGGCCTCCTGCAACATCTTCTCCACCC
>NZ_DASQNP010000174.1:0-8489 GCF_035644915.1 Streptomyces sp.
CTCCGCCGAACCGTGACACGAGCCGGCGCGAACCGTGGCGCTCGGAGAGCACCACCGGCTCGCGTGCCATCGCGCGGACGTACTCCCGGCTCGTCGTCGGCGACGCGCTCGACGAGCCGGACCGGACCGGACGTAGTCGGCCGGCCGGCTGGTGCTTCCCGGCCGGACGGCAGGCCGACGGGGGCGGCGCCGGCGGCGCGCGCAGCTCATCGGGGCCGGTACGGGAGGGGTCCGGCCAGGCGCCCCGGCGGTCCGGGGTGGTCATCGACAGCGTGCGGGACGGAGGTCCCCGCCGGCAACCGCTACCCCGGTGCTCCCGCCCCCGGCACCGGTCGGCAGCACATCCCCAGCCCCGCGGTGATCACCGTGCGGGCCGTCCGCCCGGCCCGAAGGACGGCCGTCCGTGAGGGCGCGGTCCGCCTCCACGGTCTTCCCGGGTTGCCGCCCGCCCACCCGCGCGGTGCCCGCGACGCCCTTCGGCAAGCCGACGGGACGGTCCGGTACGGACGCCCGACGAGCCTGAATACTTTCATTCATCCACAGAAAACACGACAGATGCGAAACTAGGATAATCTGCACACGCCTCCCGGGTGTGCCCGCGGGCCGCAGTACCGCCGACAGGGGACGCACCCAAGTCCATCAGCCCTCACAGGTGGGGACATGTTCGATCTGAGCGCACCGATCGTGACCGTCTTCGCGGTCTATCTGGTCGCCATGATCGGTGTGGGCGTCTGGGCCTACGCCCGCACCCACACCTTCGCCGACTTCGCCCTCGGCGGTCGCAAACTCCGTGCGCCGGTCGCCGCCCTGTCCGCCGGAGCCAGCGACATGTCCGGCTGGCTGTTCCTGGCGCTCCCCGGAGCCGTGTACGCGGCCGGTATCGGCGCCACCTGGATCGCCGTCGGCCTGGCGGTCGGCACCTACCTCAACTGGCTGTTCGTCGCGCCACGGCTGCGGACCTACACCGAGCGGGCCGGCAACGCCGTGAGCCTGTCGGCATACCTGGAGGAGCGGTTCGAGGACCGCACCAGAATGCTCCGGATCGTCACGGCCGCCGTCATCGTCGTGTTCTTCACCCTCTACGTGGCCAGTGGCCTGGTCGCCGGCGGCGTGCTCTTCGAGCAGGTCCTCGACATCGACTTCGGGCTCGGGGTGACCCTGACCGCTCTGGTGATCGTCGTCTACTCGTGCCTCGGCGGTTTCCTCGCCGTGAGCCTGACGCACGTGGTCCAGGGCACGCTGATGTTCCTCACCCTGCTCGTGCTGCCCGTGATCGGGATCGTGGTGCTGGGCGGGTTCGGAGCGCTGAACGACGAGCTCAACGACAGAACGCCGTCCCTCCTGGACATGGGCGCCCGGGCCGGCTTCTCCGGCGGCGAGTGGTCCGCGGGCGGATCGCTCAGTGCCCTCGCGATCATCTCGCTGCTCGCCTGGGGCCTCGGCTACTTCGGCCAGCCGCACATCCTCGCCCGCTTCATGGGCATCCGCAGCATCCGCGCCATCCCGACGGCCCGGCGCATCGGCACGGGCTGGGTGCTCGTCGTGCTCGCGGGCGCATCGCTCGTCGGCCTGGTGGGGATCGCCCGGCTCGACGCGCCGCTCACCAACCCCGAGACCGTGTTCATAGCCCTGACCGACGCCCTGCTCAACCCCTGGGGCGCGGGCATCATGCTGATCGCCGTGCTGGCCGCGATCATGTCGACCGCGGACAGCCAGTTGCTCGTGTCGTCGGTCGCCCTCACCGAGGACTTCTACCACGCGTTCCTCAACCGGCACGCCTCGGACAGGGTGCTGGTGTGGGCCGGCCGCTGCGCCGTGGCGGCGGTGACGCTGGTCGCCTATGCGATCGCGCTCAGGGGCGGCGGCGTGCTGAGCGTCGTGGCCCATGCCTGGGCGGGGTTCGGCGCCGCCTTCGGGCCGGTCGTCCTCCTCTCGCTGTACTGGCCGCGCATGACCTGGGCGGGGGCCATGGCCGGCATCGTGTCGGGCGCGGGCGTCGTCCTCCTCTGGGACAGGATCAATCCGCTGCTCGGGCCGCTGGAGTCCGGCATCTACGAGATGGTCCCGGGCGTGCTGACCGCCACCGCCGCCGCGCTGGTCTTCGGCCGGTGGGTCGGCCGACCTCCGAAACGCGCCTTCTGGCGGCTGCCGGGGGGCGGGGTGAACCAGCTCATGCTGGAGCCGTCCCTCGGGCAGGCACCGATCGGCATGGCCGTACTGGACACCGATCTGCGGTACGTCTGGGTGAACAGGGTGCTGGAACGCCTGGCCCCGCTGGAGCAGCGCCTGGGACGGCGGGTGACGGAGTTGCTGCCGAGGCGGGAGGCGGAGGAACTCGAGAAGCGGATGCGGAGCGTGCTGGAGACCGGGGTCCCGGTGCTGGACTACGAGTTCCACGGCCCCGGCTACGCCGATCCGCACCGGGAGCGGGCGTACTCGCTCTCCTTCTTCGGGATGGAGAACCGCCACGGTCAGCGCGTCGGGATCTGGTACATGGTCATCGACGTCACCGAGCGCTGGGAGGCGAAGCAGCGGCTGGCCCTGCTGAACGACACCAGCGCCCGGATCGGCAGCACGCTGGATGTGACGCTGACCGCCCAGGAACTGGCCGACGGTGCCGTACCGCCCCTCGCCGACTTCGTCGCCGTCGACCTGCTGGACTCGGTGATGAGGGGCGAGGAGCCGGCTCCCGGGCCGGTCGACAGCGTTCCCGTCATGCAGCGGGCGGGGCGGAAGTCGCTGCACGAGGACCACTCGGGAGCGGGACCGGCCGTGGGAGAGACGGTCCACCACGACCCCGCCTCACCGGTGGCCCGCTGCCTGCTCCAGGGGAGGACCCTGGTGGAGCCGGACCTCGACGCCGCTCCCCGCGCACGGGTGGCGAGCGATCCGGCGCCGGACGACGTCACCGCCGGATGCGGGCCTTCCTCGGTGATGGTCGTGCCGGTGCGGGCCCGCGGAGTCACCCTGGGCGCGGTCACCTTCGTCCGGTCCCGGCGTCTGGGCCCCTTCGTGGAGGACGACGTACGCCTTGCCGAGGAACTCGTCTTCCGTGCCGCGGTGAGCGTCGACAACGCCCGCCGCTACGCCCGCGAGCGCACCACGGCCCAGGCCATGCAGCGCTCCCTGCTGCCGCAGGACCTGACCGGCGGCTCCGCCCTGGAGGTGGCGTCGTGGTACCTCCCGGCCGACGCGCCGAGCGGTGTGGGCGGTGACTGGTTCGACGTGATCCCGCTCTCCGGGGCACGGGTCGCCCTGGCCGTCGGGGACGTGGTCGGCCACGGCATCAACGCCGCGACCACCATGGGGCGGCTCCGTACGGCCATGCGCACGCTCGCCAAACTGGATCTTCCCCCCGACGAGCTGCTGGCCCACCTGGACGACCTGGTCAACGACCTGATGGGCCCGGACCACGCGGACGAGTCACCGGGCGCCGGGGACGAGAGCGTGGCCGCCTCGTTCATGGGCGCCACCTGCCTGTACGCCGTGTACGACCCGGTCGGCGGGCGGTGCTCGCTGGCCCGGGCCGGCCATCTCCCGCCCGTGATCGTCAGCCCCGACGGCGCCGTGGACATCCCGGACCTGCCCGCCGGGCCGCCGCTGGGCCTCGGGGCCCTCCCGTTCGAGTCCGTCGACTTCGAACTGGAGGAGGGCAGCCTGATCGCGCTCTACACCGACGGTCTCATCGAGGAGTGCGACCGGGACATCGACATCGGGCTGTCCCGGTTGAGCAGCGCCCTCGCGCCCGCCGGTCCCAGCCTGGAGGCGACGGGCGACAACGTCGTCAAGGCCCTGCTGCCCGGTCCGCCCTCCGACGACGCCGCCCTGCTCCTCGCCCGGACCCGCGTCCTGGACTCGACACAGGTCGCCTCCCAGGAGCTGCCCAGCGACCCGGCGGTCGTCGCGGACGCGCGCGCCTTCGTCACCCGACAGTTGTCGGAGTGGAACATGGACGATCTGCTGTTCACCACGGAGCTGATCGTCAGCGAGCTGGTCACCAACGCCATCCGCCACGCGACCGGACCGATCACTCTGCGGCTGATCCGGGAACGCGCGCTGATCTGCGAGGTCTCCGACACCAGCAGCACCTCGCCCCGTCTGCGCCACGCCCGGACCACGGACGAGGGCGGACGGGGACTGCTGATCATCGCACAGCTCACCCGGCGGTGGGGCACCCGCTACACCGCGGAGGGCAAGACCATCTGGACGGAACAGGCCGCGCCCACCGGCTCCGCCGTTCCCGCTGCCCCCATCGACCTGGTGATGTGAGGCAGCCGGTACCCGAGCGGAACGCCCCTGCCGCGCCTTCGAGGCGACCGCGCAACCGCCGGCACTCCTCCCTCCCCCCACGGGAGCGGTGCGCCCGTCACCCGGGAGATCACCACCGTCGACGGCGGAACGGCCGCCCCGTCCCCGGGCCACCGGGCCCCTCAGCGGGCCGTCCGGCGGCCGTTCCTCCGCCCTTCCGGGGCCGGCGGGCCACGGACGGAAGGATTCCGTGCCGGGCACCGGCATCTCCCGCAGGCCGCACCGCTTGCCCCGCCCCTCCCCCGTCATGTCCCGGCGGGGTGACCGCCTCTGTGGCCCACGTGCTTCGGTGGTGGGCCGGCCCGCCACACCGGCCGCGGGCGGGGAGGCCGGTCCCCCGGGCGTCCTCGCGCCCGCCCATCGTTCGGCACCGTCGGCCCGGGACGCTCCCGACCGGTGACAACGCCCCGGCCCTGCCCACGGATGTCCCGGTCCCGTAGAGTCGGCGGATGGCAAGGTACTTCGACGTGCACCCCGAGAATCCCCAGCAGCGCATCATCGGCAACGTGGTCGACAGCATCCGCTCCGGCGCGCTCATCGCGTACCCGACGGACTCCTGTTTCGCGCTGGGATGCCAGTTGGGCAACCGTGACGGCATGGCCCGGATCCGGTCGATCCGGAACCTCGACGACCGTCACCACTTCACCCTCGTGTGCCGAAACTTCGCACAGCTCAGTCAGTTCGTGCGCGTCGACAACGACGTCTTCCGCGCCATCAAGGCGGCGACGCCCGGGAGCTACACCTTCATCCTTCCCGCGACGAAGGAGGTGCCGCGCCAACTGCTGCACCCGAAGAAGAAGACGGTCGGAGTCCGCATTCCCGACCATGTCGTCACCCAGGCCCTACTCGCCGACCTCGGTGAGCCGCTGCTCTCCAGCACCCTGCTCCTCCCCGGCGAGGACGAGCCGATGACACAGGGCTGGGAGATCAAGGAACGGCTCGACCACGTGGTGGACGCCGTGGTGGACTCGGGTGACTGCGGCACCGAGCCGACCACGGTCATCGACTTCTCCGACGGCGAGGCCGAGATCGTACGCCGGGGAGCGGGCGACACCGCACGGTTCGAGTAGCCGCGCCGACGACGTCATCGCGTGCCGGGCACGGCGGCGGATTGGGACATCCCTGTCCCCCGCCGCCGTGGCCGGCACGATGAGCGGCCCCGCGGCCGGAAGGACGGCAGCCACCGGCGGCGCCTTCGCCGCCTTCCCCGGCATGGTGCGGCCGGGATGCCATCGCACGCTTCGAGGCCGGCCCGGGCCGTGCGCGGTGGGGCCGGTACGGAAGCAGGCACCGCGGCCCCTCTGGCCTTGGAGGTGGTGCCGACCACCGCGCAGGCCGGCCTCCGCCCGACTCGTCGGCGTCATGGAGTCGCGCCCCCGGGGGCAGACGCTGAGTCAGCAGACCGGATCAGGGAGGGACATGGTGCGTGAATCGTCGGTGCGGGCAGTGGGATGGGCGCGGTCGCTTCCGGTGTCCAGCGGAGTGAAGGCGGCACGGGACTGGACGCGCGGGCATCTGGAGTCACTGGGCTGGACGACCACGGCGCCGGAGACGGTGGACGCGGTGCTGCTGACCGTCTCGGAGCTGGTGACCAATGCCCACGTGCACGCGCACAGCACCGCGCACCTGGTGCTGACCTGGGACACCCGCTGTCTGCACGTGGGCGTGCACGACTCCTCCACCGACCTGCCCACGCCCCGCCCCGCGAGCACCGAGCGCACCGGGGGCCGTGGCATGCTCCTCGTCGACGCGCTGGCCGACGAATGGGAGGCCCACCCCTGCACGGACGGGAAGACCGTCATCGCCTGCTTCCGCCCGTCCGCCCCGGCCCCTGACGACGCCGGACCAGCCGGTCCCGAGGCCGCACACAAGGACACGGAACAGGCGGACTGACCGCGGCACCGCGGACCACACTCCCCCGGGCACGACATCCCCCGGTGCCCCGGAGCCGGGCTCCGGCGATCCACCGCAGGCCGGCGCTCGGGCACGCGGAGCCACGGCAGGCGGAGAGGCGTCCTCGCCCTGCGTCTCCTCCTAGAAGGAGACGTCGATGTAGTCGATGTCGGTGAAGGCGACCTCCAGGCCGGCGGCGCGGCGCCCGCCGTCCTTGAAGTACATCTCCTGCAGTCCTTCGGCGACGATCTCGCGCAGTTGCCGGTCGCCGGCGCCCTGGGCGCGGGCGTCGAACAGGCGGCGGGCGTAGGCCGGGGGAAGGTGGACGGTCAGGCGCCGCATCCGGCCGTCGTCGGTGGAGCCGATGGGGGCCGTGTAGCCGAAGCGGGCGCGGGTCTCGATGGTGATGCCGGTCGTGGTGGCGGCCTGCTGCCGTCGGCGTTTGCGCACCCGGGGCTGCCAGCGGGCGCGGACGGCGGCGTCGATCCGTTCCTGGATGCGCCGGGGCGGGTGCCTGCGGTCGCCCTTGCGGTAGCGCTCCACCGACCGCTGGCTGACCCCGAGCTCGGCGGCCACGGCCCGGGTGGTCTTCAACTGCCGGACCAGGAAGTTGATCTGGGCCTTGAGCGTCTTGGGCGGGGTGCGGGTGAACACCTCGGTCTCGGCGCGCTGCAGGGCCTCGTCGATCTCCCCCACGGGCTTACTCTCCCTCGTCCAGGACGGCGTCGACGCCGTCCTTGATGTGGCGGGCGGGGTTGTGACCCTGCTCCATCAGGTCCACCGCCCAGGCCAGCTCGGCCACGCCCTCGACCTTGCACAGGCCCGGGGCGGGCCCCAGCCGGAAGGCGCCGGGCAGGGGCTTGCCGGAGGTGGTGTAGGGCAGGAAGTCCAGCGGCGAGGGGCCCGGGGAGGGGTAGACCACGCAGTCGGACAGCACCGCGAGGGGGTACAGGCCGGTGGCCTGGGCGGTCTTGAGCATCTTGCGGTGCATGTTCACCCGGGCCCGGGCGATGACCGCGGCGCGGATGTCCGGGCGCCAGGTCGGGCGCTCCAGCGCCGGCCACCGCTCCCCGTCGCGGTAGTGGCGTCCCTGGGGACGTTCGCGGAGCTTGCCGATGCCGCCCTTGACGGTCGCCTTGATCGCGGCGAGGACCGCCGCCAGGCCCGGGTCGGCCTCCTTGTGGCGCTCCATCGCGGCCAGGAACGCGTGGTCGTCCAGGTCCTTGGTGACGCCCAGGTCGGCGAGGGTGTCGAGGTAGGCGGTGCGGAGCCGGTCGTGCCAGGGGTCGAGGTAGGCGCCGGTCTCGCGCCGCAGATAGGCCTCGACGGGAGCGACGTTGTGGCCGAGTTCGACGGCGTAGGCGACGGTGGGGGTGGCGTACCAGGCCGGTCCCGTCGGGCGCCGGCCGGTGGGGGTGAACGGGCTGGGCAGGCGCGGGTCGGTCTCGATGTGGGACAGGTCCACCAGCCAGCAGCCGGGGATCTTCTTGTCGAACGCCGGGCGGGTGACGTGCTCGGGGCCGGACAGGCCGACGGTGAGGCGGGCGGCGGCGGCCAGGAAGGCGGTGTTGATGTCCAACCCGACCGCGTACGGCCGCAGGCACTCCTCATCGGACAGCAGCCGGGGGTCTCGGACCCACTGGTAGGCCTCCTCGTCCAGGAAGCCGCCGTCCCAGCCCTGGGCGACCGGGTGCTCGGCGGGCGCCTCGGGCGGGGCCGGGTCGACCGGCTCGGTGCCCAGCGAGCCGGGGTTGTGGCCGGAGACCCACTGACCGGTCGCGCGGTCCTGCACCGCGCGGGTGGGCGGGCGCAGGCTCGTCATCAGCTCCAGCCCGGTCACCGCCGTGGAGCCGCGCGGGGTGAGGACCCGGGCGGCGTACACGCCCAGGACACGGGCGATCTCGGCCGGCGCCATCTCGGCCACGCCGGGCCAGGCCCGCGGGTCGAGCGCGTCCCAGGACAGCACGGCGAGCTGCACGCACTGCCGCCGGCCGGCTGTCGCGGGGCGGTAGATCCGCGCCCAGGGGCCGAACCCGCGCTGGGTCAGCTTCCACTTGGCGCGGGTGAGCTGCTTGACCACCGGGTGGTCGTCGGGCAGGCGCAGGCTACGGCGGGCCTCGGGCCCCTCCAGGCGCTCGGGCAGCCCGAGCCTGACGGCCGCGGCCGCGGTGAGCACGATCAGCGGATCGGCGTCCTTGCCGTTGCGGTGCAGCCGGGGCGCGCCCAGGCCGGACTCGGCAAGGGTCCACTCCACCAGCGCCGGGATGGTGGCCGCCGGGCAGTCCAGC
>NZ_DASQNP010000175.1:0-54627 GCF_035644915.1 Streptomyces sp.
GCCGTCGCTGGTGTGGTGGTCGGCCAGGGTGCGGCACAGCTCGTCCGGCGGCAGGCCGGCGTGGGCGGCGGCGGTCCGGGCGAGTTCGTCCATGCTCCCGTCGATGGGGTGGTCGGGGTGTTCGACCAGCCCGTCGGTGAAGAGGACCACCGTGGCGCCGTCGGGCAGGGGACGGACGTGGTCGGGGCGGGGCTGCCCGGGATCGACGCCGAGCGGCAGGCCCGGCTCGGCGTACAGGTACTCCGTCCGGCCCCCGGGAGCGATCACCAGGGGCGGCAGGTGGCCCGCGGTGCTCCAGCGCAGCCTCCAGCCGCCGTCGCCGGGCTCGATGCGGGCCAGGCAGGCGGTGGCCACGGGGCTGTCGGTGATCGCCTGGAGGGTGCGGTCGAGCTGGGTGAGGACCAGGCTGGGCGGGGTGCGGCGGTCGTAGAGCAGCGCGCGGAGCATGTTGCGGGTCTGGGCCATGTTGGCCGCGGCCCTCAGGTCGTGGCCGACGATGTCGCCGATGACGGCCGCGCAGGAGCCGTCGGGCAGCAGGATGGCGTCGTACCAGTCGCCGCCGAGCTGTTCGGGGGACGCCGCGGGCCGGTAGACGGCGGCGCCGGTGAAGGGGTGCAGGTCGGGGAGCCTGGGCAGCAGCAGGCGCTGGAAGTTCTCGGCGCTGGAGCGGACCCGCTCGAACAGCCGGGCGTTCTCGATGGCCACGCCCGCGGCGCTCGCCAGTGCGACGACGATGTCCTCGTCCTGGGCGTCGAAGGGCCGGCCGTCGCGCTTGTCGGACAGGTACAGGTCGCCGTAGACCTCGCCCCGCGCGCTGATCGCGACGCCGAGCAGGGTGCGCATCGGCGGGTGGCCGGGCGGGAAACCCACGGATTTCGGATGGGCGGAGATCCGCTCGACCCGGAGGGGTTCGGGGTGGTGGATCAGGTACCCGAGCAGGCCGTGCCCGCGTGGCAGCTCGATGCCCTCCAGGGCGGCCTCCTCCTCCCGGCTGAGCCCCACGGGGATGAACCGCGCCAGCTTCTCGCCGTCCTCGTCCAGCACGCCGAGCGCTCCGTAGCGGGCGTCCACCAGCTCCATCGCGGCGGTGACGATGCGGCGCAGCACCACGGGCAGCTCCAGCTCCCGGCTGATGGACATGACGGCTTCCAGCAGGCCCTGCAGCCGGTGCTGGGCGCGCACCACCGCCTGGAGCCGCTCGTCGCTCCGCTCCGGCCCGGCGTCCGGACGGGAGCCGAGGCACGTGCCGGAAAGGCGCCCCTCGTGTCGTCGTGATCCCTCGCTCCGCCCCATGGGACCTCCTCGTCCCCGTCGGCCGGGCGCGCGGCCCGGTGTGGTCCACCGGAGGGTTGGAGGACTGGTTCCTCGCTTGGGTGAGGGTATGCGCCTTTTGTTCGAGGAGTGGCGGCCAGGGCCCGCCGGCCGACCGTGCCGGGCGCAACGGGGGACTGCCGGTCCGTGGATGGGAGCGGCCTTGTTCCGCCACCGGCGGGACGCGAGTGTGGGAGACGCGGCGGACGAGCCGATCCGAGCGCACGACCGGTGCGCGACGGCCGCCCTGCCGCACCGGGAGCCATGACATGACGGCACAGCACAAGATCGCGATCGTCACGGGCGCCAGCCGGGGCCTGGGGCGGAGCACGGCGCTCACCCTGGCGAGGGACGGCGTCGACCTGATCATCACCTACCGGGCGAACGCCGCCGAGGCCGCCGAGGTGGTCGACGCCGCGGCCGCGGCGGGCCGCAAAGCCGTCGCCCTGCAACTCGACACCGGCGACGTCGAGCGGTTCGGCCGGTTCGCGGACGACATCCGTACCGCGCTGAAGGAGAACTGGGACCGGGACGACTTCGACTTCCTGGTCAACAACGCCGGCATCGGCGTCTTCGGCCCCTCCGCGGACGTCACCACCGAGGACTTCGACGCGATGATGAACGTCAACGTCCGCGGGGTCTTCTTCCTGACCCAGCGGCTCCTGCCGCTGCTGGCCGACGGCGGCCGGATCGTCAACCTCTCCTCCGGCCTGACCCGCTTCACCAGCGAGGGAACAGCGGTGTACGCGGCGACGAAGAGCGCGGTCGAGGCGCTCACCCGGAGCCTGGCCAGGGAACTCGGCCCGCGCGGCATCACGGTCAACGCCGTGGCCCCGGGACCGGTCGCCACCGATTTCAACGGCGGCGCGATGCGGGACAATGAACAGATGCGCGACACGCTGGGCCGCCAGACCGCGCTCGGCCGTGTCGGCGAGCCCGACGACATCGGCGGTGCGATCGCGGCGCTGCTCGGCGAGGGCACGGGCTGGATCACCGCGCAGCGCATCGAGGTGTCCGGCGGAATACTGCTCTGATCCGCCTCCGGGCACCGCAGGGCGCCGCCGCGCGGCGGCGCGGGCGCGATGAGGACAGAAGGTGAACCCCGTGGACCGTGAGCAACTGGCCGACTTCCTGAGGAAGCGGCGCGCGGGCCTCCAGCCGGAGGACGTGGGGCTCCCGCGGGGTCCCCGGCGCCGCACCGGCGGCCTGCGCCGCGAGGAGGTCGCCGCGCTGTGCGGGATGTCGGTCGACTACTACAGCCGCCTCGAACAGCGGCGCGGCACCCGCCCCTCCGAGCAGATGCTGGCCGCGATCGCCCGCGGCCTGCACCTGTCCCTGGACGAACGCGATCACCTGTTCCGGCTGGCCGGCCACACCGCGCCGCAGCGGTCGCTGCGCAGCGACCACGTCGACGTCGGCCTCATGCGCGTGCTCGACCGGCTCGACGACACGCCGGCGCAGGTGCTGACCGGCGGGCTCGCGGAGACGCTGGTGCAGACGCGCCTGGCGAGGGCGCTCTTCGGCGACGAGACCGGCCACACCGGCCTTGACCGGAGCTTCGCCTACCGCTGGTTCACCCGGGCGGACGCCCGGAGCGTCTACCCCGAGGACGACCACGAGATGCTCGGCCGTGTCTTCGTCTCGCAGCTCCGCGCGGCCTACGCCAAGGACGGTCCCCGGTCGCGGGCCGCGGAGGTCGTCGACGCGCTGCTCGGCTCCAGCCGCGAGTTCCGGAAACTGTGGGACCTGCACGAGATCGGCCTGCTGCCCCGGGGACCGAAACGCGTCCTGCACCCCGAGGTCGGCCTGCTGGAGCTGCACTGCCAGGTGCTCCACGACCTCGACCAGGGCCAGGTCCTCCTCGTCTACACCGCCGTCCCGGGCAGCGAGAGCTACGAGAAGCTGCGGCTGCTGTCCGTGCTCGGCGACCAGGCCCTCACGCGCTGACGCCCGCCGCCCCGGTCCCGAGGCGTGGCCCGGTGCGGGCGGCGGCCCGCAGCCGCTGGACGCGGGCGCGTACGTCGGCGGCGGAGAGGCCCCCGGCCCGGGGTGACGGCTCGGCGCGGCAGCCGCGGCACAGACCGCCGGGCAGCGCCTCGGGCCGGCCGGGCCGCCCGCACCCGGTGCACTCCAGCACGCGGCGGGCACCCGTCCCCGGAACGCGCGGCGGCTCGGACGGCCCGGACGGCTCGGGCGGCAGCTTGTCGGTCAGCCGTCGCCGGGCCAGCGCACCCGGGCAGTGGACAGTCTCCGGCAGCCCGGCCGTCAGCGCGTGGACGAGCTGCTGCCGGGTGGCGCCGCGCGCCAGCCACACGGCGGCCCGCCCCTCCAGCTCGGCGCACTCGACGGCCGAGAGCGTCATGCGCGGATCGGTGCGGCCGAGGGCGGCCAGCGTCTCGTACGCCTCGGAACGCCGGGGCCGGGCGGGTGCGGGCTCCTCGGGTGCGGGTTCCGGCCCGGTCTCCGCCGCGGGCGGGACGCCGTCCGCGAGGAAGGCCGCCCACCAGGCGTCGCTGCGAGGGGTGCGCGAGAAGTACGTCCGGTACACCCACTGCGTACGGCCCTCGCCCACGGTCTCCCTGACCCGCCGCAGGTGACCGGCCTCCGACAGCGCGTTCAGCGCCGACCGCACGGCCTGCTGGCCGTAGCCGTGCAGCTCGCGGGCGAGCGTCTTGACGTCGATGGCCGCGCCGTCCGGCAGCCGGTCGAGGTACGCCGCGATGGACGCCTCACGGGGCGGGAGGTGGTCGAAGTCGCCCCGTCGGCGCGGGAGTTGTCCGGGGGCGGAACGCTTTCCGTAGCCGGGAGCGGCCATGGGAGGGGCGTACGGGCGCGCGGCGGCGCTAGGGTTGGCAGCAGCCATGGGATCGGTCCGTTCGATCTCGGTGGTCAGACCCTCGTCCGGTGTTGCCGCACCGACGGGGGTCGTTTTCGTCCGTCGCTCCGCACGCTACACCGCGAACGCGCTGCGTGGCGACCTGATCGCGAAGAGTGGAAAACCGCAGGATGGGAGGGTGGGTTCTGCGAACCCACCCATTCCTTGGAGAAGGCGCTCGGGTCTCGGCCCCCGAAGGCCGAGCCCCGAGCGCCGGGCGTCACGAACGGGCGGCGTACGCCACGAACTCCGCCCACGCGCCGGGCGACACCGCGAGCTGCGGCCCGTCGGCGACCTTGGAGTCACGGACGTGCACGGTGCCGGGGCAGGCGGCGACCTCGACGCACTCGCCGCCTCCCGAGTCGCTGTGGCTGGACTTGCCCCAGGCGGCGGCGACCTCCACGCACGCACCGCCTTCCGAATCGCTGTGGCTGGACTTGCGCCAGTCGACGGCGACCTCCACGCACGCGCCGCCCCCTGTGTCGCTGTAGCTGGACTTGAACCAGGTCAGACCGTTGCTCATAGCTCTTCCGCCATCTCCTTGATGAACTGCGCCGACTCCTCAGCGCTGAGGGCTTGCATGCGGATCACGCCATGGCGCTGAGTGAAGACACTGACCTTCTCCGGGGCTGAGTACAGTGCACCTGTCTCCTGCCCCTCCGCATAGGCGTAGTACTCATGCTCGTCGGTCTCCAACAGCACCATGGGACCGTTGAGCCCTGTATGCGCTCCTCGGTCCGCGGGCAGGATCTGGACCGACACATTGCGCAACGCGCCCGCTTGCAACAAATGGCGCATCTGCTCCCTCATCACCTCTGAGCCGCCGGCCGAGGTGCGTAGGGCTGCCTCATAGATCACGAAGCTAAACATGACGGTCGGCTTTTTGACCAGGGTTTCCTGACGCGCCAACCGGGCCAACACCCGCTCTTCGATCGTCTCGTCGTCGAGAGGTGGGCAGTGGCTGTTGAGTAGTGCCCGGGCATAACCCTCGGTCTGGAGGAGTCCGGGAACGAGCAGGGTTTCGTACCAGTGCAGGGTGATGGCCCTGGACTCGACTTCCATGAACTCCTGCGCGTACGACTGGAACTTCTCCGGCCTCAGATATTCCTGAGCCGCCACCAGCAACCCCCGCGCGCCGCACATCTCGTCCGCGACCTCCAGCAGCCTGAGCGTCGGCTTCCGGCGTCCCTGCTCCATGGACTTGACGGACTCGTACTCGTAGCCCGCCTCCCTGCCCAGCTCCTCGCGGCTCACCCCCGCCCGCGTGCGCCAGAGCTTGATCTGGTTGCCGCAGTACCGCCAGGTCGCCGGTGCCTGCTGGGCGTTGCCGTCGGTCATCGTGCCCCGCCTCCCCCTGGTGCGCGAGAGGGTACGGAACGCTCCGTACCCGCGTGGTTACTCCCGAGGCTAGGCGGCACACGGCACCGTTTGACCCACAGATGTGGAAAACGACCCTTACGAGGACCCGATGACCCCACACCCCTGTCCCGGACCGCCCCTGCCCCTCCCCGGACGGAACCTCCCCAAGGAGGCGCGGTGGCGGCTGCCGCGCCATCCGCGCAGCGTGGGGCGGTCGCGGGCGCTGCTGCGGGAGGAGGTGCGGGCGTGGAAGGTACCGGAGGTGGTGGCGGAGACGGCCGTCCTGCTCCTCAGCGAGCTGGTGACCAACGCCTGCCGCCACGCCCGCGTCCCGCCCGGCCGCGAGATCGGTCTGCGCTGCGTCCTGGGCGACAGGGGGCTGCGCGTGGAGGTCTCCGACGCGGACGACGTCCTGCCGCGCCCGCGCGAGGCCACGCCCGACGACGAGTCGGGCCGCGGCCTGGCCCTGGTCGCCGCCCTCGCCGACGCCTGGGGCGCGTATCCGCGCCGCTGCGGCATCGGCAAGACGGTCTGGTTCGAGCTCCGGTCGCCCGGCGGTGGTACGGAGGCGGACGGCGCGTAGTGCCGCACCACCTTGTGGACGCCGTCCCTCATGACTGCCGGACGGGGCGTTGGCGGACGTGGCCGGGGCTTGTCGGGAAGGGGTGCTTTTGTTTTCCCGTACTCGCATCTGCCGAATCCTCACCGGAGTCGGGATCGCCGGCACCGTAGCTCTCGGAATCGTCGTCACCGGGGCTGCCCCGGCGCAGGCGGCGACGAACTGGGAGGTATTCCGGACGCATTTCTCCACCGAGGGACATGACATACCGCTGCGCTACGGCAGCCGTGACAACACCGATGGCAAACCTGTCGGATTCGGTGTCCACTGCATCGACGGCCGGAACCACCGCAGAACCATCTCCTGGAAGAATTTCGGCATCGATATTCAGGAAACTCCCGACAACGCCACCTGTAAGGACGGGTCGGGGCGGAAGCGGGAGTTCATCTCCAGAACCAAGGTCAACGCGACGTACGGCAAGATGGAGGTCGTCTACACCCATGCCGGCGGTCACACGCCTGACGGTCGTGCGGGCGGTGTCATCACTGAACCTTTCCCATCATCGGTCTGAGCCGGCCACATGCAGGGTCAGGACGGCTTGGACGAGGCTCGTGATGCGGGTGGTCGAGCACCGCAGCTTGCGGAGGGGCCGCCAGGACGTGAGGGCGGCGACGGCCTGCTCGACCAAGATCCGGATCTTTGCCTGAGACCGGTTGACGGCCTCCTGACCTTTCGAAGGCGTCTCCTAGCGTCCCCGGTACGGGACACGGACCGTGCCCCCGGAGCCTCGGTATCCCTTGTCGGCCCAGCACGTGATGCCGGCGTCCGTGAGCGTGCGGATGGTGCCGTGTTCGCGGGCGGCCCGGATGTCGTGGGCGGCGCCGGGCAGAGCCGGTGAGGCCCACAGCAGCCGACCGGAGGGATCGGCCAGGACCTGCACGTTCATCCCGTGCTTCTTGTGCTTGCCGGAGTAGTAGGGCCGGTCCGCGGCGATCTCCCCCAGCCTTCGGCCGGGAGGAGCCCCCGGTCGGTGGGCAGCAGGGTGCCGTCCAGCAGCACGAATGCCTTCGTCGATGCCGCCCGGGCCGCGTCCGCGAGGGTGGGGGCGAGGGCGGCCAGGAACTCGACGGCCTCGGTGATGTACCGGTAGGCGGTCGTGGTTCCGATGCCGAACCCGGCTGCGAGCTGGGCGTTGGGGGTGCCCCGGCCGGAGGCTGGGGGAGGGTGGCCGTTGCGGAGGTGGGCGAGAGTGAGCAGGGCCTGCCGACCGGGGCTCAGGCGCCCGTCATCGGGTGCCGGGCTCCGGCGTTGCTGGCGGAGCTTGGTGGACAGGAAGCGCAGGGCAGAACTGGACACGTCGACGCCGGAAGGGCAGACATGCACACGAAGCCTCTGGTGGAGACGGATTTCTTGGTCGAAAACCCATCTACCAGGGGCTTCACTTGTCTGTCAGACCAACTGACATGCTCGGCCGCCAGATTGGAAAGGGCTCACTGCCAAAAATGCACGAGCTCGTTAGACTACTCGGATGGCGGCAGGGATTCGGGGGTTGCCCCGAGGGTTAGCGGTGATCGCCGTGCTGGTTGCTGTCGTTTCGGCGGCAGCGGTGCTGAACGCCCAGTTCCACGACCGGGACGATTCTTCGGCCGGGTACGTGCTTGCGGGTGCCTTTCTGGTGTGGTGGCTCTTGTCGAGCCCCGGAACGTTCTGGCTGCACGGCCGGAGCGGCAGGCGGGCGCCACGAAGACGACGGGGCCTCGTCCTGCAGCTCGTGGGACTGGCAGGACAGGGTGCGCTTGTCTCGTACATGATCGTTCACTACGCCACAGACCGGCTCTCCGACGCCCGTATCGACTTGGCTCTGGCCGCGCTTGCCGCGGTGCAGGGTGTGTTCGGGCTGCTTCAGACTCTTGGGCAACGGCTAGATGGCGTTGGGACCGCCATCCCGGTGACTCGGAGCAGAGTCACCGAGACAGCGTTCGGCTGGGCCGTCTGGGTAGTGTTCACGGCCTGTGTGCGATTTCTCGGCGAGTGGTCTGCGTTTGCGCTCTGGTGGGTGCCTGAGCGTGTCTTGGAGCAGCTGCCGACATGGGTTCCGCGCTGGCTTGCCCTTGGCGGGACCGGGCTGCTCTGGTTGGTCGTCGTCGGCTTTGCCACGGGAGTATTGCAGTATCGGACGGCCCAGCTACAGCGGACAACCGTGGTCGATCAGCACGGTCCTTACATGTCCGAAAGTTCGCATGATGTCGAGGTCAACCCGCCTTTGAGTACGGGTCTCGATCCCGTTCTGAACTTGACGGCGCAGAGGGTTCTCAGCGCCGACGGCGCGCTCCATGGAACCCGGACGGGATCCTCTGGGCTTTGGATCGGCAGCTATTCGGGCAATTTCCGCATCGTGGTCAGACTTTTTCAAATACAGCTTCCGCCGCAACATGTTCCTTTCTGGCTGCATTTCCTGCGCTAAAGGCCGGCCCGCAATGAGCTCTTTCCAACCTGACTGGCGCGGGCTGCTGGGCGCCGCCTGGAGGGGCCGGCACCCGGTCTCGCGAGCAGGGGCCGCTGCTCAGGAGCCTGGCCAGACTGCGGGTGCGGTTTGGTCCCAGGCTTCTGACCAGCCCAAACGGCAGGTTGGAAAGGGCTCACTGTCTACCGCCGCGGAACCGACGGCTGTATCGCCGTCAGGGAACCAGCCGAGGAGAGCCCGCAGGATTGCCGAATGCCACTGACTGAGCAGTACACCGAATACCTGGACATCTTCCAGGATGTCGCCCGTGCGCAAGTACAGGCAACGCTGCGTGGCGGCGAACTGGGAGTGCTGAAGAACTTCGGAATCCGCGAGGACAGCAGTGGTGTCTGGGCCGAGGTGGTCATCGAAGTGCGCGGGGTGGAGAAGCTGTACCGGCGCAGGGGTCTGGTCATCGACGCCGCGAATCATCCTCCGGAGGACCCGGCTGATTTCGCTGCGACGTTGTTCTCCACGAACGTTGTTCAGGAGGAGCTGGAAATCCCGTGTCTGAGACAGCGCTGGATTCAAGGCGGGTAGCCCCGGCCCTGGGCGCTCGGTAACGGAATCCATGCCCTCGCCGTACGCGGCGAGAGTTCTCCCATCGCCCGGCCCCGGAAGACACCGTCCCTTTCTGGCGAGTCGGCGGTGGCAGATGGGAGTGCGGGCGAGGGTTGTGAGGGCGGGGAAGTGCTCGGCTGTGCGTGCGTGGCGGCGGTGCGGGCGGCGGCAGCCGGACAGCCTGGTCGCCGTGGAGCTTGCCGGGCGTCGGCGCTCGGTCCACACCCGGGCCCGGCTCCACCGAGTGAAACGCCGTTGGGCCGTGGACCGGGCCGGGCCGGGGACCGGCGGCGGCTTCCGCCGCGTGCACGCCCGAGGCCGCCCCGAGGATGATCGCCGCCCGGCGCTCGACCGGACTCGCCACGCTCCGCACGACGACGCAGGGCCGCCGTGAGAAACGGCGCCTTATCCCTTTGTGCTCCGCCGCGCGAGGCGTTACGGTCGTGGGGTCCTGTTGTCTCCGATAGAGGTGGACATTGCGCATCTGAGGTCCGCGACCACCGCGCGGTACGGCACCGGCCGTACGTCCGTCACGTCACCCGTGACCTGCGCGAGCGCGACCTCGGTGCATGAGCCGTCCCCACCCTCCAGGACTGCCGCACCCATCCTCGCCGGCTCTTCCCGGCCCGGCCGTCGCGCGGTGCTCGCTCGCATACGAAGCCCCCGTCCGCCACGCATGCGACTGCGAGGATCCTCATGGCCCATCCCAACGCGCCCAGCGCCTCCGTGACCTGCTCCGCCCTGTCCTTCCAATGGCCGGACGGCACGACCGTCTTCGACGAGCTCTCGCTCACCATCGGCCGGGGCCGCACCGGCCTCGTCGGCACCAACGGCGCGGGCAAATCCACCCTGCTGCGGCTGCTGGCCGGGCAGCTCAGCCCCTCCCGGGGGTCGGTGACCGTCGGCGGCAGCCTCGCCTACCTCCCGCAGAACATCACCCTCGACACGACGCTCCGCGTCGACCAGGCCCTGGGCATCGCCGAGCGGCGCGCCGCGCTGCGCGCCATCGAGGCCGGGGACGTGAGCGTGGAGCACTTCGAGACCGTCGGCGACGACTGGGACGTCGAGGAGCGGGCCCTGGCCACGCTGGGCTCGCTCGGGCTCGGCGACATCGAACTGGACCGCACCGTGGGCCAGTTGTCCGGCGGGGAGACCGTGCTGCTGCGCCTGGCCGCACTGCTGCTGGAGCGCCCTGACGTCCTGCTGCTGGACGAGCCGACCAACAACCTCGACCTGTTCGCGCGCCGCCGCCTGTACGAGGCCGTCGACTCCTGGCGCTCGGGCGTGCTGGTCGTGGTCAGCCACGACCGTGACCTGCTGGAGCGCGTGGACCGCATCGCCGAACTGCGGTCCGGGTCGGTGAGCTGGTACGGGGGCGGCTGGTCCGCGTACCAGGAGGCCCTGGCCGTCCAGCAGGAGGCGGCCGAGCGGATGCTGCGGGCCGCCGAGGCGGACGTGCGCCGGCAGAAGCGCGAACTGGAGGAGACCCAGATCAAGCTGGCCCGCCGCGAGCGGGCCGGCAAGAAGCTGGACGCCCAGCGGCGGGCCCCGCGCATCGTCGCCGGCGAGCGCAAGCGGGCCGGGCAGGAGTCGGCGGGCAAGCTCCGCGGCCTGCACGAGGAGCGCCTCAACGAGGCGCGCAAGCGGCGCGAGGAGGCCGCGGAGGCGGTCCGCGAGGACGCCGAGATCCGGGTGAGCCTGCCCCACACCGCCGTGCCCGCGGGCCGTACCGTCCTGAGCCTCGCCGGGCTGCGGCCCCGGTTCGGCGCGCTGCGCGAGGCCGACCTCCACGTGCACGGCCCCGAACGCATCGCGCTGGTCGGCCGGAACGGGGCGGGCAAGACCACGCTGCTGCGCACCCTCACCGGAGAGCTCGAACCGCTGTCCGGCGAGGCCAGGGTGTCCGTGCCGCTGCGGTTCCTGCCGCAGCGCCTGGACGTGCTGGACGACGGGCTGAGCGTCATGGAGAACGTGGCCCGCACGGCCCCCGGGGTCGCCGACAACCACATCCGCGCCCAGCTCGCGCGGTTCCTGTTCCGGGGGGCGCGCGCCGAGCAGCCGGCGGGCACCCTCTCGGGCGGCGAACGCTTCCGGGCCGCGCTGGCGGCGGTGATGCTCGCCGAGCCGGCGCCGCAACTGCTGATGCTGGACGAGCCGACCAACAACCTCGACCTGGCCAGCGTGCGGCAGTTGACGAGCGCGCTCGCCTCCTACCGGGGCGCGCTCCTGATCGCCAGTCACGACCTGCCCTTCCTGGAATCGGTCGGCATCACCCGCTGGCTGTTCCTCGGGGACGAACTCCGGGAGAGCACCGCAGAAGAGGTCCGCGAGCTGCTCGAAGCGCCGAAGGCCGGGGTCGGGAAGGAGGCCGGTAAGGAGGGGGCGTGAGCGACTCCGGCCGCTCCCGCACCCGCCGGGAACCGTGAGGGAGGGCCGTGCCGCACCCCGCGGACGCGCCCGTCGCGGGGCGCGGTACGGTCCGCGCCCCGCGGCGCCCGGGTGCTACCCCGCCCGCCGCGGGACGGTGAACCGCAGTTCGGGACGTTCCCAGGTGACCTTCGGCGGCGACGGGGCGACCGTCCCCACCCGCTCGGCGCCCAGGCGCCGGTAGAACTCCTCGGCCGGGGGATGGGAGACCACGCGTACGGAGGCCAGGCCGGCCCGTCCGGCCTGGCCGAGCATGTGCTCCACCAGGAGCCGGCCGATGCCCGTGCCCTGCGCGTCGTCCGCCACGAAGGCCAGGTCCAGTTCCGGCGGCTCCAGCACGAGCGCGTAGAAGCCCAGCAGCCGCCCGGCCGCGTCGACGGCCGTGAAGACCCGGTGCCGGGCGAGGTAGTCGGCGGTGACCCGGTAGCCGGAGATGATCGAGGCGTACTGCCCCCGGTAGGCGCCGGACGCCTGGACCAGTGCGGTGAGACGCTCCGCGTCCCGCGCGACGGCACGCCTGATCGTTATGGACTGCATCCGCCGGAGCATAGGAGTGAACAGGGGCTGCGGTCATTACCGATGAGGCGGTGGTCCGCGCCCGGAGCACGCCGTAAACGCGTGGACAGGGGGCGCCCGGCGTCACTAGGCTGCCGCCGTGTCCAGCCCCGAGGCCTCCAGACTCTAGCCACCGGTCGTCCGGTGGCCGCCTGAGATCGCCGCGCCCGAACTCCCCGGCCGCCTGAGGCCGCGGGAGCTGTCGGCCGCGCTCGCACCACCGCCACCGGATCGCCGTCGTACGGGTTGTTCCGGCCTCGTCCGCGCGTCACCGTCGTGACGCCGGCGAGGTCCGCCGCGCGGTGACCGCGCTCCCCGCCTCCTCGGACGGTCGTCCTCCGACGCTGTCGCGGGCGGGCGCTGCCGTGGTCCACCGCTGCTTTCCGATCCCAGACGCGGTTGCGGAGCCTCACGGAGTCTCACTGTGCCTCTTGCCCTCTACATGCTCGGACTGGCGGTCTTCGCCCAGGGGACGTCCGAGTTCATGCTCTCCGGCCTCGTGCCGGACATCGCCCCCGACCTGCACGTGTCCATTCCGGCCGCGGGGTCGCTGACCTCGGCCTTCGCGGTGGGGATGATCGTCGGCGCGCCGCTGATGGCGGTCCTGAGCCGGCGCTGGTCGCAGCGCCGCTCGCTCCTGGTCTTCCTGGTCGTCTTCCTCCTCGTCCACGTCCTCGGCGCGGTCACCACCAGCTACGAGGTGCTGCTGGCCACCCGGGTCGTCGCGGCGCTGGCCAACGCCGGGTTCCTGGCGGTGGCCCTGGTGACCGCGACCGGAATGGTCGCGCCGAACGCCAAGGGGCGCGCCACCTCCGTCCTCCTCGCCGGCACCACCCTCGCCTGCGTCGTGGGCGTCCCCGCCGGCGCGCTGCTCGGCCAACTGTGGGGATGGCGCTCGGCGTTCTGGGCGGTGGCCCTGGTGTCGGCGCCGGCCGTCGTCGCGATCGTGCGATCGGTACCGGCCGCACCGGCCGGCGCCCCCGGCCCCGCCGCCGGGACCGACAAGGGCGTGCGCGGGGAACTGCGCGCGCTGCGCGAACCGCGGCTCGCGGTGACGCTGCTGCTGGGCGCCCTCGTGAACGGCGCGACGTTCTGCACGTTCACCTACCTCGCGCCGCTGGTCACCACCGTCTCCGGGATCGGGGCCGCGTGGGTGCCCGCCGTGCTGGCGCTCTTCGGCCTGGGGGCGTTCGCCGGCATCACCGTCGGCGGCCGGATGGCCGACACGCGGCCCGTACCGCTCCTGGTGACCGGTGGGACGGCCCTGCTCACCGGCTGGGCCGTGTTCGCGGTGACGGCCGGGAGCCCGGTGGCGGCGATGGTGCTCGTCCCCGTCCAGGGGGCCCTGTCGTTCGCCGTCGGGTCCACCCTGATCGCGCGGGCGCTCTACGCGGCGACCGGAGCGCCGACCCTGGGAGGCGCGTTCGCCACGGCCGCGCTGAACGTGGGCGCCGCGGCCGGTCCCTGGATCGGCGGTGCCGCGATCGGCGCGGGGCTCGGCTACCGCTCCCCGCTGTGGGTCAGCGCGCTGCTGGTGGCCCTCGCGTTCGCCACCGCCGGTGCCACCGCCGGCGCGGCCCGGCGGGCGGCCCGGCGGCAGGTGAGCCCCTGCCCGTAGTGCCCAGGAGCCGCGTCCCGGCCCGTGCCCCCCGGGACCGCGCCGGCGGTTCCCGCCCACGGGCCGGGGCCGGTGCGCCCGCCCGGCTACCGGCCGCCGGGCGGGCGGTGGGGGGCCGGCCGGCACGAGGGCGTCTCGACCGTCGCCTCCCGCAGGACGCGGTACGCGGTGCGGATGAACGTGCCGCGCAGGGTGGGGCCGCTGTTGGTGAGGGCCGCCAGGGCGGTGCGGGCGGTGGGGGAGAAGCCGACGAAGGAGGTGAAGCCGCGCGTACCGCCGGAGTGGAACAGCAGGTCGTGGGTGCCGCCGCCGTGCGCGGGCAGCGTGCGCAGCTTCCACGCCAGGCACATGCGGTCGCCGCCGGGCTCGGTGACGCGCGGCCGGACGACGTCGTGCAGCGCGGTGCGCAGCGGGTCGCCGAGGTCGTCCGGAGGGGAGAGCAGGGCCTCCAGATAGCGTCCGAGGTCGCGGGCGCTGGAGCGCAGCGCGCCCGCGCCGGGCAGGCCAGGGATGCGCCAGGGCGGGCGGGGACGGCCACGCAGCCGGCCGGTGGCCTGCGGGAGCGAGGGGTCGCAGGTGGTGTCGGTCAGGCCCAGCGGCTCCAGCACGCGGGCGGCGAGCACGTCCGCGTAGTCGGCGCCGGCGGCCTCGGCCAGCAGGTGGCCCAGCAGCCCGACGCCGAAGTTGGAGTAGTGCACCCGGGTGCCCGGCGGGCGGCGCACCCGGGTGCGGGGGAGCGCGCGCAGCAGGTGGCCGGCGGTGAAGGCCCCGTACGGGTTGGTGTACCAGCGGGGGAGTGCCAGGCGGAGGAGGCCCGGCGGCAGCCGGGGCAGGCCCGCGGTGTGGGTGGCCAGGTGCGTCAGGGTGATCCGGTCGCCGTGCCCCCGGGGCACGGCGGAGGCGGGGAGGTGGGCGCCGATCGGGTCGTCGTGGCGGACCTCGCCCCGGGCCGCCATCTCGGCCAGCAGCAGGGCGGTGAACGTCTTGGTCACCGAGCCCAGTTCGAAGCGGGTGGCGAGGTCGGCGCCCCGGCACAGCAGCGCGGGCCCGCCCGCCCGTACCGCCACGACCGCCACCGCCGGGCCGGGCGCGGCGGCGGCGACCGTCTCCAGCAGGCCGCCGAGCGCGGAGGCCGCCGGGGTGCCCGGTCCGGAGCCCGGTCCGGCGGCGGTGGCGGTCACCGGCCACCCGCCCGGGAGAGGGCCAGCGTGCCCGCCACGGCCGTGACGACGGTGGTGTGGTGGTGGTCGCGGAACCGCTGGGCGGCGTCCCCCTCGACCGGCTCGCCGTCCCGGGGCACCAGGCCGTCCTCGTGCTGGACGGAGGCCAGTTCCTCCCACACGTCCGCGGGGAAGTGCGGCTCGTTCAGGCAGGCGTCGACGATCAGCAGTTCGGCGACGAGGTCCCACTCCCGGATCTCCCGCCACACCTCCAGCCACACCGGCAGCCACAGCCGCAGGTAGTCCTCGATGCGCGGCGGCAGGTCCCCGGGCCGGGCGCCCCAGTCGGTGATGTGGAAGACGGTGTGCGTCATGCAGTACGCCGTCATCCAGTCCAGGGCCCACGGCTCGGGGGTGCTGCCGAGCCAGGTGGCGTCGGTGAGCCGCGACCAGTCGACGTCGTCGCCGAGGCCCGTCAGGCGCGCGGCGTTGGCGACCGCCAGCCGGCGGTTGGGCATCTGCTCGGCGGCGCGCACCGAGGCCAGCGAGCGCAGGTGGTCGATCAGCGCGTCCATGCGCCGGTGCCGGTAGCCCGCGCGGACGAAGTGCGCGTACAGCTCCAGCGGGTCGGTCATCATCAGGTGCCGCAACTGCCGCTCGTAGAGCATGTCGCCGCCGCGCAGCTCCCACCAGGCGAAGTCGAGCAACTCGCGGGCCGCCTTCCGCTCGTGCTCGGTGGCCAGGCCCTCGCGCAGCACCAGGGAGGCGGCCAGGGCCGTCTCGCCCAGGGGCTTGTAGACGCTGTCCGGGTCGGCCATGTCCGCGGTGGTGCCGGGCGGCAGCGTGCCCAGTTCGCAGTGGCGGCGCAGCCAGCCGAGGGCGCCGGTGACCAGCCGGTGCGCCGACCGCGACACGGGGACGGGGGCGGGGGCCGGTGCCGGGGTGTTCGCGGGGAACGTGCTCATGCGGTCGGCCCTCCCGGCCTCGGTGACCGGTCCGGCCGGTCCGACGGGTGCGGCGGGTGCGGCGCCTCCAGCAGGAGGCGGGCGATCGCGGTGTCCAGCGCGGTGCGCGCGCCGCTGCCGCCGTGCAGTTCGACGTGCCGCAGCACGGCCGCCACGTCGAGGTCCGTACGCGCCCCGCGGTGCCGTGCGAAGGCGGCCCAGCGCGCCAGCCGGGCCGCGGTGGGGTAGTCGCGGCGCAGCATCGCGCGGGCCGTGCCCCGGGCGAGGGCGAGCGGCCGGTGGTGCGCCGCCGCCTGGACGGGGCCGTCGACGTCCGGCAGGGCGAGCGGGGAGAGTTGCGCCATGCGCAGGGACCACTCCCGCCAGGAGGCGTCCGCGGCACCGGCCTCGGTGCTCCTCGGCCCGGCCGCCGGCTCGGTCGCCGGTTCGGGTACGCCCGGGACGTCGTCGCCGCCGTGCCGGACCAGGAGCCGGACGGTCGTCCAGTCGCGCCACGCGGTCTCGGCCGTGGCGTCCGGTGCGGGCGGGAAGATCCGGAAGGACTCGGTCACCGCCTGGGCGTCGGCGGGGCCGAAGGGCGTGCCGCCGAAGAGGGCGGGAGCGAAGACGTCGGGCCCCAGCACCCGTACGGCGGCCAGGGCCGCCTTGGGGTCCGGGGCGCTCTCCACGTGGGTGGCCACCACCGCCGTGTCCCCGGCACCCCGCAGGGCACCGAGGACACGGCCGGCCAGACTCTCCACCGCCGCGGCGTACTCCGCGCGCGGCGAGCCGTCCGGATGCGGCATCAGCGGCCTACTTCTCTGATCAGGTATGTCATGTCATGCCTTATGTGTCGTCCGCTGGATTCTCCGTTGCCCATGTCCCGAAAGCGGCTACGGGATCACTTCTCCCGGGGCTCCTTCGGGGCGAGCAGGACCAGGGCGAGCAGGAGGCCGAGCGCCTCCGGCGCCCACACCGGCGCGTCGCTCACCGGGGCCTCGCGCTCCGCCATCAGGTCGGTGACCGCGAGTCGCTCGGCGGGGTCGGCCGGGGCGAGGATGCTGGCAGTCGTTGCGTGAGTGAGCATCGGAATTCCTCCTCAGGGTTGATGCTCGGTGCGGTGCACCGCTCGGCGAGCGGCTTCGCGTTTGACACTACGGACGCCCTTTCTGGCCCGCATGCGGTCGTTTTGTCACGGTTGCTAAATCCGTATTCCTGTGTATCGCCCGGGAAAGGACCGTTTGACGTGGCACGACGGTCTCCCGGCGGCCGGCCGTACCCGGCCCGGCACCCGGGAGGTCCCCTCCCGAAATCACCCGTGCGGAGCAGCGGTGTGGGGCTCGTCCGGCGCGCTTCCGGTGACCGGTGCGCCGGGGCCCTTCGGCGGTCCGCCGCGTCCCCTCGGCCGTTCGGGTCGTCCGCCGCCTTCCGTCCCGGCGCGCGTTCACACGGCCGGAACCGGGATACCCGAACGGTTCACGAGGACAGGACAGCGGAGGCGAGCGGTACCACGCTGGCTGTGTAGGAGGCACGCCCGGACGGGACGCGGACGCCTGGCCGGCCGTGCGGCCGGTGCTGTGCCCGCAGTTCGCAGGAGGTGCCGGATGCCGCAGGTGCAGGTGCATGTGTCCATACCGTTGCCGGCCGGGGAGGTGTTCGACTTCCTGGCCGACGGCCGCAACCTGGCCTCCTGGCACTCCGGGGTGATGGCGGTGCGTCCGGACGGGCCGGGCGGTGACGGTCCCGCCGGCGGGCACGCGTACCGCTACCGCTTCCCCGGACGCCGGCGGGAGTGCCGGCTGACGCGGGCGGTGTACGAGCCGCCGGTGCGGGTGGGGTTCGTCGGGCAGCGGATGTGGACGCCGCTGGGGACGCAGGTGCCGCGGTTCGACTTCCGGCTGTGGCCCCGGGGCGACTCCTGCGGGGTGGAGGTGGGCGTCACCTGCGCCCTGTCCGGGGCGATGCTGCTGCTGTGGCCCGTGGTGGCGTGCGGCTGGCGGCGGGACCTGCCCGAGGACGTGGAACTGCTCCACGCGCTGCTGACCGGCGGTGAGCTGCCGGAGGGGCCGGAGGGGGCCGCCGCGGTCGCGGCGCGGCGGGCGGCCGGCGGCGGGCCCGTGGACGTCCCCGGGGGAGCCCCCGCCGGTGCCGCGCCCGCCGCACCGCCCCGGCCGCAGCCCGTACACCGCTTCCGGCTCCCCGTCCTGCACGGCTGACCACCCGTACGGCGCCCCGCCCCCACCCTTTTCGGGGGCGGGGCGCCGCCGCGTGCGGACCGGCCGCCCAGCCGGGCCGTCCGGGGCCGTTCCCGGGCGGGATAACCCGAACGGCTCACGAGCGCAGGACAGCGGCAGCGGGCGGTTCCAGCCTGGCTGTGTAGGGACGGGACGTCGGTACCAGGTCGATCGTGGGGCCGGTGCTGCGCTGGCAGGAGGTGCCGGATGCCGCAGGTGCGGGTGTACGTGTCCATACCGTTGCCGGTCGGGGAGGTGTTCGACTTCCTGGCGGACGGCCGCAATCTGGCCTCCTGGCACTCGGGGGTGATGGCGGTGCGTCCGGACGGGCCGGAGGAGGGGGACGGGTACTGGTACCGGTTTCCGGGGCGCCGGCGGGAGTGCCGGCTGACGCGGGCGGTGTACGAGCCGCCGGTGCGGGTGGGGTTCGTCGGGCAGCGGATGTGGACGCCGCTGGGGACGCAGGTGCCGCGGTTCGACTTCCGGCTGTGGCCCTGGGAGGCCGGCTGCCGGGTGGAGGTGATGGTGACCTGCGCCCTGTCCGGGGCGATGCTGCTGCTGTGGCCCGTGGTGGCGTGCGGCTGGCGGCGGGACCTGCCGGTGGACGCGCAACTGCTGTACGAGCTGCTGACCGGCTGCGGGCGGCCGGAGGAGTCGGAGGCGGGGGCCGCCGCGGTCGCGGCGCGGCAGGCGGCCGGCGGCGGATCGGCCGGCAGGGCCCCCGTGGAGGCGGTCGCGGGGACCACCGGCATCGGGCCCGACATCAGCGCCCATCCGGGCTTCTGCCCCGCCGGGGCGTGCTGGAGAGTGCCGGGGCCGTGGCCCGCGCGCCGCTTCCGGCTGCCCCGCCCCGCCCGGCTGACCTCCTCGGCGCCCCGTCTCCGGCGGGGCTGAGGGCGCGGGGCCGAGGGCGGGAGGGGCCGAGGGCACGGCGGGTTAGGGTGCGGCGGGGGACCGACACCGGGGGGATGGATTGCCGTTCACACTCAGCCACGCCGCCGCCGTGCTGCCGGTGCTGCGGGCGGACGGGACGGGACGGGGGCCGCTGGTGGCGTCGGCGCTGGTCGCCGGCACGTTCGCCCCGGACACGGCGTACTTCGCCGCCAGCGCGGTTCCCGCCGCCATGGAGCGGGGCGACTTCACCCACTCCGCGGCCGGTGTGCTCACCGTGGACGTGTTGATCGCGGCGGTGCTGGTCGGGGCGTGGCTGCTGCTGCGGGAGCCGCTGTCGGCGCTGCTGCCCGGCGAGTGGCGGGGGAGGGCGTACGCGCTCGTCCGCGGTCGCCCCCGGCGCGGCCGTCCGACCGCCGGGCTCCTGCTGCGGGGCTGGCTCTCGGCGGTGCTGGGCGCGGCGACCCACGTGGTCTGGGACTCCTTCACCCACTGGGACGGCTGGGTGGTGAGGCGGGTGCCGGTGCTGGACGAAGAGGTGCTGGGCAGCCCGCTGTACCACCAGCTCCAGTACGGGAGTTCGGCCCTCGCCCTGGTGGTGATCGCCCTGTTCCTGAGGCGGGCGTGGCGGCGGCTGCCCGACTCCCCGCCCCCGGAGGGGGTGCCCGCGCTGTCCGTCCGCGGGCGGCTGTGGGCGGTGGCGCTGCTGGGCGGCGCGGCCGTGGCGGGTGCCGCGCACCGCTGCGCGCGACGGGCCGCGGCGACGCCGGAGGCCATCCCCCTGGAGGGCTACGTGCCCACCGCACTGTTCGGAGCGGGCGCCGGACTGGCACCGGCGCTGGTGGCGTACGCGCTGGTGGTGTACGCGGTGGCGGCGTGTGCGCGCCGCCGTGCGCGCCGGCCCGTCAGCGGGTGAGCGGGTCGCGGTGGAGCAGCCGTACGCGCCCCTCCAGCATCGCGCCCAGGCCCTCCACCGCGCAGACGGCCGGCTGCTCGGCGACGTGCACCGGCATTCCGGTGGCCTGACGCAGCATCGAGTCCAGGCCCGGCAACTGGGCGCTGCCGCCCACCAGCATGATGCCGCGGTCCGCCAGATCGGCGACCAGGTCGGGCTGGCAGTGGCGCAGCACGCTGCGGATGGCGTCCACCATCGCGGTCAGCGGGGGACGGATGGCGGCGCGCACGCTGTCGGTGTCGACGCACACCGTGCGGAACATCCCGGTGGTCACGTCCCGGCCGTACACCTCGGCCTCGGACTGCTCGGGCGGGGCGACGGACATGGCCAGGTGCAGGGGATGGACGGCCTGGTGGGGGAGCATCAGCTCGTGCTGGTTGCGCAGGTGCTGGACCACGGCCCGGTCGATGATCTCGCCGCCCACCGGCACCGTCTCGGCGGCGACGATCGATCCCAGGGAGAGCACCGCGACGTGGGAGGTGGCCGCGCCGCACATCACGATCATCGTGGCCTCGGGCTCCTCCACGGGCAGCCCGGAGCCGACGGCCGCCGCGATCAGGCTGTCCACCAGCTCGACCCGCCGCGCACCCATCCCGGCGAGCGTCTCCACGGCGGCGCGCCGGACCAGCGGTTCGGCGTCGTGCGGGATGCAGACGGCGGCACGCAGCATCGGCTTGCGCCGCCAGGCCCGGCGCAGCCGGTCCCCGACCAGGGCGCGCAGCATCCGCCGGGCCATGTCGATGTCCACCACGGTCCCGTTGGACACCGGCCGGACGACCCGGATGTGCTCGGGGGTGCGGCCGACCATCCGCTCGGCGGGGGCGCCGACCGCGATCAGGGCTCCGGAGCGGGTGTTGACGGCGACGGCGGACGGCGCGTCCACGATGACGCCGAACCGTTTGAGGTAGACCCGGGTCCTGGCCGCGCCGAGGTCGACGGCTACGGAACAGCGGCGCAGTTGCTCAAGACTGACGGTCACAGCGGCATCTCCCCGTGGTGGCGTGAGCGGGCCGCCCACCCGGCGGCCCCGTCCTCATCGTGGGGGCCCCGCGGCGGTCCCGCGCGCTGGACTGATCCGGACGGGCGAGGACCGCCGCGGGGCGCCGTCCGGGCCGAGTACCGCGTACCGCCGGGAAGGTGACGCGCGGTCAGGCGGCGGGCGCCCCGGCCGCGGCGGCCTCCGCACCGCCCTGCTCGAACCGCGAGTCGAACTGCGTGTCGAACTGGGTGCGGTACAGCTCCCGGTAACGCCCGCCCGCCGCCAGCAGCTCCTCGTGGGTGCCGCGTTCGACGATCCGGCCGTCCTCGACCACCAGGATCAGGTCGGCGGCCCGGACGGTGGACAGGCGGTGGGCGATCACCACGGACGTACGACCGTGCAGCGCCTCGGCCAGCGCCTCCTGCACGGCCGCCTCGGAGGTGGAGTCCAGATGGGCGGTGGCCTCGTCGAGGATCACCACCCGGGGCCGGGCGAGCAGCAGCCGGGCGATGGTCAGCCGCTGGCGCTCGCCGCCGGAGAGGCGGTAGCCGCGCTCGCCGACGACGGTGTCCAGCCCGTCGGGGAGCGCGGCGACCAGCTCGTCCAGCCGGGCGCGGCGCAGCACGTCCCACAGCTCGTCCTCGCTCGCCCCGGGGCGGGCGAACAGCAGGTTGGCGCGGATCGAGTCGTGGAAGAGGTGGCCGTCCTGGGTGACCATGCCCAGCGTGGCGCGGAGGGAGGCGAAGGACAGCTCCCGCACGTCGACGCCGCCGATCCGCACCGTGCCGCCGTCGGGGTCGTACAGCCGCGGCACGAGCTGGGCGATGGTGGACTTGCCCGCGCCGGAGGAGCCGACCAGGGCCACCATCCGCCCCGGTTCGGCGCGGAAGGACACCTCGTGCAGCACCTGTTCGCCGCCGCGGGTGTCGAGGACGGCGACCTCCTCCAGGGAGGCCAGGGAGACCTTCTCGGCGGACGGGTAGGCGAAGTCCACGCGGTCGAACTCCACCCCCACCGGGCCGTCGGGCACCTCGCGGGCGTCCGGCCGCTCCTCGATCAGGGGCCTGAGGTCCAGCACCTCGAAGACGCGCTGGAAGCTGACCAGGGCGCTCATCACCTCCACGCGCGCCCCGGCCAGGGCGGTCAGCGGGGCGTAGAGCCGGGTGAGCAGCAGGGCGAGGGCCACCACCGAGCCGGCGTCCAGGCTCCCGCGCAGCGCGAACCAGCCGCCCAGCCCGTAGACCAGGGCCAGGGCCAGGGCGGAGACCACGGTGAGGGAGGTGAGGAAGACGTGCTGGACCATGGCGGTGCGCACCCCGATGTCGCGGACGCGCCGGGCCCGCACCGCGAACTCCTCCGACTCCTCCGCCGGACGCCCGAACAGCTTGACCAGGGTGGCGCCGGGGGCGGAGAACCGCTCGGTCATCTGGGTGCTCATCGCCGCGTTGTGGGCCGCCGCCTCCCGCGAGAGCCGGGCCAGCCGGGCGCCCATGCGGCGCGCGGGCAGCACGAAGACCGGCAGCAGCACCAGGGCGAGCAGGGTGATCTGCCAGGACAGCCGCACCATGACCGCCAGCGTCAGCAGCAGCGTGACGGTGTTGGCGACCACTCCGGAGAGGGTGTTGCTGAAGGCCCGCTGGGCGCCGATGACGTCGTTGTTCAGCCGGCTGACCAGCGCGCCGGTGCGGGTGCGGGTGAAGAAGGCGACGGGCATCCGCTGGACGTGGTCGAAGACGGCCGTCCGCAGGTCCAGGATCAGCCCCTCGCCGATCCGCGCCGACAGCCACCGGGCCAGCAGCCCGACGGCGGCCTCGGCCACGGCGATGGCCGCGATCAGCCCCGCCAGCCGTCCGACCGTGCCGGCCGCCGCACCGCCCGCCGTGCCCCCGGTGATCGCGTCGACCACCTGGCCCGCGAGGACCGGAGTGGCCACGGCCAGCACCGCCGAGACCGTGCTGAGCAGCAGGAAGAGCGCCAGGGGCGCGCGGTGCGGGCGGGCGAAGCCCGCGATGCGGCGCAGGGTGGCGCGGGAGAAGGGGCGCTGGTCCTCGTCCTGCGGGGCGTGACGGGCCTGGTACAGCGCGTTCCACGCGGCGGCTTCCATGCTCATCGGCGAGCACCTCCGGTTCCGGGTCGTGGTACGGACGCTAGGAGCTCAAGCCGACTTGAGGTCAAGGGCGGACGAGGGCGCGCCGGGCGCCGGGGGATGCCGCCGGGCGGTGCGGAGGGCGATCGTCCGGCCCACGGAACAGGGTTCCGCTACGGGCGGTGTCGGGGGATCATTCGGGGGACCACCCATATCGACGCGGACTGCGAGCGGCCGGAGCCGCCTGACCGACGGCACCGGATTCCCTCCTCTCCGCGCCCACCGAGGGCTTTCTAGGGGGAACATGACTGCCATCGGCGTACCCGGGGAACGGCTCCGCGAGGACCGGCCCCGTCAGACGAGGCGTCGCGGCGACCGGCTCCGTGAGGACCGGCTCTTCGCCGCGCTCGCCAACGGCACCCGGCGCGAGGTGCTGCGGCTGCTCCGCGTGGAGGGACCGCAGCCCGTACAGCGGCTGGCCGACCACTTCGACATGCGGCGTCCGAGCCTCTCGGAGCACCTGAAGGTGCTGCGCGAGGCCGGACTGGTCAGCGAGCGCCGCATGGGACGGGAGCGGCACTACCGGCTGGAGGCCGGGCCGCTCAGCGAGGTGCAGGACTGGCTGAACCCGTACGAGCGGTTCTGGCGGGAGACGCTGGGGGATCTGCGCGATCTCCTCGACGGGGGGAGGGACGACACCGGGGCGTGACACGGTGCGGGCGGCGCGGACGCACCATCCGTGCGCGGCGCCCGCCCGCCGTCTCCGGCGCGTTCGGCCGGCCGTTCCCGGTCGGCCCGTCCGGGGCGGCGCCCCGGTGAAGAAACGATTCCCGACCCGTTGTCATGATGCCGTGACAGCCCGTCTTGCACGTGCATCTTCACGTGCAAGTGCAGGTGAACGGCGTTATGATCCGGGAAAGTTGACCGCTCCAGCCCTGACCGCACCCGACCGCACCGTCCGGGAGAGTCCGATGCCCCACGTGTACAACGGCATGGCAGCCAGGGACCTCCACGGGGTCGTCTGGCAGAAGAGCAGGCACAGCAACTCACAGGGAGCGTGCGTGGAGTTCGCCAAGCTCCCCGGAGGTGACGTGGCCGTACGGAACTCGCGCTATCCGGACGGCCCCGCGCTGGTCTACACCCCCGCCGAGGTCGAGGCGATGCTGCTCGGCGTCAAGGACGGCGAGTTCGACCACCTCATACAGGACTGACGCCCGTACCGCGGCCGGGGTTCAGCCGGAACAGCGCCCAGACGACTTTTCCCGGCAGGCCGTCGTCCATCGGCTGCCAGCCCCAGGCGTCGCTGAAGGACTCCACGAGGAAGAGCCCGCGGCCGGACTCGGCCGCGCAGTCGAAGAGGTCCGCCCCGTCGGCCTCCGCGCCGTCCGCGCAGGTCCTGCCGTCCGCGCCGCCCGCGTCCACCGGCCCGGGATCGCCCAGGGCTGCGTCGGCCAGGGCGGTGAAGTCGGGGGTCCTGGCGACGGGGGCATCCTTGCCGGGATCGCGCACGGCGCACACCAGACGGTTGGACCAGTGCATCAGGTGCAGGCGGACCGGCGGCTCCAGCTCGCCGGGCACGGCGCCGGACAGGCCGTGGCGCAGGGCGTTGGTCACCAGCTCCGAGACCACCAGGGCCACGGTGTCGAAACGGCCGGCCAGTCCCCAGCGCAGCAGGACGGTGCGGGTGAACTCGCGGGCGGTCCTCACCGCCTCGTACCGCGGTGGCAGGGCGCAGGAGGCCGAACCGGAGAGCGCGTCGGGGTCGAACGGCGGAAAGTCATGCCATAACCGGTCGAGCACGGTCGGTCCTTTGGTCCCCATGGCGAGGCACTCCTGGCATTGCGGCGGTCATGGCCCTGGCGGACCCCGTCAGCGGTGGTGCTCCGTTTCGCGTTCCGCTCGTTGCGCTGCTTCGTCGGATCGGGCGGGCGCCCAAGTGCCCTGACGCTGCGTGCACTTGTGCTTTCCCCATGGTTCCCAATGCCCACAGCAGATGCAAGGGCAGATGCACGTGCACGCGAGACTTTCGATCGTGTGTAACCGCGCGGGCACGCAACGAAGCGCATTAGTGGCAGACTGCCTCTGTGCCAGGGGTGGAGAGCTGATCGAAAACAGGAGCATTTCCGGTGAAAAACGGAGTTAACGGGGCGAGCGGATCGAGTGGGTCGATGGTGCGCCGCATCCTGCTCGGTTCCCAGCTGCGGCGGCTCCGCGAGGCCCGCGGAGTCACCCGTGAGGCGGCCGGATATTCCATCCGGGCCTCCGAATCCAAGATCAGCCGTATGGAGTTGGGACGGGTGAGCTTCAAAGCGCGAGACGTAGAAGACCTGCTCACGTTGTACGGCGTCACCAACGAGGCCGAGCGCGAGCCACTCCTGAACCTCGCCCGCGAATCCAGCGTCGCGGGCTGGTGGCACAGTTACAGCGACGTGCTGCCGAACTGGTTCCAGACGTACGTCGGCCTGGAGGGCGCCGCCTCCCACATCGGCGTGTACGAGGTGCAGTTCGTCTCCGGGCTGCTCCAGACCGAGGACTACGCCCGGGCCGTCGTCACCAGCGGCCACCGGACCGGGCTGTCCCAGGAGGAGGTGGACCGCCGGGTCGCCCTGCGCCTGGAGCGGCAGAAGCTGCTGGTGTCCGAGCAGGCGCCGCAGTTCCGCTGCGTCCTGGACGAGGCCGCGCTGCGCCGCCCGTACGGCGGCGGCGAGGTGATGGACGCCCAGCTCCGGCACCTGGCGGAACTCTCCGAACTCCCCCACGTCACGCTGCAGGTGATGCCGTTCGACTCCGGTGGGCACCCGGCCGAGAGCGGCGCGTTCACGCTGCTGCGCTTCCCCGAGTCGGAGCTGTCGGACATCGTGTACCTGGAGCACCTCACCGGCGCCCTCTACGTGGACAAGCCGGATGAGGTCACCCAGTACGAGAACGTGCTCGACCGGCTGCTGGAGGACAGCCTGTCCCCGGCGAAAACCCGGGATCTCTTGCATAAGATCCGACAATCTTACTAGAACGCAAGTAGCATGACGGTCCATCAGCCATTACCCCCCAAGTGACAGGAATGGCATGAGGTACTTCGCGGACCTGGCGTTCCAGTACATCGACGGTCAATGGTGTTCCGGTGACGGCTCCTGGGACGTCATCGACGTCAATCCGTACGACGGGGAGAAACTGGCGTCGATCACCGTGGCCACGGCCGGGCAGATCGACCGGGCCTACCGCGCCGCCGAACGGGCCCAGCCCGCCTGGGCCGCCGCCGGTCCGTCCACCAGGGGAGCGGTCCTCGAACGGGCGGCGGAGCTGCTGGAGGCACGCGCGGAGGAACTGACCGGGGTGCTCGTCGCCGAGCTGGGCGGCACCCGCGTCCGGGCCGCCCTCGAACTGCAACTGGCCGTTGAGTGCCTGCGCGAGGCCGGGCGGCTGGCGCCGCGCGCCGAGGGGCGGATCGTCCCCGCACCGGCGGGCGGCGGGGAGACCCGGGTCCACCGGGAGCCCGTCGGCACCGTCTGCGTGATCTCCTCCTTCACCTGCCCCCTGCTGCTCTCGCTCCGGCCGACCGCCGCCGCCCTCGCGCTGGGCAACGCCGTCGTGCTCAAGCCCCACCACTCCTCTCCCGTCAGCGGCGGCACGCTGGTGGCCGCGCTGCTGGCGGAGGCGGGCCTGCCGCCCGGGCTGCTCAACGTCGTCGTCACCGACATAGCCGAGGTGGGGGACGCGCTGATCGAGCACCCGGTGCCCCGGGTCGTCTCCTTCACCGGCTCGCCCCGGACCGGCAGCCGCGTCGCCGCCGTCGCCGCCGCCCGGCTGAAGCGGACCGTCCTGGAGACGGGCCACGGCGGCGCGCTGGTCGTCCTGGACGACGCCGACGTGGACCTCGCCGTGGACGCCGCGGTCTTCAGCCGCTTCATCGACCAGGGGCAGATGTGCATGGCGCCGAGCCGCATCCTGGTGGACCGCGCCGTGCTGGAGGAGTTCACCGGGAAGTTCACCGCCCGGGCGGCGGAACTGACGGTCGGCGACCCTGCCGACCCCGCCACCCGGATAGGCCCGATGATCACCCCCGGCCTCGCCGAGTCCGCCACCGCGGCCGTCGAGCAGGCGGTGCGGGAGGGCGCCACCGCGCTGCTGCGCGGGGAGACCAGGGGCAGCCTCGTCCCGCCGGCCGTCCTCACCGACATCCCCGAGGGGGCCGCGATCCTCTCCCAGGAGGTGCACGGGCCGGTCGCCCTGGTGCTGCCGTTCGACGGCGAGGAAGAAGCCGTGCGGAAGGCGAACGAGGTGCCGTGCGCGCTCAGCGCCGCGGTGCACACGGCCGACGTGGAGCGCGGCATCCGGCTGGCGCACCGGATCGACGCCGGCATGGTGCACGTCAACGGCGCGACGGTGGAGGGCGCGCCGGTCACCACCCTCGGCGGCGAGCGGCACCCGGGACCGGGCCGGCCGAACGAGGAGGCGGTGCTGGACGCCTTCACCACGCTCGCCTGGGTCACCGTCCGGCACGGGCACGGTCCCTTCCCGCTCTGACGCCCCGGTCGCGTCGTCCGCCCCGGCGAACGGCGTCCCGCGGCAGCCGTGCGGAAAAACCTCCCACCGCGAGCCTTGAGGACAGAACCCGTCCTCAAGGCTGCGTAGCGTCGTTCTCCGGTGGAGGGGCCGGGTGGCGGTCCCGCCGCACGACGGAGGAGACGACATGCCCGTTCCGGTTGCCCCCGAGGCCCGCGGCGACGAGCGCGGAGCGCTGCTCGCCTACCTGGAGGCCCAGCGCGGCGGCATCCGCCGCGCCCTGCACGGCCTCACCGAGGAGCAGGCGCGCAGCAGGCCGAGCGCGAGCGCACTCTCCCTGGCCGGGGTGCTCAAGCACGTCGCGGTGGGAGAGCGCGACTGGCTGCGGACCATGCGCGGCGAGCCCTTCGACTTCCGGGAGCGGATGAAGGTGTGGGAGGACAGCTTCGTCCCGGGCGAGGACGAGACGGTCGAGTCCCTGCTGGCCCTCTACGAGCAGGTGGCCCGCGAGACCGAGGAGACGGTACGGGCGCTGCCCTCGCTCGACGACACCTTCACCACCCCCAAGGTCCCCTGGGACGAGGGCGGCCCGCGCTCCTGGCGGTGGGGCCTGCTCCACCTGATCGAGGAGGCGGCCCGGCACGCCGGGCACGCGGACGTCATCCGCGAGTCGATCGACGGCAAGGGCGCCTTCGACCTGGTCTTCGAGACGGGCGCGCTGCCGGCGCCGGACTGGTCGGCGGTCCGGTGACCTCCCCGTCACCTCCCCCGCCGCCCTCCCCGCCGCCTCCCCCGGCGGACCGCCGCCGCACGTGACCGCGCCCGTCACCGCCCGGCTACGCTGGGCGGCGGCGGGCGCGTGGAGTCCGTCCGCGTGAGGCGGCGGAGGCCGGGAGGGAAGACGATGTCGGCGATCCGGTTGCTGGTGTTGGGAGCGGTCCGCCAGCACGGACGCGCGCACGGCTACCAGATCCGCAACGACCTGGAGTTCTGGGGCGCGCACGAGTGGTCCAACGCCAAGCCGGGCTCGATCTACCACGCGCTCAAGCAGATGGCCAAGCAGGGACTGCTGGTCGCCCACGACACCGCGCCCAGCACGGCCGGCGGCCCGCCGCGCACCGAGTACGAGCTGACGGACGCGGGCGAGGAGGAGTTCCTGAGGCTGCTGCGCTGGGCCCTCACGGCGCACGACGAGAAACCGGACGTGCTCACCGCCGGGATCGGCTTCATCGTGGACCTGCCGCGCCAGGAGGCGATCGCGCTGCTCAAACAGCGCGTGAAGGCCCTGGAGGAGTGGAGCGAGGAGGTCGCCCGCTACTGGACCCCGCAGTCCGCCCCGGAGGAGTGGGGCCACATCGGTGAGATCATGAAGCTGTGGGTGCACACCGCCACCAGCGGAGCGGAGTGGACCCGCGGCCTGATCGAGCGCCTGGAGAACGGCGCGTACGTGATGGCGGGCGAGGGAGAGCGGTCGGTCGAGGTGCTGCCGGACGGCGCGGAGAACCCCTACGCGGAGCGACCGGCCGGGCACGCCGGGAACTGACCGGGCACGGCCGCCCGGCGGTCCGGCGCCGGGCCACCGGGGCTGCGCGGCGGGTGCCGGACGTCCGGACGCTGACGCACACATCACACCCGTTGTGCCCCGCCTCGCCCTCATTTGGGCGAGGCGGCGGCCGTATCCTCGCTGGAGGAACGGACATCACCCGCCACGACGCGGGAAGTGTCCCGGCTGTCGAGGCGGGACGGCTGGAGGCGTGAGGAGCGGACTGCGTGGCCGGGGAGACCCCAAGGAACAGCACCATGACCGACACCGGGCGCCTTGAGGACCGCACGTCCCCGCAGGAGGAGACCCAGACCCGCAGCGCCTTCACCCCGCCCGCGGGCATACCGCTGCCGCCCCCGCCGCCCGAGGACGAGCACCCCACCTCGGAGTTCGCCGTACCCGAGGGCCTGAAGAAGCCCGCGCCCCCCGAGACCGGCGCCGCGTTCACCCCGCCCGAGGGCATCCCGGTGATCACCGGCCTGGTGCGGCCGGGCGCGCCCTGGCAGGACCGGATGCGCACCATGGTGCGGCTGCCGCTGGCCGAGCGGCCCGCGCCCGAACGCCCCCGGCGAGCCGAGGGGGACAACGACACCGGGCCGTCCGCGCCCCGCGTGCTCGACCTGACCCTGCGCATCGGCGAACTGCTGCTCGCGGGCGGCGAGGGCGCCGAGGACGTCGAGGCGGCGATGTTCGGGGTGGCGCACGCCTACGGACTGGACCGCTGCGAGCCCACGGTCACCTTCACACTGCTGTCGATCACCTACCAGCCGTCCCTGGTGGACGACCCCGTCACCCTGAGCCGGACGGTGCGCCGCCGCGGCACCGACTACACCCGGCTGGCGGCCGTCTTCCGGCTGGTGGACGACATCACCGGCGGCGAGGTGTCCCTGGAGGAGGCGTACGGCCGGCTCGCCGAGATCCGCCGCAACCGCCACCCGTACTCCAAGGGCACGCTCACCGTCGCCAGCGGCCTGCTGGCGGGCTCGGCGGCCACCCTGGTCGGCGGCGGCTGGCTGGTCTTCGTCCTGGCGGCGGTCGGCGCGATGCTCGGCGACCGGCTCGCCTGGTTCCTCTCCAAGCGCGAACTGCCGGAGTTCTACCAGTTCGTGGCGGCGGCGGTGCCGCCCGCGGCGATAGGGGTGGCGGTCGCCCTGTCCGCACCGGCCCTCGGCCTGGAGGTCAAGGCGTCCGCGGTCGTCACCGGCGGCCTGTTCACGCTGATCCCCGGACGGGCCCTGGTGGCGGCCGTCCACGACGGGCTCACCGGCTTCTACATCACCGCCTCCGCCCGCCTGCTGGAGGTCGTCTACCTCGTCGTCGGCATCGTCTGCGGCGTGCTGCTCGTGCTCTACGTCGGCGCCGAGCTGGGCGCCCAGTTCAACCCCGACGGACTGGACCCGCGCACCCGGCCGGTCATCCAGCTCCTGTCGGCGATGCTGCTGGTGCTGACCTTCTGCATCCTGCTCCAGCAGGAGCGCTCCACCGTGCTGCTCGCCACGCTCAACGGCGGCGTCGCCTGGCTGGTGTACGGCGCGATGGCCGACGTCGGCCACATCGAACCGGTCGTGGCGACCGCGACGGCGGCCGGCCTGGTGGGCCTGTTCGGGCAGCTCATGTCGCGCTACCAGTTCGCCTCGGCGCTGCCGTACGTCACGGCGGCGATCGGGCCGCTGCTGCCCGGCAGCGCCACGTACTTCGGACTGCTCGGCATCGCGCAGGGCCACCTGGACCGGGGCATCGAGAGCCTGTCTCGGGCCGCGGCCCTGGCCCTGGCCATCGCGATCGGCGTCAACCTCGGCAACGAGCTGGCCCGGCTGTTCATCACGTCCCCGGGCCGGGAGAGCCAGCAGCGGGGCCGCCGCGCGGCGAAGCGCACCCGCGGCTTCTGACGGCCCGCGGCGCGGACCGCCGCCCGGAGACGGACGTGCCCCGGGCGGTCCGTGACCGGCGGCTGCGCGCCGCGCACGGACCGCCCGGGGCACCGGCCCGTCGGCGGTGCGGCTCAGTGGCCGCCGCCCGCCGCCTCCAGGCGCTTGATGGAGGCCTCGACCTCCGCCTCGGCCTCGGCGCGGCCCACCCAGTTGGCGCCCTCGACCGACTTGCCGGGCTCCAGGTCCTTGTAGACCTCGAAGAAGTGCTGGATCTCCAGCCGGTCGAACTCGCTCACGTGGTGGATGTCGCGCAGGTGCTCCATGCGCGGGTCGGACGCCGGCACGCACAGCAGCTTGTCGTCGCCGCCGGCCTCGTCCGTCATGCGGAACATGCCGATCGCGCGGCACTTGATGATGCAGCCCGGGAAGGTCGGCTCCTCCAGCAGGACCAGCGCGTCCAGGGGGTCTCCGTCCTCACCCAGGGTGTTGTCGACGAAGCCGTAGTCGGCCGGGTACACGGTCGAGGTGAACAGGTGACGGTCGAGCCGGATGCGACCGGTCTCGTGGTCCACCTCGTACTTGTTCCGGGACCCCTTCGGGATCTCGATGACGACGTCGAACTCCAAGGGAGACTCCTCCGTATGTTCCAGTCCTCGCCGGGGACCCGGGGGCGCTCCCCCGGAGATCGGCTGTGTGGTGGTTAAGTGTCCCTCACGCAGGTATGTGATCGCGAAAGGGGCTGGTCCGAGGTGCGGGAGACCTGGCAGGTGGCAGTCGGCTCCGCCGCCGTCGGACTGGCGGTCGCGGTGACGGCGGTGGCCGTCACGGGACCGTGGGACTCCGGCCAGCGTACGGCGGAGCGGGCCCGCGCCGCCGCCTGGCACCGCCAGGGTGGCGCGGAGCACACCGGCGGCGCCCCGGGCGGGCCCGCCCCCGCGCCCAGCGCCCCCGCGGTGCTGACCGCGCTCGGCGCCCCGCCGGACGGCGGCCTCGGCGGGGACGGCTCCGCGCCGGGCGACGACGCCGCGCCCGGCTCCGGGTCCGGTTCCGGCAGCGCGCCCGTGCCCACCCGCGCCGCGCTCGCCGACGCCCTGGAACCGCTGCTGGAGGACGGCGCCCTGGGCACGCTCCGCACGGCCTCGGTGGTGGACGTGGCCACCGGACGGCAGCTCTACGCGGTCAGGGCCGGCCGGAACGTGGTCCCCGCCTCCGCCATCAAGGTCGCCACGGCGGTCGCCGCGCTGTCGGCCGCCGGGCCGGACCACCGGATCGCCACCCGGGTGGTGTGGGACGCGGACCGGAAGCGGGCCGTCCTGGTCGGCGGCGGCGACCCGACGCTGACCCGCGCCGAGCTGGGACGGCTGGCCGACGCCACCGCCCGGGCCCTGGAGGAGCGCGGCGCGCAGAAGATCACCCTGGACTACGACGCCTCCCGCTACACCGGGCCCGCCCGCCACCCCATCGGCGTGAACGACAACATCGCGCCGGTCGGCGCGCTGATGCTGAACGCCGGCCGCCTCGACGGGAGCACCCGCGGGCCCGCCCCGCGCTCGGCGGACCCGGCCGGCGAGGCCGCCGCGGCCTTCGCCGACCGGCTGCGCGACCGCGGCATCGACGTCGGGCGGCCCGCGCACGCCCGCAAGGCCCCCGGCGACGCCGAGGAGCTGGCCGTCCACCGCTCGGCGCCGCTGTCGGCGCTGGTCGAGCGGATGCTCACGCACAGCGACAACGACATCGCCGAGGCGCTCGCCCGGCAGACCGCGATCGCGCGCGGCGAGCCCGCGAGCTTCTCCGGCGCCGCCCGCGCGGTGCGGGCGCAGCTCGCCGAGTACGGCGGGAGGCTGCCGCTGAAGGGGGCGCGCTTCGCGGACGGCAGCGGGCTCAGCCGGCGGAACCAGGTCTCCTCCGGACTGCTGACCCGGCTGCTCGTGCTCTCCGCCGACCCCGCCCGGCCCGAGCTGCGGCCCGTCCTGACCGGCCTGCCCGTGGCCCGCTTCAACGGCACGCTCGACAACCGCTACGACGACGCCGCCACCCGCGCCGGCGCGGGCCTGGTCCGCGCCAAGACCGGCACGCTGACCGGGATCAACACCCTGGCGGGCACGGTCGTGGACGCCGACGGCAGGTTCCTGGCGTTCGCCTTCACCGCCTCCGGCACCACCGACCGGCAGGCCGCCCACCGGGCCCTGGACCGCCTCGCCTCGGCCGTCGCCAACTGCGGCTGCCGCTGACCGCGCACCGACCGCGCGCACGCCCCGGGCCAGCGGGGCTTTACGGACCGGCGCCGGCGGGCACTCTTGCCGGGGAGCCCGCCGGGGAGCCCGGTCCGTCCCGCGGTCCGCTCCCGTTCGACGGCGTCGGCACGTACCGTGAAGTCATGACGAGCCTCGGTGGTGTGGAGATGGTCGACTGGAACCTCGCGGTGGCGACCGCGACCCGGCTCGTGCGGCCGGGGCCCGAAGTGAGCCGGGAGGAGGCGCGCGAGGCCGTCGCGGAGCTGCGGCGGCACGCCGGATCGTCCGAGGAGCACGTCCGCGCCTTCACGCGGATGGCACCGGCCGACGGCTCCGACACCCCCGTCCTCGTCGTGGACCGGCCCGGATGGATCCGGGCCAACGTGGCCGGGTTCCGCGAACTGCTGTCGCCCCTGCTGAACAAGATGCAGGCCCGGCGCGGCGGCGGCCCCGGCGGTGCGGTGCTCGGCGTGGTCGGCGGCAAGGTGACCGGCGTCGAGGTCGGGATGCTGCTGTCGTTCATGGCCTCACGCGTCCTGGGCCAGTACGAGACCTTCGCCCCGCCCGCCCCCGACCTGCCGGGCACGCCGGGCGAGGGCGGCGGCCGGCTGCTGCTGGTCGCGCCGAACATCGTGCACGTGGAGCGCGAGCTGGACGTCGACCCGCACGACTTCCGGCTGTGGGTGTGCCTGCACGAGGAGACGCACCGCACCCAGTTCTCCGCCGTGCCGTGGCTGCGCGACCACATCGAGGGGGAGATCCAGTCCTTCCTGGGGGAGACGGACATAGACCCCTCCACGCTGCTGGAGCGGCTGCGCGAGGCCGTCCAGTCGCTGGCCGGGGGCAGCCGGCCCTGGAGCGACGACGAGACGGGCGAGGGCGGGCGCAGCTTCGTCGAACTGGTGCAGACCCCCGCCCAGCGCGAGGTCCTCGGCCGGCTCACGGCCGTGATGTCGCTGCTGGAGGGGCACGCGGACTACGTGATGGACGGCGTCGGCCCCGAGGTGGTGCCGACCGTCGCCGAGATCCGCGAGAAGTTCCAGAAGCGCCGTGCCGCCGGGGCCGGCCGCCTCGACCAGGCCCTGCGCAAGCTGCTGGGGCTCGACGCCAAGCTGCGCCAGTACCGCGACGGCGAGCGGTTCGTCCGCGCGGTCGTGGACGAGGTCGGGATGGACGGCTTCAACCGCGTGTGGACCTCTCCCAACACGCTGCCCACCAAGGCGGAGATCGCCAAGCCGGCGGACTGGATCGCGAGGGTGCACCGGAAAGCGGACTGATGACCACCGAACGCCCGCACAATCACTCTTCCGAGGGACCGTGAGCGACGGGTGCGCGTGCGATGCTCAGGGATACAGCTCTTCTCTGTCACCATTGGCGCACTCAGCGTAGTCATCGACCCCCCTTGAGGAAGTGAACGGACATGGGTCCCCACCCCGCGGTCGCGGCGATACGCCTGGCGGTCCGCCGCACACTCCAGGACGTTCTCCGCGACGCCCACGACGTCTCCTCCGGCGAGCACGCCCCCTCCCGCCCCGGACGGCCCCCGCTGGTGCTCGTCGCCTGCTCCGGCGGCGCCGACTCGATGGCGCTCGCCTCCGCCCTCGCCTTCGAAGCCCCCCGCCTCGGCCTGCGGGCCGGCGGCGTCACCGTCGACCACGGCCTGCAGCCCGGCTCCGGCGACCGGGCCCGCGAGGTCGTCTCCCGCCTCGCCGCCCTCTCCCTCGAACCGGCCGAGGCCGTCACCGTGACCGTCGGCCGCGACGGCGGCCCCGAGGCGGCCGCCCGCGCCGCCCGCTACGCCGCCCTCGACGAGGTCGCCGAGCGCCACGGCGCCGCCGCGGTCCTCCTCGGCCACACCCGCGACGACCAGGCCGAGACGGTGCTGCTCGGCCTCGCCCGCGGCTCCGGCACCCGCTCGCTGTCCGGGATGGCCGCCGTCTCCGGCTCGCCGACCGGCCGCCCGGGCGCCCGGCACCGCTACCGGCGGCCGTTCCTCACCGTGGACCGGCAGACCACCCGCAAGGCGTGCATGGTCCAGTCGCTGCCCGTCTGGGACGACCCGCACAACGCCGACCCCGCCTTCACCCGCTCCCGGGTCCGCCACGACGCCCTGCCCGCCCTGGAGAAGGCCCTCGGCAAGGGCGTGGTCGAGGCCCTGGCCCGCACCGCCCAGCTCTCGCGCGACGACGCCGACGCGCTCGACGCCTGGGCGCGCGACGCCGAGCGTTCGGCCCGTACGGCCCTCCCGGCGACGGACGCCGCGCATGTCGCGAACGTCACAGCGGGCGGCCCGGGCGGGGCCGGGGAGAGCGACGGCGCCGCCGCGCTCGACGTCGCCCGGCTGCGCGTCCTGCCGCCCGCCGTCCGCCGCCGGGTGCTGCGCCGGGCGGCGGTCGCGGCCGGCGCCCCGGCGGGCTCGCTGTTCGCCCGCCACATCGAGGAGATCGACCGGCTGGTCACCGACTGGCACGGCCAGCGGCCCATCAACCTGCCCGGCCGGGTGGCCGCCCGGCGGCAGGGTGGCACACTGGTCATCCGGCAAGTGTGAACCACGACCGAGAGCAGCAGGGTGGACGACAAGGACATGGGCGCCGACCTCAAGTCGGTGCTCATCACCAAGGAAGAGATCGACGCGAAGCTGGCCGAGCTGGCCGCGGACATCGACAAGGAGTACGCCGGCAAGGAACTGCTCCTGGTCGGCGTCCTCAAGGGCGCGGTGATGGTCATGGCGGACCTCGCCCGGGCCCTGTCCTCGCCGGTCACCATGGACTGGATGGCGGTGTCGTCGTACGGCGCGGGCACCCAGTCCTCCGGGGTGGTCCGCATCCTCAAGGACCTGGACACCGACATCCAGGGGCGGCACGTCCTGATCGTCGAGGACATCATCGACTCCGGCCTGACGCTGTCGTGGCTGCTGTCCAACCTGGGCTCCCGCGGGCCCGCCTCGCTGAACGTCTGCACCCTGCTGCGCAAGCCGGACGCGGCGAAGGTCGCGATCGACGTGAAGTGGGTCGGCTTCGACATCCCCAACGAGTTCGTCGTCGGCTACGGCCTGGACTACGCGGAGAAGTACCGCAACCTCCCGTTCGTGGGGACGCTGGCGCCGCACGTCTACGGCGGCTGAGGAGGCCGGGAGCGGAGCCTCACGGCCGGAAGGCCGCCCGGGAGGCCCCCGGGAACCCCGGAGGAGCCCCCGGCGTTGGAACGGACGGGGCGGGGAATGTTTACCGTCCCGGCTTCGCCGTACGACAGTGCTTCGGGCGACAATGCTGGGGTACCGTCCGAAGGTCGGTCTGTTGAGGCAGTCTGTTCGTAGGCCGAGCAAGCCGAGCAATACACCGTACGCACAGCGGCCTTTCCGAGGTTGCGGTGCCTCACTGTGGCAGGAGGGACGGGGCGCGCGCGCCCCGTGTGGATGGACGTGAAGCGCTACTTCCGTGGTCCCGTCATGTGGATCGTGCTGGCTGCCCTCGCCGTGGTCGTGTTGATGAACGTCGTCGGCTCGTCCGGCGGCTACAAGACGGTGGACACCGGCCAGGTCGTACAGGCGATCAACGACAACAAGGTCAAGTCCGCCGAGCTGACGACCGGCGACGAGCAGACCGTCAAGGTCGAGCTCAAGGACGGCGCCAAGATCGAGGGCAGTGACAAGATCAAGGCGAGCTACATCGACGACCAGGGCGTCGATCTGGCCAAGCAACTGCAGTCCAAGTACCAGGACGGGCAGATCAAGGACGGCTACACCGTCTCGCCGCAGAAGCAGAACCCGTTCGTCGGGATGCTGCTCTCCCTGCTGCCGTTCGTGCTGATCGTGATCGTCTTCCTGTTCCTGATGAACCAGATGCAGGGCGGCGGCTCCCGGGTGATGAACTTCGGGAAGTCGAAGGCGAAGCTGATCACCAAGGACACCCCGAAGACGACCTTCTCCGACGTGGCGGGTGCGGACGAGGCGGTGGAGGAGCTCCAGGAGATCAAGGAGTTCCTCCAGGAGCCCGCCAAGTTCCAGGCCGTCGGGGCGAAGATCCCCAAGGGCGTGCTGCTGTACGGCCCGCCCGGCACCGGCAAGACGCTGCTCGCGCGCGCCGTCGCGGGCGAGGCGGGGGTGCCGTTCTACTCGATCTCCGGCTCCGACTTCGTCGAGATGTTCGTCGGTGTCGGCGCCTCCCGGGTCCGCGACCTGTTCGAGCAGGCCAAGGCGAACGCCCCGGCGATCGTCTTCGTCGACGAGATCGACGCCGTCGGACGCCACCGCGGCGCCGGCATGGGCGGCGGCCACGACGAGCGCGAGCAGACGCTGAACCAGCTACTGGTCGAGATGGACGGCTTCGACGTCAAGGGCGGGGTCATCCTGATCGCCGCCACCAACCGGCCGGACATCCTCGACCCGGCGCTGCTGCGCCCGGGCCGCTTCGACCGGCAGATCGCGGTGGACCGCCCCGACATGCAGGGCCGTCTGGAGATCCTCAAGGTGCACGCCAAGGGCAAGCCGATGGCGCCCGACGTGGACCTGAGCGCGGTGGCCCGCCGCACCCCCGGCTTCACCGGCGCGGACCTGTCCAACGTGCTCAACGAGGCCGCGCTGCTCACCGCGCGCAGCGACAAGAAGCTGATCGACAACAAGTTCCTGGACGAGGCGATCGACCGCGTCGTGGCCGGACCGCAGAAGCGGACCCGGATCATGAGCGACAAGGAGAAGAAGATCACCGCGTACCACGAGGGCGGTCACGCCCTGGTCGCGGCGGCCCTGCCGAACTCCGACCCCGTCCACAAGATCACGATCCTGTCGCGCGGCAGGGCGCTCGGCTACACGATGGTGCTGCCGGACGAGGACAAGTACTCCACGACGCGCAACGAGATGCTCGACCAGCTCGCGTACATGCTGGGCGGGCGCGCGGCCGAGGAGCTGGTCTTCCACGACCCGACGACGGGTGCCGCCAACGACATCGAGAAGGCGACCGCCACGGCCCGTGCCATGGTCACGCAGTACGGCATGACCGAGCGGCTGGGCGCGATCAAGTTCGGCTCCGACCACTCCGAGCCCTTCCTGGGCAAGGAGATGGGCCACCAGCGCGACTACTCCGAGGAGGTCGCCGGGCTGGTGGACGAGGAGGTCAAGAAGCTGATCGAGGCCGCGCACAACGAGGCGTGGGAGATCCTCGTCGAGAACCGGGACGTCCTGGACAACCTGGTGCTGGCCCTGCTGGAGAAGGAGACCCTCGGCAAGGAGGAGATCGCCGAGATCTTCCGCCCGGTCGTCAAGCGTCCTCCGCGCCCGGCCTGGACGGGCTCCTCGCGCCGGACGCCCTCGACCCGGCCGCCGGTCTCCACCCCCAAGGAGCTGGCCCTGGCCAACGGCAACGGCTCCTCGTCCGGACACGAGAAGGGCAAGGAGATCGGCCCGACCGAGACGGTGACCTCCCAGGAGACCCGCCTGTCGGACGAGCCCCGCACGGACGGCTGACGCCGCCCGCGACGGCCCCCGGAATGCCCGCCGCGCCCCTCCGGTTTACTACCGGAGGGGCGCGGCTCGTTGCTGCACATGTTCGAGAATCGAGGAATGCATGATCGACCCGGTGACGCTGGACGGTGAGGGGCCCGTCGGCGAGTTCGACGAGAAGCGAGCCGAGAACGCCATACGGGAACTGCTCATCGCGGTCGGCGAGGACCCCGACCGCGAGGGGCTGCGCGAGACCCCGGCCCGGGTGGCGCGGGCGTACAGGGAGATATTCGCGGGGCTGCGGCAGCGGCCGGAGGACGTCCTGACCACCACCTTCGACCTCGGTCACGACGAGATGGTGCTGGTGAAGGACATCGAGCTGCTGTCCTCCTGCGAGCACCACCTGCTGCCCTTCCACGGGGTGGCGCACGTCGGCTACATCCCGGCCGAGTCGGGGAAGATCACCGGCCTGTCGAAGCTCGCCCGGTTGGTGGAGGTCTACGCCCGCCGTCCCCAGGTCCAGGAGCGGCTGACGACCCAGATCGCCGACTCGCTGATGAGAATCCTCGAAGCGCGCGGCGTGATCGTCGTGATCGAGTGCGAGCACATGTGCATGACGCTCCGCGGCGTCCGCAAGCCCGGCGCCAAGACCATCACCTCCGCCGTCCGCGGTCAGCTCCGCGACGCCACCACCCGCGCCGAGGCGATGAGCCTGATCATGGCCCGCTGAGGCGCGCCGGGGCCCGGCACGGCTCGCCGGGGACCGCCGTTCGCCCGGTCCGCCGGGAGTTGCCGCGCGGGGAGCGCCTACGCTGGACCACATGACTAGCTTGCGCGCCCTCCGGGGAGAAGTGGCCGGACTGCCGCCGTGGGACCGGTGTGCGGTCATGGGCGTGGTGAACGTCACGCCGGACTCCTTCTCCGACGGCGGTCTGTGGTTCGACACCGAGGCCGCGATCAAGCACGGTCTGGACCTGGTCGCCGAGGGCGCCGACCTGATCGACGTGGGCGGCGAGTCCACCCGGCCCGGCGCCACCCGCGTCGACGAGGCCGAGGAGCTGCGCCGGGTGATCCCGGTCGTGCGGGGCCTGGCCCAGGAGGGCGTGGTGGTCAGCGTGGACACCATGCGGGCCTCCGTGGCCGAACGGGCGGTGGCGGCCGGCGCCCGGATGGTCAACGACGTCAGCGGCGGGCGCGCGGACGCGCGCATGGTGCCGGTGGTGGCCGACGCCCAGGTGCCCTACGTGGTGATGCACTGGCGCGGCCAGAGCATCGACATGAACGACCGGGCCGTCTACACCGACACCGTCACCGAGGTGATCGGCGAACTGCGCGTCAGCCTGGAGCGGGCGGTGGCGGGCGGGATCGCGCCGGAGCGGATCGTCGTCGACCCCGGACTGGGCTTCGCCAAGATGGCCGAGCACGACCTGGCACTGGTGGGCGCCACGGCCCGGCTGGGCCGGGAACTGGGCCGCCCGGTGCTGGTGGCGGCCTCGCGGAAGCGCTTCCTCGGCCGCGTACTGGCCGACAGGAGCGGCACCGTACCGCCCGCCCGGGAGCGGGACGCGGCCACGGCCGCGGTCTCGGCGCTCGTGGCGCGCGAGGGCGCCTGGGCGGTGCGGGTGCACGAGGTGCGCGCGAGCGCGGACGCGGTGCGGGTGGCGCGGGCCCTGGAGGGCGCGGGTTCCCCGGACACCGGGTCCGCCGGCTCCGCCGACCGCGCGGAGGGGGCCCGGTGAGCGGAGAGGCCCGTACGGACGTCGAGGCCGTCGAGGCGGCGAACACCGCGCTGTACGAGGCGGTGGAACGCGGTGACCTCGACGCCCTGGCCGAGCACTGGCTGCACGACGACGTCAGCGTCGTCCACCCCGGCTGGCCGGTGCTCACCGGACGCGAGGAAGTGCTGCGCTCGTACGCGCTGATCATGGCGAACACCGAGTACGTCCAGTTCTTCCTCACCGACGTCGAGATCTCGGTGATGGGCGACACCGCCGTGGTGACCTGCACCGAGAACATCCTCAGCGGCGGCCCCGCCGAGGCGGACGGCTCCGCGGGACCGCTGATCGGCGGCCTGGTCGTCGCCACGAACGTCTTCCGCAGGACGGAGGACGGCCGGTGGAGGATCTGGGCGCACCACGGCTCCCCGGTGCTCGTCGAGGAGGACGACGAGGACGAGGGCGTGGACGGCTTCGACAGCGGCGTCGACGGCCCGGACGGCATCGACGGAGAGGGCGGGACCATCCTCTGAGGGCCGGTCTGAGAGAGTGGCTCCCGGCTCCCGGCCGGCGCCGGGAGCCGGCACCGGGCGTCCGGCCGGGTCACCCACCGGAGCGGTGGAGCCGGAACGGGTGCGTGAACACCCGCGCCGTCGGGTAAGCGGCGCGGAGCGTGCGCCCGGTGCGCCGCGTGTCCGTACGACCGCTGTCCGACCGACGGGAGGGAATGCGCGTGGACCGTGTCGCGCTGCGCGGGCTCAGGGTCCGCGGGCATCACGGGGTGTTCGAGCGGGAACGGGAGCAGGGACAGACCTTCGTGGTGGATCTGGTGCTGGGCCTGGACACCCGACCCGCCGCGGCCGACGACGACCTCGCCAAGACCGTCCACTACGGCATCGTGGCGGAGGAGGTCGCCGCGGTCGTCGCGGGCGAACCGGTCGACCTGATCGAGACCCTCGCCCAGCGGATCGCCGACCAGTGCCTGACGCACGAGGTGGTGCGGGAGGTCGAGGTCGTCGTCCACAAGCCGGAAGCCCCGATCACCGTCCCGTTCGACGATGTGACCATCACCATCAAGCGGAGCCGCGCATGACGCCGAACAGCGACCCGACCGTACAGCCGGTACCCGCCTCCGTGGTGCGCCAGGTCGACGCCGCCGACACGACCCTGCACAACCCCCGGCTCGCCGTCCTGTCCATCGGCAGCAACCTGGGCAACCGCCGGGAGATGCTCCAGGACGCGGTCGACGCGCTGGAGGAGACCCCCGGAGTGCGGGTCAAGGCGGTCTCGCCGGTGTACGAGACCGAGCCGTGGGGAGTGGAGCCGGACAGCCAGCCCTCGTACCTCAACGCCGTGGTCCTGGTGAAGACCACCCTGCCGCCCGGCTCGCTGCTGGAGCGCGGCCACGCCATCGAGGAGGCCTTCGCGCGGCGGCGCGACGAGCGCTGGGGGCCGCGGACGATCGACGTGGACATCGTGGCGTACCAGGACGTCGTCTCCGACGACCCGGCGCTGACGCTGCCCCACCCGCGCTGCCACGAGCGCGCCTTCGTCCTGGCGCCGTGGCACGATGTGGACCCGGACGCCGAGGTTCCGGGGCACGGCCCGGTGGCGGAGCTGCTCGACGCCGTCGGCCGGGAGGGCGTGGTGCGCCGGGAAGACCTGGAACTGCGACTGCCCGAGTGACCGCGGCGGTGTCCGGCCGGCCCGGCGAGCCGGGGAGCCGCCCGGACACCGCCCGGCCCGGACACTGCTCGAACTGATGGTGCCCAAGTGACGTGGGGAGCCCCGTGAGGGAACTACGTATCAGGACGCTGACCGGCCTCTTCGCCCTCGCGCTGGTGCTGTCCTGGGCAGGTGCCCGGATGTGGGACGCGCTGGGCACGCTGCCCGCCGTACCCGTCGCGGCCCCGATCGTGCTCGCGCTGATCGCCGCCGTGCTGACCGCCACCGCCCTGTCGATCCGCTCCCGGCTGCGCGCCCAGCGCGAGCGGCGGCCCGGCGCGAAGGGCGTGGAGCCGATCATGGCGGCCCGCGCCGTCGTCTTCGCCCAGGCCAGCGCACTGGTGGCCGCGCTGGCCGCCGGCGCGTACGGCGGCACCGGGAGCTACCTGCTCTTCGGGGCCATGGACGTGCCCGCCCGCCGCGACCAGGCGGTCTACGCCGGCCTGTCGGTGCTGGCGGGCGCCGCGGTGGTCGCGGCGGCCGTCTTCCTGCAGAAGGTGTGCAGGCTGCCGGAGGACGACGACAACAACAACCCGCCGGCGGCGGCCGCCGCCTGAGGCGCGCGGCGGGCGCGCGGGGCGCGCACGGCACGTACGGCGCGGCCCGCCGTCGGGTGCCGCCTGCCGGCCCGGACGGGCCCGCCGCTATCGTCGCCGCCATGGAGGAGATCCCGCAGCCGCCGGACCTGAAGGCCGATGTCCACCCCAGCCGCCGCTACCAGGAACGCCTGTTGCGGGACCCCGGGGACCGCGAGGCCTGGCAGGGCCTGCGCCAGTCCTACGACCGGATGGCCGAGGACTGGCGGGAGTGGACCGAGGACCAGTACGGATACGACCTCGCCGTGCGCGAGGGGCTGCGGCGCGCCCGGCCCGCCGAGTGGGCCGTGGAGATCTGCTGCGGCACCGGCGAGGCGACGGCCGCGGTCGCGGCGGCCGTGCCGGCGGTGGTCGCCTGCGACCTGAGCCTGGAGATGCTGCGGCGCCGCGTGGACGTGCCCGGGGTGCGCTGGCTGGCGGCCGACGTGCGGTCACTACCCCTGGGAACGGGACGGGTTCCCTTGGTAGTGTCGCTCAACGGGGTGTTCCACCCCGCCGAGATCGTGCGGGTGATCAGGCCCGGGGGGCAGCTCCTGTGGTGCACCTCGTTCCGCTCCGGGACGCCGCTGTACGTCCCGCCGGAGCGGATGCACCGGCTGCTCGGCGAGGGGTGGACGGCCGAGGGCGGTCACGCCGGGCACGGTGAGTGGACGCTGTTCACCGCTCCGGGGGCCTGAGCGTCCGGCGGCCCGGGCGGCGGTCTCCCGCGGTCCGGCCGGTGATCGGGGGAGTCGCAGGGGGGCTGGTTTCCGTGCAGGTCGTACTCATCGCACCGTTCCTCATGCGCTTCCGGCTGTGCGCGAACACCTTCGGGGGCGCGGTCGGCCGGGCGCTGCGGGAGGCCGTCGCCGAGGCCGTGCCGGGGTTCTCGCCCCAGGCCGGCGAGCTGGACTCCCCGCTGCTGTTCGACTACCACATGTCCACCGGCGGCTCCCGGCTGAGCGGCAAGAAGACCGTCGGCACGGTCGACGTGGCGGACGCCGGGCTGCTGTGGTGCCGTTTCGAACCCAGCGGCTACTGCTACGTCATGCAGACGATCGAGGTGCCGGACAAGGAGGCGATGCACCGCCGCGAACGCGCCCTGGTGGACCGGATCAACCCGCACATCGCGCGGTGGACGGACGGCGTCTCGGAGCGGATGCTCGCCACCGGCCTGGTCGACCCGGCGGACGAGGCGGCGATGGACCCCGGACGGCTGCTGTGGTGGCACCGGGTGCTGATGGACCCGCCGCAGGGCCAGGAGCCGGGCGCGACCCGGGTCTACGGCGTGGAGCGCAAGATCCACGACGACGCCTACCTGCGCTTCGGGGACGGCTTCACCACCCTCGTCCGGCTGCCGCGGCACCGGATCAGCGAGGTGCTGGAGGGCGTGATGGCGGCCACCAGCGAATGGATCGCGGTGGACGAGGCCAACCGGCTGGTGTCGGCCCGGATGCTCCGGCTCAACGACGCCCGCTGGGGCCGGGTGACGGACGTGGACCGGCAGTTCACCGCCTCCCTCAAGCTCAGCAAGGACCTGGCCCTGCGCGAGATGGTGCGGCTGGAGGAGAGCCGCTACACCGTCAACGCCGGCGCGGTGGTGATGGACGCGGCGATGGAGCGGTGGGCGATGGACCGCGAGCGCGGGGTGCTGGAGGTCCAGCTCCAGTCGCTGCGCGACATCCTGGAGTTCCACCGCACCATGACGCAGTACCGGCGTGACGAGCGCCGCAACCGGCTGCTCTTCGTCTTCACGGCCATCACCCTCTTACAGTCCGTCCTGGTCTGGTACGACTTCGCCCACGAGGCCAACAACACCCTCGCCCCGGCGACGCGGCTGGCCGTGGTCAGCGTCATCGTCGCGCTCACCGTGGTCGTCGTGGTGTCGTCCCTGGTGATCCGGCGCCGGGAGTGAACTCCCGCCGCCGGACCCGCCGCTTCCGCGACGGAGCGTCGACGGCCCGCCTGCCGGGGGGTGACCTTCCGCATAACAAATGAGGGCGGACAGTCCCCCAGGAGCCGGTACCCACGGTAAATTCCAGGCCATGCCACGAGGACGCCACCGCCAAGCACCTCCCCTGCACCGGCTGCTCGCGCCGTCCGCCGTGGCGGCCGGGGCACTCGCCTGCGCGGGCGGGGCCTGGCTGGTCGGGGAGACCGGCGATCCGGAGGTGCTGGCGCTGCGCTTCCTCGCCGCCGGGGCGGCGCTGGCCGCCGTCGCCGGGGCCGTGCTGCTGCGCCACTGGGACCGGGAGGCGGGCCGGCGGGTCGGCGAGGTGAAGGCGGCCAAGGCCACGGCCGAGTGGCGGGCCGAGGAGCGGCAGGCGGAGCTGGAGACCGAGCTGGAGGAGTCGGTCGAGCTCCGCAGGGGCGTGGAGGCCGCGCTCCGGAAGAAGAGCGACGAGCTGGCCAGGCTGCGCACCGAGCACGCCGCGCTGCTGCGCCGGTACGCCACCGCCGAGACCGAGCGGGCCAGCGCCCTGGAGGGGCGGCGGCAGCTCGCCCTGGAGGCCGCCGGTCCCGCCAGGGAACTCACCACCGGGGCGGCCGACCACCGCCGGGCCTCGGGCGCGCCCACGCCGCTGACCTACCTCCAGGCGGACGAGGCCCTCCGGCGGCTGCGGACGAACGCCGCGCGGCAGCGGGAGCGGGAGGAGCGCGAGGAACGGGAGCGGCGGGAGGCGGAGGAGCGCGAGCGGCGGGAGGCCGAGCGCGCCGCCGCCGAGGAGCGCGCACCGGCCCGCGGACCGGTGCAGGAACCGCCGCGGGGGCCGTGGCAGGGCCCGCCCCCGCCCCCGCCGCAGGGCGGCACGTCGCGGGAGCCGTACGGGCAGCGGTCCGAGGGCACCGCGCCCCGGCGCGGCGGCTTCGACTTCTTCGGCACCCAGCGGCGCCGCCGGGCGCCCGGCGCGCAGCGCACCCCCGGCGAGCCCCCGGCCGACCAGGAAGGCGACAGGGGCCGCGCCGCCGCCCCTTCCGAGCCGCCGTCCCAGCCCACGCCCGGGCCCGTACCCGAGCCCGTGATCCGCACCGCCCCGCGCGCCGTCGCGGGCAAGGTCATCGATGTGAGCGTCCCCGACCCGGCGGACGCGGCCGGACCGGAGGACCGGAGGAAGCCCGGCCCCACCGGGAAGCCGCGGCGCCGCGCCCGTACCTGAGCCCCCGCCCGTACGCGAGCCTCCGCCCGGGCCCCCGGCGCCCGCCCGCTCAGGGGCGCGTCAGCCAGCGCTCCGGGCGTGCCCGCCGGCGGCCGGTGCGGGAGCGCTCCGCCTGGGCCGCGACCACCTCACGGGCCTCGTCCCCGTCGCGCAGCCGGGCCACCACCGTGCCGTTCGCGCCGTGGTCGACGTGGACGTTCGCCAGACCGTGGAACCTCTCCCAGGGCCCCTGGGAGAGGCGGACGCTCTGCACCTTCGCGTGCGGGACCAGCGACAGCGTGCGGCGCAGCAGCCCGCTGCCGCTCACGAACACCGTCGGCGTCACCCCGTGGCCGTACCCCCGCCACCACAGCGGGACGACCCAGCGCGCCCGGCGCGGCACCGGGGTCAGGGACGCCGCCGCCCCGGCCGGATCGACGCCGGGCAGCACCCGTGCCAGCACCTCGTGGGCGACCTCCCGGGTGGCGACCGGCAGCAGCAGGCCGCCCTCGTTGCCCCCGGCCGCCACGTCCAGCTCCACCCGCACCCAGCCGCGCCGCCGCCACAGCCACGGCTCCACGATCCGCACCGCCTGGATGCGGCCCGGCGGGACGGTGGCGTGCGCGCGGTCCAGCAGGCCGTGGTCGAGCCGCAGTCCGTCCGGCGACTCGGCCACCACCCAGCCGAACTCGGTCAGGAAGCGGCCCGCGCCGCTCTGCCAGACACCGCCGAGCAGCGGCACCACGGTCGCCAGGGCGGCCCAGGGACTGCCGCTGACCCACCAGATCACCAGGGGGACGGCGACCGCCGCGGCCAGGGCGGCCCAGACGGTGACGAGCAGCAGCAGCGAGACGACCAGCATCCGCGTGCCGACCCGGACCAGCTCCCGGGCGGGCGCCTCGCCCGCATCCGGGGCCGCCTCGGGCGCCATCCCCGCCGCCCGGGCCAGCAGCTCGGCACGGAGCGCGACGGCCTCGCGCTCGCCGAGGAACGCCAGCTCGTCCTTCTTGTTGGTGCCGACCACGTCCAGCTTGAGCTTGGCCACCCCGATGATCCGGGCCAGCAGGGGCCGGGTGACGTCGATCGCCTGGACGCGGTCCAGCCGGATGTGCGCCACGCGCCGGAACAGCAGACCGGTGCGGATGCGCAGCTCGGTGTCGGTCACCAGGTAGCTGGTCATCCACCAGGACAGGAAGCCGTACGCGGCCACCGCCGGCAGCAGCACCAGCAGGCCCACCAGCAGCCGGCCGGGCGTGAGGGTCTCCGCCCCGCTCCGGACCCGCTCCGGATTCTGCACGGCGAAGACCAGCAGCCCGGCCACCGGCGCCCACGCCCGCCGCCACGGGGTGACCGGGTGCAGCCGCCTGCCCTCCGGGGGCGCCGGCAGTGCCATCACAGCCCCGCGGACCGGGCTTCGCCCAGCTCGGTGAGCCGGTCCCGCAGCCGCTCGGCCTCCTCGGGGGCGAGCCCGGGGATGTGCGCGTCGGTCGTCGCCGCGGCGGTGTGGAGCTGCACCCGGGCCAGCCCGAAGTGCCGCTCCAGCGGCCCGGAGGTGACCTCGACGAGCTGCATCCGGCCGTAGGGCACCACGGTCAGCTCGCGCCAGACGACCCCGCGGCTGATCAGCAGGTCGTCGGCGCGCTCGGCGTACCGCCAGGACGCCCAGTTGCGGGCGAGCGCCCGCCAGCCCCAGACCGCCGCCGCCAGCGGCACCACGGCGGGGACCGCCCACCACGGCCCGGCGGTCAGGCCCAGTACCAGCCCCAGCGCCGCGGCGAGCGGGACGAGCACGGCGACCAGCAGCGTCCTGCGCATCCGCAGCAGCCCCCGTTCGACGCCGCGCCACCGCTCGTCCGCCGGCGCCTCCCCCGCGGCGGCGGTGGACACCCCGGGGCCCGGCCCCCGTACCTCTCCCCCTGTCGGTCCTTCTGGTGCTCCCCCTGAAGGCTGCGTCATACGGCAAGCGTAGGCGGGGCGGGGGAGACAGGGGAGACGGCGGAGGCGGGGGGAAGGGCGCGGGAGGCCGCCGGACTGCTGCCAGACTAGGGAGCATGACCGAGCCCGGCACGACCACCGAGACCACCGTCGGCGTCGGCGGTGCGGCGGAGAGCACCGACATGGTGCTCAACATCGGCCCCCAGCACCCCTCCACCCACGGCGTGCTGCGGCTGAGGCTCGTGCTGGACGGCGAGCGGATCGTCTCCGCCGAGCCGGTGATCGGCTACATGCACCGCGGCGCGGAGAAGCTGTTCGAGGTGCGCGACTACCGGCAGATCATCGTCCTCGCCAACCGCCACGACTGGCTGTCGGCCTTCTCCAACGAACTCGGCGTCGTCCTGGCCGTCGAGCGGATGCTCGGCATGGAGGTCCCCGAGCGCGCCGTGTGGGCGCGCACCCTGCTGGCGGAGCTGAACCGGGTCCTCAACCACCTGATGTTCCTCGGCTCCTACCCGCTGGAGCTGGGCGGGATCACGCCCGTCTTCTACGCCTTCCGGGAGCGGGAGGCGCTCCAGGCCGTGCTGGAGGAGGTCTCCGGCGGGCGCATCCACTACATGTTCAACCGGGTCGGCGGCCTCAAGGAGGACCTCCCGGCCGGCTGGCTGGGACGGACGCGCCGGGCCGTCGCCGAGGTCCGCTCCCGGATGGACGACTACGACCGGCTCGTCCTGGGCAACGAGATCTTCCGCGGCCGCACCCGCGGGGTCGGCGTCCTCGACCCGGCCACGGTCCACGCGTACGGCGTCAGCGGCCCCATCGCCCGCGCCTCCGGCGTGGACTTCGACCTGCGCCGCGACGAGCCCTACCTGGCGTACGGGGAGCTGGCGGACACCCTGCGGGTCGTCACGCGCACCGAGGGCGACTGCCTGGCGCGCTTCGAGGTGCTGCTGGAGCAGACGCACAACGCCCTGGACCTCGCCGACGCCTGCCTGGACCGCCTCGCCGAGCTGCCGCCCGGCCCGGTCAACCAGCGGCTGCCCAAGGTGCTCAAGGCCCCGGAGGGCGCCACGTACGCCTGGACGGAGAACCCCCTCGGCCTCAACGGCTACTACCTGGTCTCCAAGGGCGACAAGACCCCCTACCGGCTCAAGCTCCGCTCGGCCTCCTACAACAACGTCCAGGCGCTGGCCGAGCTGCTGCCCGGCACGCTCGTCGCCGACATGGTGGCGATCCTCGGGTCGATGTTCTTCGTCGTCGGCGACATCGACAAGTGACCGGCGGACGACCGGACGGGCGACGGGACGGATGACCGGACGGGTGACGGGTCCGCGGCGGGGAGCGCGGCCCTGGCGGCAGGCCGCCGAGGAGGCGCTCTACGGTCCGGAGGGGTTCTTCGTGCGCCAGGCCCCCGCCGCGCACTTCCGCACCTCCGTGCACGCCTCGCCGCTGTTCGCGGGCGCGGTGGCCGAGCTGCTGCGGCGCGTGGACGAGGTGCTGGGGCACCCCGGCGAGCTGGCGCTGGTCGACTACGGCGCGGGCCGCGGCGAGCTGCTGACCGGCGTCCTGGCCGCACTGCCCGACCGGGTCGCCGCCCGGGTCCGCGCCCACGCCGTCGAACGCGCCCCCCGGCCGGACGGGCTCGACGCGGCGATCGGCTGGTCCGACACCCCGCCACGCGGCGTGACCGGGCTGCTGTTCGCCAACGAGTGGCTGGACAACGTGCCCGTGGACGTCGCCGAGACCGACGCCGACGGCACACCGCGCTACGTCCTGGTGGACGGCGACGGCACCGAGCACCTGGGCGAGCCGGTGACCGGCGAGGACGCCGACTGGCTGGCCCGCTGGTGGCCGCTGCCGCCCGAGCCGGGCCTGCGCGCGGAGCTGGGCCGCCCCCGCGACACCGCCTGGGCGGACGCCGTGGCCTGCCTGGACCGCGGGCTGGCCGTCGCCGCGGACTACGCCCACACCCGCGCCGCCCGGCCGCCGCTGGGGACCCTCACCGGTTACCGCGACGGACGCCGGGTGCGGCCCGTCCCCGACGGCGGGTGCGACCTGACCGCCCACGTCGCCCTGGACGCGTGCGCGGCGGCGGCCGTACGGGCGCCCGGAGGCACGGTGGGGCGCGCGGCAGGGCACACGGATGCGACCGCGGCGCCCCGGGATGAGCGCCCCCTGCTGCTCTCCCAGCGCGAGGCGCTGCGCGCCCTGGGCGTCAGCGGCGCCCGCCCCCCGCTCGCCCTCGCCTCGCGGGACCCGGTGGCCTACCTGCGGCGGCTCGGCGGCGCGGGCGAGGCCGCCGAGCTGACCGATCCGGAGGGCCTGGGCTCCTTCACCTGGCTGCTCCAGCCCCGCCGGGCGCCCCTGCCTCCACCCTGGGGAGTAGGCGCGACGACCGGGGATCGCCCATCCGGTTGACTCCCACACGTACCCCGTCTGCCTACGCTGGGTTATGTGCATCGGCTATACGAGTTCATACGCAGGCATCCCACCTGGGTCGACAGCCTCTGGGCCGTCGTCCTGCTGGTGGTGTCGGCGGCATGGCTCGCCGCGGTCGCCTCGCAGCCGGAGATGGAGGTGCAACTGAGCGAGGCGCAGTTGATCGCCTCCATCCCGATCACCCTCGTCCTGTGCACCGTGGTCGCCCTGCGCCGCCGCGCGCCGGAGAGGATGCTGCTGCTGGCGACCGGGGCGGGAGTGGCCGAGGTGGTGACGGGCGCCTTCCCGGTGATCGCCAACTTCGCCCTGCTGGTGATCGTCTTCACCAACGCCTCCCGCAACGTCCGCTGGGCCTCCCAGTTCGCCCTCGCCGGGGCCCTGGCCGCGCCCACCATCTCCACCCTGCGCTGGCCGGACGAGAACCGGGACATCACCGGGGACGTCCTGGGGACCCTCTTCCTGACCGTCACCTTCGTCCTCGCCTGGGTGCTGGGCGACTCGCTGCGCACCCGGCGCGCGTACTACGCGGAACTGGAGGAGCGCGCCGCCCGGCTGGAGCGGGAGCGCGAGGCGCAGGCCAAGGTCGCGGTGGCCGCCGAGCGCGCCCGGATCGCGCGCGAGCTGCACGACGTCGTCGCGCACAACGTCTCGGTGATGGTCGTCCAGGCCGATGGCGCCGCCTACGTCCTCGACACCGCCCCCGACCAGGCCCGGCAGGCGCTGGAGACCATCTCCGGCACCGGCCGCCAGGCGCTGTCGGAGATGCGGCGGCTGCTGGGCGTGCTGCGGACGGGCGAACAGGCCGAGGGCGGGGAGTACGGGCCGCAGCCCGGCGTCGAGCAGCTCGCCGAGCTCATCGACCAGGTGCGCGGTACGGGCCTGCCGGTGGACTTCCGGATCGAGGGCACCCCGCGCCCGCTGCCCAGCAGCGTCGAGCTGACCGCGTACCGCATCGTGCAGGAGGCGCTGACCAACACCCGCAAGCACGGCGGCCCGGACGCCGGCGCCACCGTACGGCTGACCTACGGCACCGACGACCTGACCCTGCTCGCCGAGGACGACGGCCGCGGCGCGCAGCGCGAGCTGTACGAGGTCGGCGGACTGGACGGGCTCGGCCAGGGGCTGATCGGGATGCGGGAGCGCGTCGGCATGGTCGGCGGCAGCCTGGACGCGGGGCCGCGCCCGGGCGGCGGCTTCCGGATCAGCGCGGTGCTGCCGCTGAAGAGCTCCACGTGAACCGCACCGACCACACGGACCGCACCGACCGCCCGCACCGCGTGACCACCACCGCACCAGCACGAGGGGAACCCATGACCGTCCGCGTGATGCTCGTCGACGACCAGGCGCTGCTGCGCACCGGCTTCCGCATGGTGCTGGACGCCCAGCCGGACATGGAGGTCGTCGCCGAGGCCGGGGACGGCGCCGAGGCCCTGGAGAAGCTGCGCGCCACGGCCGTGGACGTGGTGCTGATGGACGTGCGGATGCCCCGCCTCGACGGGGTCGAGGCCACCCGCCGCATCTGCGAGGGCGGCGAGGGCGGCCCCGGCGACCCCAGGGTGCTGATCCTGACCACCTTCGACCTAGACGAGTACGCCTTCTCCGCGCTCCGCGCCGGGGCCAGCGGCTTCATGCTCAAGGACGTGCCGCCGAACGAGCTGCTGAGCGCGATCCGCGCGGTCCACAGCGGCGACGCGGTGGTCGCCCCGTCCACCACCCGCCGCCTCATCGACCGCTTCTCCTCCCTGCTGCCCAGCACCTCCGAGCAGCCGGCGGCCAAGGAACTGGAGCGGCTGACGGACCGCGAGCGCGAGGTGCTGCTGCTGGTCGCCCAGGGCCTGTCGAACGGCGAGATCGCCCAGCGGCTGGTGGTCTCGGAGGCGACCGTCAAGACGCACGTGGGACGCATCCTCACCAAGCTGGAGCTGCGCGACCGCGTACAGGCCGTGGTGCTGGCGTACGAGACCGGGCTGGTGCGCGCCGGGGGCGGCGGGCTCTCCTGACGCCGGCCCGGTCCGGCCCGGGCTCCCGCCGGACGCTCCTCAGCCCCCCGCCGCCGGAAGACGGGCGAGGAAGCCGGACAGCGCCGCGCGGACGTCCTCCGGACGCCAGGCGAGCCCCGGGGCGGCGACCGTCACCTCGGTCACGGCCAGGCCGGGCGGGCCCGGCGCGTCCCACACGCGGAAGAGCACCGCCCCGTCCTCCTCCGCCTGCCGCACGCCCGCCTCCGTCAGCGCCTCGGCGCCGTACGGCAGCCACACCTGGAACTGGTGGGTGTGCGGCTCCCCGGGATGGACCCGGAACCACCGCACCCCGGCCGCCGCCAGTCCCTCCCGCAGGGCCGCCGCGACCACCCTCGCGTGGGCCACGTACTCCGGCAGCCGGGGCAGCTCCCGCTCCAGCCCCACCAGGGCGGCCAGCGCGGCGGGCCACTGCTGGAAGACCTGCCCGCCGTAGCGGTGCCGCCAGGCGCGGGCCTCCTCCACCAGGTCGGACGGCCCGGCCAGGGCGGCGCCCGAGAGGCCGCCGAGGGACTTGTAGTAGGAGACGTACACGCTGTCGGCCAGGGCGGCGATCTCCGGCAGCGGGCGCCCGAAGTGCGGTGTGCACTCCCACAGCCGGGCCCCGTCGAAGTGCACCACCGCGTCCCGCTCCCGCGCCGCCCCGACGGTCTCCACCAGCTCCTCCCAGCTCGGCAGCACGAAACCCGCGTCGCGCAGCGGCAGTTCGAGCATCAGTGTGCCGAAGGGCTCGGCCGTCTCCCGCACCTCCCGGGCCGAGGGCGGCCGCGGCTCGGCCGTGGGGTGGACGGTGCGCAGGCCGGCCAGCCGCGCCAGCGCGCCCCGCTCGTGGCGCTCGGGGTGCGCCATCGGGTGCAGGGCGACGACCGGGTTGCCGGTGCGGCCCGCCCAGCAGCGCAGGGCGACCTGCTGGGCCATGGTGCCGGTGGGGAAGAACGCCGCGGCCTCGGTGCCCAGCAGCCCGGCGGTGCGCTCCTCCAGGTCGGCGACGATCCCGTTTCCGTAGATGTCGGGGCGGTCGTCCAGGCCGTGGACCGCGGCACCCTCCTCCGCCAGCCGGGCCAGGTGTCCGGCCAGCGTCCCGTCCACGGAGCCGTCGGCCAGCTTGTGCCGCGCGGCGCTCCACGCCGCGATCCTCCGGGCCCGCGCCTCGTCCGCGTCCCGCCGTGCTTCCTCGTTCGCGCCGGTGTCCGCGCCGTTGTCCGCCGTCATGCGCCCGATGATTCCCGACCGCCCGCGGTTCCGCCGGATGTTCTACGCGCCCGCCGCGGCACCGGCCGGAGCGGTGCCGCCGTCGCGCCACCGTTCAGCGCAGCACCGCCTCCAGGAAGTCGCTGCCCAGCCGTGCCACCACGGTGACGTCGAGCCGGTGCTGCACGTACCGTCCGTGCCGCTGCGTCGTCAGCAGTCCCGCCTGCCGCAGCACCCGCAGGTGCCGGGAGACCTCCGGCGCGGTGAGCCCCAGGCCGCTCGCCAGCTCGCCGGTGGTGTACGGGGCGCGGGCCAGGTTGCGGCACAGCCGGACGCGCACCGGGTGGGCCAGGGCCTCCAGACGGCGCTGCATCAGCTCCACCGAGGACGGGCCCGCGCGCAGCTCGGGCGAGACGACCGGGTACTCGATCACCGGCTGCCAGCCCGGCGCGTGCAGGACCAGCAGGTGCGGCCAGCCGAAGGCGGTGGGCACCAGGGTCAGGCCCGGCCCGACCGCCGGGTCCGTCGCCGTCGTCCAGCCCTGCGCGAGCTTGTCGACGACCACGCGCCGCCCGCGCCCGTCCTCCTCCAGCGCGACCGCGGGGGAGACGGCGGCCAGCGCCTCGGCCAGGCCCTTGCGCCGCAACAGCTCCGTCTTGTGCCGGGCGTCGGCGGCGAGCCGGCCGCGCACCCGCTGCCAGACGTCCGCGAAGAACGCCCGGTCGCAGTCCTCCAGCAGCCGCCGCACCCAGGCCCGTACGGCGGGCGGGTCGGCCAGCAGGTGCCGGACGAACTCCAGTTGCCGCGGCCCCCGTGCGGCGGCCCGCTCCAGGGCCCGCCGCCGGGCGTCCTCGTCCACCAGCGGCGACGCCTCCTCGCCGGCGCAGCCGCCGCCGGAGCAGTTGATCTCCAGCGCGGCCTGGACGTACCGCTCGTCGTCCAGCCGGTCCACCGAGTCCAGTTCCTCGGCGAGCGTCGCGCCGGGCCGGGACCGGCCGGGCAGCAGGATGTCGGAGCGGGTGGAGCGCCACAGGATGTCCGCCTCGGCGAGCCGCTCGGCGAGGTCCGGCTTGAGCCCGGCGAGCGTCGTGGTCGACCAGCCGTGCAGCCCGGGGTGGTGCGCGGGTTCGGAGAGGACGTGCAGGGCCGCGCTCAGCTCGGCCAGGGGGGAGGGGGCGAAGACGACGCGCTCGTCCGGCAGGCCGGTGATGTCGATGACGACGCTCATGCGGCCATCCTGCCCGCCGCCGCGCGCCGTCCCGCCGCCGATTGACAGCAGCCGTCAATCGG
>NZ_DASQNP010000176.1:0-31219 GCF_035644915.1 Streptomyces sp.
GCGACCGTCGCCCAGACCGTCGGCGTCCTCCACCCGCGCGAGCGCGCCGAGATCGGCGCGCTGCCGACCGCCGACCGCCCGGTGGCGTTCGCCCGCTGCTGGACCCGGAAGGAGGCGTACCTCAAGGGCACCGGCGCCGGCCTGGGCGAGGACCCCGGCACCACCTACGTCGGCAGCCTCGCGGTGCCCGCGGAGGTCCCCGGCTGGACCCTCACCGACGTCCCGGCCCCGGAGGGCTACGCGGCGGCCGTCGCCGTCGCCGTCCCCCGTCCGGCCGACCCGGGGATTCCGTAGCGGGCCGCGCCGGGCGGCCCGCACGGGCCGGCGGCAGGAATGACCGCCTCCACCGGGGGAGTTGTAGCGGCCATGAAGGCAATCGCACTGGAGAAGTACGGCGGACCGGACGACCTGACCCTCCTGGACCTCCCCGATCCCAAGGTCGGGCCCGACTCGGTGCTGGTCCGGGTGAAGGCCGCCGGGGTGAACCCGGTCGACTGGAAGATCGGGGCGGGATACCTGGACGCGATCCTCGACGCGCACTTCCCGCTGGTCCCCGGCTGGGACGTGGCGGGCGTCGTGGAGAGCGTCGGCGCGGACGCGGGCGAGTTCGCCCCCGGCGACGAGGTGATCGGATACGTCCGCAAGGACTGGGCCCAGCACGGCACCTACGCGGAGCTGGTCGCCGCGCCGGTGCGCACCCTGGCCCGCAAGCCCGCCGCGCTGAGCTGGCGGCAGGCGGCGGGGCTGCCGCTGGCCGGGCTCACCGCGTACCAGTCCCTGGAGCGCCTCGGCGTCGGCGAGGGCGACACCGTGCTGGTCCACGCCGCCTCCGGCGGCGTCGGCTCGCTCGCCGTGCAGATCGCGGCCGCCCGCGGCGCCCGGGTCATCGGCACCGCCGGCGAGCGCAACCACGCCTTCCTGCGGGAGCTGGGCGCCGAGCCGGTGGCGTACGGCGAGGGGCTGGCGGACCGGGTCCGCACGCTGGCGCCCGACGGGGTGGACGCGGCGCTGGACTTCGTCGGCGGCGACGCGGTCGAGGTCTCGCGGCAGGTGCTGCGGGACCCCTCCCGGGTGCTGTCCATCGTCGACCACGGGGTGGTGGACAAGGGCGGGCGCTACCTGTTCGTACGGCCCGACCGGGACGACCTCACCGCGCTGGCCGACCTCGCCGACGCCGGGAAGCTGACGGTCGGCGTGGACCGGGCGGTGCCGCTGGAGGAGGCCGCCGAGGCGTGGCGGCTCAGCCGGTCCGGCCACGCCCGGGGGAAGATCGTCATCGACGTCTCCTGACGCCGGGCCGGGCGGGCCGGCGGCGGCCTACCGGTCCCGGCCCGTCTCCTGGCCCGTCCCCCGGCGGTCGACGTACTCGAAGACCGTGCCGTCGGGGTGACGGGCCACCAGGTTCCGGCCCAGGGGGGAGGGCTGGGGGCCGGCGATGATCTGGGCGCCGACCGCCCTGAGGTCGGCCACGGCCTCGTCCACGTCCCGCACCGCCAGGGTGGCGGTGACCTTGCTCAGGATCTCCATCGGGCCGGGCGGGCCGCTCAGCAGCAGGAAGGGGCCGACCGCCGCCGCCGAGACCGGGCCCTGCCGGAACCGCATGGCCTCGGCGCCGGTGAGCCGCTCGTACACGCCCACCGCCGCGTCGAGGTCGTCGACACACACGCGCAGCGAAGTCCCCAGAATGTCCATGCGAGCGAGCCTAGTTGGGGGCGCGCACGGTGTCAGGCGCGCCCCGCGGGCCCTGCCGCGCACGGCCCCGACGCCCGCGGCCCCGGACCCGGCACAGGATTCAGACCTGGCCTTCGGGCCCGGCCTTCAGACCCGGCACAGGATCTCGCCGTGCGGCACGGCGAACCACCCGTCCTCCCGCGCCCCCCACGCACGCCAGGCGGCGGCGAGGCGCTCCAGCTCCTCCCGGTCCGCGTGCCCGCCCCCGACGGCGAGGGACGCGTAGGCGGAGGCGACCGTGCGCTCCGCCCACAAGCCGCTCCACCAGGCGCGGTCGGTGTCGCCGGAGAAGCACCAGGCGCTCGCGGTGGCGGTGACGTCGGTGAGGCCCGCGCGGCGGGCCCAGGACAGCAGCCTGCGGCCCGCGTCCGGCTCGCCGCCGGCGGTCCGGGCCACCCGGTGGTACAGCCGCCGCCAGTCCTCCAGACCGGGCACCTCCGGGTACCAGGCCATCGCCGCGAAGTCGGCGTCCCGGGCCGCGACCACCCCGCCCGGGCGGCACACCCGGCGCATCTCGCGCAGCGCGGCCACCGGGTCGCCGACGTGCTGGAGCACCTGGTGGGCGTGGACGACGTCGAAGGAGGCGTCGGGGAAGTCCAGGGCGAGGACGTCGGCCCGCAGGAAGCGGACGTCGGCCAGGCCGCGGGCGGCGGCGGTCGCCCGCGCCTCGGCCAGGACGTCCTCGGCGGTGTCCACCCCCGTCACCTCCCCGGGCGCCACCAGGGCGGCCAGGTCGGCGGTGATGGTGCCCGGGCCGCACCCCACGTCCAGCACCGACATCCCCGGTGCCAGGGCGCCCAGGAGGTGGGCGGCGGAGTTGGCGGCGGTACGCCACCGGTGGGAGCGCAGGACGGACTCGTGGTGGCCGTGGGCGTACACGGCATCGGCTTCGGGCATGCGCGTACCGTACCGGCGAGTCTCGCCATACGAGCAATAGCATTCCGCCATGTGGACCCTGGTGGGGGTGCCGCGGGCCCTACGCCGGGGCCGCGCCGCCCGTCGAACCCTCCGCCGGGGGCCCGCCGTACGGCCAGCGCAACAGCGCGCCGAGCCCGCCCACCGGCAGTCCGTCGGGGGTGTCCGGCTCGTCCGCGATCGGCCGCACGGAGATCACCTCGGCGCCGGTCGCCACCGCCGCCCGCAGCAGCGCGTCGTCGGCGCGGGCGCTGACGGGGTGGGTGTCGCCCAGGTACTGGACGTCGCTGCGGCGCACCGCCACCTGGTCCGGGCCCTCGCCGACCCACACCTCGCGGTGCAGGTCGGGGCCGTCCGGGCGGACCAGCAGCGCGGCGATGCGGTGCTCGCGGGCCGCGTCGACGAGCGCCGGAACGCCCTCGGCGGCTCCCACCCGGCCGTCGTCGGTCGGCACCCGCCTGGCCTGGAACCGCTCCATGACCTCGGCGGTGTGCCGGTGCACGTACCCGGCCCGGGCGGCCTCCACCTCCTCGGCCAGCATCTGCTCGCTCCTGGCCTGGTTGCGGCCCGCGCCGCGCACCCCGTGCCGGGCGAGGACGGACGCCTGCCGCACCTCGGGGGCCAGCCGGTCCTGCACGGCGTGGCACTCGCGGCCGTCCCCGGCCAGCACCACCAGTTCGGCGCCGGTCTCCTTGCGGTGGGTGCGCAGGGCCTCCGCGATGATCGCGGCGTTGCGGTCCCAGGTGTTCTCCACCGAGTTCTGGAAGTGCCGCTCGTTCCAGGAGTCGGACGGGGTCATGTGCAGCGGACCCTCCTCGCCCTGGACCTGGCCCACCTCGCGCGAGCCGAACGGACCGTGCAGCTCCAGGTCCGCTCCGGTGCGGTCGATGCGCGCCACCAGACAGGTCGGCGCCGTGTCCATGAGGTCCAGCAGCGGAGTGGTGTGGGGCAGCGGGCCCCAGAAGACCTGTGGGCCGCCGGGCGGCGGCGCGGCCAGGGCCGGGTCGAGCACCACCTCGCCCCCGGTGGCGAACAGCGCGCGCCCCGCCGGCCGCGCAGTGCGCGGCAGCGCGACGAGGGCGTCGTACACCGCCCGGCAGGTGCGGTCGTCGGCTCCCTGGCTCTTCAACTGCTCGCACGCCTCACGGGCGCTGAGTCCGTGGCGGGCGGCCGCGTCCTCGGTCGCCAACGGGGTCTCGAAGTAGACCGAGGCCCAGGGGCCGGGCCGCTCGAAGATCGGGCTGAGGAATCCGAGTTCCATGGGCTCCCTCCTTGAAAGGCGCGAGTTTCGGGTACCCGAACCGGTGCAAACGACACGGAGCGACGACAAGACGGCGACGGGACACCACCGAGGACACCACTGAAGACGTCGCCGAGGACACCACTGAAGACACCACGAAGACACCACAGAGGACACCCACCGGAGAACGACGACGAAGGAGGTCACCGGCGCATGGGACGGGAGATGGGGATCGACCCGGAGAAGCTGTCCGAGAGCGAACTGCTGGAGGAACTGGAGTCCTTGCACCGCACCCGGCACGACACCTTCCTGCACGGCTCGTCCGACGCCCTCCGGGCACACACCCGGCGCACCCGGCAGTTGGAGGACGAGTACCTGCGGCGCCACCCCGACCGCGCGGTCTCGGCGGGCCGCACCAGGGAGGGCGCCCGGGCGCGGACGGAGTGAGCGGCGGGCGGGAGCGGGCCGGACGCGGCGAGAGGAAAAGCCCGGCCGGGGTGTTTGCCCCCCACCGGCGAGGGCACCCGGACCGCGGCCGAGCGAGCGGCCCTGTGGGGGAGTGAGACGGCTCCGGGCACGGGAGTCAGGGACCGTGCCCGGAGCCGCTCCGTACCGGGCCCGCTCCGGGAGCCGTCGGGTCCGGGAGCCGTTAGGGCGGACCGCCCCCGGGTACGCGGGGCCCATGAGCGACCGCAGGAACGACAGGACCGACCACGACGACCGGGAACGGCACGGGAAGCACGGCGGGAGGGACGGCGACGAGCGTCCCTCGGCCGCCGACCTGCTGCCCGGCGAGGAGCCGGCGACGCCCGCGACCCCGCCCAGGGTTCCGCCCGCCGGTCCCCTCGGCGGCACCAGGCCGCGCTCCGCACGGCCGGACGGCCCGGAGAGCGGGGAGGAGCAGGGCGCCGGGGAGGAGGAGCGCCCGCGCTGATCCGCGCCCGTACCGGACCGCGTCCGGCCGGTGCCCCCGCGGCGGGCGCACGGGCCGGACGCGGTTTCCGGGGCCGGGCGACCGCCGCCGGAAACCGGGGTGCGCCCGCCCCGCGCGGCAGGGCAGGGTGCTCCCATGAACGCCCACCACACCCACCCCACGGCCACCCTGGCGCCGGGCCGCACGGTGACCGTCGTCCTGCTCAAGTCCCGTGACCGGCAGGTGCGTTACCCGGCGACCGTGGAACGCGACGACGGCGTCCACGCGGTGGTCCGGGCCCCCTGGGCCGGGCCGCCGGTGCGGGACTTCGGCTTCGTGCGGTTCGAGAGCGGCGACGTGTTCACCGAGCACTACTGGCGCGACCGCTGGTTCTCGGTGAAGGAGGTGCGCGCCGCGGACGGCCGGCTCAAGGGCTGGTACTGCGACATCACCCGCCCGGCCCGCGTGGCGGCGGACACGCTGACCACCTGGGACCTGGAGCTGGACCTGTGGGTCTCGCCCGACCGGTCCGCCGTGCTGCGCCTGGACGAGGACGAGTTCGAGGCCGAGGGCCTGGCCGAGCGGGACCCGGAGGCGGCCGACCGCGCCCGCCGGGCGCTGGACGACCTCGAACGCCTCGCCCGCACCGGCGGATTCACCGCCCTGCTGGACTGACCGCGTGGACTGACCGCGCCGGACCCCGCCCCGCTCCGGGGCCACCGGGGCGCACCGGGACGCGGGGAGAAGGCGCGGAAAGCGGAAAAAAGGGGGTGTGGAGAGCCGCACCCTCTCCACACCCCCGTCCGTGGACGGCGTGGGCCGTCAGCCCCCGTTCCGGCCCCGGCCCGCGCCGACGCCGCCCGGCAGGAACTCCTGCGCCTTCGCCTTCAGCCCCTGCGCGATCACCGCGTAGCGGTCGGAGTCGCCCTTGAGGATCGCCGTCAGGGTCGCCTCCATCTGCTCCCAGGTGGCGTGCGGCGGGATCGGCGGCATCGCCGGGTCGGTCAGGAACTCCACGACCGCCGGACCGTCGGCCTCCAGCGCCCGCCGCCAGCCGTCCTCGACGTCCTCCGGCCGCTCCACCCGGACGCCCGTCAGCCCCAGCGAGGCGGCGAATCCGGCGTAGGACACGTCGGGGAGCTGCTGCGAGGGCAGGAACTGCGGCGACCCGGTCATCGAGCGCATCTCCCAGGTGACCTGGTTGAGGTCCCGGTTGTTCCACACCCCCACCACCAGCCGCGGGTCCCGCCACAGCGAGCGGTACTTGGCGGCGGTGATCAGCTCGGCCAGCCCGTTCATCTGCATGGCCCCGTCGCCCACCAGCGCGACCACCGGGCGGTCGGGGTGGGCGAACTTCGCGCCGATGGCGTACGGCACCCCGCAGCCCATGGTGGCCAGCGTCCCCGACAGCGAGCCGCGCATGGTGCCGCGCATCCGGATGTGGCGGGCGTACCAGTTGGTGGCCGAGCCCGAGTCGGCGGTGACGATCGCGTCCTCGGGCAGCAGCGGGTCCAGGCAGTGCGCCACGTACTGCGGGTTGACCGGGTCGGAGGAGAGCGACGCCTGCCGCTCCATCACCTGCCACCAGCGCTCCACCGACGCGGCGATCCGCTCCCGCCAGGAGCGGTCCTCCTTGCGGCGCAGCATCGGCAGCAGCCTGCGCAGCGTGGCGCGGGCGTCGCCGACGAGGTTCACGTCGTACGGGTAGCGCATGCCGACCATGTGCGGGTCGATGTCGATCTGCACCGCCCGTGCCTGCCCGTACTCCGGCAGGAACTGGGTGTAGGGGAAGCTGGAGCCGATCGTCAGCAGCGTGTCGCAGTCGCGCATCATCTCGTAGCTGGGGCGGGTGCCCAGCAGCCCGATGGAGCCGGTGACGTACGGCAGCGTGTCGGGCAGGGCGTCCTTGCCCAGCAGCGCCTTGGCCACGCCGGCGCCGAGGGTGTCGGCGACCTGCTCCACCTCGGCGCGCGCCCCGGCGGCGCCCTGGCCGATCAGCACCGCCACCCGCTCGCCCGCGTTGAGGATCTCCGCGGCGCGCCGGAGCGCCTCGTCGGAGGGCACGGCCGTCCAGTCGCTGCGGTCGAGGCTGGAGGGCACCATCTTGAACGCGTGGCCCGGCGCCTCGTACGCCAGCTCCTGCACGTCCGCGGGGATGATCACGGCGGTGGGGCAGCGCCGGGCGTAGGCGGTGCGGACCGCCCGGTCCAGGACGTTGGGGAGCTGCTGGGGGACGGTGACGGTCTCCACGTACTCGGAGGCCACGTCCTGGAAGAGGCTGTGGAGGTCGACCTCCTGCTGGTAGGAGCCCCCGACGGCGCTGCGGTCGGTCTGGCCGACGACCGCCACGACCGGCACGTGGTCGAGCTTGGCGTCGTACAGGCCGTTCAGCAGGTGGATCGCCCCGGGGCCGGAGGTGGCGGCGCACACGCCGACCCGGCCGCTGAACTTGGCGTAGCCCACGGCCTCGAAGGCGGACATCTCCTCGTGCCGGGACTGGATGAACCGCGGCCGGTTCCCCGCGCGCTGCCAGGCGGCGAGCAGCCCGTTGATGCCGTCGCCCGGGTAGCCGAAGACGTGCTTCACCCCCCACTGGCGCAGTCGGTAGAGCACGTGGTCGGACACCTTCTGGCTCATCTGGGAATGGCTCCTCTCAACCGCTGGGCTTCAACCGCTGAGCTGGGGCAGGACCTTGGTCCGGTAGAAGTCGAAGAACCCCTGGAGGTCCGGACCGATCTGGTTGACGTGCACCACGTCGAACCCGGCGTCGGCGAACTCCTTCAGGGCGCGGACGTGCTCCTCGGGGTCGGCGCCGCACGGCAGCCCGGACCCGGCCACCGTCTCCACGGTCACCAGCTCGGACGCCTGTTCGAAGTGGGCGGGGGTGGGGAGGATCTGCCCCAGCTCGCCGGGCAGGAACATGTTCGGCCACCGGTGGTGGACCGTGCGGACGGCCTCGTCGCGGTCGGCGGCGTAGCAGACCTTGGTCCCGGCGAAGGCGGGGCCCTGCCCGGAGCCGCGTCCCCCGCCGCTGCGGCGGAAGCGCTCCAGCCCCTCCACGTCCGGCATCGTGGTGATGAAGCCGTCGCCGACCCGCCCGGCCAGCTCGATCGCGGCCGGGCCGAACCCGGAGACGTCGATCGGGACCGGCTCGTCGGGCACGTCGTACAGGCGGGCGTTCTCCACCGTGTAGTGCCTGCCGCGGTGGCTGACCTGCTTCCCGGTCAGCAGTTGCCGGATGATCCCGATGGCCTCCTCCAACATCTCCATCCGGACCGAGGCCTGCGGCCAGGGGCCTCCCAGGATGTGCTCGTTCAGCGCCTCCCCGGTGCCCACGCCCAGCCGGAAGCGGCCCTCCAGCAGCAGGGCGCTGGTGGCCGCGGCCTGGGCGACCACCGCCGGGTGGGTGCGGATGGTGGGACAGGTGACCGCGGTCTGCACGGGCAGCGAGGTCGCCTGGGAGATCGCGCCGATGACGGACCACACGAACGGACTGTGTCCCTGGACGTCGTTCCAGGGGTGGTAGTGGTCGGAGATCCACAGGGAGGTGAATCCGGCCTGTTCGGCCATCCGGGCCTGCTCGACCAGCGCTTTCGGAGCGTGGTCCTCACTGGCCAGGAAGTAACCGTACTCGGTCATCTCGGGTGCCCTTCGCATGCCGGGTGGTGCGCGGGCCGGGTATCCGGGTGCCGGTGGGAAAAACATCGTTTGAAGGGGTGGGGCCCGGGCATCCGAACCCTCGTGCTTCGGACCGCAGGCACATCCGCGGGAGCGGTGTGGATCCCCGCCCCGGGTGTTCGAGCCTCGGCCCGGCCTGTGCCCGTCTCCCGCGGTATCCCCCACAGCCCAGTCCACAGTTCGGGAGAGACCGCACATGACCCCCGTACGAGCACGAGCCAAGCACGCGCGGCACCCGCACGACGACGCCCCTGACACCACCGCCGAGTTCCAGCGCATCGCCGAGCTTCCTGACGGCCCGGAGCGCGACGAGCTGCGGCAGCAGATCGTACGGGCCTGGATGCCCATGGCCGAGCGGCTGGCCCGGCACTTCCGCAACCGCGGAGAGTCCCTGGAGGACCTGGAGCAGGTGGCGGCCCTCGGCCTGGTGAAGGCGGTCACCCGCTACGACCCCGCGCGCGGCAGCGCGTTCGAGAGCTTCGCCGTGCCGACCATCGTCGGCGAGATCAAACGGCACTTCCGCGACCACATGTGGGGCCTGCACGTACCGCGCCGGGTGCAGGAGCTGCGCAACCGCGTGCGCGCCTCCAGCCGCCAGCTCAGCCACTCGCTCGACGGCCGCACCCCCGGGATCAAGGAGATAGCCGAACACAGCGGCCTGACCGAGGAGGAGGTGCGGATCGGCTCCGAGGCCCTGGAGAGCTACAGCACCCTCTCGCTGGACGCCGAACTGCCCGGCGCCGACGACGGCTACGCCCTCGTCGACACGCTCGGCAGCTCCGAGCCCGGATTCGACCTCGTCGTCTACCGGGAGTCGCTCAAGCCCCGGCTGCGCAAGCTGCCCGAGCGCGAGCGCAAGATCCTCTACCTGCGCTTCTTCTGCGACATGACCCAGAGCCGGATCGCCGAGCAGCTCGGCATCTCCCAGATGCACGTCTCCCGGCTGATCAGCCGCACCTGCAACCGCCTCCACGCCGAGGTCGAGGCGGACCAGGAGCGGGAGCAGGAGCAGGCCTACGCCGGCTCGCAGGCGGCCTGAGGAGGCGCGGACCGACCACGGACACGGGTACGGGCCGGCGCGGGGCCGGACGCACACAGGGCCGGGGAGGCACGGACAGCACGACCGACACGACCGGGGAGACCGGAGGGCCGGAGGACCGGGGGACCGGAGAGGCCCGCCGGACGGGAGCCGCGGGCCGCGGGGCCGCGGCTCCCGCGGTCGTCACGGGCCGCCCGCCGCCGGGGGCCGGGACCGCCGGAGACCGGGACCGCTGCCGAAGGCCGCGTCACAGGCCGCGCAGCGCCAGGGCGATGTGCCGGGCGATCCGGTCCACGACGCCGGCCTCCGCCAGTTCGAAGGCCCGGCGCCCCCCGGTGCGCAGCAGCGTCAGCGCGCCGAGCGCCGGACCCCCCCGGCCGTCGGCCAGCGGCACGCACAGCAGGGAGCTGACCTCGGCCCGGACCAGCACGGGGGCGCCGGTGGCGTCCCGGCCGAAGGCCTCGGGATCGTCGGGGTGCACCCGCAGGGTCTCGCCGCCGTGCCGTATCGCGTCCACGACCATCGGGCAGGAGGCCGGGTTCTGCTCGGCGACCGCGTCCCGCACCCGTCCGGCCGAGGCGAGCACGGCGGCCCGCCGCAGGCCGCCGGGCACGACGACGTCGATCACCACCCAGTCCGCGAACCGCCCGTAGAGCACGTCGGCCGCCCGCTGCGGCACGTCCTTGGGGGAGTCCGCCAGGATCAGGGCCGCCGTCATCTCGTCCAGCAGGTCCAGCAGCTCGGCGTTGCGGGTGGCCTCGGTCAGGTCCGGGTGGGGCGCGGCGTGCAGCACCACCGGGGTGTCGGGCGCCACGGGCCCCGGCGCGACGGCGGCGCCCCGCTGGAAGACGGCGAGCACGACCGTGCGCGGCTCGCCCGGGGGCCGCAGCGCGGTCAGCGTGGCCCGCAGCTCCCCGCTGGCGCGCCGCCCGCGCTCCGGCGGGCGCAGCAGGTGGACGACCAGGCTGCGGTCGCCCTCGCCCCGGGCCACCGCCGCCACCTGCGAGCGGAAGACCGCCCGGGAGTCGTGGGCCAGCGAACCGGTCAGCGACCGCCCGGTGGCGTACCCGGCGCGGACCCCGAACAACTGGGTCGCGGCGAAGTTGAACCGCCGCACCACCCCGTCCCGGTCCAACAGGGCCACCGCCACCGGCAGCCGCTGGAACAGGGTGCGCAGCAACTGGTGCTCGCGGTGCTCCCCCCGGCCGCCCTGGTGCCGTTCGGCGGCCAGCTCCTCGTAGCGCGGCCAGAGCACCTCGGCCACGTGCTGGAGCTCGAAGAGGGCGGCGTCCAGGGCGGGGAGCTGCTCCGCGTCCGGCAGGGCCCGCGCCGACCGCAGCTCCTCCACCCGTCGGCGGAAGTCCGCCAGCTCGGCTCCGAACTCCTCCGCCTGCGCCATGGCCACAACGTAACCCGCCGGCCGCCGGAGGTCTCGTTGGTCACGCGGAAACGTGTGACTCGTCACCCTTCGTCGAGAAAGTGACGGCAGGGCGGCGGGCCGCCCAGGTCGGGGACGGTGGGGACCGTCCGGGGCGGCGTGATCCACCGGGCCGTTTCCCGGCCGCCGCGCGGGGCAGCCGGTCTCTCGGGACCGGACGTCCAGCGACCCCAACCGGAGCCCGGGGAAAGGACAGAGCGCCACCATGCCGGACCGTTGCGAAGCGATTCCGTTCGAGTCCGCCCCGGAGCGGCCGGAGCCGGTGCTCGACGTCGCCTCGTCCGCCCGGAGCCTCGCCCGACTGGCCGAACAGGCCGTCCGGTGCACCCCCGGCTGCTGCGGCGCCACCGCCACCGTCCACACCGGCGGCACCCGCTCCGGGGCACCCGCCGCCGTCACCCATCCGGACCTGTCCGTGCTGGTGGCCGTCCAGTGGGAGACCGGGGACGGCCCCGTCCCGCAGGCCCTCCTCACCGGCCGCCCCGCCGGGGCCGACGACCTGCTGCGGGAGGACCGCTGGCCGCGGTTCCGCGCCAGCGCCCTCGACATGGGCCTGCGCGCCAGCGCCACCCTGCCCTACCGCCGCGACGACCTGACGCTCACCCTCACCGTCTTCGCGTTCCGCCCCCGCCCCCTGCAGGAGACCGTGCACGGCTCGGCGGCGCTGCTGGGCGACCTGGCCGCCACCGGGCTCGTCCGCGACCTGCGCTACCACGAGGCGCTGGCGGAGGTGGAGCAACTGGAGGAGGCGCTGCGCAGCAGACCCGTCGTCGACCAGGCCTGCGGCATCGTGATGTACGTGCTCGGCTGCGACGCGGAGGAGGCGTTCGCCCTGCTGCGCAGGATCTCGCAGCACACCAACCGCAAGCTGTCCGACCTGGCGCGGGCCCTGGTGCGCACCCGGGGGCACGGCATAGAGCAGGAGCTCCAGCGGTTCCGGCAGCGGCCGTGACGGCCGCGCACCGCACCGCCCGGCGACCGGACCGCTCCGGCGGGGCGGAGGAGACCCGGGGAGGACCGGGGACGACCCCCAGGACACCGACGACACCGGCGGAGGCACGGATGCGGCAGACCCAACCGGACACCCACACCCCCCTGTCCGATCCCCCGGCCGACCCCCCGCCCGGTGCCGCGTCCGGGCCCGGCCCGTCGGCACCGGGCGCCGTGGCCGAGGCGGCCTGCGGCTACTGGCGGCGGCGCGGCCTGCCCACCGCGCCCGACCAGGTGGTGGCGGCCCCCACCGCGCCCCTGCTGCTCCTGGCGCTCCTCGCCGCCACCGGCGGGGAGGGCGGCGGTGGCGGGGTGGTGCTGCCGCGGCCCGGCGCCGCCTGGCACGCCGCGCAGGCCCGGCTGCTGGACCGGCCGGTGCACCCCGTGCCCGTACCGGCCGAGTGCGGCGGGGTGCCGGACCCCTTCGCGCTGCTGGAGACCGTGGGCCGGGCCCGCGCCGACGGTGGCGACCCGCGGGTGCTGGTGCTGTCCGTGGCCGACGACCTCACCGGGACCGCCGCGCCGCCCGAGCTGCTGCACGAGGTGTGCGAGGCCGCCGCGCAGGAGGGGCTGCTGGTCGTCAGCGACGAGAGCCTGCGCGACGCCTCCCACGATCCCCGCCACGACACGGTCGTCGTCAGCCCCGCCGAGATCCTGCACCGCACCGGCCCGCTCGCGGACGGCGGTGCGGACGGCGGCGCGTCCGGCACGCCCGGCGACTCCGCCGTGGTGCTCGTCGACCTCGGCGCCGACCCGGAGTACGCCCCCGCGTCCGGCGTCCGCGCGGGCGTCGCCCGCCTCCCCGCCACCGGGCGCGGCCGGGCCCTGGGCGAGAGGATGCGCGCCGCCCTGGCCGCCCTGCGCGCCCGCCTGGACGGCCCGGCGGCCGCGGCCGCCGCCGAGGTCCTCGGCGAACCGCGGTGGCTGCGCGACCGCCGGGCCGCCGTCAACCGCGCACGCGGCACGCTCGCCACCGCCCTCCACCACGCCCTGACCGGCGTCGGCGCGGTGTGCCGCCCGCCGCACGCCGGACGGCACCTGTACCCCGACTTCGAGGCGCTGCGCCCCGGCCTGGCCGCCCGCGGCATCGTGGACGCCCCCCGGCTGGAGGCCGAACTGGTCCGGCGGCTGGGCCCGTACGCCCTGGGCGGCCACCGTTTCGGCGACGACCCCCGGGCCCTGCGGGTACGGCTGTCAACCGATGTGCTGACCCGCGGCGTCTCCCCGGGCGCCGCGTCCGTCACAGCCCCCTCCGACTCCGCCGCCCCTCCCGGCCCCGACGCTCCTCCCGTCGCCCCCGTCCCGGTGGAACAGCCGGACACCACCGGGACGTTGACGGAAGTGACGTCGGCTCTGACCGAGCTGACGGCCGGGTGACCCGGTGGCGGTGCACCCCGTGAAGTTCTCGGACACAGATGGGAACCGCGCATGACCGAACGGACCGAGAATCCCGCCCCCGCCCCTCTCGGCGCCCCCGCTCCCCTGGACCCCCTGGGCCCCCTCGACGCCCCCGACGTCCCGCCGGCCCCCGTCCTCCCCGCTCCCCGGCCGGTCGGCGAGCGGCGCACCTGGCCGCGCTCGTTCGTCGACCGCCTCACCGACCCGCTGCCCGGCATACGGTCGATGGCGCGGATAGTCCGCGAGGGCAGCATGCGCCCCACCCCCGAGTCGCTGCGCGAGATCCCCCTGCTGCCCCACGAGCCGGGGCCCCTGCCGCGGGTCGGCGCCGACACGGTCGCCGTCACCTGGGCCGGGCACGCGAGCTGGGTGGTGCGCATCGGCGGCCTCACCGTCCTGACCGACCCCGTGTGGTCCCGCAGAATCCTGGGCACCCCCGCCCGGGTCACCCCCGTCGGCGTCCCCTGGGAGGACCTGCCGCCCGTCGACGCCGTGGTCATCTCCCACAACCACTACGACCACCTCGACCTGCCCACCCTCAAGCGGCTGCCGCGCGACACCCCGCTGTTCGTGCCCGCCGGACTCGGCGCCTGGTGCCGGCGCCGCCGCTTCACCACCGTCACCGAACTGGACTGGTGGGAGGCGGCCGAACTGCCCTCGCCGGGCGGCGGCACCGTGCGCTTCGACTTCGTCCCCGCCCACCACTGGTCCCGGCGCGGCCTGGCCGACACCTGCCGCTCGCTGTGGGGCGGCTGGGTGCTCACCGACCGCCACGGGCAGCGGGTCTACTTCGCGGGCGACACCGGGTACGGCCACTGGTTCGCCGAGATCGGCCGCCGCTACCCCGGCATCGACCTCGCCCTCCTGCCGATCGGCGCGTACGCCCCGCGCTGGATGCTCCGCCCCGTGCACACCGACCCCGAGGAGGCCGTCGCCGCCTGCCGGGACCTGGGCGCGAAGCGCATGGCCCCCATGCACTGGGCCACCTTCCTGCTCTCGGCCGAGCCCCCGCTGGAACCGCTGACCCGGGTACGGGTGGCCTGGGCGGCGGCGGGCCGCCCCCGCGAGGACCTGTGGGACCTGCCGATCGGGGCCTCGAAGGTGCTGGACTGAGGGGCCCGCCCGCGTCTCCCGGTGGCCCGCCGGACCCGCCGGGCTACCGGGAGGCGTGAGCGGGACGCAGCCGCCGCCACGCGGGCGGCACCGCACCGATCAGCAGCGTCAGCCCGACCGCCGCGGCCACCCCCTCCCAGGGCTCGGGGAACAGCGAGCCGCCCAGCACACCGATGAGCTGGTAGGTCACCGTCCACGCCAGACAGGCCGGCGCGTCGCCGCGCACGAACCGGTGCACCGGCATCCGCGACAGGAGGCAGGCGACCATCACCGGAATCCGTCCCGCCGGCAGCAGTCGGGAGACCACCAGCACCGTCACGCCGTGCTCCTCCAGCTTCCGGCGGGCGGCCTCCAGCCGCTCCGGCTCGGCCCGCGAGCGCAGCCACTCCAGCCAGCGCGCGCCGATCCTCGACCGCTCCCCGCGCCGGCCGAGCCAGTACAGCCCGAGGTCGCCGAGGAACGCGGCCAGCGCCGCCACGGCGAACACCAGCAGCAGCGGCAGCGCCGGAGGACTGCTGTGGAAGGCCACCACCGCCGCGCCGCTGACCACCGCGCCCGTCGGGACCACCGGCACCAGCGAGCCGAACACCACCAGCAGGAACAGCGATGGATAGCCCGCCGCCCCGGGTACCACCTGCGCCGGAAGCTCCCGCACCGCGGCGAGCAGCGCGTCGATCACCCCAGGTCCCCCAGTCGTATGCGCTCGCCGTGCCCCAGCCGGTGCACCGCCGCCGAGGGCGCCGCCCGCGCCGCCAGCCGGACGAACTCGTCGCCCGGGGAGTGGAACTCGTGCGGCCGGACGGCGTCCATGCCGATCGGCCAGTACGTGCCGTAGTGCACCGGCACCGCGCAGGCCGCCCTCAGTCTGGCCAGCGCCTCGGCGGCCCGCCGGGCGTCCAGGTGGCCGTCGCCCAGGTACGGCCCCCAGCCGCCGACGGGCAGCAGCGCCACGTCCACCTCGCCCACGTCCTCCGCCATGGAGTCGAACAGTCCCGTGTCCCCGGCGAAGTACGTCCGGGCCTCGCCCTCGACCACGTAGCCCAGCGCGGGCGCCCGGCGCGGCCCGTACGGCAGTCTGCGCCCGTCGTGCGCCGCGGGCACCGCGCGGACGGCCACCTCCCCGACCCGCACCCGGTCGCCCACACCGACCTCCTCGATCCGCAGCCGGCGCGCCAGCCGCCGCAGTCCCGCCACCGCGGCGAGCGCGCCGCGCGGCACCAGCACCCGCGTGCCCGGCACGAGCCGCGCCAGGGACCGCAGGTGCAGGTGGTCGGCGTGCAGGTGGGAGATCACCACCGCGTCCGCGCGCGCCACCGAGTCGGGCGGCAACTCCCCGCGCCGTCTGCGCAGATGGGCCAGCCGCCGCACGAGCAGCGGGTCGGTCAGCACCGTGACGCCGGAGTCCCGCACGGTCGCCGTGGCATGCCCCCACCACGTGATCTCCACCGGCACCCGGACTCTCCTTCCGTCCGCTCGCCCCGTCCCCGCACCGATCCTCTCATCCTTTCCGCCGTCCGCCCCGTCCGTCCGCCGAGCCCGTCCGCCCCGCCCGGGAACCTTGAGGCCCGGCGCCGGACACGCCCCCGAAGGGGTGACGCACTGTGGAAAAGTGGAACGTGCCGCCGCAACCGGGACGGTTCCCGACACCGGGCCCGCGTCCGGACCGGCGGTCGCGCCCGGCGGCGGACGACGGCGCGTACACGGAACCCCATAACCCCTCCACGGACTCGTACACGGGAAGGCGGGACGGCGTGCGGATGGCAGCCTGGCGAAGAGCGGGCGGCGCGGTGCTGCGCGTGCTGGTCGTGTGGGCGGTGAGCACCCTCACCATGCTGGTGCTGGCCGGGGTGCTGCCCGACTTCCGGCTCCAGTCCGCCGACGGCGACACCGCCACCGCCATCGGGATCACCGCCGCGCTGGGGGCCGGCGCCTTCGGCCTGCTCAGCGCCCTGGTGTGGCCCCTGCTGGTCCGGGCGCTGCTGCTGGTGCCCGCCCTGGTGCTGGGCCTGCTGGTGTTCTTCCTCAACGGGTCGCTGCTGTGGATAGCGCTCAGCCTCCTCCCCGACGGCAGGGGCGAGGCCGACCCCGAGACCGCCGTCGTGGTCGCCGCGGCGATGTCCGCGGCCTCCTCGGCGGCCAACGCCTTCCTGGCCGTCCACGACGACCGGGCGTACCGGCGGCGCCTGGCCCGGCTCGCCGACCGCCGCTGGCGGCGCTCCGGCCGCCGGGAGATGCCCACCACCCCCGGCACCGTCTTCCTCCAGCTCGACGGCGTCGGCCACGACGTGCTGCGCGACGCCGTCGCCGGCGACGAGCCGCTGATGCCCACCGTCGCCGCCATGTGCCGCGACACCCACCGCCTCGTGCCGTGGCACACCGACTGGTCCAGCCAGACCGGCGCCAGCCAGCTCGGCATCCTCCACGGCTCCAACGAGGACGTGCCCGCCTTCCGCTGGTACGAGAAGGAGACCGGCGAGGTGATGGTCAGCAACCGGCCCAGCAGCGCCGCCGAACTCCAGCGCCGCGCCGCCGCCCGCAGCGGCCACCCCGGGCTGCTCGCCCACGACGGCGCCAGCCGCGGCAACCTCTTCAGCGGCGGCGCCGCCCAGGCCGCCCTGGTGCTGTCCGTCTCCGCCCGGCGCGGCCGGCACAACCGGTCCCGCGCCGGCTACTTCGCGTACTTCTCCGACCCGGCCAACGCCACCCGCACCGCCGTCTCCTTCGCCGCCGAGGTCGTCCGCGAGATCGTCCAGTCCACCCGGGCCAGACTCCGCGGGGAGCGGCCCCGGGTGTCGCGCGGCGGGCTCTACCCGTTCGTCCGGGCCTTCGCCACCGTCGTCGAACGGGACGTGGTGGTGGCCGCCGTCATCGGCGACATCCTCAGCGGACGGACCGCCGTCTACGCCGACCTGGTCGCCTACGACGAGGTGGCCCACCACTCCGGCCCCCGCGGCCGCGACACCCACCAGGTGCTGCGGCGGCTCGACCGGGCCGTGGCGATGATCGCCGAGGTCGCCCGGCGGGCCCCCCGCCCCTACCGCCTGGTGCTGCTCTCCGACCACGGGCAGAGCCCCGGCGAACCCTTCGCCGCGCGCTACGGCCTCACCCTGGAGGACCTGGTGCGCTCCGCGTGCGGGCTGCCCGTCTCCCGGCGGGCCCGGCGGTCGGCCGGGGGAACCGAGGCCCGCGCCGCCGCCCGCGCCGCCCTGCACCGGCCCGAGCACGGGCCCGGCGCCGAACCGCACCGGGTGACCGGCCCCGGGCCGGTGGTCCTGGGCTCGGGCAACCTGGGACTGGTCTCCTTCCCGGACATCCCCGGACGCGCCGGCCGCGAGCGGATCGACGAGCGCCACCCCGCCCTGCTGCGCACCCTCGCCGACCACCCCGGCATCGGCTTCCTGCTGGTCCACAGCGAACGCCACGGGCCGGTGGTGCTCGGCGCCCAGGGCAGCGAACACCGCCTGGCCACCGGCGAGGTCATCGGCCGCGACCCGCTGGAGCCCTACGGGCCGCGCGCGGCGGACGCCGTACGGCGCACCGCGGGCTTCCCGCACGCCGCCGACATCATGGTCAACTCCGCCCTCGACCCGGCCACCGGCGCCGTCCACGCCTTCGAGGAGCAGATCGGCTCCCACGGCGGCCTCGGCGGCGAGCAGTCCCGGGCGTTCCTCCTCCACCCCCTCCAGCTCTCCCGGCCGGACGAGGACGGCGAACTGGTCGGCGCCGAACGGATCCACCACGTGCTGCGCCGCTGGTTGAACGAGGCGGAGGCCGCCCCGGCACCCACCGCCTCCCTCCCGGCCCGCGCCACCCTCCGCTGACGCGCGCCCCGCCCACCTGTCCGCCCGGCTCCGATGACAGCCGACCGAATAGAAATAGTGTGCCAAGCATACGAATGGAAGACGGCCGTGGGGGCGCGATTACCCCGGCGGTAATCGACCCCGGCGCGAGCTGCCGACAGGGTGGAGGACACCGGGCTCCGGCCGGCGCACTCCGGCCGGAACCCGGCCCCGGCCAGCGCGTACCACCTTCGCGCCCGACCCGACGGAGGCTGACCCACCATGTCCGCAGCCTCGCTCGGCACCCCCGGCACCATCCGTTCCGGCTCCGCCGGCCCCCTGGTGCGGCTGCGCCGTCTCCTCGCCCTGGACGCGGCCGTCACCGGCGTCAACGGGCTGGCCTACCTCGTCCTGTCCGGCCCGCTCGGCCGGCTGCTCGGGGTGGACACCGGGCTGCTGGCCGGCCTCGGCGCCTTCCTGCTGCTGTACGGCGTGGGGTCGGGGTGGCGGCGGGCCGCGCCCACCCGCCCGCCCTCGGGGCGCGCATCGTGGTCGAGGGCAACCTGCTGTGGGCGCTGGCGAGCGCCGCGGCCCTGGTCTCCGGCCCGCTGGACCCGACCACGGCGGGGTGGGTGTGGATCCCGCTCCGGGCGGTGGTGGTCGCCGCCTTCGCGGCCGGCCGGCACCTGACGCTGCGCGCCGTCCTCCGGGCCGCCTGGCCCCCCGGGGGGCTACGGGAGGAGGGTCGGCAGCACGGCGGCCGTCTCCGGGTCGGCCGGGACGAAGGTCTCGATGGCCAGCTCGGAGACGGTCACGTCCATGGGCGTGTTGAACGTGGCGATCGTGGAGAAGAACGCCAGCGTCCGCCCCCGGTGGTCGAGCACCATCGGCAGGGCGAAGGAGGTCCCGCCGCCGCGCCGCTCGGTGCCGCCCTCGGGCGGCGGATAGGCGGCGACCTCCTCGTACAGCTCGCGCAGCGGCGCCGACCGCAGCAGCGCGAGCTGCCGCTGCATCTGCTCCAGCAGGTGCTCGCGCCACTCGTGGAAGTTGCGGATGCGCGGGGCCAGGCCCTCGGGGTGGAGGGTGACGCGCATGGCGTTCAGCGGGGGACGCAGCAGGTGCCCGGCCACGCCCTCCAGGAGGGCGGCGATGCCGCGGTTGGCGGCCTGGACCTCGTAGTGGCCGTTGACCACCAGGGCGGGGTAGGGCTCGTAGGCCGTCAGCATCCGCTCCAGACTGTCGCGCAGGGAGGCCATCGCGGGATCGTCCACGGGGGTCTCCGGGTAGTGCGGGGCGTACCCGGCGGCCGTCAGCAGGGCGTTGCGCTCCCGTACGGGCACGGCCAGGTGCTCGGCCAGGCGCAGCACCATCTCCGGGCTGGGCCGGGACCGTCCGGTTTCGATGAAGCTGATGTGCCGGGCGGAGGAGTCGGCCCGCAGGGCCAGCTCCAACTGGCTCAGTCCGGAACGCTCCCGCCAGTGCCGCAGCAGGGGACCCACTCCGGTGCTCGCGTCGGCTGCCACAGATCCCATGCCCGCGACCCTAGGCTGAGCGGGTCGTCTACCGGAAGTGAGAATCCTGTCATGACACCCGAACCCCTGAGTCCGGAGGAGATCGACGGCGCCCTGGCGGAGCTGCCCGGCTGGGAGTGGGACCGGGAGCGGGACGTGCTCAGGCGCAGCTACTCCTTCGCCGGGCACTTCCAGGCCGCGGCCATGGTGATCCACGTCTCGCAGATCCAGGAGGAGTTGGACCACCACGCCGATCTGCTCCTCGGCTACAACACGCTGGGGGTGTCGGTGAACACCCACAGCGTGGGCGGGAGGGTGACCGGGCTGGACGTGCGGCTGGCGCGCCGGATCGAGGAGATCGCCCCTGCGCACGGCGCCCGCCCGTGACGGGGCGGGCCCCGGCGCGGCGGAGCCGCCGCCCGGCCGGACCGGGCGGCGGCTCCTGGAGGGGTGGGAAACGCCCGGGGGCCTACCTCCTGAGGGTCAGGCCGTAGACCGACAGGATCTCGTTGACCGGCTGGTAGTACGTGGTGCCGCCGGAGGAGCAGTTGCCGGAGCCGCCGGAGGTCACGCCCTGCGCCTGGTTGCCGGAGATGTAGGAGCCGCCGGAGTCGCCGGGCTCGGCGCACACGGTGGTCCGGGTCACTCCGCTGACGGTCCCCTGCGGGTAGGTGACGCTGGTGTTGTGCTGCTGGATGGTGCCGCAGTGCCAGCCGGTGGTGGAGCCGGAGCGGCAGATGGAGGAGCCGACGGGGGCCTGGGTGGAGCCGGCGACGGTCACGTTGGCGCCGCCGGAGCCCCGCACGTAGGGGGTGGCGGTCCAGTTGCTGTTGGTGGCGACCCAGGCGTAGTCGTTGCCGGGGAAGCTGGAGCCCTGGAAGGTGCCCTGGGCCACCCGGTTGTAGCCGGTCGTGGAGCTGCCGGTGCGTCCGCAGTGGCCGGCGGTGACGAAGCCCTGCTGGCTGCCCCTGGTGACGGAGAAGCCGATCGAGCAGCGGCCGGAGTTGTTGATGTAGTACGCCTCGCCGCCGCGCAGGTCGTAGTACGTCCGCGGCTTCTCGGCGGACTTCACCACCCGTACCAGGTCGCTGTCGGCGCCGCTGGCCTCGACGAAGGAGCGGGCCTTGGCGGGGTCGGAGGCGTGGACGACGACGCTGTTGGTGCGGACGTCGACGTACCACACCGGGGCGGCGGTGGTGTCGTTCTTCTTCGCGGCTCTGTCCAGGGCGGCCTTGGCGGCGTCCAGGTCGCGCAGGCTGTGCTCGACGACTCTGGCCTTGGCGCCGGCGGCGGTGATGGTGTCGGCCTCGGCGCGGTCGGTGGTGGCGACGACCAGGGTGGCGGTGGCCCCCGTGGTCCAGGCGCCGGCGTAGCTGCCCGCGAGGTCCTTGCGGAGGACGGGGGCGAGCTGTCCGGCGCGGTACTCGCCGGCGACGCGTTCCCGGGCCTCGGCGGCGGATATGCCGAAGTCGCGCTGCATGGCCTTCAGGGCCCCGGCGGGCATCTCCTCGGCGGCGCGGGCGGCTTCGGCGGTGAGGGTGTCGGCGGGGGACTGGGGGGCTGCCCCGGCGATGGAGGGGAGGGCGGTCAGCGCGAGGGCGGAGGCCGCCAGGACGGAGCCGGTGATCAGACCACGGCTGTGGCGCATCGATGTCTCCTCATGGTGGGGGGATGAGGGATGAGCGCTACGTTAACGGGCCCCGAAAAGGGCGTGTACCTGTCACGTTGACCCTCTCACGGTGCGATGGATCGGCAGGGCGGGCGTCCGGGCGGGGGGTTCCGCGGGGTCACGCGGGGGTGCCGAACCCCTCGTGTTCCGAGAGCCACCGGGCGTACCGGGGGTTGCGGTGGGCGGCCTCCTCGTGGACCGAGCGGGCGTGCAGCAGCACCGAGGGCGCGGCCCCGGCGGCGGGGGCGTCGGGGTGCCAGCCGAGGAGGTGCCGCCAGACCAGGGGGGTGTCGGCCAGGGGCGTGGTCACCACCCCGGGGACGGGGGGAAAGGTGGCCCGGCACAGCCCCACCGCCCGGCCCACCTGGACCAGGTGGATGCAGGAGGAGGTGTCCGCCTCGTAGGCGGGGACCGGGGTGAAGCCCGCCCGGGCGCAGGCGGCGGCGAAGCAGTCCCCGAAGCAGCCGTCGCCGGGGGCGAAGACCCACTTCTCCCGCGCCAGTTGGGACAGGTGCAGTTCTCCCTCCCCGGCGAGCGGGTGGTCCTCGCCGAGGAGGACGAAGACCGGGTCCCGGCCGACGGCGCGCCACACGAGCTGGTCCGCGGCGGGCGGGGTGCTCTCCCCGCAGACCCCGGCGAGGGCGAAGTCCAGCCGTCCGGCGGCCACCAGTCCGCCGAGTTCCTCGATCGACCAGGTGGTGAGGGTGGAGACGGGGGTGGTGGGATACAGACCGGCGAGCCGGTCGAGGAGGCCGCCCAGCAGCGGGCCGTGGGTGCCGCCCAGCCGGAAACGCTGGATGTCCTCCAGGGAATTGGTGAACCGCGTGGCCTCCTCGTGCAGTTCGCGCATGGCGGGCAGCAGCACCCGTGCGCGGTGCAGCACCAGCTCGCCGAGGGGGGTGGGGCGGGCGCCGGCGCGGTCCCTCTCGAAGAGGGCGCCGCCCAGGGCCCTCTCGATGCGCTTGAGCTGTCCGCTGAGCGCCGACTGGGCCAGGCCCAGTGCGGTGGCCGCCCGCGTGAGGCTTCCGGCCTCGTCGATGGCTCTGATGATCTTCAGATGGCGCAACTCCAGCTCCATGACCGGAAGGTATGCCGGTCGGTGCCGGGCGGCAACAGACTGCGGGGACGCCCGGCCGGTACGTGCCCGGCCGGGCACGTACCGGCGCGGTGTGCGGGTCCGCCCCCGACGCGACCGCCCCGCGCACCGAGGGAGGGACGGTGCGCGGGGCGGCGACCTGCGTGGAACCGGTCCGCGGACGGCCGGGCCGCGGGGGCTAGCCCGTGACGAGGCTGAGGCCGTACGCCTCCAGGATCGGGTTGACCGGCTGGAAGAAGGTGGTGCCGCCGACGGTGCAGTTGCCGGAGCCGCCGGAGGTCACGCCCTGGGCCTGGTTGCCGGAGATGTAGGGGCCGCCGGAGTCGCCGGGCTCGGCGCACACGGTGGTCCGGGTCAGTCCGACCACGTCGCCCTGTCCGTACTGGACGGTGACGTCGTGCTGCTCGATGGTGCCGCAGTGCCAGCCGGTGGTGGAGCCGGAGCGGCAGACGGAGGAGCCGACGGGGGCCTGGGCGGAACCGGCGACGGTCACGTCGCCGTTGGGGCCCTTGACGTAGGGGGTGGCGGTCCAGTCGCTGTTGGTGGCGACCCAGCCGTAGTCGTTGCCGGGGAAGCTGGAGCCCTGGAAGGTGCCCTGGTCGGTCCGGTCGTGGCCGGCGGTGGCGTCGCCGGGGGCGCCGCAGTGGCCGGCGGTGACGAAGCCCTGCCGGGAGCCGTCGGTGACGGAGAAGCCGATCGAGCAGCGGCTCGTCTCGTTGATGTAGTACGCCTCGCCGCCGCGCAGGTCGGCGTAGGGGCGCGGCTTCTCGGCGGACTTCACCACCCGCACCAGGTCGCCGTCGACGCCGCTGGCCTCGACGAAGGAGCGGGCCTTGGCGGGGTCGGAGGCGTGGACGACGACGCTGTTGGTGCGGACGTCGACGTACCACAGCGGCGCGGCGGCGGGGGCGCTGCGCCGGGCGGCCCGGTCCAGGGCGGTCTTGGCGGCGCCGAGGTCGCCCATGCTGTGCTCGACGACTCTGGCCTTGGCGCCGGCGGCGGTGATGGCGTCGGCCTCGGCGCGGTCGGTGGTGGCGACGACCAGCTCGGCGGTGGCGTCGGTGGCGTCGGAGAGCCAGGCGCCGGCGTAGCTGCCCGCGAGGTCCTTGCGGAGGGCGGGGGCGAGCTGTCCGGCGCGGTACTCGCCGGCGACGCGCTCCCGGGCCTCGGCGGCGGACAGGCCCAGGTCGCGCTGCATGGCCTTCAGGGCCCCGGCGGGTATCGCCTCGGCGGCGCGCTCGGCCCGTACGGTGAGGGCGTCGGCGGGGGACTCGTCGGCGGGGGAGTGGGGGGCCGCTCCGGCGAGGGAGGGCAGGACGGTCAGCGCGAGGGCGGAGACCGCGAGCGCTGACCCGGCTATCACACCACGGCTGTGGCGCATGTGTACTCCTCAGATGTGTGGGGGGATGCGCACCGGCCCGGCGGACCGCCGCCGGTGCGTGCACCTGAGGATTGTCCGCCGCGCGGCGTGATGGAACCGCGCGGCGGGCCCCTTCACCGAAGAGTCACAGCCTCCGGAAGATCGTCACAGGGGACTCCGGCTTCCGGTCCGTGGTGTCCGCTGGAGGCGCGGGGCCGTGCCGCCCGCGGGCGCGGGCGGCACGGCCGGCGGGCGGCCGTCAGCCCAGGGTGTCGGGGTCGGCGCCGAGCCGGGTGCCGCGGTCCAGGGAGGCCAGTTGCGCCATCTCGTCCTCGTCGAGGACGAAGTCGAAGACGCCGATGTTCTCCTCGATGCGGGAGGGGGTGACGGACTTGGGGATCACCACGTTCCCGAGCTGGATGTGCCAGCGCAGCACGATCTGGGCGGGGGTGCGGCCGTGCCGGCGGGCGATCGTGCCGATCACCGGCTCGTCCAACAGGCCCCGGCCCTGGCCCAGCGGCGACCAGGCCTCGGTGGCGATGCCGTGTTCGGCGTGGAAGGCGCGGGATTCGGCCTGCTGGAACCAGGGGTGCAGCTCGATCTGGTTGACCGCCGGGACGATCTCGGTCTCCTCCATCAGGCGCCGCAGGTGGGTGGGCTTGAAGTTGGAGACCCCGATGGCCTTGGCGCGGCCGTCGGCGTAGATCTTCTCGAACGCCTTCCAGGTCTCGACGTACTTGTCCTGCCCGGGCGCCGGCCAGTGGATGAGGTAGAGGTCCACGTACTCCAGGCCCAGCCGCTCCAGGGAGGCGTCGAAGGAGCGCAGGGCGGAGTCGTAGCCCTGCCGGTTGTTCCAGAGCTTGGTGGTGACGAAGATTTCCTCGCGGGGCAGCCCGGAGGCGGCGATCGCCTTGCCGGTGCCCCTCTCGTTCTGGTACGCGGAGGCGGTGTCGACGCTGCGGTAGCCCGAGGCGAACGCGTGCCCGACGACGGTGGTGGCCTCCTCGTCCGGCACCTGCCACACGCCGAGGCCGAGCTGCGGCATCCGGACGCCGTTGTTGAGGATGATGTTGGGAACGTTGCTCACGAGCGATCGGTCCTTCGGTCGGTTGGCGACTCGTCTACCCCACCGCCCAACGATCATGACCGGCCGGGGATTCCCCGCCCGCGGCCGTGCGCGCCGCCCCCGCCCGCGCCCCGCGCCCGCGCCCCGGGCTTGCGGCCCGCGCTTCCCCGGTCAGCCCTGGTAGAGCGCCTCGATCTCGGCCGCGTACGCCTTCTCGATCGCCTTCCGCTTCAGCTTCAGGGAGGGGGTCAGCAGGCCCTCCTCCTCGGTGAACTGCGAGCTCAGTATCCGGAAGGTGCGGATCGACTCGGCCTGGGAGACGCGGGTGTTGGCGGCCACCACCGACCGCCTGATCTCCGCTTCCAGGTCGGGGTCGCGGACCAGTTCGGCCGGGCCCAGGTACGGCTTGTTGCGCATGGTCAGCCAGTGGTGCACGGCGTCCTGGTCGAGGGTGACCAGGGCGGCGACGTAGGGCCGGTCGTTGCCGACCACGATGCACTGGGCGACCAGCGGGTGCGCCCGCACCCGGTCCTCCAGGACCGTGGGGGACAGGCTCTTGCCGCCGGAGGTCACCAGGATGTCCTTCTTCCGCCCGGTGATCGTCAGGTAGCCGTCCTCGTCCAGGGAGCCGAGGTCGCCGGTGGCCAGCCAGCCGTCGTGGAGGGCCTCGTCGGTGGCCTGGGGGTCGCCCAGGTAGCCGGTGAAGACCTGGCCGCCGCGCAGCCAGACCTCGCCGTCGTCGGCGATGTGCACGGTGGTGCCCGGGATGGGGAGGCCGACGGTGCCGAAGCGGGGCCGCTCGGGCGGGTTGGCGGTGGCCGCCGCGGTGGACTCCGTCAGCCCGTACCCCTCGAAGACGCGGATGCCCGCGCCGTCGTAGAACAGCCCCAGGCGCCGCTCCATGGCCGAGCCGCCGGACATGGCGTGGCGGCAGCGCCCGCCGAGGGCGGCGCGCAGCCTGGAGTAGACGACCTTGTCGAAGAACTGGTGCTGCACGCGCAGGGCCGGGCCGGGACCGGGGCCGGCGCCGAACGCCTTGCGCTCCACCGCCTCGGCGTAGCGGACCGCGACCTCCACGGCCTTGTCGAAGGGGCCGAGCCTGCCCTCGGTCTCGGCCTTGCGCCGCGCGGCGTGGAAGATCCGCTCGAAGATGTAGGGCACGGCCAGGATGAAGGTGGGGCGGAAGGCCTCCAGGTCGGGCAGGAGAGCGGAGGCGGTCAGGTTGGGCTGGTGGCCGAGCTTGACGCGGGCGCGGATCGCGCCGACCTCGATCATCCGCCCGAAGACGTGGGCGAGGGGCAGGAAGAGGAGGGTGGCGGGCTGCCCGCCGTCCTTGGAGGTGAACACCGTCCCGTAGCGCCGGACGATGTTGTCGCACTCGGCCATGAAGTTGCCGTGGGTGAGCACGCAGCCCTTGGGGCGGCCGGTGGTGCCCGAGGTGTAGATGATGGTCGCCGGGGTGTCGGGCGTCAGCGCGAGCCGGTGCCGGTGCACCACGTCGGCGTGGATGTGCGCCCCGGCGGCGGACAGCGCCCCCTCGGCGTCGGCGTCGAGCTGCCACAGCCGCCTCAGGCGCGGCAGCCGGTCGATGACCGACCCGACGGTCATCGCGTGGTCCTCGTGCTCCACGACGGCGGCCGTCACCTCGGCGTCGTGGAGCATCCAGTAGACCTGCTCGGCCGAGGAGGTGGGGTAGACGGGCACCGGCTGGGCGCCGATGGACCACAGGGCGAAGTCGAACAGGGTCCACTCGTAGCGCGTGCGGGACATGATGGCGACCCGGTCGCCGAACCGCACGCCCTCGGCGAGCAGCCCCTTGGCCAGGGCCAGCACCTGGTCGCGGAACTCGGCGGCGGTCACGTCCCGCCAGACGCCGTCGGCGTCCTTGCGGGCGAGCACGACATGGCGCGGGTCCTCTTCGGCATGGTCGAAGACGGCGTCGGCCAGCCCTCCCACCGGGGGTTCGGTGACCAGGGCCGGGACGGTGAACTCGCGCAATTGCCGCTCCTTGGTGCGCCGCGGCGTGGGACTCACAGCGGGGCGACCGTATCCGATCGGCCCGGTGTCCGGGAAGGGCGGTGATGCCGCCCGCCGGGGTAAATGGGGGCACTTCGGAACACCCGTGCCGGGCCGTCACCGTTCATCCCGGATATCTGCACGGGATCTCCGTGCACCCGGCGTTTCCCGGCCGCCCGCGGCGGGCCGTGGTGCGGGAGGGGGCGGTCAGAGCGGCCGGCCGGCGCGCGCGGGCAGGGCGACGCGGTGCTCGCCGGTGTAGACGTTCATCGACGTGCCGCGCAGGAAGCCCACCAGGGTGAGCCCGCTCTCGGCGGCCAGGTCGACGGCGAGGGAGGAGGGCGCCGAGACGGCGGCCAGCACGGGGACGCCCGCCATCACCGCCTTCTGCGCCAACTCGAACGACGCCCGCCCCGAGACCAGCAGCACGGCCCCGGACAGGGGCAGGCGCCCGTCGGTCAGCGCGCGTCCGACCAGCTTGTCGACGGCGTTGTGGCGGCCGACGTCCTCGCGCAGGTCCAGCAGCTCCCCGTCCGGGGTGAACAGCCCGGCCGCGTGCAGACCGCCGGTGCGGTCGAAGACCCGCTGGGCGGCGCGGAGCCGGTCGGGGAGGGCGGCCAGGACGGCCGGGTCGATGCGTACCGGGTCGCCGTCGGAGTCGGCCGGCGACCAGCGGGCGGTGGTGCGGACCGCCTCCAGGCTGGCCTTGCCGCACAGGCCGCAGGAGGAGCTGGTGTAGACGTTCCGCTCCAGCCCGCTCAGGATGGCGTCGGGGACGGAGACGCCGGGGGCGAGGCGGACGTCGACGACGTTGTAGGTGTTGCGCGTGGTGCCGTCCTCCTGCTCGGTGGCGCCGGCGCAGTAGGCGATGTTGGCCACTTCCCCGGGATGGGCCAGGACGCCCTCGCTGACCAGGAAGCCCGCCGCCAGGGCGAAGTCGTCCCCGGGGGTGCGCATCGTGACGGCCAGCGGCCTGCCGTTCAGGCGGATCTCCAGCGGCTCCTCGGCCACGAGGGTGTCGGGACGCTCGCTGACCGCGCCGTCGCGGACGCGGATGACGCGGCGGCGCTGGGTGACTCGGCCCATGGAAGATCAGTCCCGCCTCGCTCGGTGCCGTACGGCCGCGGCCTCCGTGCCGCGGTCCGGTCCGTTCCATTGTGCGGTGCCGGGGCCGGTGACGGTGCCGGCGACGTGCGGCGGGCGCCCGGGAGCGCGCCCGGCCCCGGCTCGGACCCGGTCGGCGGCCCGCCGCCGGTCTGCCGTCGGCCCGGCCCCGCACCCCGCCGGACCACGGCTTATGCGGGTGAGAGGCACTCCGAAAACTTGGTATGGTGTTCCCCGTCGCCGCGGCCGGGAGCCGCGGGAACACCTCGTCCGGGTGGCGGAATGGCAGACGCGCTAGCTTGAGGTGCTAGTGCCCTTTATCGGGCGTGGGGGTTCAAGTCCCCCCTCGGACACCAACCCGTTCCCCACGGTCTCGTCGAGACCGTGGGGTTCTTGCGTTCGGCGGGCGCGGAGGGCAGGGAGTGTCGCGGCCCGCACCGGGAATCGGCGTGCTGGGGACGGTGGTTGGACGGACCGTGCCGCACCGCACCGGGTGCGGCCGCCCGTCGACCAAGGGGGATTCCTCCATGTCCAGCAGCTCAGCCACACGCGCCGGGAACGTGCTCGGCCGGCGCTTCTCCGTGGGAGGCCTCACCCTCCGCAACCGGATCGTGATGGCGCCGATGACCCGTGAGTTCTCACCCGGCGGCGTACCGGGAGCCGATGTGGCGGAGTACTACGCCCGGCGGGCCGCCGCCGAGGTGGGGCTGATCATCACCGAGGGCACGTACGTCGACCACGCCTCGGCGGGGACCAGCGACCGCGTACCCCGCTTCCACGGCGAGGACGCGCTCGCGGGCTGGGCCAAGGTGGCGGACGCGGTCCACCGCGCGGGTGGGAGGATCATGCCGCAGTTGTGGCACGTGGGCATGATGCGCACCGCCGGTGCCCCGCCGGTTCCGGAGGCCCCGAGAGTGGGGCCCTCGGGAATCCCCCTGGAGGGGACGGAACGGGGCCACGCGATGACCCGGGCGGACATCGACGACGTGATCGGGGCGTTCGCGGCCGGGGCGGCCGAGGCCGAGGCCCGCGGCTTCGACGGCGTCGAGATCCACGGAGCCCACGGCTACCTCGTCGACCAGTTCCTGTGGTCCCGCACCAACCGGCGCACCGACGCCTACGGAGGCGACCTCGCCTCCCGCGTCCGCTTCGCCGCGGAACTCGTGGCCGCCTGCCGCCGGGCCGTGTCGCCGGACTTCCCGATCAGCTTCCGGATGTCCCAGTGGAAGGCGGGCGACTACCAGGCCAGGATCGCCGGAACGCCGCAGGAACTCGAAGCCGTCCTGACCCCGCTGGCCGAGGCGGGAGTCGACGTCTTCCACTGCTCCACGCGCCGCTACTGGCTGCCCGAGTTCGAGGACTCCGATCTCAACCTCGCGGGCTGGGTGAAGAAGCTCTCCGGCAGACCCACCATCACCGTCGGCTCGGTCGGCCTGGACAACGAGTTCACCGCCGCCTTCCAGGGGCAGAAGGGCGATGTCGCGGACATCGACGAGCTGCTGGACAGGCTGGAGCGGGACGAGTTCGACCTGGTGGCGGTCGGACGCTCCCTGCTGGGAGACCCCGAGTGGGCGGCGAAGGTCCTGGACGGCCGCTTCGGCGAACTCCAGCCCTTCGGCCCGGAGAAGCTCGCCACCCTCCACTGACCCGTGCCCGGCTTCCGCGCCGCGGGACCGGCCGGAAGCCGGCCGGTCCCGCGGTTTCCGCGCTCCCGCCTCCGCGCGGCCACCGGGAATCCGTCGCGCTCCCGGCAGTTTCCCGACGTCCGGTATGCGAAGCCCGGTGCGCCGTGTCCGCGAGGGGGTGTGGCCCACGTCCAGATCTGGGCCGCCGACGGCAAACAGGGCGGTGTGGAGGAGACCCGACCCGCCGCCCCGCACTCGACTACACCGGCACAGAGATCTTCGAGGTCCTGCGACGCTATCGGGAGTTCGGTGACCAGGCCGTGCCCGATGCGCAGTTGCGGATGCCGCTCTATGCGATTTTCGAAAAGTGCAACCGACTGATTCGCGAGTCCTGACAGGCGTGATCACGACATCCAACCCTTGGCAAGGGCACAACTTCGCGGTGCTGTTCTCCGTTCTGATCACCGGTACGGTGACCGTGCTGGGGCTCACCGTGTACTTGTGCTCACGGTTCACCCGACAGTCCGGCCGGCGGTACACCTCGTCCGCCGCGTGGCGGGATGTGTCTCTGGCGACGGTCGCCGTGGCGCTCGCTCTCTATCTGTGGGGGTGCCTCCACGTCTTGTTCCTCGAAGATCAGGAGCAGGCCGAGGAATGTGAACGAGAGCGCCCCGAGGGAACACCGACCCTGGTCGGCCGCAGAGGCGATTTCATCCCTCTGCGGCTCGTGTGCGAGGCGTCGAACGGCCGTGATTACTCCGTCGTCATTCCCGACTACATCAACCCGTCCCTCGCTGTCCTGCTGCTGCTCGCGTTCGCCTGCGCCCTCACCTCCGCCGTTCTCCACCACAAGCGGCGCACGACAACGCGGAAGAAAGGCTGACTTGTCGAACCTCACTGACATGACCCGCCGAGACGCTCTCACCGTAGCGGTCGGCATCACTGCCGCCGCAAGTTTCGCCTCTATGGGCCCCCTTGCCGCAGGCCGTCGACGGCGGCGGTGACATCGTGACCTGTCAGGTGGCGGGCACCAGCCTGAACGTCGCCGTGCGCATGGGAGACGTCGAAAACGGTCCTGGTCCATGTTCCGCGACGGGGACGCGGCGCGCGTCTGGCAGTCCGGGCCCCGCCGCCTGTGGGACGAGGTGGCGGCCGCCCACCGCCGGTGGGAGGAGCGGGGCAGGCCGGAGCACGAGCGGTTCGGGCCGACGGTCACGCCGGAGGGGCGGCGGGTGTGGCTGGACGACCCGGCCGACTCATGGCCCGTGTGAGGGGGCCCCGCCCGTCGGTTTCCGGAGGACGGGCGGGGCCCCTCGGAGTCCGGCCTCCGGCGGGTCGGCCGTCCCGTCGGTGGTGACGTGGATGCCGTCGGCGACCAGCCGGGCTTGGACGCCCCTGCCCTGCAGGCGGTCCGTGAAATCCGTGCCGGGTTCCGCGGGCATCCCGCCCGGCGCGGGCGCCGGGGCCCCTCCCGGCCCCACCGGGCGCGCGCGGACCGAACGCCCGTACCGCATACCATCAGCGTAAAAGGCACGTTC
>NZ_DASQNP010000177.1:0-5351 GCF_035644915.1 Streptomyces sp.
GGCGCCGACGGCACCGGTCGCGCCGTCCGCGGACGCCCCCGCGCCGCCCGCCGCTTCCGCGCCCGCCCCGCCGGCGTCCGCGGGCACCGGGCGGACGGCATCACCGGCCGTTCCGCCGGCCGCCCCTCCGGCGCCCGCGCCGCCCACGGCCTCCCGGCCGGCCGCGCCCCCGCCGATGCTGCGGGAGGGCGCGCACGGGCCGAAGGTCCGCGAGCTCCAGGCGCGGCTGCGCCAGGCGGGGCACTTCGCCCTCAACCCGACCGGCTACTACGGGTCGATCACCGCCGGGGCCGTCTCCGCCTTCCAGCGGTGGCAGGGCCTGCCGGCCGGCGGCCAGGTCACGGCCGCCACCTGGACGGCGCTGACGGCGCGGACGACGGCGCCCACGCACCTGGAGCTGTACCCGACGACCACCCGGCCGCTCCCCGAGCCCGACCCGCGGTGCCTGACGGGCCGGGTGCTGTGCATCAGCAAGGAGAGCAGGACGCTGGCCTGGATGATCGACGGCACGGTCGTGTCGGCCATGGACGTTCGCTTCGGCTCGCAGCTCACCCCGACCCGGGAGGGCGAGTTCGCCGTCACCTTCAAGAGCCGCGACCACCACTCCACGCTCTACGACACCCCGATGCCGTACGCGATGTTCTTCAGCGGCGGCCAGGCGGTGCACTACTCCGCGGACTTCGCCGCCAACGGCTACAACGGGGCCTCGCACGGCTGCGTCAACGTGCGGGACGAGAAGAGGATCGCCGCCCTCTTCGGCCAGGTGAGGCCGGGCGACAAGGTGGTCGTCCACTGACCGCCCCGGCGTCCGGGGCGCCCCGCCCGGCGACGGGAGGGGCGGGTGGATGAGAAGCGGCGCGGGCGGGGCCGGGGGAACGTGCCCCGCCCGCGCCTACGCGCATCCCGCAGGTACGGGGGGAACCTTGGGTGGCGCGCTCGCCGATGACCAGTCGGCTCGTTCTGTACTGCGTCAGTGGCTCGAAAAGTGTCACACCTACCGGTCACACGCCGGTCGTGGCGCCTCGGAAGGCGTCTTCAGGAGCCGGAACCGGCGGAGGCGGATGGCTGGGAACCGACCGTTCCGGTGGGCTCGGGGAGGGGTTCCCCGCCGTCCGGGCCGCCGCCGGAACCGGTCGGCTCCGGCTCCGGCTCCGTGTCGGCCGGGAAGGCGTTGCCGTCCTCGGCGTCGTCGGGGACCGCGTCGCCGCCCTCGTCGGGGACCGCGTCGCCCCCCTCGCCGCCGTCGTCGCCCCGCCCGCCCGTGGGAGGACCGGCCGGGTCGTCGGGCGGGCCCGCGGTGCCGCCGGAGGAGCCGCCGCCCGTACCGCCGCCCGAGGAGTCACCCGTACCGCCGCCCGTGCCGCCGCCGGAGGAGGGGTTGCCGGTGGCGGGATCCCCGCCGTTGCCCGTGCCGCCGCCGGTGTCCGGGTGGCGGCGGCAGAAGTCCTCGACCTTGTTCGGACCGCCCGCGGCGCGCTCCAGCTCCGCGCGGTCGGCCCCGCTCAGCTCGTCGTCCCGGTGCTTGCCGCACAGCGCCGCCTCGGCCGGCGTCCCGGTGCCGGAGGAGCCGCCGGCCGGGTCCCCGGCCCCGTCGCCGCCCGTGGTGCCCGCCCCGGAGGAACCGTCGTCCGCGGTGCGGTCGCCGGAACCGGCGTCGGCGGGGGCGCCGTCGCCCGTCCCTCCCGGACCGCCGCGCACCCCGTCGCCCGGCCCGTCCTCCCGTCCGTCCTCGCCGGACGGGGTGCCGGTGCCGCCGGAGAGGTGCCGGAAGGAGTCCTCGCCCCCGGACGCGGACGACACGCTCGACACCGGGGTGGGCACGCCGCTCCCCCCGCCGAACGGCCGCGGCAGCACCCCGGCGCCCGCCGCGACGGCGACGCCGCCCAGCACGCAGCCGGTGAGCCCCACGGCGAGTCCCGCCCGCAGGGGGCGGCCGTACGATCCGGCCCACGGCATCCGCCGGGCGGGGCGCGGTCCGGTGGCGCCGGCGGCCCGGGCCTCGGCGCGCGCCGCCCGGAACGCCGCCAGCGCGGCGGCCTCCCCGGGCAGCTCACCGGTGTCGTCACGGGCGCCGGAGGCGGGCGTACGGCCGGTCGTGGCGGCGGCCGTACGGACGGCGGCGAGTTCGCCGAGGGCCTCGGCCAGCGCCGCCAGACGGGCGGCGTCCCGCGCGGAGGGGCTGTTGACGGGCCCGCCGCGCAGCAGACGCTCCGCAGCCTCCTCGTCCAGCCAGCTGTACCGGTCGTCGGCCCTCACGTTTCCCTCAGCGTCCGTCTGGCCTTTTCCGTCACACCGCGCGCCACACCCGTGCGCGGCGCGGGCACCCCGTCGCCCGCCCCCTCCTCGCTCTCCAGCATCTCCGCGAGCTTCCGCAGGCCCCGGTGCGCGGCGGTCCGTACGGCGCCCGGCCGTTTGCCGAGCACCTTGGCCGCGCCCTTGGCGTCCAGCCCGACCACCACGCGCAGCACGACCGCCTCGGCCTGGTCGCGCGGCAGCCGGGAGATCAGGGCCATGGTGTGCCCGGTGCCGATCGCCTCGAGCGCCTCGTCGACGGTGTCGGAGCCGGCGGGCAGCACGGCCAGCTCGGTCTCGTCGTCCACGGAGCTGGAGGCGGGCCGCCGTCCCCGCGCCCGGATGTGGTCCAGCGCGCGGTTGCGGGCGATCCGCGCCGTCCAGCCGCGGAAGCGGTCGGCGTCGCCGTCGAAACGATCCAGGTCACGGGCGATCTGCAACCACGCCTCGGAGGTGACGTCCTCGGCGTCCGCCTCCGGGACCAGCGTCCGTACGTACCCCAGCAGGCGAGGGTGTACGGCGCGGTAGACGGTGCGGAAGGCGCATTCGTCCCCCTCTCGCGCCGCTCGCACCGCTGCGGTGAGTTCCGCGTCTTCCCCCTGCACGCCTTCGTCCTGCCCCACTTCGCGATGTAGCGCCTGGCCGCGCTCCTGGCCGAGCGCGGTCTCGCCATGATGCTTCGATCTGCGTCGATGCGAAGCAGCACGCTACGACCTAGTGTGCTCTCCCGTCCATGCGGACGGGTCGGTAGTTGCGGAGAAGGCAACTGCGGGGGGAAGCGGGGGAGGGCCCGGGGAGGGGCCGCGGAGGTCCTGCGGAGGCTCGGCGGAGAGGGCCCGTGGCGCCGGAGTAACAGATTTCGGAGCCGCGACGCTGATGTGGGTAACGGGCCTCGCTCGGCGCGGCGGCCCGTACTCGACGACGGCCGGGGTCTCTCCTGTGGGGGGTGGCGACCCCGGCCGTCTTCGCACCTCGGCGCATGTTCCCGGCCGCCCTCCCGGCCCCTTCCGGGCCGTCCTCCCGGGCCTCTCCGTCCCGGCCGCCGGAGGGCGGGGCGGACGCCCGGAGCGGGCCGGCCCTCACGTCCACATCGCGTCAACTGTCACCCAGTCTCCGGCTTGTGTCGACGCGTCACGCACGGTCGTGGAAGGATCACGCCCGTGAGCAATGCGGCGGACGGCGTCGGCGAGTGTGTCCCCCCGGAGCCCACCGGGGATCTGAGCGCTGCGGTCCTCGGCGCGCAGCGGGGTGACGAGGCGGCCTTCCGCGCCGTCTACCGCGCCCTCACCCCCGAACTCCTCCGCTACGCGGCCGTGATCGTCGGCCAGGACGCCGAGGACGTGGTGGCCGAGACGTGGTTACAGATCGCGCGGGACCTGCTGCGCTTCGAGGGGGACGGCGCCGCGTTCCGCCGATTCGCGCTGGCGGTGACGCGCAACCGGGCACGCGACCTCCTGCGTCGCAGGAGGAGGCGGGTGCAGGAGATCACCGTACCGACCGAGGAACTGCCCGAACCGCGTACGTCGGGCGTCCCCGGCGCAGGGAGCGCACTGGACACGGCGGAGGTGGCCGGGGCAAAACTGTCGACGCGTGAGATCGTCTCTCTCATCGCCACCCTGCCGGGGCCGCAGGCCGAGGCGGTACTGCTGCGGGTGGTCCTGGACATGGACACGAGGAGCACGGCCGAAATCCTCGGCAAGCGGCCGGGGGCGGTGGCCATGGCGCTGTCACGCGGTCTGAAGAAACTGGCCCGGCTGGTGGAACGGCCCGAGGCAACGGCGGTACGGAGGTGAACGACCCGATGCGGGACGGGGAGGAAGGTGCCCGTGTGGACGAGGCCGTACTGCGCCGCCTGATCGCCGAAGGCTCCAGAGGCGGTGCGGGGCGCCGGGGCGGTCCGGCCGACCTGCCGTCGGCCGAGAGCCTCCGTGCCCTCGCGGCCGCCTTCAACTCCATGGTGACGCTGCCGGAGGGCGGCGAGTTCAAGGGCGAGGAGGCGGCGGTGGCGGCGTTCCGGGCCGCCCGCGACGAGCGGGCCGCCCCCGCCACCGGCCTCCGGGGACGGTTCGCCCGCCTGGCGCGGCGTCTGGGCCGGACGCGTACGGGGGCGCTCGGCGTGGTCGTGGCCGCCGTCCTCGGCAGCGGGGTGGCGGTGGCCTCCGGCGGCGTCTTCTTCCTTCCCCGGGAGGACCCGGGCGGGACGTCCGGCACCTCCCCGGCACCGGGCACCTCCCCCTCCCCCTCCTTTCCCGCCCCCAACAACCCCACGGCGGCGGAGTCCGGTACGGCGAGCCCGCACCCGGACTCCTCCGGGGACCCGTCGCGGCTGGCCGCGCTGTGCCGGTCCCGCCTGGAGGAGCGGGGCGGCGCGCCGCAGAAGGCGCTGGTCGCCGCGGCGGGCGGCAGGCACCGGGTCGACGCCTACTGCGCGGCGCTCCTGGACACTCCGACGCCTCCCGGGAAGGACGGCCCCGGGAACGGCCGGGGGCCGGGCGGCGACCCCGGCCAGGGCAAGGGAGACAACGGCCGGGGCAACGAAGGCAACGGAAACGGCAACGGCGGCGGCCAGGACAACGGCAACAGCGGCAACAGCGGCAACCAGGGCAACGGCAACGGCGGCGACCAGAGCGGCAACCAGGACAACGGAAACCAGGGCGGCGGCAACCAGGGCAACGGCCAGGACAACGGAAACCAGGGGCACTCCGGACAGGGCAACGGCGGCAATCAGGGCAGCGGCAACGGCGGCCGGGACGACGGGAACGGCAACGGCGGCAACCGAGGCAACGGCAACCAGGGCGACCGGGGCAACGCAAACCAGGGCAACGGAAACCAGGGCAACGGAAACGGCAACGGCCACCAGGACGGCGGCCGGGCCCGGAACGCCGTCCAGCCCGGCGCGCCCCACCACCCCCACACGCCCCACGGCCACGGCAGCCGCCCCTGACCGGCCCGGTCCGGTCCGGTCCGCCCCGGGAGGGTCCACCGGGCGGAACGGGGAACGTCACGCCCGCCGCCCGATCCCCCGCGGTGTGCCGCACGCGGCCCGCGTACTGCCCCGG
>NZ_DASQNP010000178.1:0-10959 GCF_035644915.1 Streptomyces sp.
ACCGGCGTCCGCCCAGGCGCCGGTGTCGGCGTCCGCCCAGGCGCCGGTGCCGGCGCAGGCACCCGCGCCCACGCACACACCGGCCACCGGCTCGGCCGCCGGTCCGGGCCGCCGCCGCAAGCTCGCGGCCCCGCCGGCGGAGGGAGAGCGTGCCGCCGCGGCGGCTGCCGCCGCCACGGGCGCGCCGCACCCGCACCTCCAGCCGCCGCAGCCGTCGCCGCCGCAGCAGCCCCAGCTTCCGCACCCCACGGCCGCCCCGCACGTACCCGCCCCCGGCGGACGGGAGTTCGCGATCGGCGCGCCCGAGGCCGGGGTCGAGGGCCCGGAGCCGCTGGACGGCCCGAACGGCGCCGTCGAGGTCACCGGCGGCCTCAGGCCGTCGGCGCCGGTGCCCGCCGACGACGAGCTGCCGCCCGAGCCGCTGGACAACCCGCGGCGGCTGCTGGTGTGGCCCGAGCCGGACGTCTCCACCCAGCAGGCCCTGACCGACCGCGGCTACCGCCCCGTCATCGTCCACTCCCGCGAGGAGGTGGACGCCCAGATCGCGGCGTACCCGGCGGCCCTGTTCGTGGACCCGCTGACCGGCCCCATCACCCGTACCGCCCTGCAGTCGCTGCGTCAGGCCGCCGTCGCCGCCGAGGTCCCGGTGCTGGTGACGGCCGGTCTGGGGCAGGCGTCCCGGGAGGCGGCGTACGGCGCGGACCCGGCCGTCCTCCTCAAGGCCCTGGCGCCGCGCGACAGCGAGCAGCACCCGCCGCGGGTGCTGCTGGTGGAGGAGCGCGCCGCCATCGCGGAGGCCTTCGCCGCCACACTGGAGCGGCGCGGCATGCAGACCGCGCACGCCCCCTCGGACGCGGACGCGGTGCAGGTCGCCGCGCAGATCCGGCCGAACCTGGTGGTGATGGACCTGATGCAGGTGCGCCGCCGCCGCGCCGGGATCATCGACTGGCTGCGGGCGAACGGCATGCTCAACCGCACCCCGTTCGTCGTCTACACCTCGAACGGCATCGACCCGGCCGAACTGCCCCGCCTCGCCTCGGGCGAGACGGTCCTCTTCCTCGCGGAGAGGTCCACGAGCGCGGAGGTGCAGTCGCGCATCGTGGACCTGCTCGCGAAGATAGGGGCCAACTAGCGGCGGCCGGGCGCTGCCGGGCCCGCGGTCCGGCAGCGGCCTGGCAGCGGTCCGGCCCGCCCGCTCAGAGCCGGACGACGTCCAGCTCCCCCTGCGCGTACCGCGCCCGGAGCACCTTCTTGTCGAACTTGCCGACGCTCGTCTTCGGCACGGCCGGGATCAGCGCCCAGCGCTCGGGGACCTGCCAGCGGGCGACCTTCTCCGCGAGGAAGTCGCGCAGTTCCTCGTACGAGACCTCCCCCGCGTCCTCCTTCAGGACGACCGTGGCCAGCGGGCGTTCACCCCACTTCTCGTCGGGTACGGCCACGACCGCGGCCTCGGCGACGGCCGGGTGGTCCATGAGCTGGTTCTCCAGCTCCACGGAGGAGATCCACTCGCCGCCCGACTTGATGACGTCCTTGGCGCGGTCCGTCAGCGTCAGGTAGCCGTCGGGGGTGATCACGCCGACGTCGCCGGTGCGCAGCCAGCCGTCCGGGCTGAACTTGTCCTCCGGGCGGATGGGCTCCTCGCCCACGCCCCCGTAGTACGCCCCCGCGATCCAGGGTCCGCGCACCTCCAGCTCACCGGCGGACTCCCCGTCCCACGGCATCTCGGAACCGTCCGGGCCGATCAGCCGCGCCTCGACGGACGCGGGGAAACGGCCCTGGCTGATGCGGTACGGCCACGCCTCCTCCTCGTCGAGCCCGGCCGGCGGGTGGGCGACGGTGCCGAGCGGCGAGGTCTCGGTCATCCCCCAGGCGTGGGTGACCCGCACGCCGTACTTCTCCCCGAACGTCCTCATCAGGGAGGGCGGGCAGGCCGAGCCGCCGATGGTGACGTTCCGCAGGCTGGAGATGTCGCGCGGCCTGGCGGCCAGCTCGGCCAGCAGCCCCTGCCAGATGGTGGGGACGGCGGCCGAGTGGGTGGGGCGCTCGGCCTCGATCATCTCGGCGAGCGGGGCGGGCTGGAGGAAGCGGTCCGGCATCAGCAGGTTGACGCCGGTCATGAAGACGGCGTGCGGCAGCCCCCAGGCGTTGACGTGGAACATCGGCACCACGGGCAGGGTGGTGTCGGCGTCGGTCAGGCCCATCGACTCGCCCATGTTGACCTGCATGGAGTGCAGGTAGATGGAGCGGTGGGAGTAGACCACGCCCTTGGGGTCGCCGGTGGTGCCGGAGGTGTAGCACATGGCGGCGGCCGTGCGCTCGTCCAGCTCCGGCCAGTCGTACGCGGTCGGCCGCCCGTCGAGCAGCTCCTCGTACGCGTGGACGGCGGGGCGGCAGCCCTCCAGGAGGGAGGTGTCGCCGGGACCGACGACCACGACGTGCTCGACCGGCTCCATCCTCGGCAGCAGCGGGGCCAGCAGCGGCAGCAGGGAGCCGTTGACCAGGATGACGCGGTCGGCGGCGTGGTTGACGATCCAGACGAGCTGCTCGGCGGGCAGTCTGAGGTTGAGGGTGTGCAGGATCGAGCCCATCGAGGGGATGGCGAAGTACGCCTCGACGTGTTCGGCGTTGTTCCACATCAAGGTGGCCACCCGGTCGTCCCGGGCCACGCCCAGCTCGTCGCGCAGGGCGTGGGCGAGCTGGGCCGCACGCTCGCCGATCTCGGCGAACGTCCGGCGGTGCGGCTCGCCCCCACCGGTCCACGTGGTGATCCGCGACCGCCCGTGCACGGTCGAGCCGTGGGTCAGAATCCGCGAGACCAGTAGGGCAACGTCCTGCATCGTGCTCTGCACGGGGAGCCTCCTCGTTGAAGCGGCTACGCGGGGGTAGGTTTCCGCGATTGTGGTTCCATACCGAGCGGTATGTCACTACCCGGGAGGCGACTTCTTTTGGCCCGTTCCGCTCGTTGACGGAGGGGTTGCGAGGGGAGGCACCAACCTCCCGCGGGAGCGGTCCGTCACGCACCGGCGTACGCACCCCGTGGAAGCGCAGGGGAAGCGCAGGGGGCCGTCGTGCGAGCCCCCGGGGCACCCGGGACCACCGGGATCAGCAGGCCCCGGCGACCGGCCAGGCGGCTGCGCACCTCCCGCCCGGGACGACCGCCGTCGAACGCGTCACCGGGGCCGGGCGGCTCATCGCCGACGGCTCGGCAACCGTGCTCCACACCCCGAGCCCGCCTTCGGGCACGCCCTCCCCCGCTGCTCCCTGCTGCTCTCTTCTGCCACCCGTGCGGCCCACGGCCGCTCCACGGCGGCCCTCCGCCCCTGCCCGCCGGACGCTACGCCGCGGCCGGCGCGCTCAGCTCGAAAGCCTCCGCGTCCCCCGGCTCTCCCCCGTGTCCTCCTCCGTGCGGCGCCCCCTCCAGCGCGTCCGCCGCGAGCTGCGGGTCCTCGCGGAGCTTGGCCAGGGCGCGGGACACCGCGCTCTTGACGGTGCCGACCGAGACCCCGAGCACCGCGGCGGTCTGGGCCTCGCTCAGGTCCTCGTAGTACCGCAGGACGACCATGGCCCGCTGCCGGGCCGGGAGCTTGAGCACCGCACGCCACACCGCGTCCCGCACGGCCTGCTGCTCGGCGGGGTCGGGTATCGGCACCGGTTCCGGCTCGGGCAGCTCATCGCACGAGTACTCCTCCACCCTGCGCTTGCGCCACTGCGAGGTACGGGTGTTGAGCAGCGCACGGCGCACGTAACCGTCGAGCGCGCGCTGGTCCTCGATCCTCTCCCACGCCAGGTACGTCTTGGTCAGCGCGGTCTGGAGCAGGTCCTCGGCGTCGCACGGATTGGCGGTGAGCGAGCGCGCCGTGCGCAGCAGCACCGGCCCGCGCGCCCGCACGTACGAGGTGAACGTCAGCGGCGTCACGGTCGCGGTGGTCCCATGCGTGGTCATGACTCAACGCTAGGAGCCGGTATCCCGCCTGGGATCGGCCCCAGGTCCCGATGCCGGATCCGCCTCAGGTCGGAGGAGCGCGGCCCTCCGCACCTTCCCCAGGGGGAGAGGGGACCGGTTCGGATCAGGGTTGCCCGCGTGCCGCACGACAGCGCGGCCGCACCGGAGTGCGGCCGCGCGTCCCATCCCTTCTCCCGTGGGCACCGGCTGTGTCCCCACCCAGCCGACGCCCCTGGACTCACCGGAGCCTGTGGAACAGGAGCACCGCGACCGTTGGAGGGGAGGCCGCCGCGGAGACGAGACGGGCGGTGGGAGTACGTGCCATGTTCTGTCCTCCAGGAGCGTGTGCGTCTGGTGCTACGACGTCGCGGAAGCAGGCTGCCCACCGGGAAACCGGCGAATCACGGACAATGCCTCATTCGCTCGCACGAATGACGATGTGTCGATAAACCTCCCATGCAACCACAGACCCCCCTCATCCGCCCCCGCTGCCGTACCCCGGCCGCCGGACGACCGCAGACGCACGGAAGGGGCACCGGCAGAACCACCCGACCGCCCGGCCCCGTTCACCCGAACGCCCCGCCGCGCTCCTCACTCGCGCCCGCCCCGGATTTCCGCCTGGCCGACGGACCGGGGCGCGTCCGGCGAATCCCATGACGTCCGGAAGCGGCAGGCGATTTCGGCGCAGACCCCGGACCGTCCCCGACCCCGCATCGCGCTCGACGACAGGACGGGCCGCCGGGCAGGGCTTAGACCGGATGAGCGCCCCCGAACGAGGGAATCAAATACGCGAGAATCGGCACTGTGAGCTGCGTTCCCATTCCGAATGGGCGAACTACCCAGCTTCGTGGGACCAGCCCTCCGCAATACAAGGCAGTAAAAATTTGTGCCTAACGGATCCGTCTGGATTCGACCCATCTCTATGGACAAGGATTCATGCGATGCGCAAGCTCACTCGTCGGGCCGTCGTCGGTACCATCGCCGCCCCGCTGATGCTGATCGCGTCTGCCGGCTTGGCCGTGGCCGACTCCTCCAGTTTCACCAAGCACTCCGCCAAGGCTGACGAGCACGGCGCCTGGACCGAGCGGGTAAGCAGCCACGCCGAAACCGACAACGGCCATGGCGACCATGGCAGGGGCGGCGACCACGCCTCCTACCACTCGTCCAAGACCAGCGCCGACAAGCACGGCGCCCACGCCAAGAGCGTGAAGTCCAGCGCCTCCACCGGCGACCGCGACCACGGCCGCCACGGCCGCCACGGCGGTTACGACAAGGACAACGGCCACAACGGCTACGGCGACCACGACGACAAGTACGGCGACAAGCACGACGACAAGTACGGCGACAAGCGCAACGGCCACAACGACTACGACAAGGACGACGACCACGCCTCCTACCACTCGTCCAAGACCAGCGCCGACAAGCACGGCGGCCACGCCAAGAGCCTGAAGACCAAGTCCTACTCCGACGGCCACGGCAGCTACAGCGGCTACGACAAGGACAACGGCCACAACGGCTACGGCGACCACGACGACAAGTACGGCGACAAGCACGACGACAAGTACGGCGACAAGCGCAACGGCCACAACGACTACGACAAGGACGACGACAAGTACGGCAAGAACAACGACAAGGACGAGGACAAGCACGAGGACAAGAACAACGACAAGTACGGCGACAAGTACTACGGCTACGGCGACAACATCTACAGCCTGGGCGGCTACAGCATCTGGTTCGACAGCATGTTCAACTGAGGTCTTTCCGAAAGACCTCTCCCGGGTGGGCGTCGTTCCGAGCACATCCGAGCAGGCTCCGGGCCGAACGATCGCGGTGGTTCGGCTTTGAGCGCACCGAAGTCAGCAGCGCACTCGCTCCCGGCCGACCCGACGGGCTTCCTTATCGCGGGGGTCACTGCCTCCCCGCCCGTGCGGTGTCGGCCGGCGGAGCACACCGGATTCCGCCGCCTGGAACCCCAGTCGAATCCGGATGCCGCCGGGGGTGGCCACGACTGAGCCACCCCCAGCAGGCACCGGGTGCCCGCGGAGAAAACCATCCCTGAAAACCCGGCGTCCTCGTCCGGCCTCGTGGGCGAGAAGTTTCAGGGAATTCCTCCACGCAATCCGTACGCGCGTCGGCAGACGGATTCCGACCTCGCGCGCAAGGCACCGGGAAAACCCGGAACAACACCCGGAAGCAATCGGCCGCGGCCCACCCCGGACCCGGAGCCGGCATGTGTCGCCGGCGGCGGGACGGCACAGCCGCCCGGCGCGTCCGGGGCCACAGGCCGGCCACCCGCCCTGCTCCGCGGCGGAATCCCCTCCATAGGGAACAGCCTGAGCGCGGAAGGGGTGCCTCCCAGTGGGAGGCACCCCTTCCGCGCTCGCGCCGTTCCACCGGCTGGAGAAACCCGCTGTGACGAGGCCGGTCGGCTCTGCAACTCCGGGCAGCCGCCGGGGGCGGTCCCCGAAGGTCATGGCCCGGATGAACCACGGCGGACAGACCAGGAACCGACCGATGCACGACCAGCGTCCGGGGACACCCCCTCCCCCTGGCAGCTCCAGCCCGCAGCGGTTCCACGGCCTGACCGTCCATCGCGCCTGGTGTGCCCTCCCCGGTATCGGGGAACATCGGCCGGGCACCGAAGCTGATCGCTCCTGGAGTTCCCAATGCGAGGCCGTGGCGCGCCGCCTCATGCCGCCTTCCCGGCCCCGCGGTGATCCGAAGCCCCCAGAGCGCAACGGCAACGCCCACAACCATGGTTGTCACGCCGGTGGCGCGGCCTGAGGCAGGACTCGTGCGGCCATGATCCCCGGGGAGATCCGCCGTGTTCGGCCGTGCCCGACCTGACGGGAAGCGTGGGGAGCGGCGGTCATCGGCAGGCAGGCAAACGGGGCCGCACCCTGGCATGGGTGCGGCCCCGTGGCCATGGCGTGGGGCTGATGTCAGGCGGCGGCCTGGTTGCCGGTGGTGTTGCGGCGGCGGACGAGGAAGATCGCGCCGGCGCCGACCGCCATGGTCACACCGCCGATCAGGGCGATCGTCGGCAGCGCGGAGGACGAACCGGTCTGGGCCAGGGTGCCCTTCATCTTGATCTCGGTGTTGCCGACGGGCTTGACCGAGGGAACCGGCTTCTTGGCCCCGCCCTGCGGCTTGGCGCCGGGGACCTCACCGGGCTTGGCACCGGCCTTGAGGACCTCGAACTCGTAGTAGCTGTCGTCACCGGCGTAGACGCACTCGCCGGCGTCGTTGGCGTACATGCCGATGCTGACGGCGAAGCCGAGGCCGGCCGGGGCGGAGGCGTCCACGCTCAGGCGCAGGTTGACGTTGTAGGAGGTGTGCGCCTTCACCACGCTGTAGCCGACGTAGCCGGCGCCCTCGTCGTTCTCGTCGAGGGAGATGTCCTTCCAGGCGCCGGTGGCCGGGTCCTGGTACTGGAGCGTCAGGTGGCCGGTGGAGACGTCCCAGCCGCTCTCGTCCACCTGGGCGGCGAAGACGCCGAAGTCGACGCGCCGGTAGTCGGTGTCGGAGGTGTTGGTGACGTTGAGCCGGAAGGTGTGGAAGCCGCTGCCCGCAACGACCTTGGAGGGCAGCCCGGACAGGCCGGTGAGCAGGTTCTCGTCGACGAGCAGTTCCTCGCCCTCGTCGCTGCACTCCACCGGCCCCTCGCCCGGGGACGGCTCGGCCGAGGGGGAGGGGGAGGCGGGAGCGCTGGTGGAGGGGGAGGGCTCGGCCGACGGGTCGGTCTCCTCCTTCTCCTGCTCCTCCTCCGTGGCGGGGGACTCCTCGGTCTGCTCGGTCTCCTCGGTCGTCTCCTGCTCGGTGTCCTCGGCCGGGGCCTCGGTGGTGACCTCGGCCGCCGGCGTCTCGGCGACCTCCTCGGCCGGAACACTGGTGGAGGCGTTCGGGTCCGGCGTCTCGTCCGCCGCGTAGGCGGGCACGGCGAGCAGCGCGGTAGGCGCGATGACGGCCGAGGCGACGGCGGTCGCCAGGACGTGGCGAAGCTTCATGAAGACCTCTTTGGGGTCCAGGTGCCGCAGAAGCACCGACAGAAGCGGCCGACCGCAGCCCATGGGGGTCAAGCGCGGTATGGCCGTGTGAACGACCCATGTGACCTGTGAGCGGCGTCAATGGTTGTGCGCACGAAACCCGCTCCCACTGTGACGTCCACCACGGCGGGGGCGATGCCTTCCCCGCCGCGCGGGTATCGGAGTCGTCCGGCCCGACGCGCCCCCCGAGCCGGACACGGCATCGCGGTCCTCGTCCGCCGCCACGCCGAGGTGGTCCACGGCAGCCGACAGCGGACGAACGAGCAGGCCGAGCGGGCGCTGAGCGCCGACGAGGACGAGGAAGACGAGTGAGAGCGGTCCACCCGTGGTCCCCACATGACCCACACGCGCTGCTCAGAGCCGGGATACCTGATCCGCGCCAACGACTTCGAGGTGGACGACGAGCTGTGGGCCGTGGACGCCTCCGACTGCTCCCCGTGCGACAACAAGGTGCCGGACAGCCACTGACGGCCCCGGAACACCGGTAGAGTGCCCGTCCCCGCCCGCACGTCCTGGGGTGGGGACGGGGCTTCCCCAACCGCACCATGAAGGAACCGAGTTGCCCGTACCGCATGACATCGCGGCCGAGCGCGAGCTGTGGGACGCCTACGCCCGCAGCACCCGCAACGACGTGACGGACGCCGAGCCCGCCTTCGCCTGGACGCAGTACCAGGGCCACGGTCCGGGGACCGAACTCCTCGGGAACCCGGCCAGTGTGCTGGAGATCGGCTGCGGCACCGGCCGGGCCCTCGCCCACCTCGCACAGCAGGGCATCAAGGCCAGGGGCGTGGACCTCTCGCCCGTCATGGTCGAGAACGTCTCGAAGCGGTGGGGGCCGCTGGGGGTGGAGGTCGTGTGCGCGGAGGTGCTGGAGTTCCTGGCGGAGGACCGGACGACCTACGACGCCGTGTACTCGGTCTTCGGTGCCGCGTGGTTCACCGATCCGTCCCGCATCTTCCCGCTGGTCGCCGCCCGGCTGAATCCGGGCGGCGTCTTCGTCTTCTCGCAGCCTCCCGCCATCCCCGGCGCCTACGGCCCGCAGGGCATGTACTACAAGGGCGGTTTCGCCGGTCCGGCCCTGTTCGCCTACCGCTACAGCTACCGGCCGGAGGTGTGGGCCCGCTTCCTGACCCGTGCCGGATTCCGCGAGGTGGAGGTGCGCGTGCTCGACGCACCCGTCCCCGGCCACATCGGCACCCTGCTCGCCACCGCCGCCAGACCCTGACCGTTTTCCCGGCCGGCAGGGAGGAAAGGCCCTACGGCGGTGGGGACCTCTCGTTGTGTGCGGGGGGCTCGTACCGCCCTCACCCGGGAAAGGGTGCGGCGAGGCACGCGGCCGGCCGGAGCGGCTTTGGCCTGTGGTCTGCCTGGTGTTGTGCCCGATTGGTCCTCTGGCCGTGGCGACGCGGGTCCCAGTCCGGGGAGGCGGGTAAAGCCGCGAGGGCCGGCCGCCCCGGCCACGGACAAGGTCAGCACCACGAGCATCCGTCCACGGTTTCCGGCTGGGGCCGGGCTGTGAGGGCGTACGCGCCTGGTGGGCGCTGCACTGGGGCTTTCGGCGTGGGGCAGCCTGGCGGTGCGGCAGGGCTCTGGTGGGGTCGCTGCCTGGATCCGGTCGGAACGCCGCTGCGGGCCGCCCTCGAGTTCGGCGTGGCACCAGCTCAGGTCGCCCGCCCTGCCGGACACAGCGTCGCCGTACTCTTCCGGTTCTGTGCGGAGGCGATCCACCGCAGTCAAGAACGGGCGAATGGACAGATTCAACGCGCGCCCGAAGCAGCCGAGAAGTAGCAGCAGTACCCCCCCCCGCGAAGGCGCCACTCCGCCTCATCGAACGGGGTGGCGCCTTCGCCATCCGCCCAGCGGAAATCGAGCCAAACCGCACGTCGGCGAGTCGAGAGAATCACAGGTCCCGCCGGCCTCGGGCCTGAACGCCGTGCTGCGGCTTCAACCATGGCTGAAGCCGGGTGAGGAGAATCGCGGCGGTCTCCGGCGTCCCAGAAGACATCGCCAGGTGACATGCCCCCCTCACCTCAATGACTCAATGCATTCGATCACACACTCTGCGTGACAATTGGAGGTGTTGCGGTTCCAGCAGACGGGGAGTCCTTCGCCCGAGGAAACCGGACTCGGCCTCCATGCAAAGGAGTTGCGCCCATGAGTACGCCCGCTCCCGCCATCGCACCACTGATCACCAACCGGGCACCGGACAACACCGCCCTCGTCTGGGACGAGACCCGCTGGGAAACCACCGCCACCACCTGGAACGACCTGCCCGGCGCCACCATCGACCTGAAGATCGGGCAGGGCACCGCCTCGTACGGGGCGATCTTCGTGGCGACCTTCAGCGCCGAAGCCATCGCCTCCCACCCCAACAACAACGCAGTCGCCAATGTCACCGTCTTCTTCGGCAGCGACCAGGCCGCACCGGTCAGCACCAATCACCGCTTCGTGACTGCCCGCGGCAACCCGGAGTGGTCCTCCCACACCCTGATCCGCGTCGCCGAGTTCCAGCCCGCCTTCAACACTCGGGACGTCACCGCCCGCGTGAAGGTCAAAGTCTCGGACGGCGCGACGGCCGGCTTGCAGAACTGGGTCCTGAAGATCGAGCGCTACAACCTCTGACCGCACAGCCTCGCGCCCCGGCCGGCAACTCTGCGCACCGGGGCGCCACCAGTGCTCGGCCCGGCCCTCCCTTGCCGTGGTCCACGCCTGGTCCGCACCCACTGATCAGCAACGCGGCAGACCCGGATCAAGGTGAGACGGGCCCCATGCGGAAGGGGTGTCCCTCAACGAGGGACACCCCTTCCGACCTGCTGGTTCGCCGGCCTTGGCGGAGGCTGTGGGATTTGAACCCACGGTGACGTTGCCGCCACGACGGTTTTCAAGACCGTTCCCTTAGGCCGCTCGGGCAAGCCTCCTCACGCCGTTCCGCGCGGACGCGGGGCGGCGTGAGGATAGCCTAGCGCCGGT
>NZ_DASQNP010000179.1:0-14804 GCF_035644915.1 Streptomyces sp.
ACGCCGAGCGCCCCACGGTGCTCGGCGTCGTGCGTTTGTGCGGGTCCCGTACGGGTCACGGAACCGGCGGGACACAAGGAGCCGCACCGACGAGGAGAACGCGTGATCGAGAAGCTCTACGACCGGATACTGCACCGGAACCCCGGTGAGAAGGAGTTCCACCAGGCCGTGTGGGAGGTTCTGGAATCGCTGAAGCCGGTCTTCGCCCGGCGCCCCGAGCTGCTGGACGAAGCTCTCATCGAACGACTGTGCGAGCCGGAGCGGCAGATCATCTTCCGCGTCCCCTGGGCTGACGACTCCGGGAAGATCCACGTCAACCGGGGTTTCCGCGTGGAGTTCAACAGCGCCCTCGGCCCCTACAAGGGCGGCCTGCGCTTCCACCCGTCCGTCAACCTCGGGATCATCAAGTTCCTCGGCTTCGAGCAGACGTTGAAGAACGCCCTGACCGGCATGCCGATCGGCGGCGGCAAGGGCGGCAGCGACTTCGACCCCAAGGGGCGCTCGGACGCGGAGGTCATGCGCTTCTGCCAGTCCTTCATGACCGAGCTGTACCGCCATCTGGGCGAGTACACGGACATCCCGGCGGGCGACATCGGGGTGGGCGAGCGCGAGATCGGTTACCTCTTCGGCCAGTACCGCCGGATCACCAACCGCTACGAGTCCGGAGTCCTGACCGGCAAGGGCGTCCTGTGGGGCGGGTCGCAGGCCCGCTCCGAGGCCACCGGCTACGGCCTGGTCGTCTTCACCGCAGAGATGCTGAAGACGCGCGGCGAGGAGCTGGAGGGCAAGCGCGTGGTGGTCTCGGGCTCCGGCAACGTCGCGGTCCACGCCATGGAGAAGGCGCAGCAGCTCGGCGCCACGCCGATCGCCTGCTCCGACTCCGGCGGCTACGTGGTGGAGGAGAAGGGCATCGACCTGGACCTGCTCAAGCAGGTCAAGCTGGTCGAGCGCGGGCGGCTGTCGGCGTACGCCGAGCGGCGCGGCGGCGCGGCGCGCTTCGTGCCCGGCGGCCGGGTCTGGGAGGTGCCGTGCGAGGTGGCCCTGCCGTCGGCCACCCAGAACGAGCTGGACGAGGACGACGCGGTGACGCTGGTCCGCAACGGCGTGCAGGCGGTCGGCGAGGGCGCGAACATGCCGACCACGCCCGGGGGCGTACGGGTGCTGCGCGAGGCCGGCGTCCTGTTCGGCCCGGGGAAGGCCGCCAACGCGGGCGGCGTCGCCACCAGCGCGCTGGAGATGCAGCAGAACGCCTCGCGCGACTCCTGGACCTTCGAGCACACCGAGGCCCGGCTGACCGAGATCATGCGGCACATCCACCGGCTCTGCCACACCACCGCCGAGCGCTACGGCCGGCCCGGCGACTACGTGGCCGGTGCCAACATCGCGGGCTTCGAGCTGGTGGAGGAGGCCATGGTGGCGCAGGGCCTGGTCTGACGGACCCGGCCCGGCGCGCGGCGGAGGAACGGCCCGCCCGCTGCGCCCGCCCCGGCGGCCCGGCCCGGGACACCGCGTCCCGGGCCGGGCCGCCGCCCGTGCCACTTGTCCCGTTCGCCCCCGGAACGCGACCTGCGAGGTTAGGGTTCACCCGACGCATGCGGAGTGTGCGCTGCGTCACACGAGAACGAACGGCCGGTTGCCGGGTGCCCCGGCGCGGCCGCGTACCCGGGGGGGCACATGCACGAGATGGTCAAGGGCGCCAACGTCGACCTGGCGGGCCTGAGCGACGACGTCGGTTCCGTGGCGCTGGGGCTGAGCTGGAGCAGCGTCGCGGGAGACGGCGACGCGGACGTCTCCGTCCTGCTGCTGGGCGCGGACGGGAAGGTGCGCGGCGACGCGGACTTCTTCTTCTACAACAATCCCGTCGCCGCCGACGGAAGCGTGCACCTGCTGGGCAAGACGCCGACCGCCGACGGCAGCGAGGACCGCATCAGCCTCGACCTGGCCGCCATGCCGCCGGACGTCGAACGCGTCGTCGTGGGGGCCAGCCGTTACGGCGGCGCCCGGTTCGGCGAGCTGGACGGCCTCCGGGTGACGCTCGCCGACAGCACCGGCGAGGTCCTGCTCGGGTTCTCCATCGAGGACGCCGGTGTGGAGAGCGCTTTCATCTTCGGCGAGCTCTACCGACGGGGCGGGGGCTGGAGGTTCCGGGCCGTCGGACAGGGCTACGAGACCGGTCTGGCGGGCCTGGCCACCGACTTCGGCATCGACGTCGAGGACGACACCGAGGACGACGTCGAGGAAGGCATTGAGGAAGGCACCGAGGGCGGCATCGAGGGTGGCACCGAGGGCGAGGCGCCGGCCCCGGCGCCCGTGCCGGAACCGCGGGCGGACGCCGCGCCGGTGCCGGAGGCCCCCGCCGGGCCGCTGCCCGCCGTTCCCCGGCAGGCGGTGCGCCGGATGGCGGCGGAGCCCGTACCGGCGGCGGATCCGGCGCCCGCGCGGGAAGCGGCCCCGGCGCCGGCCCGGTCCCAGCCCCCGGCCCGGCGTCCCCGTACGGCCAGGAAGAAGGTCACGCTCCCCAAGGTCGCCAGGAAGTCCCTGGCCGAGAACGACTCCTGGCGGCAGGCCCGTCTCTTCCCCGTCCCCTCGCTGAAGAGCGACCGGGAGCGCGAGACGCGGGCGACCTCCGTCCTCCTGGCGGTGATGGCCCAGGTGCCGGAGTTCGGCCGTCGCCTCACCGCCGCCTTCGGCGCCCCGGCGGGCCGGATGGAGACGTTCACGGAGGTCTCGCTGCCGCACGGGGACGCCCCGAAGCGTCCGGACGGCGTGATCCGCGTCGAACGCGCGGGCAGGCTCTGGACCGCCCTGGTGGAGACGAAGACCAACGGCAATCCGCTCAGGGCCGAGCAGGTGCAGGACTACATGGACATCGCCGCACGGCGCGGCTACGAGGCCGTGATCACGCTGTCCAACGACGTGGCGCTGGAGGGCAGTCCCCTCGTCGACGTCAGGATCGACCGGCGCCGCAAGCACAAGGTGGCCCTGCGGCACCTGTCGTGGGCCGAGGTGGCCCACCAGGCCCAGATGCTGATCCGTCACGAGGGCGTCGGCAACGCCGCCCACGCCTGGCTCCTCCAGGAACTCCTGCACTACCTCCAGCACGAGAACTCCGGCTGCCACGGCTTCCAGAACATGGGCCCGGCCTGGGTGCCGGTGCGCAACGCCATCGACACCGAGACCCTCTGCCAGGGCGACCGGCGGGCCCTGGACGTCGTCGAGAGCTGGGAACGGCTCGTGCGCCAGGTCTGCCTGCGGCTCGGCGGCGAACTGGGCCGGAAGGTCCTGCCCGTTCAGCGCGCCCGGCGCGGCACCGACCCGCAGTCCCGCCGTGCCGCCCTCGCCGACCGGCTCTGCCGGGACGGCCGCCTGCACGCGGAGCTGCGCATCGAGGGCACGTCCGGAATCCTCGCGGTCGTCGCCGACCTGCGCACCGGCAGGCTGCGCACGTCCATCGAGGTCCCGGCCCCCGCGCAGGGCTATCCCCTGAGCTGGGCCAAGCGCCTGGTCCGGCAGCTCGCCGATGCCCCGGCCGACCTCCACGTCGAGACGCTCGTCGAGGGCCAGGGCGGTGGGCCGCGCGGCACCCTGGAGCGGCTGCGGCCCGAGCCGGGCGACATCCTTCCCAAGGACGGCGCCCGGATCACCGGCTTCCGGTTCTCCCTCTTCAAGGGCATGGGCAGCAGCCGCGGCCGTGCCGAGACGGGGTTCATCCGCAGCGTCGACGAGGCCGTGCACCGCTTCCACTCCGGCGTCGTCGCCCACCTGGAGCGCCGCCCGTCCCGTCGGCCGGAGGCCGAGGCCGCCGCGGGCTGACGGAAGGCGAACGCCCCGGGAGAGGGCCGGACGTCCTGGGAGCGGGCCTTGGACCCTGCGCGTCCCGCTGGAACGCTTACCATTCTCGTCCGCTCGGCCGACCACTGTTGATAGCAGTTGATTGCATTTGATCGATTAGCGACCGATGTTGACGAGCCGTCATGGCCATCGGCAGGAAAGGGTGCTGGCCGGTGTGCGCGTGTCTGGGCAACGGAAGGTCCGAAATGCACCAGAATGATAGAAACTGCTCCATGATGACCATGGTTGTTCCGTTGCCGAGGAGCGTGTCATGCATGTTCGCGAAGGGCTCCCCGACCAGCCCACCCGCGTCGGCCGCGTCGACTGGCCGAAGGAGGGCGACAACGGCGCGTACCTCCGCCTGAGGAGCGGGCACGTCGTCGTCTTCGACCGGCAACCCTGGCGGATCCTGGAGATCAACGAGTACCGCGACCACCCGTGGCCCCTCTCCTACGAGCAGGCCTGGCGCGAACACCTCGAACTGTGGCGGCACTCGGAGGACCTGCGCCGGATGAACGGGCGGGTGAACGCCCTGCCCCCCGACCGGGCCGACTTCTACAAGCGGCCCGTGATCCTGGTCCTGCGCAACGAGAACTTCCCCCGGTCCGCGCCCAAGCACTGGTGCGCGCCCATCGGCCACAACTGGCAGGTCCTCCCGGAGCACTACGCGGTCTGCCGCACCTGCGGCGAACTGCCGCCCTGTCACAACGGCGAGTACCGCGGGGAGATCGGGCCCCGGATGGCCGCGCAGAGCGAGGGCGGCGCCCTGTGCGTGCCGGCCGGCTGCTGCATCGGCTGCGCGGAGCCCATCAAACCCCGGATGCGGACGGTGCGCTTCCCCGGGCCGAACCTCTGGTACCCCGACCTGGGCGAGGGCAGCGCGATCTTCCACGCCCGGGCCGCCTGTGCCGACCAGGTCGAGTGCTACCGCCTCCAGTGGAAGGCCGAGCACGTCGCCACCGCGCCGCAGCCGACCGCCCCGCTGTGGTCCCCGGGCACGGCCGAGAACGTCATGCTGCCGCAGACCAGGCTCTCGCCGGACGTGGTCAAGCCCGCCAAGGGCTGGAACGTTCCGGCCGTGAACGGTACGGAGGGCTCCCGGCCCGCCGCTCCCGCACCCGCACCCGCACCTGCTCCCGCACCCGCTTCCGCGGCCGAGCCGCCGGTCGATCCCCCGGCGCCCGCGGCGCCCGCGGCCCCCGCACCCACCGATGCGCCCGCGTCCCCGGCGCCCGCGCCGCCGGCGCCGCCCGTACCTCCTCCGCCCCCGGTGTCCGCCGAGGCCCCCGCGCCCCCGCCCGCGCCCCCAGCGCCCCCGGCGGTGGAACCCGCCGATCCGGCGCCCTCCCCGACCCCCGCGCCACCGGCACCGTCCGCCCCGGCCCCGGCCCCGGCAGCCCCGGCCACCGCCCCCGCCGTACCCCCCGCCGGGGACTTCGACGCGGTGCGCCGCCTCACGGAGGACCTCAGCACCTCGCTCGCCGCCGACCGTCCCGCCTTCCACAACGCCGAGCAGGCCGCCCGGGTGATCGAGGAACTCACCGCCGCGGTCCGCAACATCGCCCTCTGCCTCAACGGCACGGGCCTGCGCCCCCGCCCCTGAGCCCCGCGGGACCCGCCGGGGCTCAGGCCGGGCGCTCGCCGGCCCGACCGCGCCCGCCGTCCCCGTCGGACGCGACGGCGGGCCAGGTGAGCGCGGTGACGGCGAGGACGGCCAGGTCGTCGCGGAGCCGTTCGCCCCACCAGGCGTGGGCGTCGTCCAGCAGTGCCGCGACGACGCTGTTGGCGGGGCGCTCGGTGCCGGGCGGCAGCGGATGTCCGGCGAGGACGGCGGCGAGGTCCTCGGGTTCCCGCCGGTCCGCCGCGCCGGCGCCCTCGGTGAAGCCGTCGGTGTAGAGGACGAGGGTCTCGCCGGGGTGCAGGTCCGCCTCCGCCACCGGGTGGTGGAGGTCCTCCAGGACGCCCAGGAGCGGGCCGTGGACGTCCAGCGGCGCGGTGCTGCCGTCGGCGCGGCGCAGCAGGGGCGCGGGATGCCCGGCGGAGGCCAGGCGGAGGCGGGCGGCGGTGCGGGTGCGGTCGTGGGAGGGGGTGAGGACGGCGTAGGTGAGGGTGCAGAAGGGGGTGTTCTGGCGGCGCAGGGCGCGGTTGACGAGGGCGAGGACGCGGGCGGGCTCGGGGTCCTGCTGGGCCGCGGCCCACAAGGTGTGGCGGACCAGGCCGGTGATGGCGGCGGCCCCCGGCCCCTTGCCGCAGACGTCCCCCAGGACCAGGACGTACCGGCCGTCGGGGACGGTGAAGGCGTCGTAGAAGTCCCCGCCGATGTGCAGGCCGCTGCCGAAGGGGCGGTAGCGGGCGGCCAGGTCGAAACCGGGCAGGACGGGCAGGTGGGGCGGGAGCAGCGGCTCCTCCAGGGCCCGGGTGGCGTCGCGCAGACGGTGCAGCAGGCGGTCCTGCTGGATGCCGACGGCTATCTGGTCGGCGATGTTCTCCAGGATGGACAGTGTGGACCCGGGAAGGGCCAGGCGGGTGGTCAGGGTCAGGACGCCGATCAGCTCCCCGCCGGATATCAGCGGATAGCCGGCGAACGACCCCCGGGGCCGGCCGGACGCGGCGCGCCGGCCGTCCGCGGGCGCGATGTCCAGGTGGGGGCGTTGCGCGGCGGCGATCCGGCCGACCAGGGCCCGTTCGGTCCGCGGATGGACGGGGGCATCGGCCCCGGTCTCCTTCTCGGACTCGGGCTCGGCGCAGGAGGTGTGCTCCGGTTCCCCGGACGGCTTCATCGTCCAGACGCAGACGCGGGCGGCGCCCAGCCGGTCCGCGGTGGCCCGTACGCAGCGTTCCAGGCGCTCCTCCAGCGCCTCGGGGGCCGTCATGGCGGCGGCCACCTCCGCGCTGAGCAGGGCGTGGCCGGTGCGTTCGGCGAGCTTCCGCTGCGCGTGCAGGCGGTCGGTGACGTCCTCGGCGAGGACCAGGACGCGCTGGCGGCCCTCGGTGTCCGTGACCTGCTGGGGGGCGATGCGCAGGGCCTGGCCGGTGCCGTCGGACCGGACGCGTTCGAAGATCACGTCGGGGCCTGCGGCGGTGGGGTGCTCGCCGGGCACCGCCAGGTGCTGCCGCAGCGCGGCACGGTCGGCCGGGGGGAACAGGTCGGCCAGCGGCCGGTGGAGCGAGCCGGGGTCGGTCAGCTCCAGCATGTCGGCGGCCCTGGGGTTCCAGGCGACCACCGCGCCGTCGTCGTTCAGCATCAGCGCGCCGATCGGGGCCTGGGAGAGGAACTCGCCCAGCAGCCGCTCCCCGAGCTGCCGGCTGATCGCCGTACCGGAGGCGAGCTGCCGCTGGGCCGCGGCCCGCGCCGTGGCACTCAGGCGCCGGCGGACGATCCCCTCCAGCAGTTCGCGGACGACCCCCGGCAGCCGGTCGGTCCGGTCGGCCGGCACCCGGCGGGCCCGGTCGGCGGAGAACAGGAGCGGCAGTGTGGCGAGCCTGGCCTCGGTGGCGGGGCCGGCGATCGCGACCACCGCCAGGTCCGCCGGGTGGGGACGGATGGCGTGGACCATGCCCACCGGGGCCGACAGCCGCGGGCCGAGCACCACCACCGTGGGGCGGCGCGTGCCGGGCTCCCCGTCGGTGTGCGCCAGGATCTCCTCGGACGTGACCGCCACCGGGTCGGTCTCCGGGCCGAGCGCGGACCGCAGGGCCGCGGCGGTGTCGGGAGCGACCTCCACCAGCAGGACCTTGGCCGTCGTGTCGGCCGTCGTGTCGGTCACGGTCACTCTTCCAGCAGCGGTTCGTCCAGCAGGGCGCGGCCGGTCCACACGCGCAGCAGGTCGGTGACCGGGGACATCACGTGGGCGGCACGGGCGTCGCGCAGCATCCGGTGCAGGGGCGAGGCCTCGCCGTAGCCGACCCCGCCGACCAGCGTCAGCGCGTCGTTGACCGTGGCCTCGGCCGCGTCGGCGACCTCGGCCTTGGCCGAGGCCAGCGCGGGCAGGGCCTCCGGGCCGCCGACCTCCGCCTCGGCGGCGGCGTGGTAGATCAGCCGCCGGGTGCGCTCCACCCGCGCCCACATCGTGCCCAGCCGGTGCTGCACGACCGGCTGGCCGGACACCGTACGCCCGCCGCGCGCCCGCCGCCGCAGCAGGTGGGCGCGGGCCTCCTCCAGGGCCGCGGCGGCGACCCCCAGGTAGGTGCCGGCCATGGCCATCAGGAAGTAGGGGGCGACGACGTTGAACACGTACCAGATCTCGTCGCCCTCCTCGCCCAGCAGGCACCAGCGCGGGATCTCCACACCGGGCAGCTCCAGGCCGCGCGAGGCGTTGCCGCGCATGCCGAAGCCCCGCCACTCGGGCCCCCACTCCAGGCCCGGTGTGTCGGCGTCGACCACCGTGCAGGAGAACTGTCCGGGCGGTGTTCCGGGGTCGGCCGCGACGGTGGAGACCACGTAGGAGTCCGCGTGGCCGCCGTTGGTGACGAAGCTCTTGGCGCCGGTCAGCCGCAGCCGGTCCGGCCCGCTGCGCTCCATGCGGGTCTGCGGGAGCCAGAACTCGCCGCCCGTCATCGGCTCCGACAGCGCCAGGGTCGTCAGGTGCTCCCCGGCCGCGATCGGCTCCAGGTAACGCTCCCGCTGCCTCCCGCCCGCCTTCGCGGCGATCACCGCGGAGGCGACGAGGTGCATCCCGAAGCAGATCGACGTCGACGCGCACGCCCGTCCCGTCGCCTCGCCGACCTGCGCCACCGCCAGCAGCCCGTGCCCCATCCCGCCGCAGTCCTCGGGGACCACCAGCCCGCCCAGCCGGGACCGCAGCGCCTCCATGCCCTTGTCCGGCCACTGCTGCTCGGCGTCCACCGCCGCCGCGTGGGGGGCCAGGACCTCCTCGGCGATCTCCCGCGCCAGGGCCACCGCAGCGCCCAGTTCGATCCGCACCACCGCTGTACTCCGCTTCTCACGCATGAACCCGGTCGAGGGCATCGGCGGGCATCGTGTTGCCGGTCCGGTCGGCAGGACAGTGTCGCAGCCTACCCGTGGATCGTACATATGGGGCAATCCAGACCACGGAAACCCCTGGTGGAAACTCTCCCACAGCGGGTGGGGGCCCGCGCGAGAGGGAGGCGCCGGCAAACCGGCTCCTCGCCCGCCGCCGGCCACCGCGAGCACGTCGACCGCGGTGAGCCTGCCTGGGGATTTTTCATACGATCTGCACGACGCGCCGTGCAGATGATCGTGGCATCGGCCGGCCCGTTGGTACAACGGCATCAGGAGGCCCGCGGCCGGAAACCCCCGGACCCGGCGGCCCGGAGGAGCCGGGAGTCCTCTCCCGCGGTTTCCCCACAGTTCCCACAGTTCCCGGAGCGGATCCCGGCGCGGACCGCGGGCCGGCTGGAGGCCATCGTGAAGGCCGTGACGGGCAGGTCGCCGACACCCGGCGGCCGTGCGGCGCCCGCCCCCGGCGGCCCGGCCGCCGACCCCGGCGCCCTGCGGAGGGCGCACCGCGCGCTGGTGGCCGTGTGCGCGGCCTTCGCCGTGCTGGCCGCCGTGCTGGTGCCGATCACCCTGCCGCTCGGCTGGGACGAACTCGTCTACGCCAGCCGCTTCGCCCCCCACGGCCCCGAGACGCCCTTCAGCGCCCCGCGCACCCGGGGCGTGCCCCTGCTGCTCCTCCCGGTCGCCTCCTGGAGCGACTCGACCGTCCTGCTGAGGATCTGGCTGCTGGCGCTGTCGGCCGCCGCGCTGTACCTGGGCTTCCGCCCCTGGCTGCGGATCCTCCCCCGTCCCTCGGCGGCGTGGGTGGCGGCGGCGCTGTACGGCTCCGGGTGGCTCGCCCTGTTCTACGCGAACGCCGCGATGCCCAACCACTACTCGGCGATGGGCGCGCTCGCGGCGGTCGGCTGCTTCCTGCACCGCCGCCCGGGAGCCGCCGGGTACGCCGGGGTGGTCGCGGGCCTGGCCCTGGTGACCCTGATGCGGCCCAACGAGGGCGTGGCCGTCGCCGCCCCGCTGCTGGTGGCCGCCGTGGCGGTGCCCGCCTGGCGCGGCCGGGGCCGGCTCGCGGCCGTGGCGGGCGGCGTGGCGGCGGGCGCGCTGCCCTGGGTCGTGGAGGCGCAGCTCCGCTTCGGCGGGGTGGCGCGGCGGCTCGCCGAGGCGAGCGAGGTGCAGGGCGACCTGCGCCCCGTCGTCACCCTGACCGCCCACCTCACCGCGCTCGACGGGCCGTTGCTGTGCCGCCCCTGCGCGGGCGACGCCGTACGGCCGCCGGCGCTGGAGTGGTGGCTGCTGCTCGGGACGCTCGCCGTGCTCGGCCTGTGGGCCGCGCGCCGCGCGGGAACGGGCACCGCGCCCCTGTGGCTCGCCGTGGCCGTGGCCGCGTCCGCCACGGTGCCGTACTTCTTCCTCGTCCCCTACGCGGCGCCGCGCTTCCTGCTGCCCGGCTACGCCCTGCTGGCCGTGCCCGCCGCCCTCGGTCTGCTCGCGGCCGCGGCCCCGGCCCGCCGTTCGCGTGCCGTGGCCGCCGTCCTCGCCCTGGTGCTGGTGGGCCACCTGGCCGTCCAGCTCACCCTCGCGCACGTGCACGGCGGCATCCAGGAGCAGGCGCGCGAGGACTGGCGGCGGATCACCGCGGTCCTGCGCGAGCACGGCGTGCGCCCGCCGTGCGTGGTCAAGGCGAGCAGGATGACGATTCCCCTGGCCCACACCGCGGGCTGCGCCTCGGCGGAGTACGACGCCCCGGAACTGCCCGACGCCGTGATCCTCCACCGGGCGGAGCCCCCGCGCTGGGCGCGCGACTGGCCGGTGCACCCCGTGCCGGACACCTACAACCCCGGCTGGACCGTCGCCGTCCGCCCCTGACCGTCCGCCGCGTCCCGGCGCCGGTCCGGTCGGTCCGGCGGCGGTCCGGCCGGGACGCCGGGGCCGGACCGCGCCACCAGATCGGCGACCCTCCCGGGCGTCCAGTGCGCCCCGGCCCCCGGCCGGGTGGCGAGGAAACCGGCCGCCTCCTCCGCGCTCCAGCCGTGGGCCGCCATCAGCCCCGACGCCAGGTGCCGCAGGTAGGCGGCGGACGGCGGGTTCCCCTCGACCTCGCCGCTCCGCCAGGGGGCCGTGAAGGTGACGACCGGGTGGCCGTCGAGCAGCCCGGGGCACACCAGCGTCTCGTAGCGGCCCGGCCCCAGCCGGGCGCGTCCGTGCCGGAGGACCCCGGAGAGGTCCAGGTCGGTCCCGGGCTCCCGGTACATCTCCTGGGCGGCGACGTCGGAGAACTGCGACACGGTGAGCAGGTAGGCGCGGGCGGGGGTCTCGCCGCCGGCGTCGGGGTCGTAGAAGGCCCGGCCGCCCTTCCACACCGGCGACTCGGTGGCGAAGTACAGCAGCCCGGGGAGCATCAGCGGCAGCGACCGCCCGGGCGGCCGGGGGTCGCGGCAGCCCGGATAGGTGCGCGTACCGCCGGACGGCCTGCCTCCGGTGAGGTAGCAGGCGAGGCGCTCGCGGTGCATGTTCGAGCCGTACGCCGCGTACCAGACGTGGTGGGTGGCCGCCGGGCGGGCGCCGGGGGCCGTCGGCCGCCGGGGGATGGTCACGGGTCCACTGTGCGGGCCGCGGCGCCGGAGAGCCACCCTGTTCGGGTGATTCGCCCGAGAATGATGGGAAATGACCCGTCCGGGGATGCCGGGAACCTATGCTGCCGCCGGAGCGACGGACCGGACGGCGATTGGACGGCGGCCGGACGGTGACCGGACGGCAGGGGAGGAGCACGTGCGAGAACCGGGCCCTTCCCGCCGGGCGCGCGCGGACCGCGGGGAGCAGCCGTCCCGCACCGTCCGGAGCCTCTCGGCGCTCGCGCTGCTGCGGCCGGCCCTCATCACGGCGGCACTCCTCCTCGCGTACTACCGCCTGCCCCTGGACGAGGAGTTCACCGGTGACACGGTCGCCCTCCTGGTCTCGGGGCTGGCCGCCGCCCTCGCCCTCTTCGTCTGGCAGGTCCGCGGGATCGAGCGGTCCCCCCGTCCCCTGCTGCGGGCCGTCGAGTCGCTGGTGAGCGTCCTGCTGCTGTTCCTGCTGTCCTTCGCCGCCGCCTACTACCTGCTGGAACGGGCCGAGCCGGGCAGTTTCACGGAGCCGTTCACCCGCACCGACTCGCTGTACTTCACGCTCTCGACGTTCACCACCGCCGGATTCGGCGACATCACGCCCCGCTCCCAGCTCGCCCGCGTCATGACCATGTTCCAGATGGCGGGCGGACTGCTCTTCGTCGGCGTCGCGGTCCGGCTGGTGGCCGACACGGTCCAGTCCGCGCTCCGACGGCAGGCGTCCCCCGACCGCGACGGGCGCGGCGGGGGAGCCCTTGGGGAGTGAGGCCGGCACGGCGGTCAGTACGCCAGGGCGTCCGCCGGGTCGGACAGCCAGTACGTGACCCGGGCGGCGGTGCCGACCCAGGTGTCCTCCGGCAGGGTGAGCGTCACCGGACCGTCCTCGCCCGCTCCGCCGTCCTGGTCGGCGAAGAGGACGCCGAGCCGGGTGGCGGGGACGGCGTCGTCGTCCCCGGCGGCGGAGGAGGTGGTGATGCCCGCGTAGGCGGACTCGCCGGGCCGCAGCGTGGTCACCGCCTGCGGGCGGCTCTCCTCCAGGGCCGGGGTCGGGGCCTGGGCCTCGTCGAAGCGCAGGAACGGGTGGCCGTAGGCGTTGCAGGCGGTGGTGCCGGTGTTGGTGACCGTCAGGAGCAGGTGGTTGACGGGCCGGGGGACGGACTGCACGGTGAGTTCGGTGTTGGACGGGCCGCACCGCTCCGGCGCGGCGGAGCCGTCGTCGCCCCGGCCGCTCTGACCGCCGGCCCGGTCGTCGGGGCGCTGGTGGGCGGCCGGGGCCGCCGGGGCCGGGGCGTCCTTCCGCACGTCGTCCCGGGCGGCGGGCGCGGTGGGCCGCTCGGCGGACGCCCTGCCCTCCTTCTCCACCCCGGTCCCGGACTGGCAAGCGGCCAGGGACAGCGAGGCGGTGACGAGCGCGGCGGCGACGGCGAACCGGGGCATGCGTCGGGTACGGAACACGGGCGTGACCTCTTTCGGATTCTCGGATGCGATGCGAACGCATTCGGACGCGGTGCGGTGCGAATGCGGGGAAGGAGCGCCGGAAACCGGCTCCGCGGTGCTCGGCAGTGCTCGGCGGTGCTTGGGGCGCTTGGCGGTGCCCGCCGCGGCATGTCCACCACCGTGGCCTTCCCGGCCCGGCCGTGGCAACGACGGCCCGCCCATCCGGGACGCCGGAACGTTCCAACCCCCTTTGACCTGCGGGGACTCCGTTCCACCCGGGACGGCTCAAGGCCCTTCCGGGGACGCGACACCCCCGGAAGGGGCAGCCGCGAACCCCAGTAGCCCGGCAGAGCGGGCGTGCTTGGATGGTCACAGCACGTACGGGGACGCGCCCCACCCGCCGGGACCGGGCGGGAGCCGGGACGCGGGACCGGAATGCCGATGGAGGGGGAAGCGGTGGAGGCGGCTGAGGAGACGGCCGGGTTCGCGGCGTTACTGCGGGAGCTGAAGAACCGCTCCGGACTGAGCTACGGAATGCTCGCCAGACGGCTGCACACCAGCACGTCGACGCTGCACCGGTACTGCAACGGCGACGCCGTGCCCATGGAGTACGCACCCGTGGAGCGGTTCGCGCGGACGTGCGGGGCGACACCGGAAGAGCTGGCGGAACTCCGGCGGCGGTGGCGGCTGGCGGACGAGCAGCGGGGGAAGAGGGCCAAGCCACCCGCCGGTGCGAAGGACGCGGCGGCTCCCGAAGGAAAACCGGAACCGGAACCGAACCCGAACCCGGGCCCGGAGCCGGCCACCCCCGCCGACCGACCCCGTCGCCGTCCCCTCCGGGGCCGGCGGCGTACCGCCCTGCTCGCCGGGATCTCCGTCGTGCTCGTCGCCGGGGCCGTCGCCCTCGCCGCACGGCCGGTGACCGGCGGGGACGACCGGAGCGACGGGGCCGGGCCCGATCGGCCGGCGGCCACCGCGACCGGCCACGGCCGGAGCGGCGGGGACGGGCCGGAGCGGGCGGACGGTTCGCCACCGCCGGCCCCGCGCGACGGTGCGCGCCCGTCCGCCTCCCGCGGCACGGACGTCAACGGGGACGTCAACGGGAAGCGGAACGGCCCCGACCGCCCCGCGAACCGGGCCACGGAGCACGCCGGCCCCCCGGACGGCGCCGCCCGCGGCACCGTCCCGCTGACCGTGTCCACCCGCCCGTACGCCTGGCAGGACCCGTGCTCCCAGCACTACCTCGTCGACCGGCCGCCGGCCGAGGTGCCCCCGCCGCCCTTCGCGCCGGGCGCCCCCGGCTGGGTGGCCGACACCGGCGCGGTCTCCTCCGGCAGCCAGTACGTGGAGCTGACCGTCCAGGGCACGGGCGAGGAGACGGTCGTCCTCAAGGACCTCCACGTGCGCGTGGCCGACAGGAGGGCGCCTCTGGCGTGGAACGACTACGGCACGGGCGTCGGCTGCGGCGGCGATGTCCCCGCCCGGCACTTCGGCGTGGACCTGGATGCGAGTCGTCCGGACGCCGAACCCGCCGGCCGGCGGGACTTCCCCTACAAGGTGAGCGAGAGCGACCCCGAGGTGCTGTACGTCGCCGCACGCACGGACGCGTACGACGTCCGCTGGTACCTGGAGCTGGAGTGGTCCAGCGGCGACCGGCACGGGACGCTCCGCATCGACGACCGCGGTGCGCCGTTCCGCACCAGCGGCGCCCGGGGGCGTCCCTCGTACGTCTATCCGCTGGGCTCGGACGGCTGGACACCGGCCCCGGAGGAGGAGTGAGCCCGCTGCGGGCGCGACCACCGGCTGCCCGGCCTCGCGCCCGGTCCGGCCGCCAACCTCAGATTCCGCTCTGAACCGGCGCCTTCCGGGGTTCACCGCCGGCGTTCCGGACGACACTGCCCACAGGGGAACAGCAGGACGGACGGGGGGACTTCCATGCGCACCGCCTTCCGGCG
>NZ_DASQNP010000180.1:0-5589 GCF_035644915.1 Streptomyces sp.
GTTCGCGTCGGTGATCCGGAGCGTGCCGTCGCGCGAGGTGTGCAGCACCGATCGGTCGGGCAGCACCGCCAGGTTCATCGGCTCGCCCGTCTCCGCCACGCCCTTGGCGAGGGTGACCTGCTGGAACTCCTCGGCCGCGGCGTCGGTGGCGGCGAGCCGGTCAGGGGCGGCACCGGCGGGCGGGGCGGTGAGCGCGAAGGTCGCGCCGGCGAGGAGGGTGCTCGTGAGGGCCGCGAGGGCCTTGCGGAGTCTGGGCCGTTTCCTGTGCACGTTGTGTCCTCCGGGGGGATGACGGTGTGTGACAGGCGCGCGCCGTCGCGCCGGGGCCGGTCGGGGGGAGGGGCACGGTTCTATGACCGGTACATCTCAAAAGGACCGTAACGGGCTCCACCCGATCCGGTAACCCCTTTGAAGCGCTGAACGTGAACTTCTTCTTTTTTCTGGACAAAGGCTAGGGCAGGGCCGAGCCGCCCGGCGGCGCGCCGCGCCGCCGGGCTGTCACCGGCCCCTGCCGGAGCCGTCAGTCGCTTCCGAAGGCGGCGTCGAAGGAGGCGCTGGGGGGCTCGTAGTCGTACGCCTTCAGCCGGGCCAGTGCCTCGGGCGCGCCCTGGAGGCGGTCCATTCCGGCGTCCTCCCACTCCACCGAGATCGGCCCCTCGTAACCGATCGAGCGCAGCATCCGGAACACGTCCTCCCAGGCCACGTCGCCGTGCCCGGCCGAGACGAAGTCCCAGCCGCGCCGGGGGTCGCCCCAGGGCAGGTGGGAGCCGAGGCGGCCGTTGCGGCCGTCCAGCCGGCGCCGGGCCTCCTTGCAGTCGACGTGGTAGATCCGGTCCCGGAAGTCGTACAGGAAGCCGACCGGGTCCAGGTCCTGCCAGACGAAGTGGCTGGGGTCGAAGTTCAGCCCGAAGGCCGGGCGGTGGTCGACGGCCTCCAGCGCCCGGTGGGTGGTCCAGTAGTCGTAGGCGATCTCCCCGGGGTGGACCTCGTGGGCGAAGCGGACGCCCTCGGCGTCGAAGACGTCCAGGACCGGGTTCCAGCGCTCGGCGAAGTCGGCGTAGCCGCGCTCGATCATGGCCTCCGGCACGGGCGGGAACATCGCGACCAGGTGCCAGATGGCCGAGCCGGTGAAGCCGATGACGGTGCGCACCCCGAACGCGGCGGCGGCGCGGGCGGTGTCGGCCATCTCGGCGGCGGCCCGCTGCCGCACCCCCTCCGGTTCGCCGTCGCCCCAGATCCGGGCGGGCAGGATGGCCCGGTGGCGCTCGTCGATGATGGCGTCGCACACCGCCTGGCCCACCAGGTGGTTGGAGACCGCCCAGCACTTCAGGCCGTACTTCTCCAGCAGCGCGCGGCGCCCGTCGAGGTAGCCGGGCTCGTTCAGGGCCCGGTCCACCTCGAAGTGGTCTCCCCAGCAGGCGAGTTCGAGCCCGTCGTAGCCGAAGTCGCGGGCCAGGCGGCAGACCTCCTCCAGCGGCAGGTCCGCCCACTGTCCGGTGAACAGGGTGAAGGGTCGGGGCACGGTGCCTCCTTGCAAGGGCACGTCAGGCGGGTACGGGGGCCACCGGCGACGCCGGCGGTACGGGCGTGTAGACGGAGTTCTTCTCGGCGCTCTCCTCGACGGCCGCGAGGACCCGCTGCACCTGGAGCCCGTCGTCGAAGGACGGCTCCGGCTGCTCCCCGGCGGCGATGGCGCGCACCAGGTCGGCTGCCTGGTGGACGAAGGTGTGCTCGTAGCCCAGGCCGTGGCCGGGCGGCCACCAGCCCTCCAGGTAGGGGTGGTCGGGCTCGGTGACGAGGATGCGCCGGAAGCCCGAGGAGGAGGCGCGTTCGGCGTGGTCGTGGAAGGAGAGCTCGTTGAGGCGTTCGAGGTCGAAGGCGAGCGAGCCGCGCTCCCCGTTGAGCTCGACGCGCAGCGCGTTCTTGCGGCCGGTGGCGAAGCGGGTGGCCTCGAAGGAGGCGAGCGCCCCGGAGGCCAGGCGTCCGGTGAACAGCGCGGCGTCGTCCACGGTCACCTCGCCGCGCCCGGCGCCGCCGGTGCCCGACAGGCCCGCGGCGGCCCCCTCGGGCAGGGGCCGGTGCCGTACGAAGGTCTCGGTGAGGGCGGAGACCCCGGTCAGCGGTTCGCCGGCCAGGTGCTGGGCGATGTCGACGGCGTGGGAGCCGATGTCGCCCAGCGCGCCGGAGCCGGCCTGCTCCCGGCGCAGCCGCCAGGTCAGCGGGAAGCCGGGGTCCACCAGCCAGTCCTGCAGGTACTGGACGCGGACGTGGCGCAGGGTGCCCAGGCGGCCTTCGGCGACCAGCCGGCGGGCGAAGGCCAGGGCGGGCACGCGCCGGTAGTTGAAGCCGACCATGGCGATCTGGCCGCGGGCCCGGGCGGCGCGGGCGGCCTCGGCCATGCTCTCGGCCTCCGCCACGCTGTTGGCCATCGGCTTCTCGCACAGGACGTGCTTGCCCGCCTCCAGGGCGGCGATCGCGATGTCGGCGTGGCTGCTGCCGGGGGTGCAGATGTCGACGAGCTGGACGTCGTCGCGGGCGATCAGCGCGCGCCAGTCGGTCTCGGCGGCGGCCCAGCCGAGCCTGTCCGCCGCGGCGCGCACCGCGTCCGGGTCGCGGCCGCAGACGGCGGCCATGACCGGGTCGAGCGGCAGGTCGAAGACCCGGCCCGCGGTGCGCCAGCCCTGGGAGTGGGCGGCGCCCATGAAGGCGTACCCCACCATGCCCACGCCGAGGGTGGGCCGCTTGCTCTCGTTGCCGGAAGAATGCATGGGAGCTCCAAATCGTCGTCCGCACCGTCGGATCCGCGGCGGGGAGTGCCCCGCCGCGGGGGCCGCCTGAGGTCTACACGAAGCCGGTCGGCAGGTACTCCTCGACGTTGTCCTTGGTGACGACGGCGGAGTAGAGGGTGAGCGAGGCCGGGATCTCGAACTCCGCCAACCCGTTGACGCCCTTGCCCTGGCCGAGGGCGCGGGCGAGGTCGATGGCGGAGGCGGCCATGGTGGGCGGGTAGAGCACGGTGGCCTTCAGCACGGTGTTGTCCGCCCTGATGGCGTCCATGGCGTGCTTGGAGCCGGCGCCGCCGACCATGAAGAACTCGTCGCGCCCGGCCTGCTGGATGGCGCGTTCGGCACCGACGCCCTGGTCGTCGTCGTGGTTCCACAGGGCGTCGAACTCGGGTACGGCACGCAGCAGTTGGGACATCTTGGCCTGGCCGGACTCGACGGTGAACTCGGCCGCCTGGCGGGCCACCTTCTTGATGTTGGGGTAGTTCTTCAGCGCGTCGTCGAAGCCCTGGGTGCGCTGCCGGGTCAGTTCCAGGTTGTCCATGCCCGCCAGTTCGACGACCTTGGCGTTCTTCTTGTCCTTCAGCCGCTCGCCGATGTACCGCCCGGCGTTGAGGCCCATGCCGTAGTTGTCGCCGCCGATCCAGCAGCGGTACGCCTGCGGGGAGGCGAAGATCCGGTCGAGGTTGACCACGGGGATGCCCGCCCGCATGGCCTTGAGCCCCACCTGGGTGAGGGCCTTGCCGTCGGCCGGGAGGATGACCAGGACGTCCACCTTCTTGTTGATCAGGGTCTCGACCTGGCCGATCTGCTGGGCGGTGTCGTTGGACCCCTCGGTGGTCACCAGGGTGACGTCGGAGTACTTCTCGGCGCGGCTGGTCGCGTTCTCGTTGATGGCGTTGAGCCAGCCGTGGTCGGCCTGCGGCCCGGCGAAGCCGATGGTGACCTTCTTGCCCGGCTTGTCCTGGGCGACGTCGGCCTGCCGGGCGTCGGCGTCCTTGCTGTCGTTGCTCTCGTTGCTGGTGCAGCCGGTGGTGAGGAGGGCACCGGCGGAGACGGCGGCGGTGCCGAACAGCAGACCTCTGCGGCTGGGCAGGGAGGGTGTGGGCATGGCTGGACCCTTCGACTCGGGCGTGCGGGCTGTGCGGGGTGTCTGACGGGGCGGGGGCGTACCGGGCCGGCTAGGAGGCCCCGGAGCGCGCGGTGCGGTGCTGGACCAGGACGGCGGCGACGATGATCGCGCCCTTGGCGATCTGCTGGACGTCGCTCTGGAGGTTGTTGAGCGCGAACAGGTTGGTGATGGTGGTGAAGACCAGGACGCCCAGGACGGAGCCGGTGATGGTGCCGCGGCCGCCGCTGAGCAGGGTGCCGCCGATGATCGCGGCGGCGATGGCGTCGAGTTCGTAGAGGTTTCCGTTGGTGTTCTGGCCGGAGCCGGTGAGGACGATCAGCATGAAGGCGGCGATGCCGCAGCACAGCCCGGACAGCAGGTACAGCAGCAGCCGCTGGCGCTTGACGTCGATGCCCGCCAGCCGGGCCGCCTCGGCGTTCCCGCCGACGGCCACGGTGCGGCGGCCGAAGGTGGTGCGGCCCAGCAGCAGCCAGCCCGCGACCGTGACGGCGGCGAAGACCAGCACCAGCGGCGGCACGCCCAGCACGTAGGCGTCGCGCAGGCCCAGGTCGAGCACGGCCTGGACCTCGACGACCTGGGTCTTGCCGTCGCTGATCTGCAGGGCCAGGCCGCGGGCGGAGGCGAGCATCGCCAGGGTGGCGATGAAGGGGACCATCGGCCCGTAGGCGACGAGCACGCCGTTGACCAGCCCGCAGCCGAGCCCCACCAGCAGGGCGCACAGCAGCATCCCGCCCAGGCCGAAGTCCTGGGTGGCGACCGTGGTCGCCCACACCGAGGCCAGGGCGACGATCGCGCCCACGGACAGGTCGATGCCGCCCCCGATGATCACGAAGGTGACGCCGACGGTGACGACGCCGATGACGGACGCCTGGGTGAGGATGAGCTGGAGGTTGTCGGTGCTCAGGAACTGCTCGGGGGAGGTGATGGCCCCGACGACCACCAGCGCGGCCAGGACGCCGAGCAGCGACAGGTGGTGCAGGTCCACGCGGGCGGTCCCGGTCCTGCTCCTGGCCCCGTTCCTGCCGGGTGGTGCGGAGGGAGCGGTCTTCTCCCCGGTGGGTTCTCCGGTGGGCGTGGCGCTCAGCACGGCGTGCTCCCTTCCATGACGAGATCGAGGACCCGGTGTTCGTCGAGCTCCCGGGCCGGAGCGGTGTGGACGACCCGGCCCTCGCGCAGCACCAGCACCCGGTCGGCCAGGCCCAGGACCTCGGGCACCTCGCTGGAGACCAGCAGGACGGCCCGGCCCGTGTCGGCCAGCCGGCGGATCACCGCGTACAGTTCGGCGCGGGCGCCGACGTCGACGCCGCGGGTGGGCTCGTCCAGCAGCAGGACGCGGCAGTCGCGCAGCAGCCAGCGCGCCAGGACGGCCTTCTGCTGGTTGCCGCCGGAGAGGGTGCGCACCGGGCGGTCGGGGTCGTCCGGGCGCAGCGACAGCTCGCGGACGGTCGCGTGGGCGGCGGCCCGCTCGCGCGTGCGGTCGAGCCAGCCCCCGCGGGCGAAGCGGGGCAGCGAGGGCAGCGTCACGTTGCGGGTGACGGATTCGAGCATCAGCAGGCCCTGGGCCTTGCGCTCCTCGGGCGCCAGGCCGAGCCCGGCCCGGACGGCGGCGGTGACGCTGCCGGGGCGCAGGGGCCGGCCGTCCACCAGGACCCGGCCGGCGCTGGGGCGGCGGGC